>NZ_FYDW01000001.1:0-300472 GCF_900187555.1 Pseudomonas sp. Irchel s3f19 | reverse complement strand
CGTCCTGTACGGCGGCAACGGCAACGACCTGGTATTGGGCGGTGAGGGGGCTGATCAGTTATACGGTGATGCCGGTGATGACCTCCTCGATGGCGGTGCTGGTAATGACGCACTGAATGGTGGTGCTGGTAACGACACCTACGTATTTGGGCTTGGTGACGGGCGGGATACTATCGACAATCTATCTGTTTCAGCGGCCTCAGATCGTGACATTCTGAGCCTGGAAGGCATCACTAAAGATAGTCTTTGGCTTTCCCGCCAAGTATCAAACTTAGTGATCGACGTGATTGGCTCGGAAGACAGCATTACCGTCCAAGGCTGGTACTCGAACTCTAACCGTCAGCTAGATGCAATACAGACAGGTAGTGTCTCCTTGTACGTCAATCAGGTCGATAATCTCGTCAACGCCATGGCTGCTTTCGGAGCGCCTGCAAGTGGTGAGATTGATCTGACGCAAGCGCAGAAGGATCAGCTTAATGTTGTGATTGCAGCCAACTGGCAGTAGGGGCAAAGAAGAAAAAACCTGGTCTATGGCCTAATGCCAGTCAGTTAAGCTGATTGGCATTTCAGTAATCAGATGCGCCGGCTGGAGATCGCGAAACGCAGAGCATTGTGGGCGCTCCCTAATTTGCGGCCCGGAGATGCTCGTGCCGAAATCCCGCTCCTGGAGCTCGACGAGGTTGACCAGGCCATGGCTGAGTTGCTGTCCGGAGATGAGCTGACGGGCCAGGAACTGATCAATGCCATCGAAATTCAATCTCAGCGGCCAGCGTCTGGTAATTGAAGACACCATTCCTGAGCCATGGCGACAGCGATTTTCGGCTGCAAGCGCAGGCTCGGCCCGCTTGGCCGCAGGGCCACACTTCCGGGACTTCCAGAAGTTCGTCATGTCCTAGAACGACGAGATGGAGCACTTGAAGGCACACCGTGCGAGTCGTCCTGATAGGCGCCCAAAATAAAGACGGCAATCCTGGGCGCCCCTGAGCAGGGTGAGGAAAAAAGCGAATCTCATACGGCTCTCTCTCAAGCTAGAGCGCTGGGATGTCACCAAAAGCGTCGTGAAGCAAGCTCTGCATCTTGGTCGATGCTGGGCCAAGAAGAAAATGCTCCTGGCCGCTGACATCAAAAGGCACTGGATTGATATCAACGACGGTAGCTCCGTGGCCAAGGGCGCAAAGCGGGAGTTTTGCAGCCGGATAAACGATCCCAGATGTACCTATCGACAGGAACACACAGTTACGGTTGTGAGGGCGTATGCTGTTCATAAGATATGCTTGCGATATACCAGGTTGCTTCGCCTGTAGGCGTCTGCACCACCACCGCATCGCCTTCTTCTTTTTTCAAAAGCGCACGAGCCATGGGGGAGTCAATTGAGATGTAGTCATTTCGCCCATAGATCTCATCGTAGCCAACAACCCTGAATCGCCTGCTCTCACCGCCCTCATTTTCGATTTCGACCCAGGCGCCGAAGAATACTCTGCCTTCCTGCTCTGGGGAGTAGTCGACGACGCGGATATCCTCAAGCCGCTTTCTGAGATAGCGAATGCGTCGATCAATTTCACGCAGTAATTTTTTATTGTATTGATAATCAGCGTTCTCGCTCCGATCTCCAAGAGAGGCGGCCCAAGTCACCTTTTGGGTGATCTCGGGGCGATAGGTGTGCCAGAGATGGTCGAGCTCTGTCTTCAGAGCGTTATGGCCTGCGCGGGTGATGATGTTGGTGGCCAATCTCGGCTCCTATTGTTGATCGGGGCACCGAGCGCTCCTCTATCGGACGCTCGACGACTGCATGATGATGGTGACATTTATACCCTTTCGGCTGAGAGTCTTGAGCCACCACGTATCCTCCGTAGAAGCCTACCACGCTGAAGAAGGCTGAGTGCGATGAGCTAAGGTGGGTTTTCACGCAGTGTTGCTCATGATCGATCTCTAACTCGGCGGAGAAGGGTGAGGTCAACTGCACCACCGTAAATGGTGCAGTCTTGGTATACAGGCTGGGAACTCGCAAGCGCGGCGGGGCGGAAGGCTAGAGATGCTTCAAGGCCTTATCAATCGCCTTCATCGTATCTGGTCGGAAGAGCTCGTCATTGTTTGGCCTGCACACCTCGCCTCGTGGGCCACGCGTGAGTGAGCGCTTAGTGAAAAAGGCTTCAGAGCTGATGTATTCCAACGCTCGTCGCTCTCCAGGTGTGCTGCCGGCTGTGGTGGAACGCTAGGCAAGGTTTGACGGTTTCGCTTGGCTGAAAAATGGGTGCCATTGCCGGGTTAATCACCATGAATGGATCCCGGGTGCCTTCAATCATGATACGTTCGCGAGTATCTTTGCACTCAATGCTCAAGTTGCTTTTAATATAGTGCTCAGAGAAATCCTGAGCACGTTAACCACCTTGCGCTGTAGTGTTTCCTTCAGGGTGGTGATATAGAGTTTAAACTCATCGGTGTTGAAGCGGTTTGATGTGAAAATGTCTGTTGGGTGTCGACCGATTTTCCTAAGAGCGAGAAAATCGCGAACGTAGCGAACAATGTAGTTCTCTTTGGGTGAAGCACCCCTGACACTGCGTAAGAATTTTACGATTGCCGCTTGCCACTGCTCATGAGGTGCGCGCAAAGTCGAAATAATATATAGTTCGGTCTTTCCAAGGAAAGCAGTCCAGTTAATCCACGCATACCTTGTTAGGTGCGAGTGGGAAACGGTTGTCGCCACTTTCAACGATAGAGGCCTTGTACTCTGCGGCGGAGCTAAGGCCGAGCGCTTGCAGTTTTTCAATGGCTTCTTCGTAGGGGTAAGGCTTAATGATGTCGCACAGGTCAAACCAGTCTACCGAGTCATGAGGGAAACTCCGATCGGGATTCGCAGGGAGGCATGGGTGTTTCGGTTGTTTTTCTCGATACTCTTTGCTGTCTTTGCTGCCAAGATATACTTTACGGCAAATTTGGTTTCTTCAAGGGTGGAGCATTTCTCGGGCAAGATAAATTCGGCCCAAGAGGTGTAATCTTTATAGACTTCATGAGGGGCGCCCGGAAGTTTTGGGTCTCCGTGCCGAAGCCGCCCATAATCGGTAATTGAAATAATGCCCAAGCCACGTGCGGCGGCAGCTGCCGCGCGCATCGTTGGGTAGAATGCTCCAAAAAGGAAAGCGCGCCATCCGGTCTTCGGCCATG
Source organism: Pseudomonas sp. Irchel s3f19 (assembly GCF_900187555.1). NCBI lineage: Bacteria > Pseudomonadati > Pseudomonadota > Gammaproteobacteria > Pseudomonadales > Pseudomonadaceae > Pseudomonas > Pseudomonas sp. Irchel s3f19. The sequence goes on along the minus strand of NZ_FYDW01000001.1, from coordinate 297,310 downwards.
CTCGCTGATAGAAGATTTCTGGCCTTTTGGGCAGCATGGGGTCTTCGCTGAAGCGTGTCAAATAATCATTTGTTAACATCGATCCCGAGTTTGATGACGGTAGCAGTGGCTTCTTCGTTAGTGGAGTACTTAGGTTGCCCTCCCAAGAAGTCTTCCCAGTCTTTCCAGTCGGGATGTTTTTTATCTGGTGATTGGGGTAGGCGAGTATCTTCCGAATAACACGCAAGATATTCATCCTTCGTGACGATGCCGAGTGCCCGAGCGGCAGCCTGGGCCTCATGATGGTGCTCATAGGGTTTCTGGGCCAGTCCCAGAAAATGCGGCCACCCGTGCCACATTTTCTTCTAGGTAGCTTCGGGGCCTCTGGGGAGGCGGGGGTTCTCGGCGCTCAACTTAATGTAAGCCGCCCGAGTTGTTATGCCCGCGTTTCGTACTAAATCCCGTGCATCTTCCTATTTGGGGAGTGCTTCCTTGCCCAGTCCCAAGTAATCATTCCATCCATTCCATTCCTTATAGGCAAGCTGAGGGGCGGCATAGAAGCGTGGGTCAGTATCGATGTAGGTGTCTCGATAGTCCGACGCAGTGCGGAAATGGTAAGAGCCTGCGATTGCGTCGGCCTCATAATAATCTGAATATTTTTGCTCTTTGTCGAGAAAATCAATCCAGCCCTTGCAGTCAGAAAATGTATGTTTGGTCTGGTCGAGAAGGGAGTCTGAACTCTCTTTTGTAATGTTTTAAATATTTGGCAGACGAGGTAATGCCAAGTTTCAAGACTGCACACTTGGCATCTTCAACGCTGTGAGTTTCGGGTTCGGCTTGCCCGATGAAATGCAAATGGCCACGTCATTCTTCTTGATACCTTGCTCAAGAAGGCGGAGGGCGATGAGGTGGTGGTGAAGACCCCGACCGGGGATGCGGCGTGGTACGTGAACAGCATCCGCTACGGGCAATGATCGGCGATTGCCTGTAGCGGCCATTCACGGTGTTTCTTACCCCTCCCGCAACACCGTCAACGGGCTGGCATTGAGCGCCCGCCGTGTGCCCAGCACCCCAGCGCCACCCACCAGCACCGCCCCCACCAGTGGCAGTACCAGCAGCCATGGGTGCGGGTGCCACTGCAGGTCGAAGGCGTAGCGGTACAGCACCAGCGTGATCAGCTCGCAACCGAGTGCGGCCAGTAACCCGCTGGCCGCGCCCAGAAGGCCAAACTCGATACGCCGCGCCTTGACCAGCAACGGCCGCGCCGCACCCAGCGCACGCAGCAAGGCGCCCTGGCGGATGCGTTCGTCGAGCGTTGCCTGCAAGCCGGCGAACAGCACGGCCAGCCCCGCCGCCAACACGAACAACAGTACATACTCGACCGCCAGGGTGACTTGGGCGAGGATGCTGCGCAGTTGATCAAGCAAGGCGTCGACCTGAAGGATGGTCACTGCCGGGAAGGCCCGGGAAAGGGCGACCACATCCAGGTCATGACCTGGGGCCAGGTAGAAACTGGTGAGGTAAGTGGTGGGTAACCCCTGCAGCGTTCCAGGCTGGAAGATCATGTAGAAGTTCGGCTGGAAACTGTCCCAGTGCACGCTGCGCAGGCTGCTGACCCGGGCCTGGCGTTGCTGGCCACCGATGTCGAAGGTCAGCAGGTCGCCCAGTTGCAGCTTCAGGCTGGTGGCCAGTTCTGCCTCGACCGATACACCGGGCACCTCATCGCCGGAAGGCAGTGCCTGCCACCAGTTGCCCGCCGTCAGCGCGTTGCCGTCGGGTAGCTCGGCGGCCCAGGTCAGGCTGAGGTCGCGTTGTACGGCCCGCTCGCCGGCAGAGTCCTTGCTGACGACCTGTTGCACCGGTTGCTGGTTGATCTGGATCAGGCGGCCGGGTGTCACCGGGTATAGCGGCGCCGAGGCCGCATTGACCTGCCGCAGGCGCTGGGCGAACGGCTCGCGATCATCTGGCAGGATGTTCAGGGCAAAGTGATTCGGCGCGTCCTTGGGCAGTTGCGCCTGCCAGGTGTCGAGCAGTTCGGCGCGCAGCAGTGCAACCAGCGCCATGGCCAACAGGATCAGGCCAAACGCCAGGGCCTGGCCAGCGGCTGCCAAGGGGTGACGCAACAGCTGCCCCAGCCCCAGGCGCCAGGCCAGCGGTGCGCCGACCAGCAGTTGGCGCAGGCTGCGGAGCCCGAGCAGCAACAGGCCGCCGAGTACCACGGCGGCGACCAGGCCGCCGCCCAGCAGTGCGAACGTCAGCAGCAGGTCGAGGCTCAGGCGCCACATGATCAGGCCCAGGGCCAGCAACGCAGCGCCATACACCAGCCAACTGCTGGGCGGCACCGGCAGCAGGTCGCGGCGCAACACGCGCAGCGGCGGCACCTGGCCGAGGGCGGCGAGCGGCGGCAAGGCGAAGCCAGCAAGGGCCACCAGCCCGGTGCCCATACCGGCGAGCGCCGGCAAGATGCCGCCCGGTGGCACCACACTCGGCAGCAGGCCATGCAGCAGCCGGAACAGGCCCAGCTGTGCCAGCCAGCCGAGCAGGGCGCCTGCCACGGCCGCCACCAGGCCAAGCATGGCCAGTTGCAGGCAGTACAGGCCCAGCGCTTGCCGCCGGGACAGGCCAAGGCAGCGCAGCAGCGCACTGGCATCCAGGCGCCGCGCGGCGTATCGGCTGGCCGACATGGCCACGGCAACGCCGGCCAGCAGTACCGCCACCAGGCTGGCCATGTTCAGATAGCGCTCGGCCTTGCTCAAGGCGCCACCGATCTGCCGGTTGCCATCGCGGGTGTCGCGCAGGCGCTGGCTGGCCGCCAGGTCTTTTTCCACGGCCTGGCGATACTGGGCCAGTGCGTCGATGTCGCCTCGCCACAGGTCACGGTAGGTCACCCGGCTGCCGGGCTGGATCACCCCGGTCGCCTGCAGGTCCGTGAGGTTCATCATTACCCGAGGGGTCAGGCTGTAGAAATTATTGGCGCGGTCCGGTTCGTAGGTCAGTACACGGCTCATGCGCAGGGTTTTCATGCCCACATCGATGCTGTCGCCGATCGACAGCCCCAGCGCGGCCAGCAACCTCGATTCTACCCAGGCCTCGCCGGGCGCCGGGCCACCGCCGGGGGTTTCTTCGGCATAGGGTGCTGCGGCGCTGCGGACTTGCCCGCGCAAGGGGTAGGCGCCGTCGGCGGCCTTGACGCTGGACAACTGGATGCCGCTATCGCCGCCCACCACACTGGTGAACTCGACCACCTGTGCGTGGCGCAATCCGAGTGATGTGCCTGCACTGATCTGCTCGTCGCGGGCCGGTGAGCTGCCCTGCAGCACTAGGTCGGCGCCGAGGAACTCGCTGGCGCGCAGTTGCATGGCGCCGTTGAGGCGGGCGCCGAAGTAACCGATTGCGGTGCTGGCGGCTACGGCTACCAGCAGGGCAAAGAACAGCACGCGCACTTCGCTGGCGCGGATGTCGCGCAGCAACTGGCGTAATGCCAGGCCGCACAGTCGGGAGAAGGGCATGCTGGTCATCGGGCTCAGACCTCCACGGGGGCTACCAGGCGCCCCGCGTCCAGGCGGATCAGGCGCCGGCAGCGGCGGGCCAGGCGCTCGTCATGGGTGACCAGTACCAGGGTGGTGCCACGCTCCTTGTTCAATTCGAACAGCAGGTCGCTGATGCGCTCGCCGGTATGGCTGTCGAGGTTGCCGGTGGGCTCGTCGGCGAACAGCACGGCAGGTTGTGCGGCGAAGGCGCGGGCGATGGCCACCCGCTGTTGTTCACCGCCGGACAGCTGGCGCGGCGTGTGGCTCAGGCGCTTGCCCAGGCCAACCCGTTCGAGCAGGGTGCGGGCGTGCTCGCGGGCATCGCGGCGCCCGTCGAGCTCCAACGGCAGCATGACATTCTCCAGTGCGTTAAGGCTGTCGAGAAGCTGGAACGACTGGAACACGAACCCGACATGCTCGGCGCGCACACGGGCGCGTTGGTCTTCGTCCAGTGGCCCCAGGTCGTGCCCGGCGAGGATGACCTTGCCGGCGCTGGGGCGGTCGAGGCCGGCCAGCAAGCCGAGCAAGGTCGACTTGCCTGAGCCCGAAGCGCCGACGATGGCCAGGCTGTCGCCCTGGGCGAGGTCGAGAGAAAGTGCGTGGAGGATGGTCAGGTCGCCTTCCGCGCTGGGGACCACTTTGCTAAGGTTCTGCGCAACGAGAATGCTGGGGCCCATGGAGAATCCAATGCGAATGTGGTGGTTGAGTGCCGGTCTGGCCTTGTATTGCCTGGCCCAGAGCGCCACGGCGGGAACGGTGCTGGTGGTTGGCGATAGTATCAGCGCCGGTTTTGGCCTGGATAGCCGCCAGGGGTGGGTCTCTTTGTTGCAGACCCGGCTCAAGGACGAAGGTTTCGATGATCAGGTGGTCAATGCCTCGATCAGTGGTGACACCAGCGCCGGAGGCCAGGCGCGGCTGCCGGCGCTGCTTGCAGCGCACAAGCCGGCCGTGGTTGTGCTGGAGTTGGGCGGCAATGACGGGCTGCGCGGGCAGCCGCCGCAGCAATTGCAACAAAATCTTGCTTCGATGATCGAGAGCGCTCGGCAAGCGGGTGCCAAGGTGCTGCTGCTGGGTATGCGCCTGCCGCCCAATTATGGCGTGCGCTACACCACGGCGTTTGCCCAGGTGTATGAGCAGTTGGCGGCAGACAAACAGGTGCCATTAGTGCCTTTTTTCCTTGAGGGCGTGGGGGGTGTGCCGGAGCTGATGCAGGCCGATGGCATCCATCCGGCGCAAGGTGCCCAGCAGCGCTTGCTGGAAAATGCCTGGCCGAAGATAAAACCCTTGCTGTGACGCTTTAAACGGGGGCGGGTTTCGGCTAAGGTTGCGCCCCCCGTTTCGAGAGCCCCCGATGCCGCGCCCTGCCTGGTCCCTTTATGCCTACCAACTGATCGAGCCTGACGAACAGCTCGACCTGTTTGCCTGCCAGGAAATCCGCGTCCACCTGGCCGCTCGCCAGCTTGAGCTTGGCGTGCCGGTCGACCGTACCCTGTGTGGCGGCCTGCTGCCCGCGCAGCCGCGCTGGTCGGGCGTGCAGCGCTCGATCTACCGCGACAACCGTCTGTGCGCGCTGTGCCGTGCCATTCTCGACGCCCAGCGGCGCGGCATGCGCCCGGTGTGGCCGCAGCTTTGACGGGCAAACTGTCACACCTTTCATCATCTGAAACGCTTGCATACCGCCAATGCCTCCCGCTTGCATCGGTGCGGGTGTACAATCGATCCTCTTGACCCACCTTTCGAAGGATTTACCGGATGTTGCCGCGCTTTCCTGCCGTCACCCGTAGCCTGTCCCTGGCCGCCCTGCTGGTAGCGGGCCCCGCTGCTGCGCTGGAACTGCCACTGCCACCCCCCGGTGAAGACATTGTCGGCCAGGTGCAGGTGATCAAGGCCAAGTACGAAGACACGTTCGCCGACATCGGTACCGCCAACGACCTTGGCTACCTGGAAATGATCGCCGCCAACCCGGGTGTCGACCCCTGGTTGCCGGGTGCCGGCACCGAGATCATCCTGCCTACCCGCTATGTGCTGCCGCCCGGCCCGCGCGAAGGTATCGTCATCAACCTTGCCGAGTACCGCCTGTACTACTTCCCGAAAGGGGAGAGCGTGGTGCATACCTTCCCGTTGGGTATCGGTCGTGAAGGGTGGGGGTCGCCGATCGCCAACACCAAGATTACCGCCAAGACCCCGAATCCGACCTGGACCCCGCCGGCCTCTATCCGTGCCGAGCATGCTGCCGACGGCGATATCTTGCCGACAGTGGTGCCTGCCGGCCCAGACAATCCACTGGGGCCTTTCAAGTTCACCCTAGGTGTACCGGGTTACCTGATTCACGGTTCGAACAAGAAGTTTGGTATTGGCATGCGTACCAGCCATGGTTGCTTCCGCATGCTCAACAACAACGTACTCGAACTGTCCAAAATGGTCCCGGTCGGTACGCCGGTACGCATCATCAACGAGCCCTACAAGTTCGGTATCAGTGCCGGCAAGGTCTATCTCGAAGCGCACACTCCGCTGGACGATCAGGGCAACCCGTCAGTCGTGGACAAACACACAGCGGTCATCAATGCCTTGCTCAAGCGTGAAGACCTGGCGAACAACCTGCGGATGAACTGGGACATGGTGCGCGACGTGGTCGCCGCCGAAGATGGCATGCCTGTCGAGATCGCCGTGCCGGTCGATAATCAGGGTACTGCACCGATGGTGACGAGCATTCCGCCCGAATTGCAGTAAGGTTTCGCGACCTGCCCAGGGCCTGCCTTAGTGCAGGCCTTTTCGTATGTGCGCTGCGTGTTGATCGGCAATAAAAAAGCCGACCCACAAGTGGGTCGGCTTCATAACAATCCGTGAGGACTATTACTTGCGGCTGGCTTTGTCCAGCATACGCAGAGCGCGCTCGTTGGCTTCGTCAGCGGTCTGCTGAGCCTTCTGAGCGGCTGCCAGTGCGTCGTCAGCCTTACGGTAGGCTTCGTCAGCACGAGCTTGAGCGCGAGCTGCTGCGTCTTCAGTCGCAGTCAGACGAGCTTCGGTTTCTTTGGATACGCTGCTGCAACCGGTAGCCAGAACTGCGGCCAGAGCCAGAGCAGAGAATTTCAGAACGTTGTTCATCGTGTTCCCCTTCAAGGACTTTCTATTAAAGAGCCATCTCTCGGAATAGAGAAACTGGCCGGCGTACATAGTACCCATTACTTGTAGTAAGTAAACTGACTGAGCGCAAGAACTGCAAAAAAAATGTTACGCCAGCTCACGCCGACACGCATTGCGACGCTTTTGTGAAAAAAACGTCCAAGGCGCGCAAGCGTTTGTAGTACGGGAACTTTTTTGTTGAACTAACGGTGACTTTGACTGTCCTTCAGCGTCTTAAGGGCTAGATCATCCGGCTTCTGTTGGCGTATCGGGAAGAGTCGATTTAACCCCGTTTCTCGCCATTTTTAACCGCTGCCACCTTGAGCAATCCCGCCTGCCGCGCCTACTATCTTGTGAGTGCCGGGGGCAGAACCATTGCAAGCGCCTTGCGGTCCAAGGGGCAACAGGTGGCGTAGAGGTTCTGTGCCGGATCAACCACCATCGGTTAAGGTATGGGTCTGCCGAGAAGACCTGCGAGGAGTTGTGATGAGCGAAGCGCTGACCATCCACCATGACCAGGCCGGTCATCAGTTCGAGACCAGCGTGGACGGTCATCGTGCCTATCTGACGTACATGGACCTGGGCAAGCAGACGCTGGACATCTATCGCACCTTCGTGCCCAACGCCCTGCGCGGGCGTGGGATTGCCGCAGCACTGACCGAGCGGGCCTTGGAGTATGCCGAGCAGATGGGCTACACGGTGATACCGTCGTGCTCTTATGTAGAACGCTACATGGAGCGCCAGCAGCGTCACTCCAGCAAGGCTTGAACTATTAGATAAAAGAAAAGGGGCCGTTCGCGGCCCCTTTTTTCGTCTTTGCTCAGCCGCGCTGGCGCTGTGGCAATACATCCTTGAGCTTGGCGTGCATGCTGCGCAGGGTCTTCTCGGTGGCGGACCAGTCGATGCAGGCATCGGTGACCGAAACACCATATTGCAGTTCGTTCAGGTCTTTGGGGATCGACTGGCAACCCCAGTTCAAATGGCTCTCGACCATCAGGCCTATGATCGATTGGTTGCCTTCGAGGATCTGGTTGGCGACGTTTTCCATCACCAGCGGCTGCAGGGCCGGGTCCTTGTTGGAGTTGGCGTGGCTGCAATCGACCATGATGTTGGCCTTGATCTTGGCCTTGGCCAGGTCTTGTTCGCACAGGGCGACGCTGACCGAATCGTAGTTCGGCTTGCCATTGCCGCCGCGCAATACCACGTGACCGTAAGGGTTGCCCTTGGTGGTGACGATCGATACGCCGCCTTCCTGGTTGATGCCCAGGAACCGGTGCGGTTTGGATACCGACTGCAGGGCGTTGATCGCAACGGTCAGGCCGCCATCGGTGCCGTTCTTGAAGCCGACTGCCGAAGACAGGCCCGAGGCCATTTCCCGGTGGGTCTGGGATTCGGTGGTGCGGGCGCCGATGGCCGACCAGCTGATCAGGTCCTGCAGGTACTGCGGGGAAATCGGGTCGAGCGCTTCGGTGGCCGTCGGCAGGCCCATTTCAGCCAGGTCCAGCAGCAGTTGGCGACCAATGTGCAGGCCGTCCTGGATCTTGAACGAGTCATCCAGGTACGGGTCGTTGATCAGGCCTTTCCAGCCGACCGTCGTGCGCGGCTTTTCGAAGTACACGCGCATGACCAGGTACAGCGTGTCGGACACTTCTGCGGCCAGTACCTTCAGGCGTTCGGCATACTCGTGGGCAGCCTTGATATCGTGGATGGAGCAGGGGCCGACTACGACGAACAGGCGATGGTCCTTGCCGTCGAGAATATTGCGCACCACTTCGCGGCCGGCAGTCACGGTCTGCAGAGCCTTGGCGCTGAGAGGGATTTCCTTCTTGAGCTGATCGGGGGTGATCAGGGTCTCGTTGGAAGCAACGTTTAAGTCGTCGATCGGTAAATCAGCCATCGTGTTACTCGTCAGGTCACGGGTGCCGGCCGCCAGCAATCCCCGTGCGGCCCAGCAGCAAGAATGTTCGCAGCGGGGAGCCGAACCTTAGCGCGTTACAGGGGGCGCGACAATGGGCTTGACCCCGTAAGCCCAGGGATTTTCCCCACGCTGGCGGTGGTGTGGCGCGATTGGGGTGACCAGGGTGCAGCAACCGGTGTAAAAAAGCGCACTGACATTTACCTGGAGATTGGCATGCATCCGCGCAAACCACGTATCGGCATCATCGGCAGTGGTGCTATCGGCGGCTTTTATGGGTTGATGCTGGCACGGGCCGGTTTCGATGTGCATTTCCTGTTGCGCAGTGAGTATGAAGTGGTGCGCGACCAGGGGCTGATGCTTGAAAGCGCAGTGCATGGCACCTTGCAGATGAAGGTACAGGCTTATGTCAGCGCTGCCGACATGCCGCAATGCGACTGGCTGTTGGTGGGGGCCAAGGCCACCAGTAACGAGCAGTTGGCGCCGCGGATCGTCCAGGCCGCCGCGCCCGATGCGCGGGTGGTATTGCTGCAGAACGGCCTGGGTGTAGAGGCGCAGTTGCGTCCGGCCTTGCGCGATGACATGCACTTGCTCGGCGGCTTGTGTTTCATTTGTGTCAACCGCCAGGCGCCTGGGGTGATTCGCCATCAGGCGCTGGGGGCGGTCAATCTTGGCTATCACAGCGGGCCTGCCCGCGATGGCGGTGCCGCGCTGGTCAAGGAGGGGGCGGGGTTGTTCCAGGCGGCGGGCATCGATTCCCAGGCCATGGATAACCTGAGCCAGGCGCGTTGGCAAAAGCTGGTGTGGAACGTGCCTTATAACGGGCTTTCGGTGTTGCTCGGCGCCAGCACCACACCGTTGATGGCCGACCCGCACAGCCGGGCGCTGGTCCAGGCGTTGATGGCCGAGGTGGTCCAGGGTGCCGCTGCCTGCGGCCACGTGCTACCCGACGGCTATGCCGAGCATCTGTTCCAGATCACCGAGCGGATGCCCGACTATTGGCCAAGCATGTACCACGACCACGCGCAGCAGCGCCCGCTGGAACTTCAGGCTATCTATGCCGAGCCGTTGGCGCAGGCGCGAGCGGCAGGTTGCAACTTGCCGCGCATGCAGATGCTTTACCAGGCACTGTCGTTCATCGACCACGCTGGCCGGCACCCCTGAAGCCTGCACAGCCCGCGCCGGCAGCACGCCGGACGGCAAAGCGTGCGTGCGGCGCGCTGCTAAGCTGAAGCTTGCTCTGCCGCAGCGGCAGTCGAGGAGGTCGAATGATCCGCTCCATGCTGTACGCCACCGACCTCGGTGTCTACGCCCCTTTTGTCATGCAGCACGCCCTGGCCCTGGCGCGGACGTTCAATGCAGAGCTGTATGTGATCCACGCGGTAGAACCCATGGGGCAGTTTGCCGAATCGCTCCTGCAAAGCTACCTGGATGAACAGACGCTGGACCAGTTGCACAGCCAGGGCGTCACCACCGTCATGGCCAATATCGAACAGCGCGTGCTGGAAAACTTTCGCGATGAACTGGGTGAAGAGGCAGACCTGGCTGTCATCAAGGCGGTGCGTGTGCGCCAGGGTGACCCTGCCCAGGTGATCCTCGACCAGGCCCAGCGCCTGAGTGTCGATCTGCTGATTTTTGGGAGCCACAGTGCAGGTGCGGGGGTTGATGTACCGCTTGGGCGAACGGCGGTGCGATTGCTTCAGCTGTCGCCTGTGCCGGTATATATGGTGCCGCTTGCACAGCATTTGGGGCGTAGGAAAACGTGAAGCTAGCTGTAGGCTTTTACGGGGCGCGTGTAACAAAATAGTTCTAGATTTATTTCCAGAACCACTAATATAGTTATATATCGTCGCTGCCTGCTGCCGCTGACTCACCGCTGAACCGAGGGAAACCTATGAAGCTTCAACAACTGCGCTACATCTGGGAAGTGGCGCACCACGACCTCAACGTCTCCGCGACGGCGCAGAGCCTGTATACCTCCCAGCCAGGTATCAGCAAGCAGATCCGCCTGCTCGAGGATGAGCTGGGTGTTGAAGTCTTTGCCCGCAGCGGCAAGCACCTGACCCGCGTCACCCCGGCCGGTGAGCGCATCATCAATACCGCTGGCGAGATCCTGCGCAAGGTCGAGAGCATCAAGCAGATCGCCCAGGAATTCTCCAACGAGAAGAAGGGCACCCTGTCCATCGCCACCACCCACACCCAGGCACGCTATGCACTGCCGCCGGTGATCAGCAGTTTCATCAAGCAGTATCCGGAAGTGGCCCTGCACATGCACCAGGGCTCGCCCATGCAGATTGCCGAGATGGCCGCTGATGGCACTGTCGACTTCGCCATTGCCACCGAGGCGCTGGAGCTGTTCGGCGACCTGATCATGATGCCGTGCTACAAGTGGAACCGCTGCGTCGTGGTACCACAGGGGCACCCGCTGACCAAGCTGCCGAAGCTGACCCTGGAAGCGGTCGCCGAATACCCTATCGTTACCTATGTGTTTGGCTTCACTGGCCGTTCGAAGCTGGACGAGGCTTTCAACCATCGCGGCCTGACGCCGAAGGTCGTGTTCACCGCAGCGGATGCCGACGTGATCAAGACTTACGTGCGCCTGGGGTTGGGTGTCGGTATCGTCGCCAAGATGGCAGTAGACACCAAGCTCGACAGCGACCTGGTGGCCCTGGATGCCAGCGAGTTGTTCGAGGCCAGCATCACCAAGATCGGCTTCCGCCGTGGCACCTTCCTGCGTGGCTTCATGTGCGACTTCATCGAGAAGTTTGCCCCGCACCTGACCCGTGAAGTGATGGCCAAGGCCATTCAATGCCATAACAAGCAGGAGCTCGAAGAGCTGTTCGACGGCGTCGAGCTGCCGGTGCACTGATCCTGAAATGTAAGGGGCCGCAAAAGCGGCCCCATTCATTTATGCCTTGCTGATCAGGTTGCCAGCGTGCAGCCCGCATTCCTTCTGGGTCGACTCCTCCCACCACCAGCGGCCTTCGCGCTCATGCTGGTTCGGCAGCACCGGGCGTGTGCACGGCTCGCAGCCAATACTGATGAAGCCGCGCTCGTGCAGGCTGTTGTAAGGCAGTTCGAGCATGCGAATGTAGCCCCAGACTTCCTCACTGCTCATCTGTGCCAGCGGGTTGAACTTGTACAGCGTACGCTCGGGGGTCGAGAAGGCACCGTCGATTTCCAATGCCGCCACCTGGCTGCGGGTGCCCGGGCTCTGGTCTCGGCGTTGGCCGGTGGCCCAGGCACTTACCGTGGCCAGTTTGCGTCGCAAAGGCTCGATCTTGCGGATGCCGCAGCACTCGCCATGGCCATCCTTGTAGAAGCTGAACAGGCCCTTTTCCTTGACGAACGGGTCGAGCTTGCTGCGATCGGGGCTGAGCAGTTCGATCGGCAGGTTGTACTGCTCGCGGACCTGGTCGATGAACCGGTAGGTTTCCGGGTGCAGGCGGCCGGTGTCGAGGCTGAACACCTTGACCTGCTTGTTCAGCTTCCAGGCCATGTCGACCAGTACCACGTCTTCGGCGCCGCTGAAAGAGATCCACAAGTCGTCGCCGAAGTGCTCGAAGGCGAGCTTGAGGATGTCCTGCGGGGACTTGTTGGCATAGGTCGCGGCAAGGGCGGCGACGTCGAAGGGTTGGCTCATCAGGCGGTTTCCATCTTGGCTGTGGCGCTGTGCGCTCGTAATAGGGTGATGGTAACAAAAAATACGGGGTTAGACGCCCGGCATAGAGGCTTGTGGCGCCGGGTCAGAGCTGTTGCAGGGTTTGCATCAGCACCCGTACCTTGGCAATCGATTCTTCATACTCCGCCTCCCAGTTCGAATCTGCCACCACCGCGCCACCTCCCCAACAGCTCACGTGCCCATCCTTGACCAGCAAGCTGCGAATGGCGATCGAACTGTCCATTTCGCCGCGTACGTCGATGTACAGCAGTGAGCCGCAATACAGGGCTCGGCGGGTAGGCTCCAGCTCGTCGATGATCTGCATGGCACGGATCTTGGGCGCGCCGGTGATCGAGCCGCCCGGGAAGCTGTCGCCGATCAGGTCCAGGGCATCCTTGTTGCTGGCCAGTTGCCCGGTGATGCTGCTGACCAGGTGATGCACGTTGGGGTAGCTTTCCAGGCTGAACAGCTCGGGCACCTTGACCGAACCGATCTGGCAGGTGCGGCCCAGGTCGTTGCGCAGCAGGTCGACGATCATCAGGTTTTCCGAGCGGTCCTTGGGGCTGTGCAGCAGCTCTTCGGCATTGCGGGCGTCTTCGTCCGGGTCGCTTGCGCGCGGGCGGGTGCCTTTGATCGGGCGGGTCTCGACCAGCCCCTGGCTGACGCGGATGAAGCGTTCCGGGGAAAAGCTCAGCAGTGCGCTGCCGTCGGCCAGTTGCTGGTAGCCGGAGAACGGCGTTGGGCACGCCTTGCGCAGCGCCTGATAGGCGTGCCACGGGTCGCCTTCGCAGGGGGCGCGGAAACGTTGTGTCAGGTTGATCTGGTAGCAATCGCCGGCCTGGATATACCGCTGTACCTGGTTGAACGCTGCCTCGTATTGCGCGGGTTGCAAATCGCCCTTCATGGCGGCGAGCAGGTGGAACTCGCCAGCCGCAGGGGCATCCGCTGCGTGGAACAGGGTGATCAGGCGCTCGTGCTCGTCAGCTGCAAGGTGGGGGTGGAACACCAGTTGGCTGGTGCCTAGCTGGTGATCGGTCACCAACGCCCAGTCATATAGGCCCAGCTGGGCATCGGGCAGGTTGAGGTCGTCTGCGGCGAGGCTGGGCAGTTGCTCCAGGCGGCGGCCGAAGTCGTAGCTGAGGTAGCCGATCAGGCCGCCGGCAAACGGCAGTTGCACCCCATGGGGCAATTCGGCGTGGCCGAGTTGCGCCAGCCCTGCACGCAGGCGTTGGAGGAACGCGCGGCCGTCCTCGTCTGCTTGCGCTTGCAGATAGTGCACGGGCCAGGCGCTCAACAGGTCATAGCGCCCGCGTTTGGCGCCGGGGCGGGCACTGTCGAGCAGGATCGCGCCGGGTGCCTGGCGCAGGCGGGCGAAATAGGCAGCGGGATCGGGCTGGTAGGGCAGGGGGTAGAGCGTACAGGTCGGCATCAGTGTGGACGGCGATGTAAAAGCGAGGGGGCGATTGTAGACCTGTGTAGGAAAAGCGCCTAGCGCTGGGCGCGACATTAAACCGTTCGATTGCGCGCCGGCGCCGCTATCCAGACTTTCGCAGGTGAACCCGCGAAGGTCTGTATAGCGGCAGGCTGTCAGTGCGGATGCACGTGCCCGAACAGCCCTTGCGATACGCGAACACGCTGTTCGGCATCTTCGGTCAGGCCATCCTTGGCCAGTGCTTCAATGTGCGCCTCGATGGCATGGGTGCGCTGGGTCAGCCCGCAGTCGTTGGCAATCTGAATGTTCAAGCCCGGGCGGGCATTGAGTTCCAGGATCAGCGGCCCCTTCTCCTGGTCCAGCACCATGTCGACACCGATGTAGCCCAGGCCGCACAGCTCGTAGCAGCCGGCTGCGAGCTTCATGAAGCCGTCCCAGTTGGGCAGCTGCACGCCGTCCACCGCATTGGTGGTGTCCGGGTGCTTGCTGATGATGTTGTTCAGCCAGGTACCACGCAGCGTCACGCCGGTTGCCAGGTCGACACCTACGCCGATGGCGCCCTGGTGCAGGTTGGCCTTGCCGCCGGACTGGCGGGTCGGCAGGCGCAGCATGGCCATGACCGGGTAGCCCATCAGCACGATGATGCGGATGTCCGGTACGCCTTCGTAGCTGATGCTCTTGAAGATCTGGTCCGGTGTCACCCGGTATTCGATCAGCGCACGGTCGCGGTGGCCGCCGAGTGAATACAGGCCGGTCAGGATGCTCGAGACCTGGTGCTCGATCTCTTCGTGGCTGATGATCTTGCCCGACACCGTGCGGTAACGGTCTTCGAAGCGATCGGCGATCACCAGGATGCCGTCACCGCCGGCGCCTTGCGCCGGCTTGATGACGAAATCACTGCGCCCGCCAATGATCTGGTCGAGCTTCTCGATCTCTTTCTCGGTCTCGATGACGCCGTACATTTCCGGCACATGGATGCCCGCTGCGAGTGCGCGCTCCTTGGTGATGATCTTGTCGTCGACGATCGGGTACAGGTGGCGCTTGTTGTACTTCAGGACATAGTCCGCGTTGCGCCGGTTGATACCCATGATGCCCCGGGCCTCCAGGGCTTTCCAGGTCTTGATCAGTCCGAACATCAGGCGTCAGCCTTCTTCAGGAACGCTTTGAAGCGAACGAGCTCGGTCAGGCGGTAGCCGCGGTAGCGGCCCATCGCCAGCATGAAGCCCACCAGGATCAGCAGCACCGCCGGGAAGGTGAAGACGAAGTACACCAGCTCCGGCACCATCATCAACAGGTGCGCCACGGAGGCTGCGAACAGGGTGCCGATGGCCACTTTCATGGCATGGCCGCCGCCGCGCTCTTCCCAGGTGATCGACAGACGTTCGATGGTCATGGTCAGAATCACCATCGGGAACAGCGCCACCGACAGCCCGCGCTCCAGGCCCAGCTTGTGACTGAACAGGCTGATAGCGGCGATCAACACCACCACGAAGGTCAGCACCACCGACAGGCGTGGCAGCATCTGCAGCTTGAGGTGTTCGAGGTACGAGCGCAGTGACAGGCCCAGTGCCGTGATCACCGTGAACAGCACGATGCCGAAGCCCAACTGGGTTTCACGGAAGGCCAGGGCGATCAGTACCGGGGTGAAGGTACCCAGGGTCTGCAGGCCGATCAGGTTGCGCAGGACCAGAATCACCAGCACGCCGATCGGGATCATCACCATGATCATGAAGGTCTGCTGGGTCTGCAGCGGCAGGCTGTACAGCGAGTATTCGAGGAAGTCGGCGTCGGTGTTCTCGTCGGTCAGCTTGGCCAGGCGGATGGCGTTCATCTCGCTGTTGTTCATGCTGAAGGTGACGTTGGCTTTCTTGCCGCCATCGACGCTGATCAGGTTGTCGTCACCGGTCCACCACAGCAGGCGGTCGCTGGGCAGGCCCTGCTCGCCGGTGTCCGGGTTGAAGTACAGCCAGTCGTTGCCGTTGAAGCTGCGCAGCCACAGCTCCGGGGTCTGCGGGGTGTCGGCGACCAAGCGGATGGTGTGGACCTTTTCCATCGGCACGTGGGCAATGGACAGCAGCAGGTCGATGATCTGGGCTTTTTTCATGGCCGAGGTGTCGCCGGCCAGCAGCAGCTTGACGTTGTCGTCGTTGAGATTGTTGACCCGCTTGATGGTCTCGCTGACGAAGGTCTCGACGTCGGCCGAATGCTGGCGGATCGGCGCCATCAGGGCTTCGGCGGCGATTTTTTCGGGGCCTTCGACAGCCAGGCTGTCACGGAAGGTCGGGCCTTTGACGGTGGTCTTCTCGTTGCTGTAGCGCTTGGTCAGCACCAGGCGGTAGTAGAGGGTCTGGTTGCCGCTGGCGCGGCGTGCCGACCAGGTCACCTTGCGGTTGCCGTCGGCACGGTTCACGCTCACCCCGTAGTTGTTGGAGATGAAGCTCTCGTTGAGGCTGACGTAGTCGCGGTTCAGCGGCGGCACGAACATCTGCACCTTGACCGGGTCTTTGGTGCTGGCCACGAACTCGACCTTGGCGTCGATGTTCCACAGATCGTCGGTTTCATCCTCGGTCACCGGGATGCCGAGGAAGAAGATCTGATAAGCCGTGACCGCCACGCCCAGCAACACCAGCACGGTGATCAGGACTTTCAGATGGAGGGTAAGAGAGCGCATCGGGATTACTCTGCTTTGGGAGCGTCGGTGGCACAGGCAGGTTTGCCGGCCGCGTATTTAAGGCTTGGGTCGACCAGCGCGTCGAAGTGCTTGAGCGCCTCGGAGCCGATCAGCAGCGGGAACTGGAACGCGCTGCGGTCGGTGAGGTTGACTTCGATGGTGCGCAGGGCCTGGCCCATGCAGATTTCGAGTTCGATGACCGGGCGCGCGGTATAGGCCTTGCCCGATTCGGCATCGTAGTCGCCTGCTCGTCGCTTGATCTTGCTGACACGCGCAAGGGGGCGCTCGATCGGGTGCGAGTGGGCGGCATCGATGGCCAGGTAGAAGCGTACCCAGCTCTCGCCGTTGCGCTTGAAGCGCTTGATGTCTCGGGCACTGAGCGAGGCGGTCTTGGCGCCGGTGTCGAGCTTGGCGGCCACTTCCAGGTCAAGGTCGCCCAACTGTGCGTATTCGTTGAGACCGTACACGGTCTTGCCCGCCGCTTGGCCGATGGCCGGCAGCAGGGTGAGGCATAGCAGCAATAAAACGGGTGTAAGTCTCATAGTCCTGGCGCGGTACTGTGCAGGGTTCGGGGCAAGGCGACTGGCAACGACTGCGCAAGCTTCCTCGTTCATCTGTCAACAACATGAATAGATGACAGACACGCTATCCATACTCCGTCGGAGGCGCGGCATTCTATCACGCCGACGTCTTGACGCCAGCGCGTCGCGATCTGACAGCGGCTGGGCAGGGTTAGTTCGTTCTTAGACGATTGTCGACAATGTTGATTTTGTCTTTGACTGATAGCGCTTAATTAGCTAATTTCTGGCCATGTGATTATCAGGGTGTCGACAATATGCTGGACCTTTCTACTTCCAGTCCCGCGTTGGCAGACGAAACGGAAACCTTGTCCGAAAACGTCTTTCGGCGAATCCAGGCGGCCATCGTCAAGGGCGAGATCGCCCCGGGCAGCAAGATCTCCGAGCCGGAGCTGGCGCGTACCTACGGCATCAGCCGCGGGCCGCTGCGCGAAGCCATCCACCGGCTCGAAGGCCAGCGCCTGCTGGTGCGCGTGCCGCATGTCGGGGCGCGGGTGGTGTCGCTCAACCACGCCGAGCTGATCGAGCTGTACGAAATCCGCGAATCGCTCGAAGGCATGGCCTGCCGCCTGGCCGCCGAGCGCATGAGCCAGGCCGATATCGACGAGCTGCGCCGGGTGCTCGACACCCATGAACGCGATGCGGCGTTCCAGGCCGGTGTCGGCTACTACCAGCAGGAAGGCGACTACGACTTCCATTACCGGATCATCCAGGGCAGCGGCAACCAGACCCTGGTCAAGATGCTCTGCGGCGAGCTGTACCAACTGGTGCGCATGTACCGCATCCAGTTCTCCGCCACGCCCAATCGGCCGCGCCAGGCGTTTGCCGAGCACCACCGGATCCTCGATGCCATCGCCGACCGTGACGGTGAACTGGCCGAACTCCTGATGCGCCGCCACATCGGCGCGTCCAAACGCAACATCGAGCGTCACTACCTGGACGCCAACGACAACAGCCCACGAGGTGATTCATGACTGTGAAGAGCACGCCCGGCCAACGTTTCCGCGACGCGGTTGCCGCCGAACATCCCTTGCAGGTGGTCGGCGCGATCAACGCCAACCATGCCCTGCTGGCCAAGCGCGCCGGTTTCAAGGCCATCTACCTGTCCGGTGGCGGTGTTGCTGCCGGCTCGCTCGGCCTGCCGGACCTGGGTATCAGTGGCCTGGACGATGTGCTCACCGACGTGCGCCGCATCACCGATGTCTGCGACCTGCCGCTGCTGGTGGATGTCGATACCGGTTTTGGCGCCTCGGCGTTCAACGTGGCACGTACGGTGCGTTCGATGTGCAAGTTCGGCGCTGCCGCCATCCATATCGAGGATCAGGTGGGTGCCAAGCGCTGCGGCCATCGCCCGAACAAGGAAATTGTCACCCAGCAAGAGATGGTCGACCGGATCAAGGCCGCCGTCGATGCGCGTACCGATGACAGCTTCGTGATCATGGCGCGTACCGACGCCCTGGCCGTCGAAGGCCTGAACGCTGCCCTGGACCGCGCCGCTGCCTGCGTCGAGGCGGGCGCCGACATGATCTTCCCGGAGGCCATCACCGAGCTTTCGATGTACAAGACCTTCGCTGACCGCGTGAAGGCGCCGATCCTGGCCAACATCACCGAATTCGGTGCCACGCCGCTGTACACCACTGAAGAGCTGGCGTCGGTCGATGTGTCGCTGGTGCTGTACCCGCTGTCGGCCTTCCGGGCCATGAACAAGGCGGCCGAAAATGTGTACACCGCGCTGCGTCGCGACGGCACCCAGAAGCACGTGATCGATACCATGCAAACCCGCATGGAGCTCTACGATGCCATTGGTTATCACGCCTTCGAGCAGAGCCTCGATGCGTTGTTTGCGCAGAAGAAAGGGTAAGTGAGGGTGCCGGCCACCTTTGGCAGCGGGTTTAGCCGCGAAGAGGCCGGCCCAGGCACGCCGAATTAGCCAGAAAGCAATCCATAACAAATTCAAGAAAGGAGAAACACCATGGCCGAAGCAAAAGTACTCAGTGGCGCAGGCCTGCGTGGCCAGGTGGCCGGCCAGACCGCGTTGTCGACCGTTGGCCAGGCCGGTGCCGGCCTGACTTACCGCGGCTACGATGTCCGTGACCTGGCGGCCGGTGCCGAGTTCGAGGAAGTGGCCTATCTGCTGTTGTACGGCGAACTGCCAAGCAGCGCCGAGCTGGCCGAGTACAAGCACAAGCTCAAGGGCCTGCGTGACCTGCCGCAAGCCCTCAAGGAAGTGCTCGAACGCATCCCGCGCGACGCCCACCCGATGGACGTGATGCGCACTGGCTGTTCGCTGCTGGGTACCCTGGAGCCGGAACTGACCTTCGACGCCCAGCACGACAAGACCGACCGCCTGCTGGCGCTGTTCCCGGCGGTCATGTGCTACTGGTACCGCTTCACCCACCATGGCGTGCGCATCGATTGCACCAGCGATGAAGACACCCTGGGCGGGCATTTCCTGCACCTGCTGCACGGCAAGAAGCCCAGCGAATTGCACGTCAAAGTGATGAACGTGTCGCTGATCCTCTACGCCGAGCACGAGTTCAACGCATCGACCTTCACCGCGCGCGTGTGCGCTTCCACCCTGTCCGACCTGTACTCCTGCATCACCGCTGCCATTGGCTCGCTGCGCGGCCCACTGCATGGCGGTGCCAACGAAGCGGCGATGGAGCTGATCGAGCGCTTCCAGAGCCCGCAGGACGCGACGGCCGAACTGCTGAGGATGCTGGAGCGCAAGGACAAGATCATGGGCTTCGGCCATGCCATCTACAAAGAGTCCGACCCGCGCAACGAGGTGATCAAGGGCTGGTCGAAGCAGTTGGCCGACGAGGTCGGCGACAAGGTGCTGTACCCGGTTTCCGAAGCCATCGACAAGACCATGTGGGAGCAGAAACGCCTGTTCCCCAATGCTGACTTCTACCACGCGTCGGCGTACCACTTCATGGGCATCCCGACCAAGCTGTTTACCCCGATCTTCGTTTGCTCGCGCCTGACCGGCTGGGCGGCGCATGTCTTCGAGCAGCGTGCCAACAACCGCATCATCCGCCCGAGCGCCGAGTATGTCGGCGTCGAACAGCGTCAGTTCGTGCCGATCGAACAGCGTTGAGTTGAAGGCCGTTGCGGGCTGTAACGCAGCCCCGCCGGCCAGACCTACCGACTACCGTGACCGAGCCTGATAACTATATGAACACCGCATACCGCAAGAATCTGCCAGGCACCGACCTGGACTACTTCGATGCCCGCGCGGCGGTCGAGGCGATCAAGCCCGGCGCCTACGACGGCCTGCCGTACACCTCCCGCGTACTCGCCGAAAACCTGGTGCGCCGCTGCGACCCGAGCACCCTCGACGCCTCCCTGACTCAGTTGATCGAGCGCAAGCGCGATCTTGACTTCCCCTGGTTCCCGGCCCGTGTGGTGTGCCACGACATCCTCGGCCAGACTGCCCTGGTCGACCTGGCCGGCCTGCGTGACGCCATTGCCGACAAAGGTGGTGACCCGGCTCAGGTCAACCCGGTGGTGCCGGTGCAACTGATCGTCGACCACTCCTTGGCCGTCGAGTGTGGTGGTTTCGACCCGCAGGCTTTCGAGAAAAACCGCGCCATCGAAGACCGCCGCAACGAAGACCGTTTCCATTTCATCAACTGGACCAAGAAGGCGTTCAAGAACGTCGATGTGATCCAGCCGGGCAACGGCATCATGCACCAGATCAACCTGGAGAAGATGTCGCCGGTGATCCACAGCGACCGCGGCGTGGCCTACCCGGACACCTGTGTCGGCACCGACAGCCACACCCCGCATGTCGACGCCCTGGGCGTGATCGCCATCGGTGTCGGCGGCCTGGAAGCCGAGAACGTGATGCTCGGCCGTGCCTCGTGGATGCGCCTGCCGGAAATCGTCGGCGTCGAGCTGACCGGCAAGCTGGCGCCGAACATCACCGCCACCGACCTGGTGCTGGCCCTGACCGAATTCCTGCGTAAACAGAAAGTCGTCGGTGCCTATCTGGAGTTCCACGGTGAGGGCGCCCGTGCCCTGACCCTGGGCGACCGTGCGACCATCTCCAACATGGCCCCGGAATATGGCGCCACTGCAGCGATGTTCGCCATCGACCAGCAGACCATCGACTACCTGAAGCTGACCGGCCGCGAGGATCAGCAGGTCAAGCTGGTAGAAACCTACGCCAAGGCCACCGGCCTGTGGGCCGACAGCCTGGGCGGCGCCGTCTACGAGCGCACCCTGAGCTTCGACCTGTCGAGCGTGGTGCGCAACATGGCCGGCCCGTCCAACCCGCACGCCCGCGTTGCCACCAGCGAGCTGGCGGCCAAGGGCATCGCCGGGGCCTGGGAGGAAGTGCCGGGGCAAATGCCGGACGGCGCGGTCATCATCGCCGCCATCACCAGTTGCACCAACACCAGCAACCCGCGCAACGTGATAGCCGCAGGCCTTCTGGCACGCAATGCCAACAAGCTCGGCCTGGCGCGCAAACCTTGGGTCAAGTCTTCGCTGGCGCCAGGCTCCAAGGCGGTGCAGCTGTACCTGGAAGAAGCGGGGCTGGAGAAAGAGCTGGAGCAGATGGGCTTTGGTATCGTCGCTTTCGCCTGCACCACCTGCAACGGCATGTCCGGTGCATTGGACCCGGTGATTCAGCAGGAGATCGTCGACCGCGACCTGTATGCCACTGCCGTGCTGTCGGGCAACCGCAACTTCGACGGGCGCATCCACCCTTACGCCAAGCAGGCCTTCCTGGCCTCGCCGCCGCTCGTGGTGGCCTATGCCATCGCCGGTACTATCCGCTTCGACATCGAAAAAGACGTGCTGGGGGTGGTGGACGGCCAGGAAATCCGCCTCAAGGATATCTGGCCGAGCGATGAAGAGATCGATGCCGTGGTGCGTGCGGCGGTCAAGCCGGAGCAGTTCCGCAAGGTCTACATCCCGATGTTCGCCATCGAGGAGGACCGCGGGCCGAAGGTTGCGCCGCTGTATGAGTGGCGCCCGATGAGCACCTACATCCGCCGTCCGCCGTACTGGGAAGGTGCCCTGGCCGGTGAGCGCAGCCTGCGTGGCATGCGCCCGTTGGCGGTGCTGCCGGACAACATCACCACCGATCACTTGTCGCCGTCCAACGCCATCATGCTGGACAGTGCGGCGGGTGAATACCTGGCGAAGATGGGCCTGCCGGAAGAGGACTTCAACTCCTACGCCACTCACCGTGGCGACCACCTGACTGCGCAGCGCGCCACCTTCGCCAACCCCAAGCTGTTCAACGAAATGGTGCGCAAGGAAGATGGCAGCGTGAAGCAAGGCTCGCTGACGCGTCTGGAGCCTGAAGGCAAGGTGACCCGCATGTGGGAGGCGATCGAAACCTACATGGAGCGCAAGCAGCCGCTGATCATTGTTGCCGGTGCCGACTACGGTCAGGGTTCGTCGCGTGACTGGGCGGCCAAGGGCGTGCGCCTGGCCGGGGTCGAGGCGATCGTTGCCGAAGGCTTCGAGCGGATCCATCGTACCAACCTGGTGGGCATGGGCGTGCTGCCGCTGGAGTTCAAGCCGGGGACCGACCGCAATACCTTGGCGCTCGATGGCAGCGAGACCTACGATGTGCTGGGTCAGCGCACGCCACGCGCGACCCTGACCCTGGTGGTGACGCGTCGCAACGGTGAGCGGGTCGAGGTGCCGGTGACTTGCCGCCTGGATACTGCCGAGGAAGTGTCGATCTACGAGGCGGGTGGGGTGCTGCAGCGCTTTGCCCAGGACTTCCTCGAAGCCTCCGCTTGACGGCTGGGGCCGCGCAGCGGCCCCAAGGGTTATTGCATTTCAGACAGGACGGCACAGCAATGGCACATGCAGCACAAATCAAGATCCCTGCCACCTACATCCGTGGCGGCACCAGCAAGGGCGTATTCTTCCGCCTGCAAGACCTACCCGAGCAGGCGCAGGTCCCGGGCCCAGCCCGTGATGCGCTGCTGTTGCGGGTTATCGGCAGCCCCGACCCTTATGGCAAGCAAATCGATGGTATGGGTGGCGCCACTTCGAGCACCAGCAAGACGGTGATCCTTTCGCGCAGCATCAAGCCCGAGCACGATGTCGACTACCTGTTCGGCCAGGTCAGCATCGACAAGGCTTTCGTCGACTGGAGCGGTAACTGCGGCAACCTGTCTGCCGCTGTCGGCTCGTTCGCCATCAGCAGCGGCCTGGTGGATCCGTCGCGCCTGCCGCGCAACGGCATGGCCACCGTGCGGATCTGGCAGGCCAACATCGGCAAGACCATTGTTGCCCATGTACCGATTACCGAAGGTGAAGTTCAGGAAACGGGCGATTTCGAGCTTGATGGCGTGACCTTTCCGGCCGCCGAGGTGCAGTTGGAGTTCCTCGACCCGGCTGCTGATGAAGACGGCGACGGCGGCTCGATGTTCCCCACCGGCAATCTGGTGGACGACCTGGAAGTGCCCGGTGTTGGTACCTTCAAAGCGACCCTGATCAATGCAGGGATCCCGACCATCTTCATCAATGCGGGCGATATCGGCTACACCGGTACCGAGCTGCAGGACGCGATCAACGGCGATCCGCAAGCGCTGCTGCGGTTCGAGACCCTTCGCGCCTATGGCGCCGTGCGCATGGGCCTGATTGAGCATGTCGACCAGGCGGCCGGGCGTCAGCACACACCGAAAGTGGCCTTCGTCGCCCCGCCGACCACCTACACTGCGTCCAGTGGCAAGGTTGTCGCGGCGGCTGACATCGACCTGCTGGTGCGTGCGTTGTCCATGGGCAAGCTGCACCACGCAATGATGGGCACTGCCGCAGTGGCCATCGGTACCGCTGCTGCCATTCCGGGCACGCTGGTCAACCTCGCCGCAGGCGGGGGTGAGCGCAGTGCCGTGCGTTTCGGCCACCCCTCGGGCACCTTGCGGGTGGGCGCCGAAGCGCGTCAGGTGAAGGGCGAGTGGACGGTGACCAAGGCAATCATGAGCCGCAGTGCTCGCGTGCTGATGGAAGGCTGGGTGAGGGTGCCCGGCGATAGCTTCTGACGCACCATTGGCGCTCGGCTTCAAGCGGGGCTGCACAGCAGCCCCTGTACTTCTGAAGGGAGCAGATGATGAGCGCCAACGTAGACCTCAACCAGCGCCCGGACTACGACCGGGTGCTGCAAACCCTCGCCGACTATGTCCTGACCTACCGGGTCGAATCCCCTGAGGCGCTGGACACCGCGCGCAACTGCCTGATGGACACCCTGGGCTGCGGCCTGCTGGCCCTGCGCTTCCCTGAATGTACCAAGCACCTTGGCCCGCTGGTGGAAGGCACCGTGGTGCCCAACGGTGCCCGTGTGCCCGGCACCGCGTACCGGCTGGACCCGGTCAAGGCCGCCTGGGATATCGGCTGCATCGTGCGCTGGCTGGACTACAACGACACCTGGCTGGCCGCCGAGTGGGCGCACCCCTCGGACAACCTTGGCGGCATCCTGGCCGTGGCCGATCACCTGTCGCAAAAACACGTGGCAAAGGGTGAAAGCCCACTGCTCATGCGCGAAGTGCTAGAAGCCATGGTCATGGCTCACGAGATTCAGGGTGTGCTGGCGCTGGAAAATTCCTTCAACCGCGTTGGCCTCGACCACGTGATACTGGTCAAGGTGGCCTCCACGGCCGTGTGCGCAAAGCTGATGGGCGCCACCCGGGAGCAACTGCTCTCGGCGTTGTCCCATGCTTTCGTCGACGGCCAGGCACTGCGTACCTACCGTCATGCGCCCAACGCCGGTTCGCGCAAGTCCTGGGCGGCGGGCGATGCTTCCAGCCGTGGGGTGCGCCTGGCCGATATCGCGCTGCGTGGCGAGATGGGCGTGCCGGGTGTGCTGACTGCGCCGCAATGGGGCTTTTACGACGTGTCGTTTAGCCATACCAACAAAGACCTGGCGCTTAAACCCAGCGCCCAGCAGGAGCTGCGCGTGCCGCAGCCGCTGGCCAGCTATGTGATGGAGAACGTGCTGTTCAAGGTCAGTTTCCCGGCTGAGTTCCACGCGCAGACCGCCTGCGAGGCGGCGGTGAGCTTGCACCCGCAGGTGCGTAATCGCCTGCATGAGGTAGACCGTATCGTCATCACCACCCAGGAATCGGCGATCCGCATCATCTCCAAGGGCGGCCCGCTGGCCAATGCCGCCGACCGCGACCACTGCCTGCAGTACATGGTGGCAGTGCCGCTGATTTTCGGCCATCTGGTGGCCGAGCATTACGAGGATGCCTTCCACGCTGCGCATCCGAGCATCGACCGCCTGCGCGAGAAAATGGAGGTGGTCGAGGACCCGCGTTTCACGCGTGAATACCTGGAAGCTGACAAGCGCTCCATCGCCAACGCCCTGCAGGTGTTCTTCAAGGATGGCAGCAGCACCGAGCAAGTGGTGGTCGAGTACCCGGTCGGGCACCGGCGCAGGCGCGGGGAGGGCATACCCTTGCTGGAGGCGAAGTTCAGGGAAAACCTGGCGACGCGGTTTGCGCGGCAGCGTTGTGAGGCGATTTTCGAGCTGTGCGAGGACCAGCAGAAGCTGGAATCGACGGCGGTGCACAGGTTTGTCGACCTGTTCGTGATCTGAGGTTGCCTTTGCGGGCCTCTTCGCGGGGCAAGCCCGCTCCCACTGTAAGGGAGTCGTCCCTGAGGGCCGAGCGCCCAATAAAAAACCCCGGCATTTCTGCCGGGGTTTTTGTTACTGCTTACCGCTGATTACGCCTGAACCACCGGGATCTTGGCGTTGGCCGCAGCCTCGCGGAACTCGGCGATCTGGTCGAAGCTCAGGTAGCGGTAGACGTCGGCAGCCATGCTGTCGATGTCTTTGGCGTACTGCATGTACTCTTCGACGGTCGGCAGTTTGCCGATGATCGAAGCGACAGCAGCCAACTCGGCCGATGCCAGGTACACGTTGGTCGCGTCGCCCAGACGGTTCGGGAAGTTACGGGTCGAGGTGGAGACCACGGTCGAACCGGTCTGCACGCGTGCCTGGTTACCCATGCACAGCGAGCAGCCTGGCATTTCCATGCGCGCACCGGCCTTGCCGTAGATGCCGTAGTAGCCTTCTTCGGTCAGCTGGTGAGCGTCCATCTTGGTTGGCGGAGCCAGCCACAGACGGGTAGGGATGCCACCCTTGACCTTCTCCAGCAACTTGCCGGCAGCGCGGAAGTGGCCGATGTTGGTCATGCACGAACCGATGAACACTTCGTCGATCTTCTCGCCCTGTACCGAAGACAGCAGGCGGGCATCGTCCGGGTCGTTCGGCGCGCAGAGCACAGGCTCCTTGACGTCGGCCAGGTCGATTTCGATGATTTCGGCGTACTCGGCATCGGCGTCGGCCGACAGCAGCTCAGGGTTGGCCAGCCAGGCTTCCATGGCCTGGGCGCGACGCTCCAGGGTACGTGGGTCGCCGTAGCCTTCGCCGATCATCCAGCGCAGCAGGGTGATGTTGGACTTCAGGTACTCGGCGATGGCCTTTTCCGGAAGCTTGATGGTGCAGCCGGCAGCGGAACGCTCGGCCGAGGCGTCGGACAGCTCGAACGCTTGCTCGACGGTTAGTTCGTCCAGGCCTTCGATTTCCAGGATGCGGCCGGAGAAGGCGTTTTTCTTGCCCTTCTTCTCGACGGTCAGCAGGCCGTTCTGGATGGCGTAGTAAGGGATGGCATGCACCAGGTCACGCAGGGTGATGCCGGGTTGCAGTTTGCCCTTGAAGCGCACCAGGATCGACTCTGGCATGTCCAGCGGCATGACGCCGGTGGCGGCGGCGAAGGCCACCAGGCCGGAGCCGGCCGGGAACGAGATGCCGATCGGGAAGCGGGTGTGCGAGTCGCCACCGGTGCCGACGGTGTCAGGCATCAGCATGCGGTTCAGCCAGCTGTGGATGATGCCGTCGCCTGGGCGCAGCGACACGCCGCCACGGGTGCGGATGAAGTCTGGCAGGGTGTGGTGGGTGGTGACGTCGATCGGCTTGGGGTAAGCCGCGGTGTGGCAGAACGACTGCATCACCAGGTCAGCGGAGAAGCCCAGGCACGCCAGGTCTTTCAGCTCGTCGCGGGTCATCGGGCCAGTGGTGTCCTGGGAGCCGACGGTGGTCATCTTCGGCTCGCAGTATGCACCTGGGCGCACGCCTTGGCCTTCTGGCAGGCCGCACGCGCGGCCGACCATTTTCTGCGCCAGGGTGAAGCCCTTGTTGGATTCGGCAGGCTGCTCTGGTTTCTTGAACAGGTCGGACGCACCCAGGCCCAGTTCGGCGCGGGCTTTTTCGGTCAGGCCACGGCCAACGATCAACGGGATACGGCCGCCAGCACGGACTTCGTCCAGCAGTACTTCGGTTTTCAGGGCGAAGTTGGTGACCAGTTCGTCGCTGTCGTGACGGCGTACTTCACCTTTGTACGGGTATACGTCGATGACGTCGCCCATGCCCAGGTTGGTGCAGTCGAACTCGATCGGCAGGGCGCCGGCGTCTTCCATGGTGTTGTAGAAGATCGGGGCGATCTTGGTGCCGAAGCAGAAACCACCGGCGCGCTTGTTCGGCACGTACGGGATGTCGTCGCCGAAGAACCACAGCACCGAGTTGGTGGCGGATTTACGCGAAGAACCGGTACCGACGACGTCACCGACGTAGGCGACCGGGAAGCCTTTGGCCTTGACCGCTTCGATCTGCGCCAGCGGGCCGACCGAACCTGGCTGTTGTGGCTCGATACCGTCGCGGGCCATTTTCAGCATGGCCAGCGCGTGCAGCGGGATGTCTGGGCGCGACCAGGCATCCGGGGCAGGGGACAGGTCGTCGGTGTTGGTTTCGCCAGGCACCTTGAACACGGTCAGGGTGTACTTGTCGGCGATGGCCGGGCGCGTGGTGAACCACTCGCCGGCAGCCCAGGACTCCAGCACGGCCTTGGCGTGGGCGTTGCCCGACTTGGCTTTTTCGGCCACGTCGTGGAAGGCATCGAACATCAGCAGGGTATGCTTGAGCTGTTCGGCCGCGACGGCGCCCAGTTCGGCGTCATCCAGCAGCGCGACCAGCGTTTCGATGTTGTAGCCGCCCTGCATGGTGCCCAGCAGCTCGGTGGCGTGCTTGCGGTCGATCAGTGGCGACTTGGCTTCGCCCTTGGCCACGGCGGAGAGGAAAGCGGCCTTGACGTAGGCAGCTTCGTCGACCCCTGGCGGTACGCGGTTGGTGATCAGGTCTACGAGGAAGGCTTCTTCGCCGGCCGGCGGGTTTTTCAGCAGCTCGACCAGGCCTGCAGTTTGTTCGGCGTTCAGCGGCTGGGGCACGATACCCAGGGCGGCACGCTCTTCGATGTGTTTGCGGTAGGCTTCAAGCACAGTTATTACCCTCATCAGTGGTCCCTAAAGGGAGTCCGGGACGCTCATCCAGCATTCCATGCACCCATGCGCAATCACGGCTTCTTGGGCCGCCCAGCCAGGGTCGCAGAGAATCCTTACAGAAGCTGCTTTCAAAGTTTTACGCCTGCAGAACGGGGAGCTGATGAGGGCTGGCGCGGGCATGCGAGGGTGCATGGCCCGGGCCAACGCCGTTCTACCGGATTAACTGTGCTCGTGACGCTTTGAAAACAGCTTCCAACGGACATTGTTGCCTTGAAAAGGCGGGATGATTCTACGGCAAAAAAAGCCCGAAGGTAAGGCGGCGAACATGACTTTAACGAGTGACCCCGGTTAGACAAAGGGCTAACATGGGCCCGTATTCCTCCGCAAAGCCGTTGTTTTTCATGTCCAACAAGTCCATCAAGACCCCTTGCGTCGGCCTGTGCTCCACGGTGTACGGAGACACGGTATGCCGTGGCTGCAAGCGTTTTCACCATGAAGTGATCAACTGGAACGGCTACGACGACGCGCAGAAGCGCGCCGTGTGGTTGCGTCTGGAGCAGTTGCTGGTGCAGGTGATGATGGCCAAGCTGGAAGTCTTCGACAAAAGCCTGCTGCGCCAGCAACTGGAGCAGCGTGCCATCCGTTTTGTCGAGCATCAGTCGGAATACTGCTGGGCCTACCAGTTGATCGCCCGTGGGGCGCGGATGATCCGTGACCTGGAGGCCTACGGCATGGTGTTGTTGCCCGAGTTTCGTGACTGGGAATTACCGCAGCTGCGCGATGCCATCGACCGGGAGTTCTTTCTGCTCTCCGAGGCTCATTACCAGCGTTATATCGCCCCGAGCTTCTTGCGCGATGCCCTGGAGAATAGCCAGGGCTAGCCTGTTGTCGCGCGTTTCCCGGCCTGTGCGCAGGCTTGCTGGCGAACAGGCTGGGGAAAAACCGCATTAGTCCCCGGTATATTCACACCCGCTGGTGCAGGTCTCGTGAATCCGCACCTTGGACAGCTCCGGCAGCAGCGGCTTGACCTGCTCCCAGATCCATTTGGCGATCACTTCGCTGGTCGGGTTCTCAAGGCCTGGGATGTCGTTCAGGTAGTTGTGGTCCAGTTGCTCGTAGATCGGCTTGAAGATCGCCTTGATCTCCGAGAAATCGCGGATCCAGCCGGTGTGAGGGTCAAGTGGGCCGGTCAAGTGCAGGCCGACCTTGAACGAGTGGCCGTGCAGGCGGCCGCATTTGTGGCCGGCAGGGACGTGGGGCAGGCGGTGGGCCGATTCGAATGTAAATTCTTTGAAGATTTCCACGCTAGATAACTCTGTAGGAACGGGTGCGATCGCGCAGTTTAACACTACGAGCGCCTTTCCCGCTGCGATTGGCGCGATACAGGCTTGAGCATAGTCCCCTCATCTCGACGTGAGGCATGCCTGCATGAGCGACTACCAGTTTGTTCCCGAAAATAGTTTTGTAGCCCGCCTGTTCTGGAGCGAGGGCGATGGTTCTGCACAAGAAGGCTCGGCAAACCTGCACCGGGTCGGGGTGCTGGGGCGGCCCGAATCGCGCCTTGGCAGCGATGGCTGGCTGTTTGCCGGGCCTCATGACTACAGCGCCGAACCCGTCTACAACATCACCGGCAGGTTGATTTTCCCGGTAAGGTTCTGGTTCGGCTGTTATGAAACCCAGGGACGTTATGACTTCGATATCAGGGCCTCTGCCACAGACCCTTCCTCCTATGTGTACGGGTACCGAGGGCACCGGCTTGACATCAGTCGTGGCGGTTATCTTGGCTTGTATGGCTGCAGCGACCCTGTAGGGGTCGATCCGTTGGGCGCTGGCATGATGATCTGGCGCCTGGAAGGGCTGGAGGCAGGCGCGCTGGAAAGCGGGCAATTCATCACCGGGCTTGACCTGGTCAGCCTGCACGGTCTGCCGGTCAGGCAACTGACCGAAGACGGCTTCCCTTATCTCAATGAAAAGGGCGGCGCCTCTGGAAAACTGGCGCTGCAGATCATGAGCGCGGGCGTGCCGTATCCCTAGCCCAGCCTGCTTCGCCTACAGCGGCTGCAAGCGGTCCTGCAGGGCGCCAGTGGCAATTAGCTCGAGCAGTTCGTCGCCCAGCCGCTGGCTTTCGGCAATGGCTTTGTACCAGTAGCGCTTGCGGCCGGGCGCGTCGCCCATGAAGCGCTTGAAATCGTTGCGGTCGGGCAGTTTGCCAAAGGGTAGGGCCGCCAGGTACTGCGGTGATGGGCTCATCAGCAATACGTTCTGCAGGCGCGTGGCATCCCCTTTGCGCCAGGGCATTGCCTTGTCGAACCAGCCGGGTACCACCTTGTCCGTGAAGTGCGGATACAGCACCAGGTCGTCGCCACGGTAGGGCAGGTCGAGGTGGTAGTCGAGCAGGCCGCCGTCGCGGTAGGTGCCTGCCCCCGCCCCGGGGATGTCGCGCACACCCTCCATGACCATCGGGATCGAGCCGGACGCGAGCAGCGCAGGGCGCAGGTTGGCCAGGGCCAGCGGCAGGCAGCGCGAGGGGAAATCCGTAAGCGCATCCAGCGGTGGGGCGGCACGCTCGTCGTGCAGGATGATCCGTTCGAAATGTCGGCCCAGGCGCGCGCGCCCCAACAGGTTGCTGGCGATTACCGACCCCAGGCCCATGCCCAGGCGCCCGGGGTGGTCGTGGGCGAGCTGGCCGTGGCTCTTCACCACCAGGATGTTCAGCCGGTAGTACGGGTTGGCGAGGATCTGCCCGTCGCGGCCCTGCAGCAAGTCGTCGAGCATGCGCTGGCAGCTGCGGCTGATGTCGGCCGCCGTGACCCCTTTGGCAAAGTCCTGTTCGGTATACAGCTCACCGAGGCGGCGGATGCCAGCTACCGGGTCGTCAAGGCAGGCACTGGCGAAGCGCCAGGAGCCGATCGAGGCACCAATCAGTGCCCGCTGGCGGGGTACCGATGGCAGCCACTCTCCGAACAGTGCCAGGTCCAGGCCCTGTATGCCCAAGGGCTTCGGCCCGCCGGCCGCACCCGGCAGTACACCCACATCCGCAGCCTGCAGGCCGCGCTCGCGGATTTGCCGCAACGCACGCTGGCCAGCCTTGAGGGTGAGGGCGGGATGCTTGATATGAATGGCGCTCATGGGGATCTCGGGGCCGGCAATCGAGTCATTATAAGGGCAGATCACGATGGCCGGCTGCGCTATCATGGCGCCAGCTGTTTTCAGGTTGAATTAAGGACCGCTGGGTAATCTTAACCCCGTAGACAACTTGAACATCTCTCAGGAGAGAAGACACGATGAAAACTTTGACTGCCCTGTTCACCGCCGCTGCTCTGGTTGTTGGTGCCAACGTTGCCCTGGCCGATGTGCCGGCTCACGAAATCAGCGGCCTGGAAAAAGCCGGTACCGTTCAGTCCCTGCAGAAACTGGCTGAAACGGCCAAGGCAAAACACCCGGGCTCTACCATCACCGATTCGGAGCTCGAGAACGAGTACGGCCGTTACATCCTCAAGGTCGAACTGCGTGATGCGCAAAACGTCGAGTGGGACGTCGATCTGGACGCCAAGACTGGTGAAGTACTGAAGGACAAACAGGACACCTGATGAAAGCGCTACCGCGCAAGGCTCGCTACCTGGCCCTCGCGCTGATGACTGTCTGTTCGCTGGCGGTTGCCCGTGACCTCGATCAGGATGAAGCCCTTGAGCTGCGGCAAAAGGGCGTCATCCTGCCGCTTGAGCAATTGCTTGACTCAGCCCTGGGGCGTTACCCCGGGGCGCGTCTGCTGGAGGCGGAGCTGGAAGAAAAACACGGCCGCTACGAATACGAGGTCGAGCTGCTGACACCTGCCGGGGTGGTGCGCGAGATCAAGCTGGATGCCCGCAGCGGCGTGCTGCTCAAAGACGAGGAAGACGACTGAATGCGCCTGTTGCTTGTCGAGGACAATGTGCCGCTGGCCGATGAACTGATCGCCGGCCTGCAACGCCAGGGCTATGCCGTGGACTGGCTGGCCGACGGCCGTGATGCGGTGTACCAGGGCCAGAGCGAACCCTACGACCTGATCGTCCTCGACCTCGGCCTGCCGGGCTTGCCGGGGCTCGATGTGCTGGCCCAGTGGCGCGCCGGCGGCCTGGCCACGCCGGTGCTGGTGTTGACCGCGCGCGGCTCCTGGGCCGAACGTATCGAGGGCCTGAAGGCTGGGGCCGACGATTACATGAGCAAACCCTTCCACCCGGAAGAGTTGCAGTTGCGCATCCAGGCGTTGTTGCGCCGTGCCCGCGGCCTGGCCAATCAGCCCACCCTGGAAGCTGCCGGCTTGCACCTGGATGAAAGCCGACAGTGCGTGAGCCGCGATGGGGCCGATATCCAATTGACCGCCGCCGAGTTTCGGCTGCTGCGCTATTTCATGCTGCATCCGCAGCAGATTCTCTCCAAAAGCCACCTGGCCGAACACCTCTACGATGGCGAGACCGAGCGCGACTCCAATGTGCTTGAAGTGCACGTCAATCACCTGCGTCGCAAGTTGGGCCGCAGTGTGATCGAAACCCGTCGCGGGCAAGGCTACATCTACGCCGGGAACGTCGCGTGAAGTCGATCCAGGCGCGCCTGAGCCTGGGGCTGGTGGCGGTGCTGGTGGTGGTGGGCGTGGTGCTTGCGCAGCTCACCCTGTGGTTGTTCGAGGCGGGCCTGCAGCGCTACCTGGAAAACGGCCTGCGCAAGGAAAGCGAGAACCTGTTGGTGGCACTGGTGCGTGGCCCTTCGGGGTTGCAGCTGGATGAGCGGCGTATTTCCGGCGCTTACCAGCGGCCGTTTTCCGGTTATTACTTTCGCATCGATTTTGACCAAGGTACCTGGCGTTCGCGCTCGCTGTGGGACCTGGACATGCCCAAGCCTGCTGCGCCCGGCCTTTCCGATAGCCACGAGCTAGGCCCTGAGGGCCAGCAATTGCTCGCGCTGCGCGCTGACTATCGACGCCTTGGCCAGGACATCTCGATCAGTGTGGCGCAGGATTACTCACCGGTGCGCGAAGGCTTCCGGCGCATGCAGCAGATCGGCCTGGGCATGGGGCTGGTGGCCTTGATGCTGGTGCTGGTACTGCAGCGCATCACGGTGAAGCGCTCGTTGCGCCCACTGGAGCGAGCCCGTCAACAGATCGCCCAGTTGCAACAGGGCCAGCGCTCCCAGCTGGATGCCGAAGTGCCTGTGGAATTGGCACCGTTGGTGGGGCAGATCAACCATTTGCTGAGCCACACCGAAGACAGCCTGCGCCGCTCGCGCAATGCCCTGGGCAACCTGGGCCATGCGCTGAAGACGCCGTTGGCGGTGCTGCTGAGCCTGGCGTCCAGCGAGCGCTTGCAGGGGCTGCCCGACGTGCGTGAGCAGATGCGCGCACAGCTTGAGCAGATTCAGCAGCGCCTGGCGCGCGAACTCAACCGGGCTCGCCTGGCGGGCGATGCCTTGCCGGGTGCCCAGTTCGACTGCGATGCCGAATTGCCAGGGCTGTTGGGTACCTTGGGGATGATCCACGGTGAAGGCCTGGTGCTTGAGCGGGACGTACCGCCTGGGCTGTTGCTGCCCTGGGATCGCGAAGACGTGCTGGAGCTGCTGGGCAATCTGCTGGACAACGCCTGCAAGTGGGCCGACAGCGAGGTGCGCCTGGGGATTGCGCCGAGTGAAGGGGGTTACCAGCTATGGGTTGACGATGACGGCCCGGGCATCCCTGAAGGCCAGCGTCTGCAGGTGCTGGAGCGCGGTTCGCGGCTGGATGAACAGGTCGATGGACATGGCCTGGGGCTGGGCATCGTGCGCGACATCGTGGAGGCCTGGGGCGGGCGCCTGGTGTTGCTCGAAAGCCCTTTGGGCGGGTTGCGGGTGAGTATCGAGTTGCCGCGCCGGGCTCGATAACGCCGGGGCCAGCCAGATCACCACTGCAAAAATATTGCAGTACAGCCGCATTTTTTTGAATTGGCCCTTGTAAGCCACGCCCGGCACAATCCCCTCACGAAACTTCCCAGTTTCCATCTCTCCACGGACGGAGCCCCTTGCGCTATTGCTTTGGCAATACAGGGCCCAGGCCAGCTCGGCTGGGCTTTCTTTTTCACCAGAAAAACTACGATCCCGATTATTCCAATGCCTGCCTCGCGTTCCGAAAGTCGTCTGCAGCGGCTGTTGCCTGCGCCCCTCAATACATCCCCTAAAGAATGGCTGCGTGCTGGAGCCGGTGCACTGCTCGGCCTGTTCCTCGCCGGCTGGCTGACCAGCCTGGCCTACGGCCCTGGCATCGCCTTGCACCTTCTAGGCCCCTTGGCTGCCTCGGCAGTGCTGGTATTTGCCGTGCATTCCGGCCCTTTGGCCCAGCCTTGGCCAGTGCTGGGCAGTTACGCCCTGGCGGGCGCTGTCGGCCTGGCCATGCGCCAGGGCTTCGGGCCTGAGCTGTGGGTGGCTGCCGCAGCCCTGGCGATCTCGGTGCTGTTGATGTGCCTGCTGCGCTGCCTGCACCCGCCGGGCGGTGGGGTGGCGGTGAGTGCAGTGCTGGCCGATTCGGGGCTTACGGCCCTGGGTGACCATCTGCTGGAGCCGGTGCTGCTCAATGCGCTGATCCTGGTGACAGTCGCGGTGCTCTACAACCGTTTGACCGGCGTGCGCTACCCCAAGGGCAATGCCCCGCGCAAAGAGCTGCATCACACCCATGACCCATTGCCCAGTGAGCGCGTGGGGGTCAGCGGCGCCGATCTGGACCAGGCGCTTGAAGAGTTGGGCGAGTTCGTCGACGTCACTCGCGACGAGCTGGAACGCATCATCCTTGCCACCGAGCAGCATGCCCTGCAACGCAGCCTTGGCGGTATCACGGCGGCATCGGTGATGTCCCGGGATGTGCAGTTCGCGTCACCCGACACCACCCTGGAGCAGGCGTGGACGATGCTGGCCAGTCACCACCTGAAAACCCTGCCGGTGCTGCAGCACGGCAAGTTGGTAGGCATCGTAAGCCTCAGCGACCTGGTCGGGCCGGCCATGCAGCGGGGGCAGTTCCGTTGGCGCGGCCTGTTCGGGCGCAAGGCGGTGCGCATGGCGCAGGTGATGAGCCGGCGGGTGATCAGTGTCAGCAGCCAGCACCCGCTGGAGCGCCTGTTGCCCTTGCTGTGTGAACAAGGGCTGCACTGCTTGCCGGTAATCGACGCTGGCCAATTGGTCGGGGTGGTCACCCAGACCGACCTGATCGCCGGCCTCAAGCGCCAGTTGCTCAGCGCCGCAGGCACTGCTTCAGATCACCGGGTCCCAGCGCTGTGACCAGTCGCTGACGCCGGCGGCCACCAGCTGGCGCAGTATCGCGAATGCCTGTTGCAGGGCCTCGCTGTCGCGCTTGCGCGGGTACACCAGAAATGTCGGGTAGGTGAATTCTGGTGCCTGGGGTACCCGCTCGAACACCCCGCTGTCCAGATAGGCCTGTACTACGCGGGTACGGAAGTAGCCGCTGCCGCCCTGGTCGAGGATGAACTGCAGAGCCAGGGGCCCGAGGTTGAAGCTCAGTGCCGGGCGCGCGCAGTCGGGCAGGGCGGCGTCGTGCTGGCGGCGGAATGCCTCCCCCCAGTCGATGTAGATGTACGGGTCTGGCTGGTCAACCCGGCGCACGCGGATCAACTTCTCTTCCATCAATTGCTCCACCTGCAGGCCCGGCCCGTAGGTCGGCTGATACACCAGCGCGGCGTCCAGCAGGCCCATCTCCACCTTGCGCAGCAGCGACTCGCCATCGCTCACCTCGCTGCGGATGGCATGGCTGGGCAGCTCGCGGTGCAGGGCGCTGACCCAGTCGAGCATCATCGGGTTGCCCAGGCTCACTTCGCCGCCCACATGCAGCACTTGATGGCACCCTTCAGGCAGCGGCAGGTCGCGGCGCGCCGCTTCCCACGTCTGCACCAGCTGGTTGGCATAGCTGACGAAGGCCTCGCCATCGCTGGTCAAGCTGGCGCCGTTGCGGCTGCGTACGAACAACTGGCAGCCCAGTTGCTGCTCCAGGCGCTGTACCCGTGCAGTGATCGCGGTCTGCGACACGAACAGGCGCTCAGCGGCGGCGACCAGGCTGCCGCAACGCACGATTTCCAGAAAGGTACGGGCCTGTTCGATATCCATGGGGTGCTCAGTGGCGAAAGGGGAGGCCTATTCTAGAGAGTTTGCACCGTTATGGGGCGTATAGGCGTTGTCTGCAAATTTGCAGATCGGTTGTGACTTTAGTCCCATGGCGGCCCCGGTGTGGCGGTCCATACTCAAGTTTCGCCCTTCAATAACAACAAGTACCGGGTTTTCTACGCCATGAGCTATCAGCACAGCTACGCCCATTCCATTGCCGACCCTGCCGCATTCTGGGCCGAACAGGCCGCGCACCTGGCCTGGCACCGCACGCCTTCCCTCACCTTGCAGGACAACCCGGACGGTACCCACCGCTGGTTTGCCGACGGCCGCCTGAACAGCTGCCACCTTGCCCTCGACCACCAGATCGAACAAGGTCGCGGCGAGCAGTTGGCGCTGATCTACGACTCGCCTGTGACAGGCGTGCAACAGGCGTACACCTATCGTCAGTTGCGCGACGAGGTGGCACGCCTGGCGGGCTTGCTGCGCCAGCTGGGGGTCAACAAGGGGGACGGGGTGATCATCTACATGCCCATGGTGCCCCAGGCGGCCATGGCCATGCTGGCCTGCGCGCGGATCGGCGCGGTGCATTCGGTGGTGTTCGGCGGTTTTGCCGCCAACGAACTGGCCTTGCGCATCGATGATGCCCGGCCCACTTTGTTGCTGACGGCATCCTGTGGCCTGGAGTTCGACCGGGTGATCGAATACAAGCCGCTGGTCGATCGCGCCCTGCAACTGGCCCGCCACCAGCCGCGCAATGTGCTGGTACTGCAGCGGCCCCAGGCCCGCGCCCCGTTGCAGCCTGGCCGCGACCTCGATTGGCAGCAAGCGCTGGCAATGGCCGAGCCGGTCGCCCCTGTCGAACTGGATGCAGGTGACCCGCTGTACATCATGTACACCTCCGGTACCACCGGGAAGCCCAAGGGCATCGTGCGGGAAAACGGCGGCAACGCGGTAGCGCTGTGCTATGCCATGCGCCACATCTACGGTATGCAGGCCGGTGACGTGTGGTGGGGGATTTCCGATGTGGGCTGGGTGGTCGGCCATTCGCTGATTGTGTATGGCCCGTTGATGAGCGGTTGCACCACGGTGTTTTATGAGGGCAAACCGATACGCACCCCGGACGCCTCGGCGTATTGGCGGGTGGTCGAGCAATACAAGGTCAACGCCTTGTTCTGTGCGCCGACCGCCATGCGTGCAATCCGCAAGGAAGACCCGGACGGCGCGTTGATCAAAGGGCACGACCTGAGCTCGCTGCGTCAGCTGTTTCTGGCCGGGGAGAAGCTCGACTCCAGCACCCATGAATGGCTGGAACGGGTCACTGGCAAACCGGTGCACGACCATTGGTGGCAAACCGAGACCGGCTGGCCGGTCACCGCCCCTTGCGTTGGGCTGGACGGCAGCGCCGCGCGAGCGGGCTCGAGCAACCGCGCCGTGCCGGGCTACAACGTACGTGTGCTGGACGATGAAGGCCATTTGCTGGGGCCCAACCACCAGGGCTCGATCGTCATCGCGCTGCCGTTGCCGCCCGGGTGCAGCCAGACGCTGTGGGGCGACCACGAGCGCTACCTGCAGGCCTACCTGCGCACCTATCCCGGCTACTACCACACAGGCGACGGCGGTTACCTCGATGATGACGGTTTCGTGTACATCATGGGGCGCACGGACGACGTGATAAACGTCTCCGGGCATCGTCTGTCTACCGGCGAGATGGAGGACCTGGTGGCGCGTCACCCGGCGGTCGCCGAATGCGCGGTGATCGGCGTGCATGACGATATCAAGGGGCAGGTGCCTTTGGCACTGGTGGTGCTCAAGGATGGCGAAGGCATTGCCGAGTCGCAGTTGTTGGTCGAATTGGTGGGCAACGTGCGCGAGGAGATCGGGGCGCTGGCGTGTTTCAACCGGGTGCGGCTGGTCAAGCGGTTGCCCAAGACCCGCTCAGGGAAGATCTTGCGGGCGGTGCTGCGCAAGATTGCCGATGGCCAGGACTATGTGCCGCCTTCGACCCTGGACGACCCCGCCGTGCTGGGGGAAATCGAGGCGGTGCTGGCGGACCTGCCGCGAGCGGGTTGAGGCGGGATGCTGGGGCTGCATGGCAGCCCCGGCATCAATCAGGCCCCACCTGATGCAACTGCCCCAGCCGGCTGCGCGTGCGCATCAGGTCGGTAATCGCGCCACCCAGGCTCTCATCCAGCGGACGCTGCCCGATCACCGTCAGCTGCTTGTCCTGGTCATATAGCACATCCACCAGGTTCACGAATCGCTGCTGCGCGGCCAATGAGCAGTCGGACAAATCGCCCAGCCCATCGATGACCCACGCATCGTATTGCGCCGCCAGCGCCAGGTAATCGATCACCGCAGTAGGCTGTTCGCACAGGTCGTCGAAGGCAAACATCACCTGCCGACCTTGATGGGCCAGTGCGCGCAGGCTGCGTTTGTTGATATCCAGCGTGGCAGGCTGCGCGCCCGGCACGTTCAGTGCCTGGCGCTGCTCGGCGGTGCCGGGCCACACATAGTGACCTTGGGTAAACCGCTGGTGCTCGCGGTTGGCTGGCAGGCTGCGAAAATCGGTGTCGCCGCCAACTTCCAGCACTTGCATTCGGCCGTTGATCAGGCGGATCACCGGCAGAAAACGTTCATGGTAAAGCGGGTTGGGCAACAGCCCTTCCGGTGCGTAGTTCGACGTTACCAATAGCCATATCCCACGCTCGAACAGCGCGGTGAACAGCCGGGTGAGCAGCATGGCATCGCCAATGTCATGCACATGGAATTCGTCGAAACACAGCACTCGACACGCGCCGAGCAGCTCGTCCAGGGTCGCCCCGAGGGCATCGTCCAGCGCCCGGTGGCGGTGCATGCCCTGGTGCAGTCGGGCAAAGAAATCATGGAAGTGCAGGCGCCGCTTGGTCGCAACCGGCACAGCCTGGAAAAAACCGTCGAGCAGCCAGCTTTTGCCCCGGCCCACTGAGCCATGCAGGTAGAGGCTGCGCGGTTGTCCGTTTTCCAGCTGTGCCACCTGCTTGGCCATGCATTGGATGACCCGACGCTGACCCTCGCTGAGCTGGTAGCCACGGCTGCTGGCCTTGTCCTCGAACCAGGCCAGCAATTCGCTCTGAGGGGCAGCGCTTGCGCGCAGGCGCTGGCCGAGCTGACGCAGCGGGGTAGGGATCCAGGCAGGCAAATCGGTAGCTCCTTGGTCGAGGGGGCGGGGCGCAGCTTGCGCGAAGGCCGCCATTTTGACCAATAGAGAAAGCAGTGGGCAATGATCGCCAGACGAGATAGGTTCGCGCGGCCCTCAGCCTTTACGTTCCAGTTGACGCTCGATCATGTACTTCACCGCCAGGCGGCGTTCCTTGAGGTGGCGCAGGTCTTCGTCGACGAAATTGCCAGCGGAGATCGACTCGGCGGCCAGCACCTGGTTGTCGATGTCCATGTACTCGTCCAAGAGCCGGTCCAGGGCCTTGTCCTGCTGGCGACGTTGCTGGACGATTTCGCGGGGGTAGTGCAAGTCCTGGTAAAGGTCGTGTGAGACAGGCATGGGTGCCTCCTTGGTCAATGCAGTGCGCTTATCTGATTGGAAGGGTGAAATACGATTGTGTTGACGCGGGGCAGGGGGAAAGCGACGGGTGGTTGCCGGGGATGGGCGCTTCGCGCCGATGACGAAGAGTAACTTGCTGTTTTAAAGCATTTTTTTTCATAAAGGGGGTTCACAGCTCTAAAGAATGTTGTTAAAGTGCCGCGCATTCCACGACAACAACCCAGTTGTCAGGCAGTTGGAATTGTCAGAGCAGCAATTGCTGCATCCGATACAGGGGCGTCGCCAAGCGGTAAGGCAGCAGGTTTTGATCCTGCCATGCGTTGGTTCGAATCCAGCCGCCCCTGCCATTTTCTGTTTCACATTACCTCTTCTTTTCTCGGTGCTTAGCAAGATAAGCGCCGGGTTTTGTCGTTTCCGGCGTTTGTACCTGCCCTTGTCGCCGGTAAGCCGGCGGCAAGGGCAGGGGGTGCAAACTACGCCGAGGTGCGCAGGAGTTCACTCAGCGCACGCGCCAGTTCATCGGCCTGCACAGGCTTCTGCATCACCAGGCTACCCGGCAACTCCAACCCCTCCAGCTCTGCATAACCGGTCAGAAACACCACCGGCAAACGCGGGTGCCGTTCGCGCGCCGCCAGCGCCAACTGCGCGCCGTTGAATTCGGGCATGGCAAAGTCGGTCAGCAACAGGTCAATCTCGTCATCGAGCAAGGCCAGGGCCTGCTCACCGCTGTGCGCCTGACGCACTTGATAGCCGTACTGGCGCAGCACATCGCCGAGCATGTCGCGTACCAGGTGGTCGTCATCCACCAGCAGCACCGTGCGGTTGTGGCCACTTGCACTGGTCGGCTGGGCAAGCAGTGGGGCCACCGGTTCGCTCTGCACGTGATCCTTTACCGCCGGCAGGTACACTGCCACCTGGGTGCCGCGACCAGGCTCGGTGTCGATGCGCACGCCACCGCCCGACTGCTTGGCAAAGCCGAATACCTGGGCCAGTCCCAGGCCCGAGCCCTTGCCGATGTCCTTGGTGGTGAAGAAGGGCTCGAACACCTTGGCCAGCACGTCTTCGCTCATGCCGCAGCCGGTGTCGCGGATGCTCAGCATCACGTACTCGCCGGGGTCCGGGTCTTCCGGGCGCTGAGGGCGGGCCTCGATGTGGGTGTTGCGGGTCGAGAGGGCCAGTTGGCCGCCGTCCGGCATGGCATCCCGGGCATTGATCGCCAGGTTGAGGATGATCATCTCGGTCTGGGTCGGGTCGGTCAGTGCCTGCCACAGGTTCGGGTCCAGGTCCAGGCGCACCGACACGTTGCCGCCAAGGGTGCGGCGCAGCAACTCCTCAAGGCCGGCCAGGGTCCGGTTCAGGTTCAGTGGCACCGGCTCCAGGCGCTGGCGTCGGGAGAAGGCCAGCAACTGCGAGGTCAGCTTGGCACCCCGTTCGCCCGCTTCGCGAATATGCGTGAGGCGGGTGCGTGCCTTGTTCAGGTCGGCCTTGTTCAGGTCGCGCTCAAGGAAGCTGGCACCGGTGAGGATTACTGTCAGCAGGTTGTTGAAGTCGTGCGCCACGCCAGCGGTCAGTTGGCCGACCGCTTCCAGGCGCTGCATCTGTTGCAACGCGGCCTCGATGCGCTCGCGCTCGGTGATTTGCTCACGCAGGCGGGTGTTGGCCTCGGCCAGCCCCAGGGCCGCCTCGCGCTCGCTGGTGATGTCGCGGGCCACCACATACAGCAGGGTGTCTTCCGGTACCACCACCCAGGACAGCCAGCGCTGCTGGCCGCCGGCATGCAGGATGCGCCCGACGAAGCGCGCGCTGGTGCGGCCGTGGGCGAGGGCGGCCAGTTCGGTGAGCAACAGTTCTTGATCGGGTTCGGGTAACAGGTGCAGCAGCGACGCCTGGCTCAGCCGCTCGCGGGAAAGGCCCAGGCTCGCCTCCCAGGCCGGGTTGAGCGCGACCGGGGTGAGGTCTTTGTTCAACACCGCCAGCAAGTCCTGCGACAGCTCCCAGGCACGGTCGCGTTCACGGGTGCGGCGCTCGACCCGTTCACCGAGCATCTCGTTGAGTTGCTTGAGGGCTTGGGTGGCCTGGCGCTGGGTATGGATGTCCTGCAGCACGCCGGAAAAGCGCACGCACTGGCCGTCGACGAACTGGGTCTGGCCGCTGCTGAGCAGCCAGCGCGGTTCCAGGCCGTCGAGTAGCGCGCTACGGAATTCGACCCGGTAGTGGCCGTCGCTCTCGGAGCGCATGGCATGCTGCACGGCGTCACGGACCATGGCGACGTCATCGGGGTAGATGCCGGCCAGGAACACCTCCATGCTCATCTCGGTGCTGGTGGGCAACCCGAACAAGGTTTTGCAGCGGTCGTCCCACAGCAACAGGCCTTCTTGTGGGCGCAGGTCCCAGGTGCCCATGCCGGCGGCGTCGATGGCGATGCGTGCGCGCGCTTCGACATCTGCCAGCGCTTCTTCGGCGCGGCGCCGGCGCTGGCGCTCCTGTACCTCGGTCAGGGCCCGCCGCACGGCCTTGGGTAGCAGGGGCAGGTTTTTCTTCAGCACATAGTCGGTGGCACCCAGGCGGATCATCTCCACCGCGTGCTCTTCACCGTAGATGCCGGAAAGGAAGATGAACGGGGTGTCCGGTGCCAGGCGCTGGGCAATGGCCAGCACGTCGGTGCCGGACGAGCCGGGCAGTACGCAGTCGCAGAGGATCAGATCGTAATGAGCCTCACGCAGCGCGTGCTCGACCCCTATATGGTCGAACACCAGCTGCGACTCAACGTGCAGCCCGCTGCGCTCCAGGCGCAGCAGGGTCAGCTCGGCGTCCATCGAGCTGTCTTCGACCATCAACAGTTTCAGCGGCGTTGGCAGCATCTTTGCGGTGGCCTCAATTGCTGCTGCGGCGGTTTAGGCGCAGCGAGCCGGGTGGCGGTTCGTTGAGCACGGCCCAGAACACCCCGAGGTCGGAGATGGCGGCGACGAACTCTTTGAATTCCACGGGCTTGACCACGTAGGCATTGACCCCCAGCTCGTAGGCGCGCAGCAGGTCGGGCTCCTCTCGAGACGAGGTCAGCATCACCGTCGGGATACTGCGCAGGTCAGGCGTGGAACGGACTTCCTTGAGCACTTCCAGGCCATCGACCTTGGGCAGCTTGAGGTCCAGCAACAGCACGGCGGGGTTGCCGTCGTCGCGTGCAGCATAGGCGTTGCGGCGCAACAGGTAGTCCAGGGCATCGGCGCCGTCACGCAGCACGATGACTTCGTTGGCCAACTGGCTGCGCTCCAGGGCCAGCAGGGTGAGCTCCAGGTCCCGGGGGTTGTCTTCTACCAGCAGGATGGGTTTGAGCATGATGGTACAGGGGCCTCATGTAGTCGCGGCGGGCCGCGGGAGGGTGAAGTGAAAACTGGCGCCCTGGTCGATCTGGCCTTGCGCCCAGACGCGGCCGTCATGGCGCTCGATGATGCGGCGTACGCTTGCCAGGCCGATCCCAGTGCCTTCGAAGTCTTCCATGCGGTGCAGGCGCTGGAATACGCCGAACAGCTTGTTGGCGTAGGCCATGTCGAACCCCACGCCGTTGTCGCGGATGCACACCTCGACTTCGCCCTGATGCACCTGGGCGCTGATTTCGATACGCGCCGGGTCACGCCCGCGGGTGTACTTGATGGCGTTGCCGATGAGGTTCTGCAGCGCCAGGTTGATGAACGCCGGGTCGGCAATCACCTTCGGCAGCGTGGCGATATCCCAGACGATTTCGCGGCCCTGGTAGTCCGGGGCCAGCTCGGTGCGAATGGCGTCGACCAGGGCATTGAGGTCGACATCCGACAAGCGCAGGGCCGAACGGCCCATTTGCGAGAAGTTCAGCAGGTTGTCCACCAGGCTGCCGGCAAAATGCGCCGCTTCTTCTATATGCTGCAAAAAACGTCGACCGCGTTCGCTCAGGCCCTGGCCCTCGATCTCGCCCAGCAGCTCGGTGTAGCCGGCGATATGCCGCAAGGGCGCACGCAGGTCGTGGGACACGCTGTAGGAAAAGGCTTCGAGTTCCTTGTTCGAACGGCGCAGCTCGCCTGCCAGTTGCGCCAGCTCTTCGGCCTTGCGCAGGACGATGCCCAACACGGCGGTGCGCAGTTCAACCACACCTTCGACGATCAAAGGGTCCCAGGGTTGGCAATAGCCGCGCACGTCTTCCTGCCAGCGCTCGAAGCTGTGCCGCGGGTCCAGCTGGCCTTGCGGGCCTAGCTGTTTGGCAGGCTGCCCGGCCCAGTTCACCGTGCGCACCTGTTCAGGGCGGAACCACACCAGGTAGTGCGAATGGATTTGCGAGATGGCCACCGCCAGCACACCGCCGGCATGGGCCGCCAGCTCAGGCAACTCGTCGATGTCGCGGCGTACGTTGTCGCTGTGGAATACCGTGTCTTCACCGCGCTGGGCCAACCAATGCACCAGCGCCGTGACTTGCGCTTGCGGTGGCG
The DNA here is from genome assembly GCF_900187555.1 of Pseudomonas sp. Irchel s3f19. Taxonomy (NCBI): domain Bacteria; kingdom Pseudomonadati; phylum Pseudomonadota; class Gammaproteobacteria; order Pseudomonadales; family Pseudomonadaceae; genus Pseudomonas; species Pseudomonas sp. Irchel s3f19. The sequence goes on along the minus strand of NZ_FYDW01000001.1, from coordinate 253,007 downwards.
TCTTGCCGATCAGGTCGCAGCGGTCGGCCGAGATCACCGCAGCGCCGCAGGCGTCGGCGAACTCCAGCAAGACCTCGGGCAGGTCGCGCAGGCCGTCACTGACGCTGTCATGGTCGGCCATCGACGAAATCATGCGCACGATGTGCTGGCGCAGGTCGAGCAGTTTGCGCGTGCTGGCGTGGGACTCGCGCGATTCGATCTGCAGCGACAGCACGCTGGCCAGCAGCTCGCAGGCGGTGCGAGTAGGCAGGCCCACCGGGCGCGGCTGATCGTGGTGACAGGACACCAGCCCCCACAGCTGCCCGTCGACCACGATCGACAGCGACATCGACGCCAGGGTGCCCATGTTGCGCATGTATTGCAGGTGCACCGGCGACACGCTGCGCAGCGCAGCGAAGCTCATGTCCAGTGCCTTGCCGGTACGCGGGTTGGCGGCAGGCACCAGCGGCGAGGGCTGGTAGTTGGCGTCTTCGATCACGCGGATACGGTTGACCCGATACAGCTCGCGGGCCTGGCGCGGGATGTCCGAAGCGGGGAAGCACAGGCCCAGGTAGCTGGGGTAGCCTGGGTCGGCCACCTCGGCCAGCACCTGACCGTTGCCTTCGCTGTCGAAACGGTACGCCTTGACCCGGCCAAAACCGGTGATGCGCTTGAGCTGTTGCACCGACTGCTGCAGCAACTCCTCAAGGCTGGCAGCCAGGTGCAGGTTACCGACAAAGCTGCGCACCAGTGGGTAGTAATCACCTTGCTCGGCCGCGTTCGCAAGCCTGCGCACCGGTTCGAACTCAACGATCAGCACCTGGTCGTGACGGTGGGCCATTACGCGCAATGGCTCGGTGCAGGGGGCGCCCTGGCGCAGGCGCACATCGCCTATATGGAAAGGAAAGGCCTCGTCGTCGGGCAGGCGCGCAAGGTGCGCCCGTACATCGAAGGCGTCACTGACCAGGTCGGCAACCGTACAGCCCAGCAGTTCCCTGGCCGGCAAGCCGAGCCAGCGCTCGGTGTTCTCGCTGGCCTGGAGGATGCGCAGGTCGGTTTCGTCCAGCACCAGCAGAAACCCGTGGGGCTGGATGCTGCCAGGCACCTGGATAGGCTCCTGGGCACAGCGCTCTGCGGCCTCGGCGAATGGGTTGTCTGCAGTCATCAATGAAAACGCTCCTGTCATGCCTGTCCGTGCATGCCGCATCTGTCTGGCACGGGATGAGAGTAGCCATGCACCGTACCAGAATGTCGGCTGATTTGCCGGCTCATGGCCATTGGAGGCACTGTGCGACGAGGGGTTCGCTGATGAAGAAGATTTTTTCCTGACGGCTGTCGAGGAGTGGCCTTGAACACGCGCTATCGCTTTCTCGCTAATACCAAAAAATGGCTTGAAGCCATCAATGATATTCCAACGCGCTGCTACGCTCAGGTGAGCACACAGCGACAAGGATTATCAAGTGACGGAACGCTTTGTGGCCGCGTTGTTGGGCCTGATGTTGAGCGGCAGTGCCGTAGCGGCTGACTTTCTCGTGGAAGTACGGGTGCTGGTGCAGCGCGGCTGCATGCTCGTCAACCAGACGCGCGACGCTGGCGCACAAGCGTTGGGTCGGATCGAACTGGGTAGCGCTGCGCGTCTGGATGGCCCTGATGCGCCTTTGAGCGGTGTACTCCTCAACCAACGGCCGCCACGCCTTGAATGCAACCCTGACACGCCCTACCAGGTGCGGGTCGATGGCGGCCAGCATGGTGGCGCAGGTGAGCTGCGCTTTCTGGCCAACGACGACGGCAAGGCCCGGCCCATTCCTTATCGCTTGTACCGCGACGCCGCCTGGCGCGAACCGGTTGCGGTCGATGTGGCGCATTCGGCACGGGTGCCGGACAGCGGGTCCATTGAACTGCCGTTATACGCCCGTATCGACAAACTGGCCTGGGTACCACGCGCAGGCCTGTATGGCGACCTGCTCAAAATCACGGTCACCTGGTAGGGACGCCACCATGCACAAGGACGCGACGCCATGAACCGCACCTCGATCCTGCTGCTTACCCTTGGCCCGCTGCTGTTGCCCGGCGGTATGGCCCATGGCACCACCACCGGTTTCATCCAGGCACGGTTGGTGATCAGCGCGGCCTGCCAGATCAGCAGCGGCACCGACCAACCCGCGACCCTGGGCAACCCCGGCCTGATGGACTTCGGTGAACGCGGCCCGAACTGGGACCAGCCACTGCGCAGCCGGGTCGACGAAGTGGCTGGTGAAGGCAGCTTGCAGATCAGCTGCACGCCCGAGGTGCGGGCCTTCAATGTGCGGATCAATGGCGGCTTGAATGGCAGCGACGGTGTGCGACGCCTGAGCAACGGCCGTGAACTGATCCCTTATCAACTGGCGGTAGACCCAGGCGGCAACAGCCGCTACGGCATCGGCCAGGCGCGCGCCTTCACCATCAGCAGCACCCAGCAGATTCCGATTCCGATTTACGGTGTGGTGGTGGCGCAACCGCGCGCGCTGCCTGCCGGGCTGTACCGCGACACCCTGAGAGTGACCCTGGACTGGTAACCACGCAAGGAGACTCCGATGCGAACGAACCTCACCCACTGCATCCTCGCCGGCCTCGGTTTGGCCTTGGCTTCCCAGGCCCAGGCCGCCACGGTGACCGGCAACATCACCTCGACGCTGACACTGATCTCGGCCTGCCAGGTCAACGGCAGTTCCGCGAGTTCAGGGTTGAACTTCGGTGCCCTCGACTTCGGTACCCAGGATGCTCTGTTCGGCACCGCCAACGCACAAGTGCTTGGCGGTAGCGGTGGCGCCATGAGCATCCTGTGCTCGGCGGGCACCATACCGGCGATCCGCGTGCGGGCCGGTACCCACGATGGCCAGTCCAGCGGCGGCACGCGTGCGCTCGCCGACGGTGCCGGCAACTTCGTGCCGTATGACTTCTACACCGACACTGGGCGCACTCAGGTGCTGGCTATCGACGGCACCATCACCTTGCCGACCAGCACCGGCGTGGCGCAGACCGTCAACCTGTACGGCCAGGCACGCGGCAAGGCGGGGCTGCCGGCGGGGGTGTACACCGACACCGTGGCGGTCGAGCTGACGTTCTGAGCCATGCGCGCCTGGCTGGCAGGTGGCCTCACGGGTATCGCTGTGCTGCTGGCGACGCCCCTGGGTGCGGCGCCCACCAGCACGTTCCAGGTGTCTGCACAGATCGTCGCCGGCTGCCTGGTGGTCGGGGGCGTGAGCAATTACGGGGCCCTCAACTTCGGCACCCAGTCGGCGCTGGCCAGCGGTACCCTGAGCACCTCGCTGGGGGGCAGCACGGTGACCTTCCAGTGCACCCCAGGCGTGGCCTTGAGCATGAGCCTGGACGGCGGGCAGAACAACGCCAGCGGCACCCGCAACCTCAAACGCACGGGCGGCACGCAAGTGCTGGCCTACCAGTTGTACCGCGACGCGGCCTACAGCCAAGCCTTTGGCATCGGCCAGAGCGTGGCGGTCAGCTACACCGACCCCACGGCGATCAAGTTGCCGGTGTACGGCCGAACCCAGTTGACCGGCACGCTGCCGGCAGGGACCTACACCGATGTAGTGCAAGTGACGGTGACCTGGTGAAACAGCCGGCACCAATGACAGCAATCTAAGGAGAGTGGCATGGGGGCAGGCGCGAAGTGGGCGCATGGTTTGATCGGTTTGTTGCTGCTGGGAAGCCTGCCGGCAGGGGCCGCCACCTCGGTGCTGATCTGGCCGATTGATCCGGTGCTGGAGCCCGACCAGAAGGCCGGTGCGCTGTGGCTGGAAAATCGCGGCAGCGCCCCGGCCAACCTGCAGGTGCGGGTGTTCGCCTGGCGCCAGGGGGATTACCAGGAGCAGTTTCAGCCGCAGCGCGACATCATTGGCAGCCCGCCAGTGGCCAACATCGCCCCCGGGCAGAAGCAGCTGATTCGCCTGACCCGCACCGGCAGCTCGCCCGCCGGCCAGGAGCAGGCCTATCGCATCATCATCGATGAAATCCCCCCGGCGATACCGGCCGACCCCGCCAGCCAGGGCGCGACGGCCGCCATCCGCCTGCAGATGCGCTACTCGGTGCCGCTGTTCGTCTACGGCGAAGGCTTGTGGGGCAGGGCCGATCCCGAGGGCAAGCGCAACGCCGAGGGCGTGGGCAAGCCGCAATTGAGCTGGCGCGCGGTGACGGTGCAGGGCAAGCCCTACGTGGAACTGCGCAACACCGGCCCGGTGCATGCGCGCCTCACCGACATGGTGGTGCAGCAGGGCAGCCAGAGCAAACCATTGGCCGAAGGCCTGCTGGGCTATGTGCTGCCCGGTGCCAGCATGCGCTGGCCTGCACCACTGGCGCCGAGCGCCGGCAGCGTGCTCAAGGGGCGGGTCAATGGCCAGAGCGCGGCGGATGCCATCCGCCAAGGGCAATGAGCCAGCAATTGAATGAAGGGCAGGGGCCAGGGAGGACCCGGCAATGGTTGGAAACCGTGTGTGAACTGGCTGTCGGCGACAACGCGCCGCTGGTGCCTGGGGCTGGCCATGTTCGGCCCCTGCCTGGTGCTGGCCGACGACCTGCCGCCACCGCCCACGGAGATGTCCGCCACCGCCGATGCCACGCTGTACCTCGACCTGCTGGTGAACCAGATGCCCAAGGCTGAGCTGGTGCCCGTGCAACAACGGGCCGGGCGCCTGTACCTGGGCAGCGATGTGTTGCGGGCTGCCGGTATCAGCCTGCCGGGCGAGCCCCAGGGCGAACTGGCCCTGGATGCGGTGCCAGGCCTGCACACCGACTACGACAGCGCGAACCAACGCCTGCTGTTGCAAGTACCGCCCGCCTGGCTGCCGGGCCAACAGGTCGGCGACCGCAGCCTGTACCCGGCCAGCGATGCACACAGCAGCTTCGGCGTGTTGTTCAACTACGACCTGTACCTCAACGATACCGATGAAGGCGGCACCTACCTGGCGGCCTGGAATGAAGTGCGCCTGTTCGATAGCTGGGGAACGTTCTCCAGCACCGGTCAGTGGCGTCAGTCGTTCAATGGTGCGCAGGCCGACCAGACGCGCCAGGGCTTCCTGCGTTACGACAGCACCTGGCGCTTCACGGATGAACAACGCCTGCTCAGTTACGAAGCCGGTGATTTCGTCACCGGTGCTTTGCCTTGGACCAGCTCGGTGCGGGTCGGCGGCCTGCAATTGTCGCGAGACTTCGGCGCCCGTCCCGACCTGGTCACCTACCCACTGCCTGCATTCGCCGGTGAGGCAGCGGTGCCGACCTCGCTCGACCTGTTCATCAACGGCTACAAGTCCAGTACTACCGAGCTGCAGCCGGGCCCTTACACCCTGACCAACGTGCCGTTCATCAACGGCGCCGGCGAGGCAGTGGTGGTGACCACCGACGCCCTTGGCCGACAGGTGTCGACCACGCTGCCGTTCTATGTCACCAGCAGCCTGCTGCAAAAAGGTCTGTCGGACTTTTCGGTAGCTGCCGGTAGCCTGCGCCGCGACTACGCGGTGCGCGACTTCAGCTACGGGCCAGGCGTCGCCTCGGGCAGCCTGCGCTATGGCCTGAGTGACAGCTTTACCCTCGAAAGTCACATCGAAACCTCTGAATCGCTTTTGCTGGGCGGGCTGGGTGGCAACATGCGGGTGGGCAACTTCGGGGTGCTCAACGCGGCCTTGGCGCAGAGCCAGTTCGAGGGCGAGAAGGGCCATCAGGTCGCCCTCGGCTACCAGTACAACAGCCAGCGCATCGGCTTCAGCTACCAACGCCTGCAGCGCTATGGCGACTATGCCGACCTGTCACGGGTCGACAGCCCGGACATGCAGCTGAGCCAACGCAGCGAGCAGGCCACCGTCAGCCTCAACCTCAACGAATACGGCAGCCTCGGCGCCGGCTATTTCGATGTCCGGGCCGGGGACGGTTCGCGCACCCGGCTGATCAACCTCAGCTGGAGCAAGTCGCTATGGGGCAACACCAGCATCTACCTGTCGGGCAACCGCGAGGTTGGTGACAGCCAGTGGGCCGTGCAGGCGCAACTGGTGATTCCGTTCGACTTCAATGGCACCTTGGCCATGAGTGTGGAGCGCAGCAAGGAAGGCGAAGATCTGCAGCGGGTCAATTACAGCCGTGCGGTGCCGGTGGGCGGTGGTGTCGGCTACAACCTGGGTTACGCCACCGGTGGCAACCGCGATGCCTACCGCCAGGCCGATGCCACCTGGCGCCTGCAGTCGGTGCAGCTGCAGGCCGGTGTGTATGGCAGCAGTGGCGAGATGACCCGTTGGGCTGATGCCAGCGGCTCACTGGTATGGATGGACGCCGGGGTGTTCGCCGCCAACCGCATCGACGACGCCTTCGTAGTAGTCAGCACCAATGGCTATGCCGATGTGCCGGTGCGCTACGAAAACCAGCAGATCGGCCGCACCGACAGCAATGGCCATCTGCTGGTGCCGTACAGCAGCGGCTACTACCGAGGCAAGTATGAAATTGACCCGATGGACCTGCCGCCCGACATCCTGGCGCCGGAAGTGGAGCAACGCGTGGCGGTCCGTCGGGGCAGTGGTTACTTGCTGGAGTTCCCGATCAAACGTGTGCTGGCGGCGAGCATTGAACTGGTGGATAGCAACCAGCAGGTGATCAAACTCGGCAGCCGCGTGACCCATGGGGAAAGTGGCAGCCAGGCCGTGGTTGGCTGGGATGGGTTGGTCTACCTGGAGAACCTGTCGCCGCACAACCGCCTGCAAGTTGCGCTGGAGGGGGGCGGGCATTGCCAGGTTGAATTCGACCTGCCTGAAAGTGCAGGGTCGATCCCCTTGATTGGCCCATTGGTGTGCCGATGAAGGCCTGGCAACGAAGGTTATGGGCCAGCGCGCTGCTGCTGCCGGCAGGCGTGGCATGGAGCAAATGCACGTCAGTGCCAACCGTGCCCGCGACATTTGGCACCATCAGTTCGACCCTGGTGCGCAGCACGGTACAGACCGCCTTCAGCAGCAATTCGGGGTTGCAGTGCAACGGCTCGGTGCTCAGCGTGCTCGGCAGCGGCGATACCTTCAAAGCGACCATTCTTCCGGCCACAGGTGGCTTGGTCGGCCCCACAGGCGACGTCATTCCCTACACGTTGTATGCCGACAGCAGCACCAACTACCCGATCACCCGGGGCGTGGCCTTCGATTTCGCCCGCAACGGCATTCTCGACCTGCTCGGGTTGCTCAATGGTACGCCCAAGGCGGTACCGATCTACATGCGGACTCAGATCGGCAGTAACGTTGCGGCGGGGCTTTATCAGGAAACGCTGAGCGTCGGCTGGGCCTGGAACTATTGCGACGGCATCGGCATTGGCGGCTTGTGCATTGGGCGCGACAACAGTTCCGGCACCCAGCCGCTCACGGTCAGCCTGACGGTGAGCAACGACTGCCAGATCACCACGCCCGCCATCAGTTTCGGCAGTGCACCCGTGGTATCGGGGTTTGCCACGGTGAACCAGGGCGTAAGCCTGACATGCACCAAGGGTACCAGCTACACGGTGGGGCTGGATGACGGGCAGAACGTGTCTGGCGGGCGGCGCAGGATGAAATCTGCAGCCAACAACTACCTGGCCTACGATATTTTCAAGAGCGCCAGCGCGGTGCGCTGGGGCTCGGTCACCGGTGCCCGGCGTTCGAGCAGTGACGCCGACATCAACCCGGGGGCTGGCACCGGCACGGGCAGCCAGGTGTTCAACTACAACGCCAAGGTGTACACCGACCAGGCCACACCGCCGGCGGCCACCTATACCGACAATGTGACGCTGGATGTGCAGTTTTAGCGGTCGGCCCTTGCGATCAACGCAGGTCGTCAACCATTTTCAGCAACGTCTCCAGCACAGCCCCGGCCAATGCCTTCGACCGCGCCCCCGACCACCCGGCAACCGGATCGGGCGCATCGTCATGGTCCTTGAACGGCATCTCCAGCGTCAGTGACAGGCAGTCATGGGCCATCCCTACGGCATTGCACGCCAGCGTGGTATTGGCCTGCCCAGGCTCATCGCGCGTGTAGCCATGCACGGTCTGGAAGTCCGGCGTCACGCTGCACAGCGTGCTACGGAACTGTTCCTCCAGCTTCGCCAGGCGTGGCGTGTAACCGGGGTTGCCTTCACACGCTGCGGTGAACACGTGGGGGATTTCTTCATCCCCATGCACATCGATGAATGCATCCACGCCGTACTGCTTCATCTGCGCCTGGGCAAAGAATACCTCGGGGCTGAGTTCGACGCTGGCGTCCTGCCAGGCGCGGTTGAGGTCCTTGCCTTTGAAATTGGTGCGCAGATGCCCGAGGAAGGCACCGTCCGGGTTCATGTTGGGGATCAGGTACAGGTCGGCTTTTTCCAGGAGTTGCCGCACCTTGTCATCGTTTGCTTGCAGGCGGTCGATCACGCCCTCCATGAACCACTCGGCCATGTGTTCGCCCGGGTGCTGTTGGGCGATCAGCCACAGCTTGCGTTTGCCGGGTGCGCCGTTGCCGGCACGCAGCAAGGGGATGTCACGGCCCTGCACGCTGCGGCCGCTGGCCAGCAGCTCGACCCCCGGAATTTGCCGTGCGCGTTCGATCAGTTGGTTGTGGCGGGCGCGAGGGTAAGGTTGGAAGTAGGCGAACCAGACCTGTTCGTGCTCAGCGTTCAGCTCGAACGACAAGGCCTTGCCATCGAACTGGCTGGGTACGCGGAACCAGGCCTGCTGGTCGTAGGAGGCCACCGCGTTGTAGCCGGCCCAGGCCTGCTTGTACGAGGATTCGGAGGCGTTATCCAGGCTGAAGCGATGGACCTGCCCCGGTGTCAGCCCGCTGACCTTGAAGTGAAACCACTGGAAGTGGCCGCTGTGGGTGTCCGGGCGGATGGCCAGGTGCACCTGGGCAGGGTTGCTGGCATCCAGTACCTGGATGTTGCCGGAATCAAAATCGCAGTCGATCTGCAGGGGGGACAGCGTCACGGTCATCGCCGGGCTCCTTGACGGGCTTTGTTGTGGGGTTACTGTACACCGGTTGCGTGCTGGAGTGATGCACATAGCCTGTTGCTGCGGGTGCCAAGCCAACGCTGGCCCGCCGCGATGGCGGCGGTGCCGACGATGGGAGCCAGAACCTTGGGGCTGCTCGGCGGGCGTAGTGGGTCAGGCCAAGGTGGCGTTGTCGATCACGAAGCGGTACTTCACATCGCCTTTGAGCATCCGCTCATAACTTTCATTGATCTGATCGGCCCGGATCAGCTCGATGTCGGCAACGATCCCATGCTCGGCGCAGAAGTCGAGCATCTCCTGGGTTTCGGCGATACCGCCGATCATCGACCCGGCAATCGCTCGGCGCTTCATGATCAGGTTGAATACGTTCGGTGATGGATGCGCCGTAGCAGGCGCCCCCACCAGGCCCAGCGTGCCATCGCGCTTGAGCAGCACCAGGAATGCATCCAACTCATGCGGCGCCGCGACAGTGTTGAGGATGAAGTCGAATGACAGGCGGTGCGCTGCCATTGCGTTGGCGTCGCGCGACACCACCACTTCATCGGCGCCCAACGCCAGCGCCGCTTCACGCTTGGACTCGGACGTGGTGAAGGCCACCACATGCGCGCCCATGGCATGGGCCAGCTTGATGCCCATGTGCCCCAAGCCACCGATGCCAACCACGCCGACCTTCTTGCCCGGCCCAGCGCCCCAGTGGCGCAGCGGGGAATACGTGGTGATACCGGCGCACAGCAGTGGCGCCACGGCCGCCAGTTGCGCTTGCGGATGGCGTACGCGCAGCACATAGCGCGCATGCACGACAATCTGTTGCGAGTAGCCGCCCAGGGTCCAGCCGGGTTCGTCGGGCGTGGCGAAGTTGTAGGTACCGATCATGCCGTTGCAGTAGTTTTCCAGGCCCGCGTCACAGTCGGCGCAGTGTTTGCAACTGTCGACGATGCAGCCGACACCGACCAGGTCGCCGGCCTTGAAGCCTTTGACATGCTCACCCACGGCAGTCACCCGGCCGACGATTTCGTGGCCCGGTACGCAGGGGAAGCGGGTGCCCTCCCACTCGGAGCGCACCTGGTGCAGGTCGGAGTGACAGATGCCGCAATAGTCGATGGCGATCTGCACATCGTCAGCGCCTGGCGCGCGACGGGTGATGCGGATCGGTTCGAGGGGCTGGTCGCTGGCGTGGGCGCCATAGGCGATGACGTGCATGGGGAGATCCTCGGGTGAAGAGTCGGAACAAGCAGCATGTCCGACCCTCTCCGGGCAGGGGTAACTCGATTCAGCCGACGGATTGCCTGATTCTGTTGCCAGCGTCAGCGCGATGGCGCGCTGAAAAACGCCATCAGCATGGCTCGCCTTCTGCGCCTTCCCTGGCCATCCACTTCAACAGCGTTGCGATGGGCACGCGGCGGTGCACTTCGTGCCGCTGCTGCGCAGCTGCCTCGCCAGAGCGTTCGCGATAGCGGCTGATGATCAGGTCCCGGCCATCCTCGGAGACCCGGGCCTCCAGTTCGTGTAGCAACTGTTGCCGGGCGTTGCTCTCCAGGCGCCTGAACAGCACCACGGGTGGTTGCGCATCACGCATCGGCTGGCACCCCCTGGCAGCGCGCTGGGTGGTCAGCTTTGCCCTCGGCCACCCGCTCGGCACGCTGCTGGGCAGTGTAGTCGCGCACGGCCTGATAGTAGTCTGGCTGAGTGCGCAGCCTGTCGGTCAGCGGCAGCACGTCGGCGCGGCCATCCACCAGCCCACCTGCCGTTGCCGCGTTGCCCAGGGTGTCGACCGTGTCGCTGTTGTCGCCAAACGGCGCGACTGCAATGCCCAGCACCCTGCCGGTTGCATCGCGCAGGTTGTGCGTGCCGAGCAACGGCAGTTCGACGATCGGGCCATCGGCAATGTTCCACACACCGAAGGTCTGGCCAAAGTCCGAGGTGTGTCGGGCCAGCCCCATCTTCCCGGACACATCGACCAGGCCTGCCACGCCCAGGGTCGTGTTGAAGGTGAAGCGTGCAAGGCTGGTCAATGCCCGCTCGCCATTGCCTTGCAGCAGGTCGTTGAGAAAGACCTTGGGCTCGCCGAAGTTGGCGACGAAGTTGTGCACGCCCTGCTGGGTGAAATCAGGCAATGCGCTATAGCCACGGGCGATGGGTGCCAGCAGGTAGTCATCGACACTTCGGTTGAAGGCGAACACGGCGCGGTTGGCGGGTTCGGCGGGGTCGCTGAGTTGATAGGCCACAGGCCCGCAGGCACTGGCAGGCGGCCGCTGACTGCAGCCCGCGGCGGCGAGCAGTGACAGGGCGAGTAGGGCATTGCGGGCTGAGAACCAGGCATGGGGGAGGGTGGGCATGGGCGCATTCCTGACAAGAACTGGCGCCGATGGTGTGGCCGATTGATTGCCTGGGAATGTCCGGATTGCTTCGCGGTTGTCACTTTGTTTCCGGGTTGAAATATATGACGGCAGCTGCGCGATGGCCGTACAGTAAGCCTTTACTGTCCCTGTTCGCGGTGCCCTGGTGTGAGCCATTTGCTGATTGTCGACGATGATGTCGAAGTACTCGACCTGCTGCAGAAGTTTCTCCGTCAGCATGGTTACGAAGTCGATGTGGCCAGTGATGGCAAAGGCCTTTGGCAGGCGCTCGAACGGCGGGTGCCAGACCTGGTCATTCTTGATGTGATGCTGCCGGGCGATAGCGGCCTGGTGCTGTGCCAGCGCTTGCGTGCCGAATACAAGATGGCGGTGATCATGCTCACCGCCATGGGCGAGCTGAGCGACCGTGTGGTCGGGCTGGAGCTGGGCGCGGACGACTACCTGACCAAGCCGTTCGCTGCCCGTGAGCTGTTGGCCAGGGTGCGGGCGGTGCTGCGCCGGGCAGGCGAAAGTGCGAGCAGCCCACCCGCTGACGTGCGTACGGTACTTGAGTTCTCGGGCTGGCAACTGGAGGTACTGCGCCGTGAGTTGCGCTCGCCAGAGGGCGTGCTGATCCCCTTGTCCACGGGCGAATTCGAACTGCTGCTGGTGTTTGCCGAGCACCCCAGGCGCGTGCTCAGCCGCCAGCAATTGCTGGACCTGGCGCGGGGTGAAGCGCACGAAGCCTATGATCGAAGCATCGATGTGCAGGTGAGCCGGCTGCGGCGCAAGCTTGAGCGCGATGACGACTGCGAGCCGCTGATCCGCACCTTGCGCAACGTCGGCTACCTGTTCAGCGCCAGCGTGAACAAACGATGAGCCCGCTTGCCTGGGTGCGCAAGGCGCTGCCGCGGCCGCGGGTCACCATCGCCCGCTGGATTGCACTCACCACCCTGGCTGCCATGCTTAGCCTGCTGCTGCTCAAGTGGCTGTTCAGTGTGCTGCTCAGTGTGTGGGCGCAACCGCCGTTGCTGGAAAGCGGCCTGATCGACAAGGTTGCCTCGGTCGCCCGCATGATCGACGCCGCGCCTGCGGCGCAGCGGCCGGCCCTGGCCAGCGCAGCGGGTGATGCGGCCTACAGCGTGCAATGGCTGCGGCGGCATGCCGACGCTGGGTTGCCGACCCTGGCCGATAGCGAATTTCGCGAAGGCGCGCCGACCTTGCGTGCGCTGTTGAAGCGCCCGGATGCGCAGATCGAGGTCTTCGGACCGCAGGATCTGCCCGCGCAGGCGCAGCAGCGTGGGTATGCCCTGCTGATCGAACTGTCGGACAAGTCGTGGCTGCTGTATCGCGCGAGCGACCGCAGCTGGGGGCTGGATGAACTGCCGCGCAACCTGATCATTCTGGCGTTGATGATTGCCTCCAGCCTGGCCTTGGCGCTGCTTGCCACGCGTTACCTCGCCCAGCCTCTGGAGCGTTTCGCCGAAGGGGCGCGGCGCTTTGGCAAGGACTTCAACGCGCCACCGATACCGGTAGTCGGCCCTTACGACTTGCGCCAGGCCATCCTTGCCTTCAACGCCACGCAGGCCCAGCTCAAGCACTTTCTCGACGACCGCACGCAAATGCTCGCCGCCATCTCCCATGACCTGCGCGCCCCGCTGACCCGCATGCGCCTGCGCGCCGAGTTCATCGAGGACAGTGAACTGCAGGCCAAGTTGTTCAAGGACGTGGACGAGATGCAGGCGATGGTCGACGCCGCACTGCAGTTCTTCCGTGACGATGCGCGGCTGGAGCCGAGCACGGCGTTCGACCTGGGTGAATTGCTGTCGACGGTGGTGGATGACTTCAGGGATGCAGGCATGGACATCCGCCTCAGCGGCCCGCGCCGCTGCGTCTATACGGGCCGGCCCATCGGCATCAAACGGGTGGTGGTGAACCTGATCGACAACGCAGTGAAGTACGGCTGTGAGCCGACCGTGCAGCTGCACGTTGCTGACGAGCACCTCGTCATTGCGGTGCTTGACCGAGGGCCGGGCATTGCTGAGCCGCTCCAGGCGCGCGTTTTTGAGCCGTTCTACCGCATCGAAGGCTCGCGCAACAAGGACACCGGCGGGGTGGGCCTTGGCTTGCCGGCGGCGCGCGCCATCGTGCTGGAGCAGGGCGGCAGCGTGACCCTGAGCAACCGCCAGGGTGGCGGGCTTGAGGTCAGGGTCACACTGCCTGTCGGTTGACCGGGCCGCCGTGCTCAGAGCCCCAGGTCACTGAGGCCAGGGTGATCGTCCGGGCGCCGGCCCAGGGGCCAGTGGAACTTGCGATCCGCTTCGGCTATGGGTTGCTCATTGATACTCGAATGGCGGTTGTGCATCAGGCCATCGTCGGCGAACTCCCAGTTCTCGTTACCATACGCGCGGAACCATTGGCCGCTGTCATCGTGGTACTCGTAGGCGTAACGCACGGCAATGCGGTTGCCGGTGAAGGCCCACAGCTCCTTGATCAGGCGATACTCCAGCTCATGGTTCCACTTGCGTGTCAGAAAGGCCTGCACCTCGGCCCGGCCACGGGGGAACTCGACGCGGTTACGCCACACCGTATCGGGCGTGTAGGCGAGGGCCACCTTGGCCGCGTCGCGGCTGTTCCAGCCGTCTTCGGCGAGGCGGACTTTTTCGATGGCGGTTTCGCGGGTGAAGGGGGGCAGCGGTGGGCGGGGCATCGTAGGCACTCCTGAGGTGATTTGCACCTGTTCAGAGTAGTCACCGAGTCTGGTGAGGAGAATGGGGGCGTTTGACACTTCATAGTTGCGGGCTGCGGAACAATGCGCTGTACGGGGTAATATCGAGTTCTGGCACCGTAACGCAACCCAGGTTCAGCCGGCTCAGTCCCAGTGCGGCGCCAGGCCGTCGGGGCTGACTTCGCGGCCATTGCGCTCGAGGGTGGCAATGCGCGCCATGTCGTCGGTATCCAGGTGCAGGTCACGGGCGAGCAGGTTGCTGGCCAGGTTTTCGCGCTTGGTGGAGGACGGGATTACCGCATAACCCAGTTGCAGGGCCCAGGCCAGCGCGACCTGCGCGACGGTGGCTTTGTGCTTGGCGGCGATTTCGGCCAGCAGCGGGTCCTTCAGGACCTTGCCATAGGCCAGGGTCATGTAGGAGGTGACGGTGATGCCCTGTTCCTTGAGGAAAGCGCTCAGCGCGCTGTTTTGCAGATAAGGGCTGAGCTCGATCTGGTTGGTGGCGATTTCGCCCTTGCCCACCACTTCGATGGCCTGGCGGGCCAGGTCGATGTTGAAGTTGGACACACCGATCTGGCGGGTCAGGCCCAGCGCCTTGGCCTCAGCCAGTGCAGTCATGTATTCGGGCAGCTCGATGCCATTGCCCGGTGCGGGCCAGTGGATCAGCAACAGGTCGACATAGTCGGTGCGCAGTTTGGCCAGGCTTTCGCGCAGGCTGGGGATCAGTTTGTCGGCTGCATAGTTGTCGACCCAGATCTTGGTGGTGATGAACAGCTCGCTGCGCGCCACGCCGCTTTCGGCAATGGCCTGGCCCACGTCGGCTTCGTTCTTGTAGATCTGTGCGGTGTCGATGGCGCGGTAGCCCAGTTGCAGTGCCGAGCTGACCGAGTCGATGACGGCTTGGCCGGTAAGGCGGAAGGTGCCCAGGCCGAAAGAGGGAATGCTCATGGAGGTGCTCCTGTTGAGTGAGACTGTTCGAGTGGGCAGCAGTGTGCGGGGTTCAGGTGAAATGATTAAGGCGGGTCTGGGCGAAGGTCATTTGACTTGTAGTCACGAATGGCGGGGGTGACCGTGATCAAGTCGCGGGCAATCCATCGATTGCCGCCCTGGTTGACTTAAGTAGTGCGGCTGCCCGGCGCACCGCTGTTTAGCTGCGGGCTGAACCTCCAACCGGAAAATGCCGCCCATGACCACGCCATCGCAGCAACCCAATCTCACCGACACCCTCATCGCCAGCCTATTACCCACCTGGCTCAGCACGGCCTCACTCGATCAGCTGGGCAAGTTGCGGACAAGCCTGCAGCACCAACAGCGCACCCAGCACAGGCTGGCGACGCTGTTTTCCCGCGTTACCCCGTTGGATACCTTCGCCGAGGCGTTGCTTGACCAGGCATTGAGCGAGCGACAGGTGCCTGGGCTTGATGTGCGGCAGGTGAAGTTGCGGCGCACCACCATCCTTCCTGGTTCGTCTACCGTACCTGGCGGGTTGGGCCAGTCGCAGACCGAGGTCAGCGAGGTGACGTTGCTGGTTGCTGCGCTGCACAACTTCGCCGAACAGGAAGCCGCGCCCGCAGGCTCGCTGCAGACCCAGGTGATTGTTGACGCTGAAGGCACGGTGCAGGCGCTTGACCCGCAAACCTACGTTGCGCTATGCCGAAGCGTGGATGTCGGGGGGCAGTACCAGGGGCATCTTGAATCCATACTGCTGGCGCCGGGCGTGCCGGGTACGCAGGTAGCCGCATTGCTCGAAGAAAGCGCCCGCGCCAACCTGGAGGCCGACGTGCGCCTGGCGGCAGCCAAAGGTGAAATCGATGAGCGCACGTACTTGCAATGCCTGCCGGTCATTGCGGAAGTTGCCGTGGTGGCGTCCGACCCAACCCGTTTGCTGCCCTTCGAGCTGCGCCTGCTGGGCAAGTTGATGCGCGGGATGGTGGCGTTCGAAGCGCGCCAGGAGGGGCTGCCGAGCGCACCGCTCGAGGGGGTGGTGCTGTGGGTGCCGGATGATGTTCATGGTGCGTTGCAACGTTATGATTGCTGGGATGACCTGTGGCAGGCCCTGGGCCAAAGGTGCCGGCAGGATGGCTATCCTGCCTTCATTCAGCGCTTCGTCAGCGAGCGCGACCGGTGCGCCTTCAGCCAGACACTGCAACGTTTGTTGCAGACCCATACCAACAGCCAGACAGTCCAGCTCGATGGCCGCAGCCAGGCGATCGAAGGGCAGCTGTTTCAGCATGTACGCCAGGTGCGTATCGATACGCTGCTTGACGATGCGTGCGTGCTGGCCACACCCACTGCCAAGGCCAACCAGGCAGAGCGCGAGCGGCGCATGGGCGACTATGCCAGTGCAGGTCTTGACCTGTTGGGGCTGGCCAGCCTGTTCGTCCCCGTGCTTGGCCTGCCGTTGTTGGGTATCGCTGCGGTGCAGGCCAGCCATGAGGTTTATGAAGGGTATGCCGACTGGCAGCTAGGGGACCGGGAAGGCGCGCTGAATCACCTGTGGGGCGTTGCCGAAAACCTGGCCGCAGGGGTGGCATTGGCGTCGATCGGTTTGGTAGCAGGGCGCCTGATCGAACGGTCTGCCTACGTGGACGCATTGATGCCGGTGTTGACCGAAAACCATGGGTTGCGCCTGATCGATGCAGCTCTGCCAGGCTACGCGCTGCCAGATGGAGGACTGGCCGTTGGCGAGCGGGCCGAGGTGGTGGGACAGATGCGCTTGCGTACCCACCTGGCGACCTACCAGGTGGTCGAGGATGCTAAAGGGGCGGGCTTGCGCATCCGCCACCCCAGCAGGGCGCAGGCCTACTCGCCGTTGCTCGACGGCAATGGCGAGGGCGGTTGGCGCCATCAGTTGGAAACCCCACAGTATTGGCAGGGTTCTACGCAACTGATGCAACGCTTGAACAGTGCCTGGGCGGCGCTCGAGCCACTGACTGCCGAGCATGTCATGCGCATTACAGGCTTCGATGAAGCGCGTCTGCGCCGCTTGCACCTTGAGCATGCGCCAGCGCCTGCACGGTTGCAGGATGCTGTGCAGCGCTACCAGTTGCATGCACAGCATCCCGCGTTGCACGGTGACGCTTTCGAGCTGCACCTGAGTGGGCTGCAGGCCCCTGCAGAACCCGCCGAGCGGGTGTTGAGGCGCGACTTCCCCGGCCTGACGCCGCGTGGCGCGCGGGAGATCACCCAGCGTGCGGGGCCCGAAGTGATCGAAGCCATGAACAGCAGCCAACGCGTGCCGCTTGCCTTGGCCACCGAAGCACGCTGGCTGTTGCGTGATTGCCGCTTGGATCGTGCCTGCGCAGGGTTCTATCAGGCGGCAGCGGTGAATGCTGACACCGAGCGGTTGGCGCTGGGCCTGATCGCAGAGGCGGCACCGTGGCCGCAAACCGTGCGGGTCGAGCTGCGCAGCGAGCGCCTGGACGGCGATCTGCTCGCCCAGTCCGGTGCACAGGATGCCAGCCAAGTGAGGTACATCGTCAGGCGTGGCCAGGGTTACCAGGCTCTGCATGAGTCGGGGGCGCCACTGCCGTCGGCGAGCGAAAATGACAGCCTCTGCCAGGCGCTATGGTGGCACCTCGATGAGGCGCAGAAGCAGGTGCTTGGCGAGGGTGTAGCTACGGCTGAGCAGCTTGGCCATACCTTGGCCATTCGCGCTGGCGAACCACGGGAGCGCGCGGCAACGTTGCTTGGCATGGCGCCGGCAGAGGGGGCTGTACGCCCGCCAGTGCGCCTTGGCGATGGTCGACTGGGCTACCCGCTGAGTGGTGGCGATGCCTCGCGCCCACTGCGCGGTCAGGTATTCACCACGGCAGACCTGCGTGCCCGCCAGTCCATTCGCACTGGGCTGCACCAGTTGTTCACGCACCGCTCGGCAAGGGATGTGATGTGGTTGGCGATGCAGCTGGAGCAGAGGCCGGGCCGCACGGTCTGGACAGCGTTCAGTGACCTGGCCAGGCAGGTCGAGCGGCTAGACCTCAGCCTGCGTGGTTGGCGGGGGCAAGCCACGCCGGAAAATTACCATCGCCGCCAGCGCGTCGGGCAACTGATTCGTGAGGCGTGGGAGCCCGATTTCTATGGGCCCGGCGGTGTGGAGGAGTTGGTAGTACGCAATGAGCCAGTCGAGGGCCTGCCCCTGCTGCCAGCTGATATCCAGTTCGCGAACCTGCACCGACTGTGCTTGAGCAATCTCAGGTTGACCTCGCTGGAGGATGATTTCCTTGGCCGTTTCACCCAGTTGCGGAGCCTGCGATTGAGTGGCAACAAACTGACTGCGGTGCCTGGCTTGAGCGGCCTGCGCCGTTTGATCAGCCTGGACCTGCAGCACAACCGCTTGACCACCGTCGATGGGGTTCAGCATATGTCGTCGCTGACGCAACTGATCTTGAATGACAACGAGGTCAGTGAGGTGCCTGGGTTGGCAACGCTAACCAGACTCACCCGTCTGGATCTGCGGCGCAACCGGCTGACTGCGCTTGAGGGTGTGGAGGGCCTGACGCTGCTGACTCAGTTGGACCTGAGTGACAACCTGTTGTCTGGCCTTCCCGATCAGATTCACAGGTTGATCCGGCTACAGTATCTGAACCTGAGCAATAACCAGTTCGCGTCGTTGCCTGCGGGTGTCGAGCGCATGGTCGGGTTGACCAAGTTTGACCTTGCCGGCAATCGCCTTGACCAACTGCCGGAGGCGTTAGGCGGGCTGAGCCGGTTGTTGCAGCTGCACGTGGCCGAGAACAGGCTAGTGAATGTCCCGGCGGCCATTGGTAACCTGACCAGCCTTAAAATCCTCAATTTGCGCGGCAACCAGCTCACCGCGATACCCGAGGGCCTGGAACGGCTGAGACAGCTGACCGAACTGTACCTGGGCGATAACCAGATCGTCATCGATGTCTCAGGCGGCCAACGCCTGGAAGCGTTCAGCGCGTTGCGAACCTTCAGCTTGAATGGCAACCCGATCGGCATGATCCCGCCACTGCGTAACCTCGACCACCTGGCCCATCTGTCGCTGCGCTCGACAGGCCTGAGGGAATTTCCATTGGCTTTTCTGGAGCATCATCCGCAGCTGTACGTGGACCTTGCCGATAATCTGATCGTCGAATTGAGCGAGCGGGCCTTGATCTGGATTCGCCAGCACCCGAACCGGCTCAACATCAACAACAATCCCCTTGATGAGCAGGTGCTGGCACGTTGGCGTGCCGCGCGGGTGCAGTTCGACACGCTAAGCCAGCACGGTTGATTCAAGGGCTGCCGCTGCCAGTGGGGCGGTTTGCAATAGTTACCGCCAGCCCCCCGCTTGGCAGTGGTGCAATCGCAGCTCTCGCCATAAGGAGCCTGTGATGCAGACCCCGCCATTTCCCGAAGCGTCAACAGATGCCTTGATTGCCAGTCGCTTGCCTGCCTGGCTGACCGAGGCCCCACTCGATACCCTTTACGCGTTACACGAAAGCCAGCGCCGTCAACAGCAGGTACAGCAGCTACTGCACGACCTGCTGGCGCAGATCGCACCGCTGGACGTCTTCGCCGCCCCATTGCTGGAACACGCACTGCAAGCGCAGCATCAGCTGACGCTCGATGTGCGTCAGGCCAGATTGCGACGCAGAACCTTGCAGCGCTTCCCCTCGCACATTGCGCACGTGCCAGATGGGGTCAAAGAACAGGTTTATGAACACAGCTTGCTGCAATCGGCCTTGCATAACTTCACCGAGGGCGAAACATTCGCCAGCGCAATCATGCAGGGGACCGCGGTGCTGGATGCAACCGGGCAGCCTTGTTCGCTTGCTCCCAAGGCATTCTTCAGGCTGTGCCGCTCGCTCGACCTCGGGGGCCAGTACCAGTCGTACCTCCAGGCGCACCTGACACCAGCAGGGGAGGCCGGTTGTCAACTCGAAGCACTGATCGAGGAGGGCTTGCGTGCAAACCTGGAGGCGGCGTTGCGGTTATCGCTGGTCAACGGGGAAATTGCGCAGCACGCTTATGAACATTGTGCTGCGCTGGTTGCGTTGTTTTCATCCGAGGCGTTTTCGGCTTCAGGGCTGCGGCCCATGCAACTGCGGGTATTCGGTCAGCGGGTACGCGGTGCGGTGGCGTTTGAAATCACTCATCAGGAGGCCACTGGTGAGGTATTCGAGGGGATATTGTGCTGGATCCCCGATGACCCTCAAGGCCCCTTGACCTGGTACCCGTCCTGGGATGCCTTGTACTTGACCCTGGGCAAGCAGTTTCGCTTGCCTGGGTACGTCGAGTTCTTTCAGCGGTTCATCGGTGCACGTGACCTGCAAGCCTACGTGCGCGCCCTGGATAACGCGCTGAAAGCCACCGACCGGGATGTGCCGGTCGAGCTTGACGGGCGTCATGAAGCAATCGAGCTGCCGCTGTTCGAGCATTTGCGCACGCAGCAGATCGACACCCTGCTGGACAACGCCAAGGTGCACGGCGTGCCCACTGCAGAAGTGGATGCGCAGGTACGCGACAGGCGCCTGCATTTCTACCTGAGTTTTGCCCTTGATGCGTTGGGCCTGGCAAGTTTCGCGCTGCCCGTGCTGGCTTTGCCGCTGCTGGGCATCACTGCGCTGCAGGTGGCGGATGAGGTCTACGAGGGTTATGCCGATTGGCAACTGGGGGATCGCCAGGGCGCTCTGGAACATGTGTATGCGGTTGCAGAAACCGTGGCCATGACCGCTGTGAATGCTGGTGCAGGCGCAGCATCGCACCGGCTGGCGCGTAACGTACGGGTCGAAACGTTGGTGCCGGTGCATGCGGTTGATGGCACGGTGAAGTTGTGCGACCTCGACTTGCCAGGGTATGCCGTTCAACACCAAGGCACCGTCGGCACGGTGGTCACGGTGCAAGGCGCAGAAGTGGTGCGTACCCCCCTGGCCAGCCATGTGACCTCAGCAGACGGCGAAACCCAGCAGCGCCGTATCCGGCACCCCACGCGCAGCAATGCCTACGCACCGTTGCTTGAAGGCAACGATGCCGGTGGCTGGCAGCATGAACTTGAGACCCCACATGAATGGCACGGCAGTGTTCAGCTGTTCAAGGACCTCGCTGCAGATTGGGCGAACCTCGACGAGCAGGCCATACATAACGTGATGCGGGCCACAGGGCTCAATGAAGACCTGTTGCGCCGATTGCATGTGGAACACGCCTCGCCCCCGGCCCGCGTGTTGGATGCGCTGCAGCGGCAACAGTTGCACACGCAGTTGCCAGGGCTGCAAGGCGAGGGCTTCGAGCTGCAGTTGCTGGCGCAGCAGCCCTGGCCGTCCGAGGCCGAAACCCTGCTGCGTCGGGATTTCCCCGGGTTGTCGGTGCTGGGCGCGCGGGAGATCATCGCACACGCTGGTGAAGACCTGGTCGAGCAGTTGCAGGCACACCAGCGTGTACCGCTGGCCTTGGCCGAGCACGCGCGCTGGTACTTGCGCGATACGCGCCTGGACCGCGCTTGCGCGGGGCTGCTGCAAGCCGCAGCGATCAATCGTGATACCGAGCAACTGGCGCTGGGCCTGATCGCTGACCGTGCTCCTTGGCGCGGCGTGCGTATCGAGGTGCGCGGCGATACGCACTTGGGCGCACGGTCTGCCTGGGCCGGTGCGCAAGAGGCTAGTGAAGTCCGTAGCGTAGTCAGAACTGCCCATGGCTATCAGGCGTTGGATGCGCACGGTATCCCACTGCCATCGGCAACGGCCGAAGACTCTTTGTTCCAGGCCCTGTTGCTGCAACTTGACCCTTGGCAGAAGCGGGCGTTGGGTAACGCTGGCGACTCACCTGAGGCGCTGGCTGAGGCGCTGTCGCTGTGGGCCGGTGAGCAGCGCGATCATGCCGCAGCGCTGTTGGGCATGGCGCCGATCGGGCGTGGTTTCAGGCCACCGGTACGGCTCGGCGATGGTCGCCTGGGCTACCCGCTGAGCGGGCGTGGCGAGAGCAGCGATCGTGCGTTGCGGCGCGGTATCCAACGGCTGTTCCCCGACATTGACTCAAGTACGATGGCACGCTTCGCGCAAGACGCCCGCGCGCTTGGGCTGACCCCTTGGAACTACTACCTGCGCCTGTGTGAAGAGCTGCGTGCCCTGGATCAGGCATTGGGCCTGTGGCGGCGACAATCGTCCGGGCCGATCCAGTTGCTCAGACGGGTGCGTATGGCACGGCGGATTCGTCATGCCTGGCAACGACGCGTGCACGATGTTGAAGGGCATCCAGCACTGACGTTGGAAGGCACGCGCCTGGGCACCCTGCCGGAACTGCCAGAAACGGTGCGTTTTGATCATGTGACCACGCTTACCCTGCGTAGCCTGGATCTGACAAGTGTCGACTCGGCTTTTCTCGCCCGCTTTCCCAATGTGCATCGTCTGGATTTGTCGTCTAACCGGTTGGCATCGATACCCGAAACTGCCGCATTGACGCAGCTTCGGCAGATTGATCTGCGCGACAACCTCATCGTTGATATCAGCGAAGCGCAGGCGAACGCGCTGCGCGCCAACCCCGAACGGGTGCATTTGCTGGGTAATCCGCTATCGGCAGTAGCACGCGAGCGGCTGGCGCTGGGGGCGCCTGCAGTACCACTCGAGCAGGGCGCAGGAAGCAGTGAGCGCTGGTTCGAAGGGGTGAGCGAGCACGAAGCGGCACTGCATCGCAGCCAGTGGCAGGCGCTAGAGCATGAGGCTGGCAGCGGCGGGTTCTTCGCATTTCTCGATGCGTTGCTGGCTAGCGAGAAGTTTGCGCTTGAACCCGCAGAGATGCGGCGTCGGGTAGGCGAGTTGATAAGCGCCATGTACCACCATGCTCACATTCGACAGGCAATTTTCCTGCAAGCGGCTGTGCCTCGCAGCAACGTCGACCTTGATGCCCTCATCATCAGGTTGCAGGTTGCATTGCGTACCGATGGGGTGCACGGCCGGCGTATCGAGCGTGAGCTGCGTAGCCTTGGGCGTGAACTGTTCAGGCTCGATCAGGTGAACCGCTTTGCTGCACGTCATATGGACGGCCTGCGTCTGCGCGCCGTGTCATTCAACCCGAGTGAGATCTACCTGGCATTTCGGGCACAGCTCGCAGAGCAGTTGGGCATTTATGGCCAGCCGACGTACTTGAGTTTCAGGCACATCGAGCATGTGACGCCAGATGATCTTGTCGGGGCCGAAGCAGCTGTGTACGAGGCCGAGACGGCCGAGGCGCTCAGCCAGTTCCTGGCGCAGCAGGCGTTCTGGGAAGATCACGTTCGGGTTGCTTACGACGATCAGTTTGCCGTCATCCGTCAGGCCTACGCTGAACGACAAGCCGCACTTGCCGCAGACCAAGGCCACGATCAGGGGGCGCCAGAAGCGTTGGCGCGCATCACCGAACAGCGCCGGGAGGAGGAGCAGGCACTGACGCTGACACTGGCCCGCGGCAGTTACTGGACATGGTATCGGCTCCACCCTCCCCAGGGGCCTGGCACCCGGGCGTTTGCGCACCTGTCGAGGCGGCTTGAAACAAGCCTGGCGCTATGGCGCGGTTTGCCGGGCGAGCCAGAGCATGCAGCGCGGTCCCATGTCGCGGATGTACTGCGCACGTTCTGGCAGTCGAATTATCGCGAAGACGGGCCGTCCCTGGGCACAACCCGCACGGGAATGACCATCAGTTCTTTGCCAGTGCTGCCCGGCGGCATCATGTTCGACCGGCTACGAGCCTTGTCTCTGGGCAATCATCAGCTTTCGACCATCGAGCCTGATTTCCTGCGTCATTTCCCCAATCTGGAGGTCTTGCAGCTGTCTGGCAACCGACTGACCGAGCTTGGCGGGCTGCAACACCTGCCGCAGTTGCGCAGCTTGGACCTTGGCGGAAATCTGCTTGAGACGGTGACAGGGTTGCAGCACCTGACCCTCCTGACCGATCTGGACCTCAGTGGCAACCACCTGGAGCAACTGCCGGCCGGAGTCGAGCAGTTGGCCCAACTGGCCAGCCTGGACCTTTCGTTCAATCGGCTCAACGTACTCGATGAGCGCATCGGGCAGTTGGCAAGCCTAGAGAACCTGCAGTTGAGCGGTAACCTGCTGAGCAGTGTGCCCAGCAGCCTTGGCAACCTTGCCCAACTGAATATTCTCAACCTTGGCGCGAACCGCTTTGCCACTGTCCCGGAGCATTTGAATCATCTGGGCAGGCTGACCCAGCTGTACCTGCACGACAATGTGATAACCCTCGATGCAGCAAGCCAGTTGCGCCTGGAGTGGTTCTCCCGGTTGGAAGTCCTGGACTTTGATGGAAACCCGTTGGGTGTGGCCCCTCAGTTGCGCTACAACGTTCACCTGCAGTACGTGTCGTTGCGTGCAACGGGCTTGCGCAGTGTTCCGCTGGCGTTGATGCAGCGCTACCCGGACCTGGTCGTGGACCTGCGTGGTAACCGCATTGCGACGCTTGGCGAGGACGCGTTGAACTGGATCGAAGCCCACCCGGAAACGATCAATCTCGAACACAATCAGCTGAACGAAGAGGTCATGCAGCGAATACGCGAGGCGCTGGCACGGGTGCAGGCCGAATGGGCCAGGGCGCTAGAGCAGCAGCAAGCCACTGCGAGCAGGAAACCCCGGGGCCGTAGAGGCTGAAAAGCGGTGTTGCGTGGGTTGCGGTAAAAGAAAGGGTACGGCCCGCCGGGTGGTGGGCCGTCCTTGCAGCGGTCAGCGGCGGCGGAACAGCGGCAGCGGTTGATCGGTGGCGCCCTGATAGGTCACCGAGAAGTCTTTCAGACCTTCCAGTGCATCTTCCGGGTCCTTGTCGGCACGGATGGCAAACGCATCGAAACCGCAACGGGCCATGAAGAACAGCTGGTCGCGCAGAACGTCGCCGATGGCGCGCAGCTCGCCTTTGAACTGGTAGCGGTCACGCAGCAGGCGCGCGTTGGAGTAGTTGCGCCCATCAGTGAAGGCCGGGAAGTTCAGAGCGATGACCTGGAAGTGCTGCACGTCCTCGCCGATCTCTTCCGCTTCCTCGTCGCTGTCCAGCCACACGCCCAGGCCGCCGTCGCGGGCCTTGAGCACGTGGGCATGGTCACGCCACAGTTGCAGCGGGACGATGTAATCGTCGCAGTTGCTCAGCTCGTCGAGGGTGGTTTCCTTGGGCAGCAGGTGCCAGGTTTCGTCGACGATCTGGTTGTTCTTAATGATTCGCTGCATAGACGCGTTCCTTGAAGGGGTCGATGCCGATACGCTGGTAGGTGTCGATGAAGCGCTCTTCCTCGGTACGTTGTTCGACGTACACGGCGATCAGCTTTTCAATCACGTCGGCCATGGCGTCCTGGGCGAAGGATGGGCCGAGGATCTTGCCCAGGCTCGCGTCACGCGCAGCGTTGCCGCCCAGGGACACCTGGTAGAACTCCTCGCCTTTCTTGTCCACGCCGAGGATGCCGATGTGGCCCACGTGGTGGTGGCCGCAGGCGTTCATGCAGCCAGAGATGTTGAGGTCGATCTCGCCGATGTCGAACAGGTAGTCCAGGTCGTCGAAACGGCGCTGGATGGATTCGGCGATCGGGATCGACTTGGCGTTGGCCAGCGAGCAGTAGTCACCCCCCGGGCAGCAGATGATGTCGGTCAACAGGCCGATGTTCGGCGTGGCGAAGCCACCTTCACGCAGCTCCTGCCACAGGGCGTGCAGCTGGCGCTGCTCGACGTCGGCGAGGATGATGTTCTGCTCGTGCGAGGTGCGCAGGAAGCCAAAGCTGTAGCGCTCGGCGAGGTCCGCCACGGCGTCCAGCTGCTTGTCGGTCAGGTCGCCAGGGGCAACGCCGGTGGGCTTCAGCGACAAGGTCACGGCCACGTAGCCAGGGCGCTTGTGGGCGCGGGTGTTGCGCGAGCGCCAGCGAGCGAAACCTGGGTATTCGGCGTCCAGGGCACTGTAATCGACGTTGTCGAGGGCCAGGTAGTCCGGGTCGACGAAGTGGCGCGACACGCGCTGGACTTCATCTTCGGTCAGGGTGCTGCTGCCGCCACGCAGGTGGACCATTTCGGCCTCGACCTTTTCGGCGAACACTTCAGGCGTCAGCGCCTTGACCAGAATCTTGATCCGCGCCTTGTACTTGTTGTCACGGCGACCGTAACGGTTGTACACGCGCAGGATGGCGTCCAGGTAGCTGATCAGGTCCTGCCAGGGCAGGAACTCGTTGATGAACGAGCCGACCACCGGGGTACGGCCCAGGCCGCCGCCCACCAGCACGCGGAAGCCAAGCTCGCCGGCTTCGTTGCGCACCGGCTCCAGGCCGATATCGTGCACTTCGATGGCAGCGCGGTCTTCCTTCGAGCCGTTGATGGCAATCTTGAACTTGCGCGGCAGGTAGGCGAATTCCGGGTGGAAGGTGGTCCACTGACGGACGATCTCGCACCACGGGCGCGGGTCGATCAGCTCATCTGCGGCGACACCGGCGAACTGGTCGGTGGTGGTGTTGCGCAGGCAGTTGCCGCTGGTCTGGATCGCGTGCATCTGCACGGTGGCCAGCTCGGCAAGGATGTCCGGGATGTCTTCCAGCGCCGGCCAGTTGTACTGCACGTTCTGGCGGGTGGAAATGTGGGCGTAGCCCTTGTCGTAGTCGCGAGCGATCTTGGCCAGTGTGCGGACCTGGCGGGCGTTCAGCTGGCCATAAGGCACGGCGACGCGCAGCATCGGCGCGAAACGTTGGATATACAGGCCGTTCTGCAGGCGCAGAGGGCGGAATTCTTCTTCGCTCAGCTCACCGGCCAGGTAGCGGCGGGTCTGATCACGGAACTGCTTGACGCGGTCCTCGATGATCCGCTGATCGTACTCGTCGTATACGTACATAAAAGTCCTGTCTCAGGCTGCATGCAGCTATTCGCGCGCACGGCCGCGCACTCCGGTTCGGAGCTGGGAAACGATATCAGAGTGTGTTTATGCGCTAAAGTGATGTTTTTGCATATGAAAAGAACCAAACGAACTAAGTGAGACTGACTGGCATTTGTTCGTCAACGCGGGTCGTAGGTTTATACTCGCGGGTTTGTTGCAAGGGGTGTAACCGCATGCTCAAGGCGCTCTGCCAAAGCTTGTGCCTGAGCCTGCCGTTGGCAGCCAATGCGCAGGCTGCTTCAGTCGTGTTCCTTAACCCGGGCCTTTCGAACGAGACATTCTGGGTTGGCTATTCGCGCTTCATGCAGGCGGCGGCCGACGACCTGGGCCTGACGCTGCGGGTGGAATACAGCGAACGCAGCGCCGAACGTGCGCTGAACCAGGCACGGGCGCTGCTCAAAGGCCCGCAGCGCCCGGACTACCTGGTGCTGGTCAACGAGCAGTACGTGGCGCCGGAAATCATCCGGCTGTCCCAGGGCACCGGGGTCAAGCTGTTTCTGGTCAATAACGGCCTGACCGCCAGCCAGGCGCAGAGCATCGAGGCCCAGCCCGAGAAGTATGCCCAGGTACTGGGCACGTTGATCACCAACGACGAGCAAGCCGGTTACCAGATGCTGCACGAGATGGTCGCCCTGCTGCCGCCGAGCAACGAGCCGGTGGACCTCGTGGCGTTTGCCGGGGTCAAGACCACCCCCGCCTCGCAGCTGCGTGAAGCGGGCATGCGCCGCGCCTTGGCCGACTTCCCCCAGGTGCGCTTGCGCCAGGTGGTGTATGGCGGCTGGAACCGGCAGCGTGCATTCGAGCAGGCGCAACTGCTGTTGCAGCGCTACCCGGGCACACGCCTGGTGTGGTCGGCCAACGACGAGATGGCCTTCGGCGCCATGCAGGCGTTCGAGGCTGCCGGGCGAATACCGGGGCGGGATGCGGTATTCAGCGCCGTCAACAGCTCGCCGCAAGCGCTGCGTGCGCGCATCGACGGGCGTCTGGGCGTGCTCATGGGCGGGCATTTCACCTTGGGTGGTTGGGCCATGGTCATGCTCAATGACGATGCGCAGGGGCTGCCGATCAATCGGGACGGGCGGCGTGAGCACAGTGTGCCGGTGCTGCAGTCGATTGACCCGGACAAGGCCCGACGCTGGCTCAAGCTGCTCGGACGTGACGACTACGGCATCGACTTTCGACGCTACAGCGCTGAAGGCCGTCCATCCGATTTTCAGTATCCCTTCCTGACTTCCCCTGTGGACTATTGATCTGCCTGGCCGCGACTAACGAAAAACCCTGCTTGAGGGAAGGGCATTGCTCGTCTTTACTGCTTTGGGTGAAGTGCATTCCCATAACCACTACAAGAGGCAATGCAATGGGAAACTCAACCAAGGTCCGCAAAGCTGACAGCAGTGTCGATGCCTGGGCGATTCTGTGCTTGATCGTGCTGGTGGTCGTTACCGCCGTGTATTGGGTCAGCCACCAGTAGACTTCCCTTCAGACCGTGATGCAGCCTGAGCGCCTGCGGGGTGGATGCCTGCAGGCGTTTTCATTCAGGCTGAACGTCAGCGTGCCGTCAGGTGCATGGCCAGCTGCACCAACCCGATCAGCAGCAGAATGAACAGCAGGGTGAACACCGTGCCCATGGCAATGAAGTGGCTGGCCTTGCCGTGGGTGAAGTCGCGCGCGCGGTTCTTGCCGCTTTGCACGCCGAAGGCGGCGGCGAGGATGCTGTGCAGCATTTGCCAGAAGGTGGGGGGCTTGCCTTGGCTTGAGTCGTCCATGGTGGCTCCTGGGTTTCGGAGGCAATCAGGGACAGTGTAGGCAATGCCAGGGTAGTTGGCTTTGCTGGCCCTTTCGCGGTTAAACCCGCGAAAGGGCCAGCAGAGTCTTAGTTGTCGTACCCGAGGTTAGGTGCCAACCAACGCTCGCTCACGCTCACTTCCTGGCCCTTGCGCGCGCTGTAGCGCTCGATCTGGTCCTTGTCTACCTTGCCCACGGCAAAGTACTGCGCCTGCGGGTGGGCAAAATACCAGCCACTGACCGCCGCCGCCGGGAACATCGCGAAGTGTTCGGTCAGGAACACGCCGCTTGCGCCGGTCTCGCCAATGGCCGTGCCATCGAGCAGGCGGAACAAGGTTTCTTTCTCGGTGTGGTCCGGGCAGGCCGGGTAGCCTGGGGCAGGGCGGATGCCGCTGTACTGCTCCTTGATCAACGCCTCGTTGTCCAGGTGTTCGTCACGGGCGTAACCCCAGTGCTCTTTGCGCACCTGTTCGTGCAGCCACTCGGCGCAGGCTTCGGCCAGGCGGTCGGCCAAGGCCTTGACCATGATCGAGCTGTAGTCGTCGCCCTTGTCTTGATACGCCTTGGCCACTTCCTCGGCGCCGATGCCGGCGGTGGTGATGAAGCCGCCGACGTAGTCGGTGACACCGCTGTCCTTCGGCGCGACGAAGTCGGCCAACGACCAGTTCGGCTTGCCGTCGGGCTTGATGGTCTGCTGGCGTAGGTGGTGCAGGGTCGCCAGCGGCTGGCCGTCGTCGCCATACACCTCGATATCGTCATCGGCGACCTGATTGGCCGGCCAGAAGCCGAACACTGCGCGGGCACTGATCAGCTTCTCGTCGATCAGCTTGTCGAGCATCTCGCGGGCATCTTTGTACAGCGCTGTGGCCGCTTCGCCGACCACTTCGTCGGTGAGGATGCGCGGGAACTTGCCGGCCAGGTCCCAGGAGATGAAGAAGGGGGTCCAGTCGATGTACTCGGCCAGGGTCCGCAGGTCGATGTCCTGCAGCACCTTGACGCCGGTGAAGGAGGGCACTGCGGGCTGGTAGCCGGCCCAGTCGTACTGCGGCTTGGCGGCAATCGCCTTGGCGTAGCTCAGGCGCTCGGTACGGGCACTGCGGTTGGCCGTGCGCTCGCGGACATCGACGTAGTCCAGGCGGGTCTTTTCGACGAAGCCGGGTTTGAGCTCCTTGGACAGCAGTTGGGTCGCAACGCCGACGGCGCGCGAAGCGTCGGTGACGTAGATCACCGCGTCGTTGCTGTACTTGGGCTCGATCTTCACGGCCGTGTGCGCCTTGGACGTGGTTGCTCCACCGATCATCAGCGGCAGGTTGAAGCCCTGGCGCTGCATTTCGCGGGCAACGTGGACCATCTCGTCCAGCGACGGGGTAATCAGGCCGGACAGGCCGATGATGTCGCATTTCTCGTCGCGTGCGGTTTGCAGAATCTTCTCTGCCGGCACCATCACGCCGAGGTCGACGATGTCGTAACCGTTACAGCCCAGGACCACGCCGACGATGTTCTTGCCGATGTCGTGCACGTCGCCCTTGACCGTGGCCATCAAGATTTTGCCCTTGGCCTCGGGCTTGTCGCCTTTTTCGGCTTCGATGAACGGGATCAGGTGGGCTACGGCCTGCTTCATCACGCGTGCCGACTTGACCACCTGGGGCAGGAACATCTTGCCGGCACCGAACAGGTCGCCGACCACGTTCATGCCGCTCATCAGCGGGCCTTCGATGACCTCGATGGGCCGCGCGCATTGCTGGCGGCATTCTTCGGTGTCTTCGACGATGTGCGCAGTGATGCCTTTGACCAGGGCGTGTTCCAGGCGCTTGCCCACCGGCAGTGAGCGCCAGGCCTCGTTCTCGACTTCCTTGGTGGCGCCGCCGCCTTTGTAGTCGTCGGCAATGGCCAGCAGTGCATCGGTGCCTTCCGGGGTGCGGTTGAGCACCACGTCCTCGACCTTGTTGCGCAGGTCGGCCGGGATCTCGTCGTAGATCTCCAACTGGCCGGCGTTGACGATACCCATGGTCAGGCCGTTGCGGATGGCGTGGAACAGGAACACCGAGTGGATCGCTTCACGCACCGGGTTGTTGCCGCGGAACGAGAACGACACGTTGGACACCCCGCCCGAGCTCAGCGCGTGCGGCAGGTGGTCACGGATGTAGGCGCAGGCTTCGATGAAGTCGACGGCATAGTTGTTGTGCTCTTCGATGCCGGTGGCGACGGCGAAGATGTTCGGGTCGAAGATGATGTCTTCCGGCGGGAAGCCCACTTCGTTGACCAGGATGTCGTAGCTGCGCTTGCAGATTTCTTTCTTGCGCGCGGCGGTGTCGGCCTGGCCGACCTCGTCGAAGGCCATCACCACCACGGCGGCGCCGTAGCGTTTGCACAGGCGGGCGTGGTGCTTGAACTGCTCGACGCCTTCTTTCATGGAGATCGAGTTGACGATGCCCTTGCCCTGGATGCACTTCAGGCCCGCCTCGATCACTTCCCACTTGGAAGAGTCGATCATGATCGGTACCCGGGAGATATCCGGCTCACCCGCGATCATGTTGAGGAAGCGGACCATGGCGGCCTGGGAGTCGAGCATCCCTTCGTCCATGTTGATGTCGATCACCTGGGCGCCGGCCTCGACCTGCTGCAGGGCCACTTCCAGGGCTTCGGTGTAGTTCTCTTCACGAATCAGCCGGGCGAACTTGGCCGAGCCGGTGATGTTGGTGCGCTCGCCAACGTTGACGAACAGCGACTGACGATCGATGGTGAAGGGTTCCAGGCCCGACAGGCGGCAGGCCTTGGCGATTTCCGGGATCTCGCGGGGTTTGTACTTGGCCACGGCTTCGGCGATGGCCTGGATGTGGCCCGGGGTGGTGCCGCAGCAGCCGCCGATGATGTTGAGGAAGCCGCTGGCGGCGAACTCCTCGACCACTGCGGCCATCTCGGCCGGGGTTTCGTCGTACTCGCCGAAGGCGTTGGGCAGGCCGGCGTTGGGGTGCGCCGAGACATGGGTGTCGGCCTTGGTCGACAACTCTTCCAGGTACGGGCGCAGGTCCTTGGCGCCCAGGGCGCAGTTCAGGCCCACGGAAATCGGCTTGGCATGGCGCACCGAGTTCCAGAAGGCTTCGGTGGTCTGCCCGGACAAGGTCCGGCCGGAGGCGTCGGTGATGGTGCCGGAGATCATGATCGGCAATTCGACCTGGTCATCCTCGAACACCTGCTGCACGGCGAAGATCGCCGCCTTTGCGTTGAGGGTGTCGAAAATGGTTTCGATCAGGATCAGGTCGGCACCGCCCTCGATCAGGCCGCGGGTGGCCTCGACGTAGTTTTCCACCAGTTCGTCGAAGGTGACGTTGCGGTAGCTGGGGTCGTTGACGTCCGGGGAAATCGAGCAGGTGCGGCTGGTCGGGCCAAGCACGCCGGCGACGAAGCGCGGTTTGTCCGGCGTCTCCAGGGTCTTGGCATCGGCGACCTGGCGGGCGATGCGCGCGCCTTCGACGTTCAGCTCGTAAACCAGCGACTCCATGGCGTAGTCGGCCTGGGAAATCTGCGTGGCGTTGAAGGTGTTGGTTTCGAGAATATCGGCGCCAGCATCCAGGTAGGCTTTTTCGATGGCGGCGATGACATCGGGGCGGCTGAGCAGCAACAGATCGTTGTTACCCTTTACATCGCTTGGCCAATCGGCAAAGCGCGTGCCACGATAGTCGTGTTCCTCGAGGCGATAACTTTGGATCATAGTACCCATGCCGCCGTCGAGGATCAGGATGCGCTCTTTGAGTGCGTGCTGGAGTGCTTGGAGACGAGCGCTGCGGTCGGACATAGGAACTACCTGGTCGGGCGATATCAGAAGGTGCCGAATCATAACAAAGCTGCGCGGTTTTTAGGCGCATCGCCCATTTGCATGAATTTTGCTCATGTTGGCGCACAAGCACCCAGGCGCGACCAGGCAATCGTGATGGCTTTCAGGAACCAGGACTTTTCGCACATGCTGCAACGTATTCTTGCCGGCGTCTTCGCCTTGCTCATCAGCGGCGTGGCGTTCGGGCAAGCCCCCCAGTCGAGTCCGGCCATTTCCTACACCCGGGACATTCAGCCGATCTTCACCGAGAAATGCGTGGCCTGCCACGCTTGTAACGATGCGGCCTGCCAGCTCAAGCTGGAAAGCCCCGAAGGGGCCGTGCGCGGGGCCACCAAGGTACCGGTGTACCAGGGCGACCGAAGCAAGGCGGTGCCCACCACGCGGCTGTTCTACGACGCCCACAGCGAGGGCGAGTGGCGCAAGAAGGGCTTCTACTCGGTGCTCGACAGCCAGGGCAGCCAGGCGGCGCTGATGGCGCGCATGCTCGAACTTGGGCACAAGACACCGCTCACGCCCAATGCCAAGTTGCCCGAGGACATCGTCCTGGGGATCAGCCGCAACAACATGTGCCCGTTGCCCCATGAGTTCGACGCCTACGCCGGCGCGCACCCCAGGGAAGGCATGCCGCTGGCGGTCACCGGCCTGACCGACCAGGAGTACAGCACGCTGCAACGCTGGCTGGCCACGGGGGCGCCGGTAGAGTACCAGCCGGTCCAGCCGAACCCGGCCGAGGCCAGGCAGATTGCCGACTGGGAAGAGCTGCTCAACCGCCCGGGCTCCACCGAAGCCCTGGTCGGGCGTTGGCTGTACGAGCACCTGTTCCTTGCGCACATCTACTTCGTTGGCGGGGAGCAGGGCCACTTCTTCCAATGGGTGCGTTCGCGCACGCCCAGCGGCCAGCCGGTCGACCTGATCGCTACCCGTCGCCCCAACGATCCACCGGGCACCGACTTCTATTACCGGCTGATTCCGGTGCAAGGCGTGATCGTGCACAAGACGCACATCACCTACCCAATGGGCCCACAAAAGCTCAAGCGGGTGAAGCAACTGTTTTACGCCGGTGACTGGCACGCTGCGGCGCTGCCCGGCTATGGCCCGCGTCATCGGGCCAACCCGTTCGAGACCTTCGAGGCGATCCCGGCGGTGGCGCGCTACCAGTTCATGCTGGACAACGCCGAGTACTTCGTGCGCACCTTCATCCGCGGCCCGGTGTGCCGTGGGCAGATTGCGACCGACGTGATTCGCGACAACTTCTGGGCGCTGTTCCAGGAGCCGGCCCATGATCGCTACATCACCGATGCCCAGTACCGCGGCGCCGCCACCCCGTTGCTGGCCATGCCGGGGCAGATCGATGACGTGGGCAGTGTGCTGAGCCTCTGGCACGCCTACCGCGACAAGCGCAACGAGTACGAAAAACTGCGCCGCGAAGCCTATGCCGAAATGCCGGCGCCGGGCTGGTCGACGTTGTGGGCGGGTAACGACAATGCGCTGCTGAGCATTTTCCGCCACTTCGACAGCGCCTCGGTGAGCAAAGGCCTGGTCGGCGATGTGCCGCTCACGGTGTGGCTGTTCGACTACCCGTTGCTGGAGCGCACCTATTACCAGTTGGCGGTTAACTTCGATGTGTTCGGCAACGTCTCGCACCAGTTGCAGACACGCCTGTACTTCGACCTGATCCGCAACGGTGCCGAGGTCAATTTCTTGCGCCTGATGCCGGCCGATCAGCGCGGTGCGATCCTCAGCGACTGGTACCAGACCAGCGGCAAAGTGAAGATGTGGCTCGACTATGAAGACATCGACACCGATACCCCGAGCGGCATCAAGCTCGACCCTGGCAACCCCAAGCGCGACTTCGGCCTCAAGCTGTTGCAGCGCACTGGCAGCCTGAATGCGGCGCCCGACCCGATCAACCGGTGCCAGGGTGCCTACTGCTCACGGCCGCAAATGAGCGAAGAGTTCCGCAATGCCGAGCAGTCGCTCAGCCGCCTGGTGTCGCGCCCGGCGGCGGGGCTCAAGGTCATCAACCAGCTGCCTGAGGCAAGCATGCTGCGCATCGAAGGGCAGGGCGGTCAGCGCCAGGTGTACAGCCTGCTGCGCAACCGTGCGCACAGCAACGTCGCCTTCCTGCTGGGCGAGGCTTCCCGCTATCAGCCAGGGCTGGACACACTGACCTTGTACCCGGGCGTACTCAGCAGCTACCCGAATTTCATCTTCAACATACCGACCCAGGATGTGCCGGAATTTGTCGAAGACATGGAGTATGCGCGTGATGACCCGAGCAAGTTCGAGCGCATCGTCATGCGCTGGGGTGTGCGCCGTAGCCATCCGCAGTTCTGGCAGTACTTCCATGACGTGAACAGCTACATCAAGGAGACCCAGCCGGTGGAAGCGGGTGTGCTGGACATGAACCGCTACGAGAACCTCTGATCGGTTGGCCTGACCTTTCCGGGGTAGCTGCGGTCGGAAACGGTGGGTGGTCCTGATCGACTGCAGGGGGGGCTGCTGGGCAGCCTTTCGCGGGTATTGCCCCCTCTGCGCTCGGTCACCGGCCTCAATGCACCGGCAATCGCAGGGTATTCCATGCTGTATTCGCTTCAGGCACTGCGGGCGTTCGCCGCCTGGGTGGTGGTTTGCCACCATTTCATGCAGATTTTCTTCGACTTCCACGCCAGCGGCCCGATCGGCCAACTGCTTACCGACCGGGGCGCCGTGGGCGTCGATATCTTCTTCGTCATCAGTGGGCTGGTGATCTACCTGTCGACCCGTGACAAAACCATCGAACCGCGTCAGTTCCTGCTCAACCGGGTGCTGCGCATCGTGCCGGCGTATTGGTTCTACAGCTTGCTCATGGCGGGCCTGCTGCTGGCGGCCAGCCGCTGGATGCCGCACCAGCAGTTCGACTGGCAGCACCTGTTGCTGTCGTTGCTGTTCGTGCCAGCGGAAAACCCCGGGGGGTACGGGCTCTACCCGACCTTGAACGTGGGCTGGACGCTGAATTTCGAGATGTTCTTCTACCTGCTGTTCGGCCTGGCGTTCCTGGTGCGCCAGCGCCATCACCTGTGGCTGGTGAGCGCTGCGCTGTTGCTGGTCAGTGAAGTGCTGGGCCGGCTGGGCGTGCTCAGCCATTTCTACAACAACGACATCATCTATGAATTCCTGCTCGGCATCGGCCTGGGTGTGCTGTATCGCCGGGGCCTGATTCGCGAGGGCGTGTGGATGCCGCTGGCGTTGCTCGGGGTGGCGGGGTACGCCCTCTATCACCTGGACGCTTCCCAGCGTCTGTTGCACTGGGGCGTGCCCAGCGCCCTGGTGGTGCTGGCCTTCATTGCCCTGGAACCGTGCTTCAAGGGTAACCAGGTGCTCAAGGCACTGGGCGACTGCTCGTATTCGGTGTACCTGATCCACGTGCTGGTGCTGTATGCCGGCTGGTTTGCCAGCCAGCGGCTGCACTTGAACCCGTATCTGGTGTTTGCCCTGTGCGTGCCGTCCATTGGACTAATGTCGTGGTTCAGCTACCAGTGGCTGGAGCGTGGCTTGTACCGGCGAATGCAGGCCTGGCTGGCGGCCCCACGGGGGCAGGCCCCGGCTTACGTGCTTTCCCGAGTCAAATACTAGGACTTTGTGCCGGGGCCAGGTTGGCGTACACTTGGCCGCAAGTCTGTGAGGAACTTACATGAGCGCTATAACCATTACCGACGCCGCCCATGATTACCTGGCCGATCTGCTCTCCAAGCAGAATACGCCCGGCATCGGCATTCGCATTTTCATCACCCAGCCAGGCACCCAGTACGCAGAGACGTGCATTGCCTACTGCAAGCCGGGCGAAGAGAAGCCCGACGACACCGCCGTGGGTCTGAAGAGCTTCACCGCTTACCTCGATGCGGTCAGCGTGCCCTTCCTTGAAGACGCGCTGGTCGACTACGCCACCGACCGCATGGGCGGCCAGCTGACCATCAAGGCGCCAAACGCCAAGGTGCCGATGGTCAACGAGGACAGCCCGATCAACGAGCGTATCAACTACTACCTGCAGACCGAGATCAACCCCGGTCTGGCCAGCCATGGCGGCCAGGTGAGCCTGGTGGACGTGGTCGACGACGGCATTGCCGTGCTGCAGTTCGGCGGCGGTTGCCAAGGCTGCGGCCAGGCTGACGTGACGTTGAAGGAAGGCATCGAGCGCACCCTGCTCGAGCGCATTCCCGAGCTCAAAGGTGTGCGTGACGTGACTGACCACACCCAGAAGGAAAACGCGTACTACTGACGAGTACGCGCCCTTAGCAACAAACTGTTACGGATTCAACCCCTGCGACAACAGGCCGCAGCCCGTATTCAAAGGGCTGCAGGCCAACACCGCCTTCATCGGGTAGAAGCACTTGGGGTGTCATGTAAGAATGCCCCGGTTTTTCGACCGGCCCCTCCCTGGGTCGGCACCTTTCCTGTGAAGGATGGCCTGTAAAGGATGGTTCCATGAATGATCTGTATACCCGGCGCGCGGTTGTCGCTGGGATGGGCGTTCTCGGGCTTGGCCTGCTGGCCGGCTGCAGCCCGGCCCGGGGTCTCGAGTTCAAGTACGGCAAGAACATGAGCAACGAAATCCTTGGGCGCAAGTTCAACCTCAAGGACCCCCAAGGCAACCCGCGTACCCTGTCGAGCTTCTACGGCAGCATGCCGATGATCTTCTTCGGCTTCACCCAGTGCCCGGCGGTCTGCCCGACCACGCTGGCGCGCGCGGCGCAAATCAGGCAAATGCTCAAGGGCCGTGACCGTGACCTGTTCCAGGTGGTGTTCATCACCCTGGACCCGGAGCGCGACACCCCCGAAGTGCTCGATGCCTACGTCAAGGCGTTCGACCCGTCGTTCACCGCCCTGACCGGTACCCCTGAGGAAATCGCCGAGGTGGCCAAGGAATTCAAGGTGTTCTACGAGAAGGTCCCGGCCGGTGACACCTACACCATCTCTCATTCGTCCACCAGCTACGTCTACGACACACGTGGCACTCTGCGCCTGAGCCTGGGCCATTCCCTGAACGCCAAGGAATGCGCCGAAGACCTGGTCACCCTGATGGAGATTTGCTAATGGCTGTTTCACTGCAACCGTTCAAGCGCGGCCTGGCCGCCATCGCCCTGCTGGGCCTTGCCCTGCCAGCGTTGGCCGAGACCACCGTGAGTGATGCCTGGGTCCGTGCCAGCGTGCCGCACCAGCAGTCCACCGGTGCCTTCATGACCTTGACTGCCAGCAGCGACAGCAAGCTGGTAGGGGTCGAGTCGCCAGTGGCCAAGACCGTGCAGGTGCATGAAATGACCATGAACGGTGATGTGATGGGCATGCGTGAGGTCAAGGCAGTCGAGTTGCCGGCTGGCAAGGCGGTAACCTTGGACCCGAATGGCTTGCACGTCATGCTGATGGGCTTGAAGCAGCAGGTGAAGGAGGGTGAACAGGTACCTCTGACCCTGTTCATCGAAGACACCAAGGGTGGCAAGCAAACGCTGCAGGTGCAGGCGCCGGTGCGCCCGCTCAACGCCGAGGCTGGCGGTGGGCATGACCACATGCACATGAATCACTGAAATACCGGGGGCCGCATAGCGGCCCCAGTTCATTCAGCTGCGAAAGCGTGGCAGCGGCCTGTCCAGGGTCAGCGAGGTCAAGGTCTTGCGTACCTGGGCTTCGTCGGCCTCCAGGGCCTTGAGGCTCGCGCGAATCTTGCCGGCGACGGGCACATCGCCCTGCCGGTCGATCCAGTCGGCGATCTCCTTGCAAGCACTGCTCAGGCAGGCCTGACGCTGGTTCATCAGCGATATGAGGGTGGTGAGCTCTCTTTCGGACATGGCAGGATCCTCCAATTCAGCCCTGTCAGTGTAGCAGTGCCTGACCCGTTTGCCCGGCCAGTTCCGCGGCCTGCCTAGCTGTGCAGGCAGGCCTGTCGATAGGCCCCCGGCGTCACGCCATAGGCCTGCTTGAACTGCCGGCTCAGGTGGCTTTGGTCAGCGAAGCCCAGGCTGAATGCCACCTCGGACGCCGCCAGGCCGCTTTTCAAGAATTCCCGGGCTCGGGCCAGGCGCCGTTGCTTGAGCCAGGCATGCGGCGGCAAACCGGTGGCCTGGCGAAACACCCGGGCGAAGTGGAAGGGCGACAGGTTGACCGCAGCCGCCAGGGCTTCAAGCGAGGGCGGGGCGGCCAGTTGGCTCTCCAGCAATTCGCGCGCACGCGCCACCGCCAGGGGCTCGAGGCCGGGTGCTGATGGCTCGGCGCACTGCCCGTGGCGTTGCACCAAGGCCAGCACGGCATGGCGCCAGGCGGTCTGCTGCTCCAGCGCACTGGCAGCCGATTCGGACAGCTGGTGCAACTGGCTGAAGGCCAGCGCCAGGGCCGGGTCCTGGATCACACTGTCCTTGAAGCTGGGCCTGCCGTGCCGGCCGAGCTCCAGCTCCTCCAGCACGCCGGTGACCCGTTCATGTTCCGGGTAGAAGCCGCGATAGCGCCAACCGGCTTCATGGGCAGTGGCGCCGGTGTGCAGCTCGTCGGGGTTGATCAGCACCATGCTGCCGACCGGGGCCAGGTGCTCGCTGCCACGATGCCAGAAGCGCTGGGCGCCGGACTCGATCACGGTGAACACATAGCCTTCGTGCACGTGCGGGGCGAAGCGTTGCTGAAAGTACCGCGCGTGCAGCATCTCGACGTCGCCCAGCGCCGGCGCCTGCCACAGGTGTGTCTGTTCACGCAGGGGCGTGGTCATGCCAGCCAGCTGCGCAGGAGGAAGAAGATCAACATGCTCACCAGCATGCTCAGCAACACGCTGCGGGTCAACAGCACCAGGGCGACGGCCACCACTGAGCCCAGCAGATACGGGTTGAGCAGGCTCAGGTTCAGGTGATGGTCAGGCATGAAGATGATCGGCCCGCAGATGGCGGTGAGCATGCCCGGCACCGCAAACCCGAGAAACTGCCGGGCGTTGGAGCTTAGGCGCAAAGGCAGGCGCGGTTCGAGAAACGCATAGCGGTTGAGGAACACGATGGCGCCCATGGCGAATATCAGTAACCAGGTCATGCACGGCCTCCAAAGCACTTCTGGCAAACGAAACCGGCGCTCATGCCGAGCAGGCCTGCCGCCACCAAGGCGGTTTCCCAGTGCCAGGCACTGAACAGCACCGAGCAGAACAGCGAAACGGCCACACACACTACCGTTGCGAGGTTGCGCACCAGGGGCGCGATCAGGGCGACGAAGGTGGCGACAATGGAAAAGTCCAGGCCCAACTGGTCGAGGTGCGGAATGTTCTGGCCAAGCACGATGCCGGCCAGGGTGAACAGGTTCCAGGCGACATAGAAGGTCAGGCCCACGCCCAGCGCGTACCAGCGGTTGAACTGTTGCTGGTCGTAATGGCTGGTCATGGCAAAGAATTCGTCGGTCAGCAAAAAGCCCAGGCCCAACCGCCAGCGCAGTGGCTGGTTCGACAGCACGGGGCGCATGGACAGGCCGTACAGCAGGTGCTGCGAGGTCAGCAGCAAGGTGGTGAGCAGGATCGACGCCAGGTTGGCGCCGCCCTTGAGCATGCCAATCGCCACCAGTTGCGCGGCACCGGCAAAGACGATAGCCGACAGGCCTTGGCCTTCCCAGGCACTGAGGTTGGCTTCAATGGCCATGGACCCGGCCAAAAGGCCCCAGGGGGCCACGGCCAGGGATAGCGGGAGGATGGCGATGGCGCCACGCAGAAAGGCTTGGCGGGCAATGTGTGGGCTGTGGGGCATGGTGGCTGCAACGCGTGTACTCGGTTGCGCAGCATGCCAGAGTGGTAATAGGGATGGCTTGAACGATCTTGCTGGTTTGGGCCCTGTTCGGGCTCAAGGGCGTTAGCGATGGCTGGCCAATCCGTGTTGCGCTGTCACGCACCCGTTGATGTCCACGGCCTTCTGCAGCAAGGTCTGACGCTGTTGCGAGTCCAGGTCTGCCAGCAGCCGGTACACCTCGGCCTGGTAGTCGCGCTGACGCCCCCACTGCATTTCCAGGCCCTGCGGCTGGCTGCGGCTACAGGCCAGTCGCGTGGCAGGTTGCGGGTAGTAGGGGGCGTACTGGGTGGCCATGC
Organism: Pseudomonas sp. Irchel s3f19; assembly: GCF_900187555.1. NCBI lineage: Bacteria > Pseudomonadati > Pseudomonadota > Gammaproteobacteria > Pseudomonadales > Pseudomonadaceae > Pseudomonas > Pseudomonas sp. Irchel s3f19. Next base: position 212,467 of record NZ_FYDW01000001.1, on the reverse strand, counting down.
TCGGGATCGCCTCCAGTGCAGCGCGATACTCCACGCTGGCGTTGTAGGGCGGGCACCAGGTGGCGATGGCCGCTGCCGGAGCCGCGAAGCCTTGCTTGAGGCTGGCTACCAGCAAAGGGCAGGCCGCGTCGGGGATCTGCCCGGCGGGCAAATAGGTCATGTAGTAGAGCGCCAGCCGGTACTGCGCCACCGGGTGGCCCAGCGCCACTGACTTTTTCAGCAGTGCCACCGCGGTAGGCAACGTGTGGGCAAGGGCCTGGCCCTGACGGGTGAGTTCCGGGTCGCTGCCCAGGGCAGTGCGCAGTGAACTGGCGCTGTCATCTTGGCTGTCGGCCTGTTCCAGCAGCGGCAGGGCCTGGCGGTAGAGCAGGTCGGCATGAGGGTCGATGCGCACGTCAAGCGCTTGCGCAGCCAACGGCATCAGGGCGATCAACAGCGGGGGCAGGATGACCGCGCGACTCACAGGCATGCCTCGTGAAAAGCGCAGTCACGGCAGGCGGCCAGTTGTTGATGGACGGCTTCGATGTTCATGACAGGTACAGGTGCGCCTCAGGCGGATCGGAACGACGACGTATTCTAGCCACCCAAGGGCCCTCGCCGAAAGACCAGCAGGCAACTGTCAGACGAGCTTGATGGGTGTGACCTTGCGCTGAGCGTGTTTTTCCTGGGCCAGGCCCAGCTTGGCGGTAATGACCTTGGCCAGGGCATTGTTGCCCAGGTCGTTGAGGTGCAGGCGGTCGACGAACAGGTCGGCGCCGAATACCGGCGAGCTGCTGAGCATGCTGTTCATGTCGTAACAGGGTACCGGGTCGGCCTGGCTTTTGATGCGGCGAAAGAAGGCCATGTGCAACTGGCTGTCAAAGACCCCGTCGAGCAGGCGGTCGAAGTTGGCCGGCTGTTGCTCCAGCGCCGTCAGCATGGCCTGCTCACCCTCAGGCAGGGTTTCGCGGCACCAGGGCAGCAGTGGCTGGAGTATGAAGGTGAGGGTGGCATGGCTGTCTGCCAGCAGACGCTCCCATTGGCGCAAGGTGCGGCCGATGGTGTCGGCCGCGCGGGCCAGTCGCTTTTCAGGGGGCGATAATGGCCTGGCGACAGGCGCTACGGGCGGGCGCGTGGTCAAGGCTTGGCCAAGCCGTCGCCAGAGCGATTGCGGGCGCGGGGCCACAGCAGGCGGCATGCCGTCGCTGTAGCTGTTCAGCGTGTCGCGCAGGGCCGTGGCGTGAAGCGGGTCGTGGGGGCTGGCGAGGACTTCGCCAAGGGCTTCATGGGCCAGTGTATTGAGGCCGCTGAGCACCACCACATGGCCCAATTGGCCGAGCCGATGCTGGTGGGTGAGGAACATCAGCAGCTCCTGGCCGGCATTGAGCCCGCAGCCGGCCAGGTTCAGCCAGACTTCACCGGTCAGCATCGACAAATGTGAAGCCACCGTATGTTCGTCGCAGCTGGCGCCTATACCCAAGGCGGTAGAGCCCCCCACCAGCAAGTTGATGCGCGGCGCCGCGCCGCGCTCGGCCGCCGAGAAACGCTTGCCCGCACAATGGCTGTAGCGCAGGCCAAGGGCATCGGTGTTGATAGTGCCGGAGCGATAACCGCGCTCGTGCACTTGTAGGGTGTGTGGCGCACGGTGGTTGCCTAGTAACAGAAAGCGCTGGTAGTCCTGTTGCAGCGGCGAAGGAGGGCCCGGGACAGGCGTGCTGGTGTCGGTCGATCTCATGGGCACTCCTTCGCGTTGTTGCTGGCTCAGGCCGCCAGTTCCTTGAGGTTGTAAAGCAGGCCGCCCGCTGCGATCAGCAACAGGGCGACGCCCGAAGCCAGGCTGATCAGGCGGTTGCTGCGTTGCGATGCGATCTTGCCGATGGCGAAGATGTACAGGCTGAGCACGGCGAAATCGATGGCCACCCACAGCAGCGACAGCACCACCATGCTCTTGCCGAACGACTCGGTGATCTGGATGAACTGGGGGAAAAAGGCGATGAAGAAGATGATGTCCTTGGGGTTGGAGATGCCCACCATGAAGCCTTGCAGCAGGCCGCCGCGCCCAGGCCCTTGTGTCTCGTTCGCCGCGTCCGACGCCGGCGCCTGCAGGGCTTCCTTGAGGGTGCACACGGCGATGTAGCCGATGAACAGGCAGCCCATCAGGCTCATGCCGCTGAGCCAGGCCTTGTCGATGGCCGCGCTGGTCAGGATGATCCAGGCTGCCGCGCCTATCAGTACCAGGGACGCCCAGTTGGTACCCACGGCGGTGAACATGGCCTTGCGCGAGCCGGAGGCGGCAGCGGTGTTGACGATCAGTGCTACCACCGGGCCAGGGGTGGCGATCAGCAGCAGCACGGTCAGTGCATAGGTGGCGGTCAGTGCGGTATTCACGGTCAATTCTCGATCAGTGTGTCGGCGGGTACATGGGCGTGGAACGGGCAGCGTGACGGGTTGAGCGAACCTGCCTCCTGCAGTTGGTACTGCTTCCACTCGTAGTTGTCGGCATCGCCGAATGCGCCAAGGGTGTCGGGCATGACGCCGTCGTTATAGTGGGCCACGCGCTCGCGGATGCGGGCACGAATACGCTTGCCACTTTCAGTGCTGGCGTTGGCCACTTCGTCGAAGTTCTCCCGGGGGTTGATGACGAAGGTGATGTGCGGGCCCAGGTTGCGGCTTTTCATCTGCCGGTGGCCCGGGAAGTTCATGTTGATGAACAGCGGCATGCCGGCGTAGCAGAACGACCAGCCGTTATCGTCCGGGTCGGAGGGTATGGCCTGCGGCCAGGGATGTGGGTCGCGGGCATGGACCCCACGCAGCACCTTCCAGGCCAAGGCCTGTTGCTCGGCAAGGGTGTAGTCGCCAGGGGTTTCGAGAAACACCACCAGTGGGCTGCCGATGCGCTGCTTGAGCGGAATCGGTGCGATGGTGCGCACATAGTCGGCCAGGCCCTGAGCGATGTCATCGGCCAGCTGCTCGGCGCGGGCGAAGAGGATGTGGCAGGTCTCGCTGGCGACCGCCTTGCGCCCGAACAGGCACGGAAAGTCGGGGCTGGCGAGAATGCCGCGAAAATGCTGTATGGTTTTGTACGTCCAATGCTGCGTGTTCCGGACATGTTCAGTGGCCAGCTCTAGCGCATCCAGGCGATAGCAGTTTCCATAACCCGTAAACATGATTTCCCCAGGTTTCCAATTAAGTAACGTTCCAGGCATATGCAGGCAGAATCTTGGTTATCTTTATTATTTACATGCATTTTCTGAGACGGACTTAACGTTGTAAAACGCGTGGAACTATGACCTACTATTAGTCTTACTCATGCTTCGGACGTCGCCATGTCGGAACGGATTCAGGCTCTGCACGCCTTGCGTGCTTTCGAGGTGGCCTCTCGTTATGGCTCCTTTACCCGTGCGGCGGAGGAGCTGGCACTGACCCAAGGGGCAGTCAGCCACCACATCAAGACCCTCGAGGCCATGTTCGGCTGCGACCTGTTCGAGCGCCGTGGCCCGAAACTGAGCCTGACCGAGCACGGTCGCCTGTTGTCCCAGGAGCTCAAGGTCGGCTTCAAGATCATCGAGAATGCCTGCGCGTTGCTGCGCCAGGACCGCTACGGCCTGCGCCTCAAGGCCCCGTCCACGCTTACCATGCGCTGGCTGCTCAGGGCACTGGACGGGTTCAAGAAGAACGACGACAGCTGCAGCGTGCAACTGTCGAGCGTGTGGATGGACATCGACAGCGTGGATTTCTATTCCGAACCCTACGACTGCGCCATCCTGCTGGCCAACGGGCGTTTCCCCGCCGACGTCGAGAGCTTCAAACTGTTCGATGAATGGCTGATCCCGGTCTGCCACCCCGACTACATGGCACAACCGCAGCCCGACCTGGGCGACCTGCGCCAATGCGAGTTCCTTCACCCGTCCCCAGACCGGCGCGATTGGCGGCGTTGGCTGGCGCGCATGGATGCGCTGGACATCAGCATCGACCAGGGGCAGGTGTTCGACACCCTCGACCAGGGCATCTCGGCGGCTCAGCAAGGGTTGGGCATCTCGGTGGTGGACCTGGTGCTGGCCACGACCGATCTTTCGGCAGGGCGCCTGGTCACACCGTTCAAGTACGCGGTAGCCACGGGCGACGGCTATTACATGACCTGGCTCAAATCCAGCCCCAAGGCCCGGCAGATGCACAAGCTGCGTGATTTCCTGTTCGGCCAGGTACCGCCGCTGGCCTACAAGGACATCAACTACTTGTATGGCTGAGGGCCGCCAGGCAATACCCGTTCGAGCATGAAGTCGATGAACACTCGCAGCTTGGGCGGCACGTGGCGCCCCGACGGCCACAGCAGGTAGAAGCTGCCACGCCGTTCCATGAAACTCTCGAGCACGCTCACCAGTGTGCCTGCGGCCAATTCGCGGCGCACGCTGAAGTCTGGCAGGCAGGTGATGCCGCGGTGGTTTAGGGCAAAGCAGATGCGCGTCTCGACGTGGTTGCACACCATCGAAATGGGGATGTCATAGCCCTGGTCGGGGTGCTCCTGGCGCAGCGGCCAGACCTCCAGCTTGCCGTTGCTGGGGAAGCGGTAGTGTAGGCAGGTGTGTGTGCTCAAGTCACGCGGGTGGCTGGGCGTGCCGCGCTCGCGCAAGTATTCGGGTGATGCCACCAGGCGGTGCTGGAAGTGGCCGAGGAATTTGGCATTGAGGCGTGAGTCCAGCGGCTGGCCACCACGCATGACCACATCGAAACCCTCTCCGACGATATCCACCATGCGGTCGGTGAACTCCAGGTCCAGCTCAACCTGGGGGTACAGCGCCATGAACTCGGCCAACGCCGGCATCACCAGCCCGGTGACCTGGGGCAGGCTCACGCGCAGGCGGCCGCGCGGGGTTTCGCTGGCCTGGGACAGCGCCTGCTCGGTCGCTTCGATTTCCGCCAGGATGCGCCGGCTGCGCTCCAGAAACAGCGTGCCTTCGGCGGTCAGGGTGATGCTGCGCGTGCTGCGATGGAACAGGCGCACACCCAGGCGACTTTCCAGCCGTGCCACGCGCTTGCCCACGGCCGAGGCAGTGATGCCCAGTGACTGACCGGCAGCGACGAAGCTGCGGGTTTCGGCAACTCGGTTGAAGACCACGAAGCCGCTGAGGCTGTCCATGACGTGTTCCTGATTGCGGACATTGATGTCCGGGGTGAGCGGCATTGTAACCGTCTTTTTCCGTAATGCCGCCGCCGTGCACACTGTCGCCCTCGATTTCCACTTCAAGGCACCCTGCAATGTCCCAGATATCTTGCGCACCGCCATTGGTTGAGCGCGCCGAGCGCCTGCCCCTGAGTGGCCTGCTGGCGCTGGCTATGACCGGCTTTATCGCCATCCTCAGCGAAACCCTGCCTGCCGGTTTGCTGGACCAGATCGCCGGTGGCATGCACATCAGCCAGGCCATGGCCGGGCAATGGGTTACGGCCTACGCACTCGGATCGTTGTTGACTGCCATTCCCTTGGTGACCCTGACGCAGGGCTGGTATCGCCGTCGCGCTTTGCTGCTGGCGATCGGCGGCTTTGTGCTGTTCAACGGCTTGACGGTGTTGTCGTCGTCCAACGCTCTTACCCTGGTGCTGCGCTTTTTCACCGGTGCCGCTGCCGGCTTGGCCTGGGGGCTGATCGCCGGCCATGCCCGGCGCATGGTACCGGTGGCCTTGCAGGGGCGGGCGATGGCCGTGGCCATGCTTGGGCAGCCGATAGCGTTGTCCCTGGGGTTGCCTATTGGTACCTGGCTTGGGGCAATGCTGGGGTGGCGTGCGACCTTCGTCGTGGTCACCCTGGTGGCGCTGTTGCTGGTGGTCTGGGTATTGCGCGCGGTTCCGGATTACCCGGGGCAGGCCGCCGGCAAGCGCCCTGCGGCGTTGCAGGTGTTGCGCACACCGGGCGTGGCGCTGGTGCTGCTGGTGATCCTGACCTGGGTCCTGGGCCACAACATCCTCTATACCTACATCGTGCCGCTGTTGGCGGCGGCGGGGATGGCCGCCGAGATTGGCCAGGTGTTGATGGTGTTCGGCCTATCGGCGCTGGCGGGCATCGGGCTGGTCGGGTTGTTGGTCGATCGGCATCTGCGCAAGCTGGTACTGCTGAGCCTCGCCGGGTTTGCCGTGGCCACGCTGGTGCTGGGGCAGGCGTCTTCGTGGGCGATGTACCTGAGCATTGCGCTGTGGGGCGTGACGTACGGCGGCGCGCCAACGCTGTTGCAGACGGCCTGTGCGGATGCGGCGGGCGAGGGCGGTGATGTGGCGCAGTCGATGCTGGTGACGGTGTGGAACAGTGCGATTGCGTTGGGGGGGATTATTGGCGGTTTGCTGCTGACCGGGGCCGGTGTCGCGTGGTTTGCGCCAGTGGCGTTGCTGTTGATCGGCTTGGCGTGGCTGCTGGCGTGGGCAGGGCGGCGTAGCGGGTTCGTCGCCGGCTCCCGCTGAAAACAGCGCTGAGTTGCCCCGGCAAGACATGCAAAGCCACAGGCTGCCCTGCAAAGGGTAGAATCGTCACTTCAGGCACAACAGACAACCAGAGGTCGACGCGGTGGATTTGCAGCAGGGCTTTGTCCTGACCCGGCATTGGCATGACACACCCGAAGGCACGTGCGTGGAGTTCTGGCTGGCTACCGACCAGGGGCCGCGGCAATTGCGCCTGGCGCCGCAGGTGTCGGTGGCGTTCCTCCCCCAGGCGCAAGCCGAGCATGCTCGCGTGCTGCTGGCCAACGAGCCGGGCGTCGAGCTCAAACCCTTGCAACTGCGTGACTTCGATCAGCGCCCGGTGCTGGGCCTTTACTGCCGCCAGCATCGCCAGTTGATGCAGGTGGAGCAACGCCTTCGCAACGCCGGCGTTGAGGTGTACGAGGCGGACATCCGCCCACCCGAGCGCTATCTCATGGAGCGCTTCATTACCGCCCCAGTGCAGTTTACCGGCCAACCCGACGGCCACGGCGTGCTCTGCGATGCCCAGCTCAAGCCCCTGCCGGACTATCGCCCGCCACTGCGCCTGGTGTCGCTGGATATCGAAACCAGCCAGCGCGGTGAGCTCTACAGTATTGCCCTCGAAGGCTGCGGCCAGCGCCAGGTGTACATGCTTGGCCCGGCAAACGGCGACAGCAGCGCCGTGGACTTCGACCTGCATTACTGCGACGACCCTGCCGCGCTGCTCGCGTGCCTCAACCAATGGATGGCCCGGCACGATCCGGATGCGATCATCGGCTGGAACCTGGTGCAGTTCGACCTGCGCCTGTTGCACGAACACGCCAAGCAATTGCAGGTGCCTTTGGCCCTGGGGCGCAACGGCGCGCCCATGACCCTGCGCGCTCACGCCAGCGGTGGTCACGTATTCGCCGATGCCCCCGGGCGGCTGCTGATCGACGGTATCGAAGCCTTGCGTTCGGCCACCTGGAGCTTCCCTTCGTTCAGCCTGGAAAACGTGGCGCAAACGCTGCTGGGCGAGGGCAAGGCCATCAGCACGCCTTATCAGCGCATGGACGAAATCAACCGCATGTTCGCCGAGGACAAACCGTCGCTGGCACGCTACAACCTCAAGGACTGCGAACTGGTCACGCGCATCTTCGCCCATACCCGCCTACTCGAATTCCTGCTTGAGCGTGCCAGCGTCACGGGGTTGGCCGTGGACCGAAGCGGTGGCTCGGTGGCGGCGTTCTGCCATTTGTACATGCCTCAGATGCACCGCCTGGGCTTTGTCGCGCCCAACCTCGGCAGCCGCCCCGACGAGGCCAGCCCCGGTGGCTTCGTGATGGACTCACGCCCTGGTCTCTACGATTCGGTGCTGGTGCTGGACTACAAAAGCCTGTATCCCTCGATCATCCGCACCTTTCTGATCGACCCGGTCGGCCTGGCCGAAGGCCTGCGCCAGCCCGATGACCAGCACTCGGTGGCCGGCTTTCGCGGCGCTCGCTTCTCCCGTAGCCGGCACTGCCTGCCAGCCATCGTCGAGCGTGTGTGGCAGGGCAGGGAGGCGGCCAAGCGCGCGGGTAACGCGCCGCTGTCGCAGGCACTGAAAATCATCATGAATGCCTTCTACGGTGTACTGGGTTCCAGCGGCTGCCGCTTCTTCGACCCGCGCCTGGCGTCGTCGATCACCCTGCGCGGCCACCAGATCATGCGCCAGACCCGTGAATTGATCGAAGCGCGTGGTTTTGATGTGATCTACGGCGATACCGACTCCACCTTCGTCTGGCTCAAGGGCGCCCATGACGAAGACGCCGCCGCGCGCATCGGCCGTGAGTTGGTGGCAGAAGTGAACCTGTGGTGGCGCCAGCACCTGCACGATTCGATGGGGCTGGACAGCGCCCTGGAGTTGCAGTTCGAAACCCATTACCGACGCTTCCTGATGCCCACCATTCGCGGCACCGAAGAGGGCAGCAAAAAGCGTTACGCCGGCCTGGTACAGCGCGCCGACGGCAGTGAACAGATGGTGTACAAGGGCCTGGAGTCGGTGCGCACCGACTGGTCGCCGCTGGCGCGGGAGTTCCAGCAGGCGCTGTACGGGCGTATCTTCCGCGGCCAACCGTACCGCGACTACGTGCGCCAGTACGTGCAACAGACCCTGGCCGGTGAACTGGATGAGCTGATGGTCTACCGCAAGCGCTTGCGCCGCCCGCTGGCCGACTACCAGCGAAACGTACCGCCGCACGTGCGTGCGGCGCGCCTGGCCGACGCGTACAACAGCCGCCTCGGCCGTCCACGGCAGTACCAGAACGGTGGCTGGATCAGCTACCTGATCACCACTGCCGGCCCTGAACCCTTGGAGAACCTGCAGGCGCCCATCGACTACGAGCACTACCTGAGCCGCCAACTGCAGCCGGTGGCCGATGCCATCCTGCCCTTTGTCGGTGATGATTTCGCGGCGTTGACGGGCAGCCAGTTAGCGTTGTTCTAAGTGCGGGCATTAGCTATCTAACGCCTCGACCAACCTCTTCTGCCTAGGCTGGCCTCTTCACTGAACAGGAGGCTTTGAGCATGGGCACTACCGTAGGCAATGATGTCGAGTCAGGCTTGCCGCATCTGGACACGCTGCAGCGCGACAGCGAGGCGTTTCAGGATGACATCATCGGCCAGCGCTTGCCCCGCTGGCTGCGCCAGGCGCCGGTTGAGCAGCTGCCGGAGATCAGTCGCGCACTGGCCAAGAGCCTTGAGTGCCGTCAGCAACTGGGCGCGCTGCTGGCGCGCATCGACGGGATCGATCATTTCGTCGTATCAGCGCTGCAGAACGCGCTCACCGAGCGCTATGGCGTCACGGGCAATCCACGCCGGCTGACGTTTCTCGAAGGGCGCCGTGAGCCGGTAATCAACGCTCAACCCGTTGGGGCCCACCTCACCGAGGTGGTGTACGAAGAAAAACCATTGCTCGAGGTGGTACTGCGTAACTTCACTGCCGAACAGGCCAGCACGGGCGGCCAGCCTGTCGGCAACCGGCTGCTGGTACCGCGTGCAGGCACCCACAACCTCCCCACCGCCATCGCCTTTGCCGCATTGTGCCGCGAGCTGGACCTGGGCGAGGGCTATCAGCGTCATCTGGATGCCATCCTCAAGCCCGACGAGAACCCAAAACGCATCGAGTCGCTGCTGGTCGATGCAATCCGCTATGCCATGTTGGTGGACGGGTACAAGGCCAGGCAAGAAGAGGTGCTCGATGCCAGCGACCTGAAACTGTTGGTGAGCATGTGCCTTGAGGGCAAGCTGTTGCGCCTGGCAGGTGACCTGGTGGTGGCCAGGCAACTGAGGCTGCTCGGGTGCGCCATTGAGCAGGTCGTGGTGCTCGAAGTGATCGATCAAGGGCCCCTGTTCAACACTACTCGGCGGTTGTTGATGCATGTGCCGGGTGACCCGGTGGCGGCCTGGAGTGCATTCGACAGCCTCGATGACCTTAACCGCGCGCTGGGCCATCGCCTGCGCCTCAAGACGTATCAACGGTTCTTCAGCCGTTTCGTGCTCAGGCGCGACAGCCAGGCATTTTTCGCCAGGGTAGTGCCGGCTTTTGACGACCTTCCAGACTGGGCCAGTTTTGACCTTAAACCGTATTTGCAGGCGTATCCGTCACCGCTGTTCAACAGCCTGGCGCAGGCGCGCATCCGCCAGATCAAGGAGGACGCAGCGATGATCGCGGTGCCGGTGGCTCGGCTTGATCGCGAGCTTCAGCGTGCCCATGACGAACGGCTGGCCGCAGAAGGGTGGGCGCTGCTCAACCTGGCGTCGTTCTTTGTACCGGGCTTGGGGCTGGTCATGCTCGCGGTGACCGTATGGGAGTTGCTGGGCGAGGTCTACCACGCTATCGAGGCCCTGCATGACGGTGACACCCAACAGGCACTTGATCACCTGACCCACGTCGCCACCGACCTTGCAATTGTCGCGGCCACGGCGGCGGGCGTCTCGCTGACCAAGCGGCTGTGGGCACGTTCGGCGGTGGTCGATGCGATGGTGCCTGCGCGGCTTGAAGACGGTAGCACCAAGCTCTGGCAGCAGGACCTGGCAGCGTATCGCAGCATCGCGCCGAGCAGTGCGGCGGCCCAGGACGCCTTGGGTATTCGGCGCTACGGTGGCCAGGCCTGGGTCGAAATGGACGGGCATCACTACCCTGTGGTCGAGCCGGCTGGCGATGGCCAATGGCAACTTCGCCCACGCGGTGGCAACGGGCCTGCGCTACGCCACAACGGCGCTGGCGCCTGGCGGGTATGGACCGAGCAGCCCGCGCAATGGGACGACACCTACCGCATGTTCCGCCGTCTTGGCGCACCGCTGGACAGCATGAGTGACGAGCAGATCGACCAGGTGCTGGGCTTTCATGAACTCAACGCCGATCACCTGCGGGCGCTGCATATTTACGGGCGTGCGCCGGAGCCTGGGATGCTCGACAGCGCCGAGCGCTCCAGGCTTGACTGGCGGATCCGCCAGGTGGTCAGCCATTTGCGCGCGGGTGAGCAGGTTGAGGATTTCGCCGTGCTCCAGCATGCCCGGCGCCTGCAAGGTGCCTCCGGTGCGTCAGACCAGGCGTTGGCCGAACTGGCATGGGCCCAGCGCAGGCACTTGCTGGGGCAGTTGTATGAGGCCGTGCAGCCCCGCGACACGCCCGGTTCTGTCTTGCTGCGCAAGGTGTTTCCGGGGCTGCATTCGCGTGCCGCACGAGCGCTGCTGGCGGCAGCCAACGGGGATGATCGGCGGCGGTTGATGCAAAGCGGTCGCGTGCCATTGAACCTGGCCGAAGCGGCCAGGCGCAGTGTCTCGGACATCCGCAGGGTTCGAGTGCTTGAAGCGTTGACCCTGGATACCCCACAGAACGCCGACCTGGCACGAGTGGTACTGGGGTTGCTCAAGTACCTGCCTGGCGCTGGCCAAGGTGTACGCTGGCGTCTTTTCGAAGGCCAGCGCGGTGGGCCACTGCTGTCATCGGTTGAGGAGGGCACCCACGGTTTCGATCTCTTGCACCAGCGTGGCGCCTTCCAATTGCTCGATTCGCAAGGCGTACCGCACGGTCAGGCCGGTGAGTTGTTCGAGGTGATGACTGCTGCCTATGCACCGCATCAGCGCGCGGCCATGCAGGTGAACGAGCCTTTCGCCCATAACCTGAGGGTCACGCTGGCGCGTGAGGCCATGCGACGGCACGCTGAAGTCGAAGGCCTGCTGGGTGTACCGCGCCTGGGCTTTTTCCGGCCACCGCAGCGATTGGCTGATGGCCGTTTGGGCTACCCCTTGGGCGGCAGCAACTCGGGTGGCCCTGGACGGCCCGAGCGGGCGCTGGGGGCGGCGGTGCGTGACCTGTTTCCGTCGTTCAGTGATGAGCAGGTGGCGGCATGGACCGACAATGTGCGGCGCTCGGGTCGACAGCTGGATGCGGTACTGGCCGCGCTGCGCACAGAGTACAGGGCGCTGCGCAACAGCCTGGACGCATGGGTTAGGGAGGCCGTAGGTGAAACCAGGGAGGACCGGGCCTGCTTGCGCGACACGCTGATCGATTGTTGGCAGCGCACCACCGACGCCGGGCAAGCCCACCTCAACACCGACCACAACTATCGCATGGTCTTGTACAACATGAACCCTGAAGGGCTGCCGGAAATACCGGCCCAGGTCAGCTTCGCTCATGTTTCCGATCTGTCCCTGCTGCGCTTGGAACTTCGAGACGTTCCTGCGAGTTTCCTGCTCGCCTTCTCGCGCCTGAGCATGCTGGACCTGGGCGGGAACCTCCTGACTCAATTGCCGCAGCCCTTGTTGCAGCTACCGTACTTGCGTCAGCTTACCCTGACCAACAACCGAATCGTGTTGAGCACCAGCCAGGCGGCTACCTTGGCAAGCGCCACAAACTTGGAGTACATCGACCTGTCCCACAACCCATTGGGGCGCACCTTTACCCTGAGTGGGTTGACTACGCTGCGCTGGTTGAACTTGCGCAACACTGGCCTGACGCATTTTCCCCATGGTATGGCCAGCCGTTCAAACCTGGTTCTCATGGATATGCGTGAAAACCGCATTACCCAGATCCCCCACTGGTTCTATCAGCTGCCGCCCGGGGTTCGGCGGCGCACCAGGTTGGCCGGCAATCCGCTGGAAGGCGACGAGCTGGTGCGTCTGCAGGCTTCGTTCATGGCACCTCTCGTGCCGCTGGACGAGGCCTTGCTGCGAGAACAGTTTGTCCGTAGCCGGGAGGTTTGGGGGGATGCTGTCGGTCCGCAGCACCGTGGCCTGCTGATCGCTGCATGGGAGGCGGTGGATGTAGGCGAGCCTGCAGAGCGTTTCTTTCGCGTGCTGCAGCAGTTGCTGCAGTCTGCGGATTTTCACATCAATCCCCAGGCACTCGCGCAGCGGGTACTGGCTGTGCTGCAGGCGATGTCCAAGGAGCCAGCTCTGCGTCAGGCATTGTTGGACATCGCCAACGACGAGTGGGGTTGTCAGGATGGCGCTACCTGGTGCCTCAGCAACCTTGAGTTGAATGTGCTGGTGTGGCAAGCCCGTGCGGATGCGCAAGGTAATACGGAGCATGCCTTGCTGGCGTTGGGTCGGCGTTTGTGGCGTCTGGATGAAGTCGACCGCCTTGCCGTGCGCGACATTCTTGATCGCGGTGGCAACCCGGATGAAAGCGAGGTGGGGCTCGCCTATCGCCTTGGATTGCGTGATCGTCTGGGCTTGCCCATTCAAGTGGGAGACATGAGTTTTCGGCCACTGGCAGGGGTGACTGAGGCGCACCTTGCACGGGTCGAAGCGCAAGTGCTTGAGGCCGAGACGCAAGAGCAGGTCGCCCGTTCGCTGGTGGACCGAACCTTCTGGCAGGCGCACCTGGAACGCACTCACCCGGAACGTTTCGCGCAAGTCGACAGGCCGTTCCGGCGCCGGCTCGACAGCGTACTCGATGATGAGGCGCTGACCGACGGGACCAGACAGGCACAGTCCGATGCCATACTTGGCGAACAGCGCGCAGCACGGCGGGGGCTGATGCTCGACATGACGCTGGCGGCACTCGAAGCCGGGCCCACGGATGCGGGTATCGATGTGTAATGGCCCCGACTGGCAGGGCACAGCCGTGTCTGCAGCGGCTTTGGACTATGCTCAGTGACAGGGCGGCGTGTTCGGTAAAGGCCGTCATCCTGTTCTGACGCATGGCTGGAAATTGCCCGTTACTTTTCCCTGACACACCGGGTGTTTGAAGTGGTTTAGGCTCCAGGTCGGATTTTTCTCCGTGATCTGCAGTCATTGGTTTATCGAGATATTAAGGAGATGTGTATGCTCGTTCGGTCACTGACCCTCGCCACCTTGCTCGCCGTCACCAGCCCACTGTTCGCCGCAGACAGCGACGCGCCTTTGGCCAAGGAGTTGGGCAAGGCACGGCCTTTGGTGATCATCGCCCCCAGTACAGCCGACCCGACACTGCGCGGGTTGAATAAAGCACTGGAAGACCCTGCCATTCAGGCGGCCTTCAAGGAGCGCAGCCTGGTGCTGTACAGCGTGGCCAAAATGGTGGGCAAGCGCGAGGACAAGAACCTCGAGCAGCAGACCACCATGGCCCTGATCCGCGAGCTCAAGCTCGGCGCGAGCGCGGGTACCAAGGTGATCCTGGTGGGCAAGGACGGTGAACGGCACATGCTCAAGGATGACGCGACCGGCGAGCCGATCGACCCGCAGGCCATCCTCAAGGCGGTCGATGAACTGCCGGCGAGCGAGAAGGCCGTGACGGCGCCGGAGCCTGTCGCGGCAGCGCCTGAAGCCAAGGGCAAGGACAGCAAACCGGCCAAACCGGTCAAGCCGGCCAAGCCAGCTGCACCGCCCAAACCGCTGGAGGACTGATCGCCTTCGCCCGCTCCCTGGCCGCAGGGGCGGGCGCTCTGTATCGCACTGTATCCTGCACGGCTGCAGACCCATTTCTGTACAAAATTCGGACATCGGCGATACATCCCCGACACACCCACGCGGCCTAATGGCTCCACACCCCAACCACAGTGGAGCAACACCATGACTCATGCACGGAACACCCTCGGCCTGCTCGGCGCCGCACTGCTCGGCAGCATGGCCTTTGGCAGCAGCGCGTTCGCTCTCGAGCCCCTGTCCCAGGGTTATCAACTGGCTTCGGCTAAGGTTGCCGGCGAGGGCAAATGTGGCGAAGGCAAGTGCGGGGGCAGCAACAAGGCCAGCCAAGGTGAAGGCAAATGCGGTGGCGACAAGAAGGCCAGCGAGGGCGAAGGTAAATGCGGTGAAGGTAAATGTGGCGCCGCTGGCAAGGCGGGTGATGCCAAGGTGACCGGTAAGTCCTGACTTCAATCTTTGAAATGCCACAACGCCCCGCCTGCTGGTCAGGTGGGGCGTTGTGCATGTTGCGGAGACTTATCGATGACTACCTCTCGCTTGTTTACAGGCCTTGGCCTGCGCCGTGGCCTGATGCCCGAGTTGTTGACCCTTGAAGAGGGCGCAGTGGACTTTCTCGAATGTGCGCCGGAAAACTGGATCGCTGTCGGCGGTGCCTATGGCCGAGGCTTGGCGCAACTGACCGAACGCTTTGCCCTGGCCTGCCATGGCCTGTCCCTGTCCCTTGGCGGCAGCCTGCCGCTTGATCGAAGCTTTCTGGACCAGACCCGTGACTTCCTCGATCGCTACCAGGTACGCCTGTACAGCGAACACTTGAGTTACTGCAGCGATGACGGCCACCTTTATGACCTGTTGCCGATGCCTTTCACCGAAGAGGCGGTACATCACGTTGCCGCCAGGATCCGACAGGCCCAGGACCACCTGCAGCGGCGCATCGCCGTGGAAAACATCAGCTACTACGCAGCGCCTTACCAGGCGATGAGCGAGTTGGATTTCATCCGTGCGGTGCTCGACGAGGCTGATTGCGACCTGCTGCTGGACGTCAACAACGTGTTCGTCAACGCGTGCAACCATGCTTACGATGCGCAGGCGTTCCTTCAGGGGTTGCCACAGGCGAGGGTCATCGGCATGCATGTGGCGGGTCACTACGATGAGGCCCCCGACCTCAAGGTCGATACCCACGGAGCACCGGTAAAAGAAGATGTGTGGTCGTTGTTCGCGATGGCCTGCAAGTGTTTCGGTGCCAAGCCGACGGTGCTTGAGCGTGACTTCAATTACCCGCCATTGGTCGAACTGCTCGACGAGCTCGCCCGCATGCGTGCTGTGCAGCAGGAGGTGGCGCATGCGCGAAGTGTTGCGTGAACAGCAGTACACACTGGCGCGGCATTTGCGCGATCCGGCCCGGCATGCCCCACCGCCTGGCATCGAAGCGCGCCGCTTGAAGGTTTACCGTGAACTGTTCTATGACACCATCGAGGGTCTGTTGGCCGGCAGCTTCCCGGTGATGCGGCAAACCCTGGGCGAGCCGCACTGGCATGCCCGGGTGCGTGATTTTTATGCCAACTACCGCAGCCAGACACCTTTGTTCACCGAAATCGCCGAGACGTTCATCGACTACCTCCAGGGTGTCGAGCTCGATGCTCCGTGGCAGCTGGAGCTCGCCCACTACGAGTGGGTCGAAGCCCAGCTGTACCTGAGCGATGCCCAGGACCCGGCGCATGATCCGCAGGGGGACCTGCTGCAGGGCGAGCCGCTGCTGTCGTGCATGGCCAGGGTGTTGGCTTACCGTTGGCCTGTCGAGCGTATCGGCCCTGGCTATCAGCCGCAGGCGGCGCCTGAGGCGCCCACGTTGCTGCTGGTCTACCGAGATGTCGGGTTGCAGGTGCGCTTCGCCCGTCTGGCGCCCATGGCCTATCGCTTGCTGGCCGAGGTGGGGGGCACGGGGCGGGAGCGCCTGCAAGCACTGGCAGCGGACCAGGGGCAGGGCTTGGCACTGCTGGAAAGCTTGCGCGCGCAAGGGGTTGTTATCGGTACGGTTGTCGGGGCAGGCTGAGGCAGGCAGGGGATAGGGTTGGGGTTACCAACCTATCCTGAATAATCATTTCATTGCTATTCAGCCTCTGGCCGCGAGCCGTGCCCGGAGCCAATGGTCAAGGCTCAGACGGCCGGCGCCCTGGAGCAGCAGTGGCAGCAATGCCACCAAGTAGATCACTGGCAACTTGAAGTTGCCAAAGCCCTGGTCGGTGATCGCATACCCCTGTGCCAGCTCCCCAAGGCCCGACCACTGTGCCGGCCAGTGCACCGCCGCGATGGCCACCACAGTAACGACCATAAGCCCGGCCGAGGCCAGCCGCGTACCCAGGCCAAGCAGCAGAAGCACAGGCAGCACCAATTCGGCCCACATCGAGAGTTGCCAGTTCAGTTCTGCCGGCAGTGCGCTGAAGGGAAACGGCAAGTTCGACTGCAGGTGACCGAACCAGTTGTAGCCGGTGAATTTCTCCCAGCCAGACTCGAAGAACTCCCAGGCCAGAAACAGCCGCAGGGGCAGGTCGGCGCTCCAGCTGCCGATACGGTCGATACGGGTGAACGCGTGGGTGATTGCCGTCATGCTTAGCGGTTTCATCGCTGTAACTCCTGGTGTGCCATTGTGTGGCCAGGAGTGTGTAGCGGTGGCGTATCGGCAGTGTGTCGGTGGATGCGTCAGTGTGTATCGGACTGTAGCTATCGGTTGTGTAAGCCACGAGTAGGGCCCGAACTCACCGCAGCTCGATTTCTGCACACAGTCCGCCGCCTTGGCGATTGCTCAGGGTCAAGCGCCCGCCCATGGCCTGGGTCAATTGCTGAGCAATCGCCAACCCCAGCCCTGTGCCCCCGGTACTGCGGTTGCGCGAGCTTTCTACCCGGTAAAAGGGCTTGAGCACCTCATTGAGCTCATCGTCCGGGATACCGGGGCCGTCATCGAGTACCCGAATTCGGGTGCAGCCCTGTTCACGGCTGATCTCCAGTTGTGCTTTGCCAGCGAACTTGAGGGCATTGTCCACCAGGTTGACCAGCACCCTGCGCAGTGCATGCGGGCGGGTTTCCAACAGGCCATCGGCGTTGCCGTGGCGTTCGACCTGGGCGCCGCTGTCCTGGTAATCGAACACCAGGCTGTCGAGGAACGCGCCGAGGTTGATCCGGCACGGGGCCTCGGTGTTGATGTCCATGCTGCGGGCATACGCCACACCTTCGCGTACCAGGTGCTCCATGGCACTCAGGTCATGCCACAGCTTGTCTTTCTCGACCCCATCGTCCATCACTTCGACGCGCAGCTTCATGCGGGTGATGGGGGTTTGCAGGTCGTGGGAAATCGCTGCCAGCAGCTGCATGCGCTCCTTGAGGTAGGCCGCGATGCGCGCTTGCAAGGCATTGAAGGCGACGGCGGCGTACTTCACTTCGCGTGGGCCGCTTTCGTCCAGTTGTACACCGGGCTTGTCCGGGTCGAGGTTGTCCACCGCCTGCGACAGGCGGGTGAGCGGGCCGATGGCCAGGCGCACTGCCAGCCAGGTGCACAGCAACAGCAAGGCCAGCTGGATCAGCAGCACCACAGGCAGCCAGCGGGCCACCGGTACGCTTGCCGGGGTGACGTCGAGGGTCAGGGGTGCGCCGTCGGCCAGGGTCAAGTGCACCTGAAAGTGCGCATTCGGGCCAGGGATCTCCTGGAACGTAAGGCGATAGTCGTCGCCGATGGCCTTGACGATCGACTCGGCGGCCATGGGCGGGTCGCTGGTCGGCATCGCCTGGCCTTGCAGGCCCTGGTCAAGGTGGTAGCGGTAGGTGCGCCGTTCCAGGCGTGGCAGCCAGGCAGCGCGTTCGGCTGCGGGCAGGCGGTCGAGGATGGCCACCGACGTGGCGACGTCCTGCTCCAGGTTGCTGAGCATCATCGAACGGCTGCTGATGTAGCGTTCATAGGCTTGCAGGCCGAACGAAAGCCCATAGGCCAGCACCAGGCCCGTGAAGAAGATCAGCGCCAGGCGCGAGGCCAGGGTCCGTGGCCATTTCATGAGGGCGACTCGAGCAGTTGCACCGGCAGTGAGAACACATAGCCTTCGCTGCGCACGGTCTTGATGCAGGCAGGTTCGCGGGCGTCGTCCCCCAGGCGCTGGCGCAGGCGGCTGACCAGCAGGTCTATGGAGCGGTCGAAGATGTCCGCCTCGCGGCCCTGGGTCAGGTTGAGCAGTTGTTCGCGGCTGAGTACCCGCTGCGGGTGGTCGAGGAATACCCGCAACAGCCGATACTCGGCGCCGCTCAGGGCCACCAGGGTATCTTCGCTGTCGAGCAGGTGGCGTGCGGTGGTGTCCAGGCGCCACGGGCCGAAGGCAAGCAGGCGGCTGCTTTCACTGATGGTCAGGTTGGGCGGCAGCATGCGCGTGCGGCGCAGCACGGCATTGATGCGGGCCAGCAGTTCGCGTGCGGAGAACGGTTTGGTCAGGTAGTCGTCGGCGCCCATCTCCAGGCCGATGATGCGGTCGGTTTCATCGTTGCGCGCAGTCAGCATCAGCACCGGCGTGTTGCGGTGCTTGCTGGCGCGCAGTTCACGGCACAGCAACAAGCCATCGTCGCCGGGCATCATGATGTCGAGGACGATCAGGTCGACGCTGTTGGCTTCGAGAAAGGCGCGCATCTGCCGGCCATCGGCGACGATGCTGGTGCGCAGGCCGTTCTTCTTCAGGTAGTTGCCGACCAGTTCGCGGATCTCGCGGTCGTCGTCGACGATCAGGATGTGATCGACGTGTTCCATGCGCAGCGTACCTGTGTGGAAGGGTGTGGGCGCAGTGTACCGAGCGTTATCGGGCTTGCCTGCGGGGCTTTGTATTGCAGTGTATCTGCTGCGGGTACAGATACAGGAGGAAGCAGATCACAGGCTCAGGTGACACATACGGGATACCTGGCGGACGTGTAATGGCTCTCGACCGGGGAGCAATCCTCCCCACCCCCAGCGTTCCACAGGAGAGTTGCCATGAACCTCAAATCCATTGCCAGCGCCAGCCTGCTTGCCGTGCTCAGCTTCGGCGCCTTGACCGCCCAGGCCGCCATGGCGCCGATGAACGATGCCAGTGTCATGCAGTACCGTTACGGTGATCACCTGGATGTGAAGAAAGTCTTGTCGGTGCAGGGTGATCAAAGCAACACCTGCGGCCTGGTCAACACCCGCATGGACTATCTCGACTCCAAAGGGCAGCAGCAGAGCGTGGAATACCGCTCCTACGCCACCGGCGGCTGCCATGAGAATTGATCGGCGCCTGGCGCTGAAGGTGGGCGGCCTGGCGCTGGCGCTGACAAGCCTGGGCCTGGCCGGTTACCTGAATGCAGGCGACAGTTACGGCGCCATGCCTTCGCTGGTGGGCGCCAGCCAGTGGCTGAACTCCCCGCCACTGGATGCGCCGGCACTCAAAGGCAAGGTGGTGCTGGTGGACTTCTGGACCTGGGACTGCATCAACTGCCAGCGCAGCCTGCCGCATGTGAATGACTGGGCACGGCGCTACGCCGACCAGGGCCTGGTCGTGGTGGGCGTGCATACGCCTGAATACGATTACGAGCATGATGTTGCAACCTTGCGCGACAAGGTGGCCATGCTGGGGATCGCTTACCCCGTGGCAGTGGACAACGACCATCAGGTGTGGAATGCATGGGGCAACCAGTTCTGGCCGGCGCATTATTTTGTCGACCGCAAAGGGCAGGTACGCCATGTGCATTTTGGCGAGGGGGACTATGGCGCGCAGGAACAGGTGATACAGGCATTGCTGGATGAAAAGGCTTGATCGGCCTGTGCCGGCACTTTCGCGGGGCAAACCCGCGAAAGTGCCGATGCCGGTTCAGCTAAAACTGGCAAAGTGGGCCTGCATCCGCCCCGCATCGGCCTCGCGCCCGCTGAACAGTTCGAACGCCTTGACCGCCTGGAACACCGCCATGTTGCTGCCGTCCAGCGTACGGCAGCCCAGCGCTCGCGCTGCCCGCAACAGTTCGGTTTCCAGCGGGAAGTAGATGATCTCCGCCACCCATAAACGTGCGTGCAGCAGCGCCACCGGCAACGGCGTCCCCGGCAGCTTGGCCATGCCCACTGGCGTGGTATTGACCAACCCGTCTGCCTCGGCCACTGCCGCGCTCAAGTCTGTACCGACCACTGCTCGGCCTGCGCCGAAGTGCGCGTTGAGGTTGTCGACCAGTGCTTGCGCCCGCGCAGTGTCCACCTCGAACAGCACCAGCTGTTCCACGCCGCCACCCAACAGGGCATGGGCCACCGCTGAACCGGCGCCACCAGCTCCCATCTGCACCACCTGCCGGCGTGCCACATCTGGCAAGCCGCGGCGCATGCCTTCGGCAAAACCCAGGCAGTCGGTATTGTGGCCAACCCGCTTGCCGTCCTTGAGCACCACGGTGTTCACCGCGCCGATCCCGCGCGCTTCATCCGACAGGTCGTCGAGCAGCGGCAGAATCGCCTGCTTGAACGGGTAGGTGATGTTGAGCCCGGTGAACCCGGTGTGCTGTGCGGCATCGAGCAGGCCGGGCAGGGCGCTGTCGTCCAACTGCAACTGATCGGCATCGATCAGGCGATAGAGGTAGCGCAGCGCCTGAGCGTCGCCTTCGTGCTCGTGCAGCGCCGGGGTGCGTGACAGCTGGATGCCACGGCCGATCAGGCCGGCGAGGATGGCTTGTTTGCTCATGCTGCCTGCTCCCGCAGCATGTCTGCGAAATGGCTCAGGGCCAGGCGGTAGCCATGGCTGCCTAGGCCGCAGATCACGCCAACGGCAATCGACGAGACGAACGACAGGTGGCGGAAGGGTTCGCGTTTGTGCACGTTCGACAGGTGCACCTCGATGACCGGCAGTTCACTGGCAACCAGGGCGTCGCGGATGGCCACCGAGGTGTGGGTCCAGGCGCCGGGGTTGATCAGGATACCGGCGCAGCGGCCACGGGCCGCGTGGATCCAGTCGATCAGTTCGCCCTCGTGGTTGGTCTGGCGAAATTCGATATCCAGGCCCAGGTTGTGGGCGCTGTCGGCGCAGCCCTGGGCGAGGTCGGCGAGGGTTTCGCGACCATACTGGGTAGGCTCGCGGGTGCCCAGCATGTTCAGGTTAGGGCCGTTCAGCACAAGAATAAGGGGCTTCATGACAGGCATCGCTTTGTTGTTTTTGGTTGCGCTTATATTTGTACCACCTGGTTAGTTTCGTCAATTGCATGGAGCCGCTGCGGCCGGATAGTGGGCGATAACCGGACGTTTTGCGCCATGGCCGGCATTCTTCGGATGACAGAATTGTAATGTTGCCGCCACCACCCCGATAAGCACGCCACCCTACAGTCCCTCGCCAACGCTCGCCGACGAGGACCTGTTTCGTGCCCCGCACCCATGCCATCCCCCGCAAGATCGCCTTGCTCAGCCTGCTATTGGCGGCCATCGGCAGTGCCCAGGCCAGTGCCGGTCTGAGCCTGCCTGAAGCGCTGGCCGCCGCTTTTGCGCAAAACCCGGAACTCGCCGCCGCCGGCCGTGAAGTGGGTGTCGCCGAGGGCGAGCGGCGCCAGGCGGGTTTGCTGCCCAACCCGGAGCTGTCCTGGGAGGCCGAGGACACTCGCCGCGATACCCGCACTACGACCATCACCCTGAGCCAGCCATTTGAACTGGGTGGCAAGCGCGGGGCGCGCGTCGCCGTGGCCACCACCGGGAAGGCCATCGCCCAGCTTGAGCTGGAGCGACAGCGCAATGGCTTGCGCGCCGATGTGGTACAGGCCTTTCACACGGCGCTGCGTGCGCAAACGGCGCTGGAACTCGCGCAGCAGTCGCAGGCGCTGACCGAGCGTGGGCTGCGTGTGGTGCAAGGGCGTGTTACGGCCGGCCAGGCTTCGCCGGTGGAGGCTACGCGCGCCCAGGTTCAACTGGCCCAGGCACAGTCTGAGGTAGGCCGCGCCGCTTCGCAGCGCAGCGTGGCCTACCAGGCCTTGGCGCGGCTGACAGGTAGCCCGCTGGCGACCTTCGACCACCTGCAGGCCGCCAAGCTGTCGCCGGGTGCCGCGCCCACGGCCGAGGCCCTGCTCGACAAGGTCGAGCAAACCGCCGAGTGGCGCCTGGCAGCGGCGCAGGTCGAACGCGGCGAAGCGTCGCTGGGTTCGGAAAAAGCCCAACGCATCCCCGACCTCACCGTCAGCCTTGGCAGCCAGTACAGCCGCGAGGACAGGGAGCGGGTCAATGTGGTCGGGCTGTCCATGCCCCTGCCGTTGTTCGACCGCAACCAGGGCAACGTGCTGGTGGCCGCGCGCCGGGCCGACCAGGCACGTGACCTGCGCAATGCTGTCGAGCTGCGCTTGCGCAGTGAAACCCGCAGCGCCCTCAGCCAGTGGGCCACGGCCATGCAGGAGGTGCAGGCCTACGACCGCACCATCCTGCCCTCGGCGCAGCAGGCAGTGGACACCGCCACCCGCGGCTTCGAGATGGGCAAGTTCGCCTTCCTCGATGTGCTCGATGCCCAGCGCACGTTGATCGAGGCGCGCGGGCTCTATCTGGCTGCATTGGCCGCGGCGACCGATGCGCGGGCCCAGCTCGAGCGGGTCTATGGCGACCTCGAAGGCAGTTTGTGATTCGCAAAAAATCCTACAGCAGGAGCAACAATGGATAACCCACGCAAGATTGCCATGCTGGTTGTCGCCTTGGCCGTGCTTGGCCTCGGTGGCCTGGCCTGGACCGGCAACCTCGGCCAGGCCAGCAGCGGCGAAGCCCAACATGACGGGCATGGCGAAGACAGCCACGGCCACGCTGATGAACAGGCCGGCGAAGACCACGAAGACGAGGCGGGCCAACTGCACCTGTCCGACGCCCAGATCGAGGCGGCAGGCGTGCAGTTGGCGGCGGCCGGCCCCCGTGAGCTGGGCACCGCCATCAACTTCCCGGGTGAAATTCGCTTCGATGAAGACCGCACCGCCCACGTCGTACCCCGTGTACCTGGCGTGGTGGAGTCGGTGCAGGCTGACCTTGGCCAGGCGGTGAAGCGCGGCCAGGTACTGGCGGTGATCGCCAGCCAG
Organism: Pseudomonas sp. Irchel s3f19; assembly: GCF_900187555.1. Lineage (NCBI taxonomy): Bacteria > Pseudomonadati > Pseudomonadota > Gammaproteobacteria > Pseudomonadales > Pseudomonadaceae > Pseudomonas > Pseudomonas sp. Irchel s3f19. The sequence continues at coordinate 189,121 of NZ_FYDW01000001.1, read as the reverse complement.
CAGATTTCCGACCTGCGCAGCGAACAACAGGCCGCGCAGCGCCGCCTGGAGCTGGCACGCCTGACCTTCCAGCGCGAACAACAGCTGTGGCAGGAACGCATCAGTGCCGAACAAGATTACCTGCAGGCTCGACAGGCGTTGCAAGAGGCCGAGATCGCCTTGGCAAACGCCCGGCAGAAGGTCGCGGCAGTCGGCCCGGCCGGCGCCGGCAACCGCTATGAGCTGCGTGCCCCCTTCGATGCGGTGGTGGTGGAAAAGCACCTGACCGTGGGCGAGGTGGTCGACGAGACCAGCAATGCGTTCACCTTGTCCGACCTCGGCCGTGTCTGGGCGACGTTCGCCGTGGCCCCGCGCGATTTGAACAGAGTGGTCACCGGCCGCAGCGTCACGGTCAGTGCACCGGACCTGGGGGCCGAGGTCGAGGGCAAGGTCAACTATGTCGGCAGCCTGCTCGGTGAGCAGAACCGCGCCGCCACCGTGCGTGCCACCCTGGCCAACCCCAATGGCGCCTGGCGCCCTGGGCTGTTCGTGAACATCGCGGTCAGCGTCGAGCGCGCCGGCGCCGCCGTGGTGGTGCCGGAAAGCGCTCTGCAGACCTGGGAAGCGCAAACCGTGGTGTTTGTCCGCACCGAGCAAGGCTTCGAAGCGCGCCCGGTGCAGACCGGCCGGCGCGACGCAGGCCAGGTGGAAGTCACCGCCGGGCTGGCGGCAGGCACCCAGGTTGCCACCGCCGGCAGCTTCGTCCTCAAGTCGGAGCTTGGCAAAGGTTCTGCCGAGCACAGCCATTGAAACCGGGAACGCACCCATGTTCGAACGTCTGATCCAATTCGCCATCGAGCAGCGCCTGGTGGTGATGCTTGCCGTGCTGTTGATGGCCGCAGTGGGTATTCACAGCTACCAGCAACTGCCGATCGATGCAGTCCCGGACATCACCAACGTCCAGGTGCAGATCAATACCGCCGCGCCCGGCTACTCGCCGCTTGAGACCGAGCAGCGCATCACCTTTGCCATCGAGACGGCCATGGCCGGCCTGCCTGGCCTGAAGCAGACCCGTTCGTTGTCACGTTCGGGTTTGTCCCAGGTCACGGTGATCTTCGCTGATGGCACCGACCTGTTCTTCGCCCGGCAACTGGTCAATGAGCGCCTGCAAGTGGCGCGGGAGCAGTTGCCCGAGGGCATCGAGGCGGGCATGGGGCCGATTTCCACCGGACTGGGGGAGATCTTCCTGTGGACCGTCGAGGCCGAGGAGGGCGCGCTCAAGGACGACGGTACGCCCTACACCCAGACCGATCTGCGGGTCATCCAGGACTGGATCATCAAGCCGCAGTTGCGCAACGTGCCCGGGGTGGCCGAGGTCAACAGCATCGGTGGCCATGCCAAGCAGTACCTGATCGCGCCCGAGCTCAAGCGCCTGGCCGCCTACAAACTCACCCTCAATGACCTGATCGCGGCGCTGGAGCGCAACAATGCCAACGTCGGTGCTGGGTATATCGAGCGCAATGGCGAGCAGTTGCTGATTCGCGCACCGGGCCAGGTGGACTCCGCCGAAGACATCGCCAACATCGTTATTTCCAGCGTCGATGGCACCCCCATACGCGTCAGCCATGTCGCCCAGGTTAGCCTCGGCCAAGAGCTACGCGCGGGGGCGGCGACCGAAAATGGCCGGGAGGTGGTATTGGGCACGGTGTTCATGCTGATCGGCGAGAACAGCCGCACGGTCTCCCAGGCGGTTGCGGCCAAATTGGTCGAGATCAACCGCAACCTGCCCAAGGGGGTGGTTGCGGTCACCGTGTATGACCGTACCAACCTGGTCGAAAAAGCCATCGCCACGGTAAAGAAAAACCTCATCGAAGGCGCGATCCTGGTCATCGCCGTGTTGTTTCTGTTCCTGGGCAACATCCGCGCCGCGCTGATTACCGCCATGGTCATCCCGTTGTCGATGCTGTTCACCTTCACCGGCATGTTCAGCAACAAGGTCAGCGCCAACCTCATGAGCCTTGGCGCGCTGGACTTCGGCATCATCGTCGATGGCGCGGTAGTGATCGTCGAAAACGCCATTCGCCGCCTGGCCCACGCGCAGCAACGCCATGGCCGCATGCTGACCCGTGCCGAGCGCTTCCACGAGGTGTTCGCCGCCGCCCGTGAAGCACGCCGCCCGCTGATCTACGGGCAGTTGATCATCATGGTGGTGTACCTGCCGATCTTTGCCCTGACCGGGGTCGAAGGCAAGATGTTCCACCCTATGGCCTTCACCGTGGTCATTGCCCTGCTGGGCGCGATGATCCTTTCGGTGACCTTCGTGCCCGCAGCAATTGCGCTGTTCGTGACCGGCAAGGTCAAGGAAGAAGAAGGCCTGGTCATGCGCACCTCGCGCCAGCGCTATGCACCGGTGCTGGGCTGGGTACTGGGCCGCCGCAAGCTGGCGTTCAGTGCGGCGGCGGTGCTGGTGCTGTTGTCCGGGGTGATGGCCAGCCGCATGGGCAGCGAGTTCATCCCCAGCCTCAGCGAGGGCGACTTCGCCCTGCAAGCCCTGCGTGTGCCAGGCACCAGCCTGACGCAGTCGGTGGACATGCAGCAGCGCCTGGAACGGGCGATCATTGCCCAGGTCCCGGAGGTGGAGCGCGTGTTTGCCCGTACCGGTACCGCCGAAATCGCCTCCGACCCGATGCCGCCGAACATCTCCGATGCCTACGTCATGTTGCGCCCGCATGCGCAATGGGCTGACCCGGGTAAATCGCGTGAAGCATTGATTGCCGAGGTGCAGCGCGCCGCCGCCAGTGTGCCGGGCAGCAACTACGAGTTGTCGCAACCGATCCAGTTGCGCTTCAACGAACTGATTTCGGGCGTGCGCAGTGATGTGGCGGTGAAGATCTTCGGCGATGACATGGACGTGCTTAACCGTACCGCCGCAGAGGTCGCCAGCAGCCTGCAGAACGTACCAGGTGCTTCTGAGGTGAAGGTCGAGCAGACCACGGGCTTGCCGGTGCTGACCATTGACATCGACCGCGACAAGGCTGCCCGGTATGGCCTGAACGTGGGCGACGTGCAGGACGCCATCGCCATTGCCGTGGGCGGGCGCACGGCCGGCACGTTGTATGAGGGCGACCGGCGTTTCGACATGGTGGTGCGGCTGTCCGAGGCCTTGCGCACCGATGTCGACGGGCTTTCCGGTCTGTTGATTCCGGTACCGGCCAGCAGCGCAGCCGGTGCTGCCCAGATCGGCTTCATCCCGCTGTCGCAGGTGGCCTCACTGAACCTGCAGCTGGGGCCGAACCAGGTCAGCCGTGAGGATGGCAAGCGCGTGGTGGTGGTCAGTGCCAACGTGCGCGGGCGCGACCTTGGATCGTTTGTGCGCCAGGCCGAACAGGCCCTGATCGAGCAGGTACAGATCCCGCCCGGTTACTGGACGCGCTGGGGTGGCCAGTTCGAGCAGTTGCAGTCGGCGGCCGAGCGTTTGCAGGTGGTGGTGCCGGTGGCCTTGCTGCTGGTGCTGGCGCTGCTGCTGATGATGTTCAACAACCTCAAGGATGGCTTGCTGGTGTTCACCGGTATCCCGTTTGCCTTGACCGGGGGGGTACTGGCGTTGTGGCTGCGGGATATCCCGATGTCCATTTCGGCCGGGGTGGGATTTATCGCCCTGTCGGGGGTGGCGGTGCTCAATGGCCTGGTGATGATCGCCTTTATCCGCAGCCTGCGCGAGGAAGGGCGTTCTTTGCGCACGGCGGTCGAAGAGGGCGCGCTGACGCGCTTGCGGCCAGTGCTGATGACCGCGCTGGTGGCATCGCTGGGGTTCATTCCGATGGCGTTGGCGACCGGGACCGGAGCAGAAGTGCAGCGGCCGCTGGCGACCGTGGTGATTGGCGGGATCCTGTCGTCGACGGCGTTGACGTTACTGGTGCTGCCGGCGTTGTACCAGTGGGCGTATCGGCGCGATGAGGAGCAAGAAGGCTGAGAATGCCGGGGCCGCAGGGCGGCCCCATAAGCTCAAACGTTACTACGCGCTGTAATCTGCACGCCGTCGACGCCTGCCTCATCATGCAGAGAAATCCGCGACGTCTCCGGCAGCGCCAACCCGCCCACCAGCGCCACCAGTGCAATCACCACCAGGTAGAATGCCGGTGCCAGGCTGCTGCCGGTCTGCCCGATCAACCAGGTAGCGACCAATGGCGCAGTGCCGCCAAACAGCGTATACGCGACGTTGTAGGTGATCGCCGAGGCGGTGTAGCGGGTTCGCGTCGGGAAGCTTTCCGACAGTAATGCCGCGGTCACCACGCCACTGCACAGCGCACCCACTGCCAGCAGAATCACCCCCAGAAGCGCCCCGAACAGCGAACCGGAACTGGCCAGCCAATACGCAGGGAACACGCAGATCATCACCCACAGGCAGGTAAAGCCAATGGTCCTGCGCCGCCCCACCCGGTCGGAAAACGCCCCAGCCAGCGGGCAGCCGACGGCGGCGAACAGCAAGGCCACGGTGGTTACCAGCAGCGACTGGGCGCGGGTCAGGTTGCCGACCAGCTGCAGGTAGGTGGCAAAGTAGGTGGTGAACATATAGAACGACAGCGCCGTCAGCGAGATGAACGCCCCCAGGTTGCGGATGGCCCGGCCATGGTTGCGCAGGGTCTCCTTGAGCGGTGAATGCTCATGTTCTTTGCCCTGTGCCACGGCTTCGCGGAACGCCGGGGTCTCCTCCATGCGCCAGCGCAGGTACAGGCCCACCAACCCCAGCGGGGCGGCGATCAGGAAGGGCACGCGCCAGCCCCAGCTGCTCATGGCCTCGGCCGTCAGGCTTGCTTCCAGGCCATAGGCGATCACCGCCGCGCAGGCAAAGGCGGAAAAGGTCGAGACCGGCACGAAGCTGCCGTAGAACGCGCGCTTGTCGTTGGGCGCATGTTCCATCAGGTAGGCACAGGCACCGGCGTACTCGCCGCCTGCCGAGAAGCCTTGCAGGCAACGGGCCAGGGTTAGCAGGACGGGGGCCGCGAGGCCAATGCTGGCATAGGTCGGCAGCAAACCGATCAAGGTGGTGGAGCCGGCCATCAACAAGATGGTCAGCGACAGAATGCGCTTGCGCCCAAGGCGGTCGCCCAGCGCGCCGAACACGATCCCGCCCAGCGGGCGCAGGGCAAACGCCACGGCAAACACGGCGAAGGTCTTGAGCAAGGCCACGCTGGCATCTTCACTGGCGAAGAACTGGCTGGCGATAAGGGTTGCGAGAAAGCCATAGACGGCGAAGTCGAACCACTCGACGAAGTTGCCGATGGCCGAGGCGGCGATTACCCGGCGCAGGGTGGCGGGGGATACCTCATGAGGTGCGGACATGCGGATGCTCTCCGGTTTCCATTGGCAGCCTGAATGAACGTGACACGGTCGGGCCGCGTCATCATTGTTGTGCTGTCCAGTAGAGCGGCGAGCGCCTGCGGGTGCTTCGTCGAGGGCGACATCGGGATACCTGTTTCAACCGTTCTGTAGGAGCGGCCTTGCGTCGCGAAAGGGTCGCGCAGCGGCCCCGGCGATTTTTGCTGCGCCACACAACCTGGGGCCGCTGCACGACCCTTTCGCGACGCAAGGCCGCTCCTACAAACCAACCATCCACGGGGCATAGTCGACTTCGCTGTAGCCTTCGGCCTTGCCCTGCTCGTTGCTGCTGAAGCCTGGCATCTTGCTCAGGTCGAGCTTCATGCAACGGCTGTTGAGTTGCGCCTGCAGGTTGCCGTCCAGGCGGAAGGCGTCCTCGCGCAGCGGGTTGGGGGAAAGCTGCACCAGGCAGCCGTCGACCTTGCCTTGTGCGTTGGCCTGGTAGAACACCGAGGCCTTGCCGATGCTGGTGACCGGCAGATCGCGCAGCAGTTGTTGCCAGAAGTACTCGCGTTGGGCAATGGCCCGGTAGCGGGCGGTGCCGGGGGCCTGAACCGCGCGAGGCAGCTGGACGATGATCGGCGCCCGCACTTCGACGGTTTCATCGTCGTTGTACAACGCCGCCGGTACGACGGGGTAGATGGTCTTCCAGCACAGGGCTTCGACCAGGCTCGCCAGCGCCTGATGGTCGGTGGGCGTTACATCGGCAGGCAGCAGCGCGCCATACTTGAACGGGGCTTTTTCGGCGTTGCAGGCGACCGGCGCGCTTTGCCGGTCGAAGGTGACCTGTAGCGTTACGGCGCCCATCTGCTCGCCGGTTGGGGCGAGGGCGATGCTCCGCTGCAAGGCTTGCTGCATGTTGACGGTGAACGTTTTCAGGGCTTGCGGATCGACGTCTGCCGGTCGGTCGGCGGAAGGGGACGATTGGCACCCAATCAAGGTAATCAGGGCCGCGCCGAGAAGCGCGGGGGGCAGTGTCTTGTACACGTGAACGTCCTTGCTGAAGCGGTAGCCGGGTGTCTTCGTGAGCCGGCTGATCATGAAGGTGGAAGCTTATCACTGGCGGCCCTGTCGCGAGGTAACCCCCGCGCCAGAGCCGGTTGGTCAGAAGCGCATATCCAGCGCCAGCTCGAAGGTGCGCGGGGCACCCATGTAGTACTGGCTGCTGTAGGCCTGCTTGGCATACACCTCGTCGGTCAGGTTGCGCACCCGCCCGGTGACCGTGGTGTACTCATCCAGCCGGTAGCGCGCGAAAGCGCCGAACAGCGTGTAGGCCGGTGCCTTGAGGGTGTTGGCGTTGTCGGCATAGACCGAGCCCACGTAGCGCCCATCGACCCCTGCCGACCACGCCTGGGTGAAGCTGTAGGTCAGCCACAGGTTGCCGACGTTGGCCGGGACATTGACCGGGGCATTGCCCTTGCGCGATACCGATACCCCGTTGACTGCTTCGTTGAACGCATCGTACTGCGCATCGACGTAGGCGTAGTTGGCCTCGGCTAGCAGCTTGGGGGTCACCTGCAACCGCCCGGACAGCTCGACACCGCGCGAGGTCTGCTGGCCGGCCTGCACCGTCAGGTTGGCATCGTTGGAGTCGCGCACGGCAAAGTCCTTGCGCACGATCTGGTACAGCGCCAGGGTGGCGGCGGCGCGGCCGTCGAGGAAGTCGAACTTGCTGCCGACTTCCCATTGCTCGCCTTTGGACAGGTCGAACAAGCCCACGTTGGAATAGGTCGCCGCCGCCAGCGAACCGGCCGGCAAATCCGCAGAGCTGCTGTACTGGGCGTATACGCTGGCGGTGGGGGTCAGCGCGTAGGTCAGGCCGATGCGCCCGGAAAGCGGCTCCCAGCGGCGCTCGAAGAACGCCGGCGAAGTCGGCGAGACCGCGCCATAGTTGGTCACTTGCATGTCCAGGTAGTCGTAGCGCAGGGCAGTCAGCAAGGCCAGGCGATCGGTCAGTTGCAGGCGGTTTTCGGCGAACACCGCGCGGTTGGTGACTTCGTGGCGGCGCTGTTTGGTCAGCCCGGCATTTACCCCTGGGATATCGTCGAAACTGCCGGGGTCGAAATGGTCGGCGTCGACGACGTCGCTCCAACTGCTCGACGTCGGGTAGAGGGTCTGGCGCATGCGCGAGTACTCCAGCCCCAGCGACCACTGGCTGGCGAAGCCGAACAGCGTGTTGTCATGGCGCAACTCGATGCGATCGCCCAGCAGGTTCTGGTCGTGGCTTTGCAGGTAGGGGCTGCTGCGCTGCACCTTGCCATCAGGGGTGTAGCTGTAGCGTTCGACGTTGCGGTAGTCGCGCTGGGCATTGTAGTGGTACAGCGTATTTTGCACGCTGGTGCTGTCGCTGAGCTGGTAGTCGAGGATCGAGCGCAGCCAGCGTACCCGCTGTTCGTAGCGACCGTCAGCGACGTTGTAGTTTTCAAAGCGGCGGCTTTTGTCGATTTTCATCGTGCTGCGCCCGGGCAGGATCGGCGAGCCCCAGTAGGGGCTGTCCTCGCGGTCTTCCTGATACTCCAGCGCCAGGGTGTGGGTCAGGTTGGGCGCCAGGTCGCTCAGCAGCGAGAATGCCAGGCTGTCGCTGTGTCGCTGGTTGCGGTCGATGTAGCCATTGCCCTGGCCCCGGCTGAAATCCAGGCGCATGAAGTGGCGGGCATCGGCGGGGTTGCTGGCCAGTGCCTGATTGATGCCGAAGGCCACCTCCGAGTCATCGTAACTGCCATAGCGTACGCGCCCGTCGAGGGTCTGCTGGTCACGGCTGGCAAGCTTGGTGATGTAGTTGATCGAGCCGCCCACGGCACCTGCGCCGTGCAGGAAGGATGACGGCCCGCCAATCAGCTCGACCCGGTCGAGCACCCAGGCATCCACGGGCCGGGTGGCACTGCTGTAGCCCAGGTTGATGCCGTTGTAGAGCTGGGTAACCTGGTTCTGGGTGAAACCCCGGTAGGCGACGAAGCCGCCGTAACCTGGGTTGGCCGAGGCGTTGACGCCAGTCATGGCGTTGATCACGTCCTGGCTGTCCTTGGCGTCGCGCGCCTCGATCAGGCGGCGGTCCGAGACGCTGACCGACGCGGGGGTTTCCCGCGCGGTGAGGCCCAGGCGCGAGCCAGTGCGGATCGGCTCGTCCAGTCGTACGCCGGAGGGGGTGTCGCGTTCGCCATCGATGGTGGTGGCGTTGAGTTCGAGCGGGGCGGTTTCGGCCCAGGCGAATGTGCAAGTGCCCATGAGGAGCACCAGGGAGGTATTGCGGATCATGTTGTCGTGTCTTCCACGCAAAGGTCATGGCTGACCACCCGCGCGCACTGAGGCGCGCCGGGTCGAGGTCAGGCGAACAGAATGGCGGCGTGAAGCACAGCGGGGGAGGCGCGGGGGTTGAGGGCGGGGCGTAGGTAGCGTGGCGGCGGTTGTGCCCAGCTGCGCACGACGATGGGCGCGTTGGCCCCGGCCTGGGTGGGCATGAACGCCCAGCTGGAATGGGCAAGCGGCACCGCCAGGCCGAACGAGGAGCATACCGGGCAGTCGAGCTGGGCCATGTGCTGGTCACCACCGGCGTGATCCAGGTCGATGGCCGGGCCATGCTCACTGCTGATCGAGCAGAAACCACCTTCCAGGCCAGCCAGGCGCAGGCCGCCCATCTGGCCGTGGTGCAGGCCGCACAGCAACAGGCTGAACAGGACGCTGGCATAGAGCGTCCATGCGGTCAGCGTGCGGGTCTGCCGGGTGGTTTTCATGGCGGCGAATCTATCACCCGGATGAGTGATCGGGTAGCCCTGATCACCCAAAATGCTGGGTCTGTAGGCAATTGCCCACACAGTCCTCTACTAAAGCAACGAGGTAGGGTGTGCTCCAGGTCCGCTCAAGCCGCCCGCTCCAGCACATCCAGCAGGTCGGCAAATTCCAGCGTCAACTTGTGCCGCGGCGCCAGATGCACCAACGGTACCGACACCTGATGCGACTCGCGCATCTTGATAGAGCTGCTCAAGTACACCGGCAGCACCGGCACGCCTTCCCCCCGCAATTGATCGACCAGGGTCTGATGCAGTGCAGTGCGCCCGGCGAACTGATTGACGACAATCCCTTCCACCTGCAGCGTCGGGTTATGGTCCTGACGCAGTTCTTCCACCTCGGCCATGACGCTATGCAGCGCCTGGCGCGAGAAGCTGTCGCAATCGAACGGGATCAGCAGGCGTTCGGCGGCCACCAGCGCGCTGAAGGTGTAAAAGTTCAGCGCCGGTGGCGTGTCGATATAGATCCGCTCGTAGTCTTCGGCCAGTTCCACCAGCAGCTTGCGCAGCTTGTTGATCTTGAACTTGCTCTCCAGCTTGCTTTGCAGGTCGGTAAGGTCAGGGCTGGCGGTGATCAGGTGCAAGTTGCTGTAGCGGGTCTCGGTGATGGCCACGCGGTGCTTCTTGCCGTGCGCGGTGGCGGGGGACAACGTCTGGCGGAAGAAATCGGCAATGCCCGAGGGGATGGCGTCATTGACCAGCCCGGTCAGGTAGTAGGTGGCATTGGCCTGCGGGTCGAGGTCGACGAGCAAGGTGCGATAGCCTTCAGCGGCACTGGCGGCCGCCAGGTTGCAGGCAATGCTTGATTTGCCCACGCCACCTTTCTGATTGAAAACCACACGACGCATGAGACGCTCATCCATGAAGAGTGAAAATGTCAGGTTGGGGTCAATCCTATGACTGAAGCACGACAGTTTTATGACAAGGCTTGTAACAACTCATGGGGCGAGCGGGCTGTATGGGTTCAGCGCTATAAACCCTCGACGCACACCCGATTGCGCCCCTGCTGTTTGGCGCTGTAAAGCGCCCGGTCTGCCTTGCTCAATGCATCGCCAGGCTCGCTGCCTGCAGGGCCAGGCCAATGCGCCACGCCCAGCGACACGGTTACCGCCCCCACCGGTTCCACCGGCGTATCCTGCACCGCCACCCGCAGCCGCTGCGCCACCGCTGCGGCAACCTCCAGGCTGGCCCCCGGCAGCAGCATGAGAAACTCCTCGCCGCCGGTGCGACACAGCAGGTCGCCTTCGCGGCAACAACGCCGCATGAGCTCGGCTAGCCGCTGCAGCACCTGGTCGCCGACCTCATGCCCATGCCCATCATTGACCCGCTTGAAGTGGTCGATATCCAGCACGATGGCCGAAAATGCTCGCCCTTCGGCCTCCAGCAGCGACAGGCTGAAATCCAGGCTGCGGCGGTTGCCCAGCCCGGTCAGCGGGTCGGTCTGGGCATCGCGGTTCAGCCGGCCGATGCGCTCTTGCAGCAGGTTGAGCCCGAATAGCAGCGCACGTTTGAGTTCGGCCGCCTCGAAGTACCAGGCCGGCACCCGATGCAGGCGCTCGGCGGTGCCCGCGCGGTCCATCGACCTGGCCCCGGCCGCCAGTTGCCAGAGTGGCCGGGCGATGGTCATTGCCAGCCACCACAGCACCAGGCTGCCGACCAATGCCAGCGGCGCGGAGGTGCCCACCACGTTGAGCACAAGGCGGCTCAGCGGTGCCACGGTCTGTTCCAGCGGTTGCTGCGCCACCACCCCCCAGCGAGCGCTCGGCACCGTGGCGAAGCCTGCGAGCATGGGCACGCCCTGGCTGTTGGTGAGCTGGCGGGTACCGCTGTCCAGTGTCGCCAGTTGATCGATCAGCGCGTTGCCTTCCACCACCGTGCCTACTCGCTGGCTGTCCGGGTGATAGAGCAGGCGGCGATTGCGGTCGACCACATAGAGGTACGAGCCATCCTTGTAGAAGTGCTCGCCCAGCAGGCTGTTGAGGATGTTGCGCTCGCGCAGGTACAGGCTGCCGCCGACGTACCCCAGGTAGCGGCCATTGCTATCGAAGATGGGTTGCGACAGTGCCACCACCAGGTTGTTGGCGGCTGACAGGTAGGGTGTCGAAACCAGCGCCCTGCGCTCATGCAAGGCCTCCTGAACACCGGGTGACTGCACCTTGGTGTTCAGGTAGTGGCGCAATGTAGCAGGGGATATGGCCCGCAGGATGCCTTGGGCATCGACCACGAAGGTCGAGTTGAAGGCCATGCCCTGGTGCAACACGCGATCGGTTTCTGCCTGCAGGGCGTCGGCATCGGCCAATTGGTTGGCTTGTACCCCGGCGCTGAACGCCAACTGCCGCAAGGCGCTGGCGATGAAGGTCTCGGTGATCGAGGCCAGTTTTGCTGCGTACACCCGGTTGGCCTCCAGGGCGTGGTCGATCAGCAACTGGCGCTGAACCCGATAGCTGGCGAAATAACTGGCGCAGAGCATGACCAAGGCGGTCAGGGCGCAAAGCACCAGAATGAGCGAGCGTAGATCCATGCGCAATCCATGCTTGGTGTGTGTCAATCCTGACCTCGCTGGTACGAAAAGGGAGTAACCCTGCTTTTTATAGGTGTAGTGGGCTATTGTCGCCGCAGCCGCGTGTAACGTCGATCAGGAACCTGACTTTTCCTTTGCCAGTGCATCCAGCTCATTCTCGACGTCTTGCATGCGCTGCTCGACCAGTGCCTGTACCTTCGCGTCACGGGCGGTTTCGCGCATCAGGGCGGTCAGCTTCTCGCTCAGGCGTTTGCCAGCCTCGGTGTCTTCCATGGCGCGGGCCTTGGCTGGGTCCTGCATGGCTTCGACGATGCTGGCGAATTCGGCGTCGCTGAAGTTCTTCTCGCTGTAGAGCTTGAACAAGTCCTGGCGCTGGTCGTCGACCGTCAGGTGCTTGCGCAGGACATCCCGGATGCTCGCTTCGGGCACTTGCGGGTAGCGGCGTGACAGCAGCGCCGCCATGCGGTCGATGTTGTGCTCATAGGCGTCCTGCAGTGGCAGTTGCGCCAGTATCTGTTCTTCGCGAGAGGGTTTCTGGTCGCAGGCGGCGAGGGCCGCGGTCAATAGCAGTGGCAGCAGCAACGTCTGGAAGCGGGGCATGGAATGGCCTGGTGGGCGGTCAAGACCTCGGATTATAGCGAGGTCGGCCAGACCGCGACGACCCCTGAATTTGCCAGGGGCGGCCCGCTGCGGTAGAACCTTTGCCCTCACTCCCAAAGCCTTTGCCCACATGCCGAACTGGATCATCCAAGCCGTCCCGCAGGCAGCCATCGACGAAGTCGTGGCTTTCGTCGACAGCGCCCGCCGCGAGCTCTTCCCCCTGCTCGCCGCTGCACCGTTGCCCAATGACCTGGCGCGTTTTGCCGAGACCTACCTGGACGGCGAAGGCGTGTTCCTCGAAGCCCGCGATCAGGGCCGGCTGGTGGCGGTGATTGGCTATGTCCCCTATGACCATCGCTTTGCCCAGCTTGCGTATCAGCGCATGCACGTGGTCGAGGTGGTGCGCCTGTTCGTCTTGCCGGCGTATCGCCGGCATGGGCTGGCCGCGGCGTTGTTCGCCACGTTGCGCCAGGCGGCCGAGCAGGCGGGCGTCGAGTGCCTGTACCTGCACACGCACCCGTTTCTGCCGGGAGCGATTACGTTCTGGCAGCGCCAAGGGTTCGCGGTGATCGATGTGGAGCAGGACCCAATCTGGCAAACCACCCATATGCAATTGCAGCTGGCATGAGCTGCGCGTATCCGTTCAGAAACCCCCTACAGCTGGCGTTCTGCTGTGCTCAACGCGTTCATTTCAAAAGCACGCCAGCTTGCTTACCTTCCCGCTCACAGCTCGACAATGCACAAGCGGGAGAATCGCCGATGCCACACATGGCCTTGTACAAGCTCAAACTGCTCGATGAATTCGAAGACCGTAGGGACCTATGGTCATTCGGCCACTTCGAAAACAGGCTGATGGACTTGTGGCGGGGTGCCACGCGCCACGACGCCAAGGGCATCATCAATACGGCGCACAAGGAAGGGCGTTGGCCCAGGACCGTGAAGCGCTACCTGCTGACCAACTACAAGGCATTCGGCAATGTCAGCGCAGAGTTGGGCCAGACGTTTGCCGAAGTGCTTGTGTCGATGACGGCGCAGGAAAAGGCCGAGTGGGGGTTGCAGGCGCAATCCGCTGCGGCACCTTGACCCTGGGAGCTGCTTCGAGGCGTGTCAGAACCCGCCCCCCAGCGGCCACTCGACTGCCAGGCGAATCTGATCACCGTCGAGCTCCGCCTGCGCCGTGTTGCCCCGGTGTGCATTATGGCGAATCGAGAACGTGGTGCCCTTGGCCTTGCCACTTTGCACCACGTACCGCGCCTCAAGGTCGCGCTCCCAATGCTTGCCGCCCTTGCCGTAGCCCAGGTACGCATAGCCGCCAGCGGGGTCGACATGCGTGCCATCGATATCGAACCCGCGCACATACAGCGCCGTCAGGTTCAAACCCGGCACCCCGTAGGCGCCCATGTTCAGGTCATACCGCGCCTGCCATGATTTCTCGTTTGGCGCGTTGAAGTCCGACATCTGCACGGCGTTGGCAATGAAGATCGCGCCGCGCGTCACATAGTCGAACGGGGTATTGCCGTCCACCTGCTGCCAGCCCAGGCTGAAACCGTGCGGCCCCTGGTTGTAACGCGAGACCAGGCTCCAGGTGGTGTTGTCGATGCGCCCGGACAGCGCCTTGCCGGTGTCGGTGGTGCGGTACAGGTTGAGGTCCAGGCTCAGGCTGCGGCGCTCGTCCAGGGCGTGGGTGAGGGTGCTGCCCAGGTAGTGCTGGTTCCAGCTGTCCTCGTAACGTGAGGTATACAGGCTGGCGTTGAAGGCCGCGCCGGGGTTCCAGACCACGCCGGCCAGGTCGAAGCTGTTGCCCTGGCGGCCATTGGAGTAGTTCACCACGAACCCCTGATCGTGGCTTGAGGCGTTGCGGTCCGTGCTTTCGTTGAAGTGGCCGGCGACCAGCCGGAGCGTGTCGATCTCGCTACTGTTGAGGAAAAAGCCGGTGGCGGTCTCGGGCAGCAAACGGCTGTCGGACGAACTGAACACCGGGGTCTTTACCCGCTGCTCGCCGTAGGACAGCACCGTGTTCGACACCCGCACCTTCAGCGCAGCGCCCGCTCGGCTGTATTCGTTTTTTGGGTGCCCATCGTTGGCGACACCCAGCAGGCGCGCCTTGCCGACACGGCCACCGCCACTGTCGAGCTGTACGCCCAGGTAGGCATGGGCATCGACACCGACGCCAACCAGGCCCTGGGTGAAGCCGGACTGTAACGTGCCCATCAGCCCGTAAGCCCATTCCTCAGCCTTGCCGCTGCGTTCGCTTCGGGGCTTGTAGGCATTGCGGCCACTGCTGTTGCGCCCGCCGTGCCGGTAATCGCGCTGGTCGAATACGCTGCGATTAAGCAGGCTCCAACTGCCGTCTTCAATGAAGCCCTTGCTGTTGGACTGGGCAGAGTTAGCCGTTGCGAAAGGAGTAAGCGCCACCAGTGGAAGCGCCAACAACAGGCGCTTCATTGCCCAGCCCCCAGCTTCTGCAGTTGCGCAGCAAAGCGGGCTTGCGCCCGTGCAGGTAGGTTGGCAGGCAATTCGGCAGGCGCCGCGTCACCCACCTGAATGACCATCACCATACCCATCGCCAGGTGCGGAATGCACTGGATGCCGTACACGCCCGGCACGCTGAACTGGTGCTCGTAAGGCTGGTTCAGTTTGCTCTTGAACGCCTGCGCCCCCTGTGGCAGCAACCCTGGCACGCTGGCAGCGTTATGCCCACTCATGGTCGGCAGAAAGCGCACCGTGTCACCGGCTTCGATGTGCAGGTGATCGGGCTCGTAGACCATCGCACCCTGCGTGCCCCGGTTGAGCATCTTCACTTCGTGCACCTCTGCCAGCACGGCAGGGGCAAACAGGGTACTGGCGAGCAGCAGGGCGACAGGGCGCAACAGCATGGTGGGAACTTCCTGGTTCAGGGGGCGCGAAAACGCAGAATGCGCGCGCCGTCGAAGGGGTCGGTGAGGTAGTGGGCGTGCACGCCGAAGGTACTCAGCAGGCGTTCGGGGGTGAGCACGTCGAACGGCTTGCCGAGGGCGACCAGGTGGCCTTGGTCGAGCACCGCGACGCGGTCGCAGGTCAGCGCCTGGTTGAGGTCGTGCAGGGCCACCAGGGTGGTGACCGACAGCGCCTGGACCTGTTGCAGCAGGCTCAACTGGTGCTGGATGTCCAGGTGGTTGGTTGGCTCGTCGAGCAATAGCACCTGCGGGCGTTGGGCCAGGGCGCGGGCAATGTGCACACGCTGGCGTTCTCCACCTGAAAGCGAATGCCACAGGCGCGTGCGCAGGTGAAGGGCGTCAAGGTCGGCCAAGGCCTGCTCGACGATGGCACGGTCCTGGCTGGCGAACGGCGCCAGGGCCGACAGCCAGGGGGTACGGCCCAGGGCAACCGCGTCGTATACGCTGATCGCATCAGCTGTGTCCGCCTGCTGCTCGACCAGTGCCAGGGCCTGGGCAATGCGCCGGCGTGGCAGCTGCGCCAGGGGCTCACCCAGCAGGTCGACACGGCCACTGCCAGGCTTGCGCAAGCCCGCCAGCAGTTTTAGCAGGGACGATTTGCCAGAGCCGTTAGGGCCGACGATGGCCAGCGTTTCGCCCTGGATAGCGGCCAGGTCGATGTCGCGCAGCACGCTCCTGCCGCCCAGCTGCAAGCCCAGGCCCTGACAGGCAAGCGGGGCGATCTGCAGGTTGGCCATGACGGTCATGGGCGCCCCCGTCGGCTGACCAGTATCAGCGCGAACACCGGAGCGCCGATCAGCGCGGTGACCACGCCCACCGGGATCACCTGGCCTGGGATCAGCGTGCGCGACAGGATATCCGCAGTGATCAGAAACAATGCCCCACCCAGGGCGCTGGCCGGCAGCAGGCGGCTATGCCCGGGGCCGAGCAGCAGGCGCAGGGCGTGGGGAATCACCAGCCCGACAAAGCCGATGGCGCCGACGATGGACACCATCACTGCGGTCACCAGCGCGGCGCAACTGATCAACAGCAATTGGGTACGCCGCACCGGGATCCCCAGTGACGCCGCCGAATCGGTGCCGAAGGTAAAGGCATCCAGTGCGCGGCGATGCCACAGGCACACCACCAGCCCGAACAGCGCCACCGGCAATGCCAGCCACACCGACGGCCAGCGCACGCCGCTGAGGTTGCCCAGCAGCCAGAACAGAATGCCGCGTGCTTGCTCGGCGGTGGCCGACTTGGTGATGAGAAAGGCGGTAAGGGCGGTGAACAGCTGCGAGCCGGCAATGCCGGCAAGGATCACCTGAGCATTGTTGTTGCTCGGCCCGGCAGCGCGGGCTAGCACCAGCACCAGCGTGAAAGCCGCCAGCGCGCCGATGAAGGCACCGCCTGACATGCTCAGGGCCACGCTGCCCAGCCCCAGTAGGCCGACCAGCACCGCGCCGGTCGAGGCGCCAGCGGACAACCCCAGCAGGTAGGGTTCGGCCAGCGGGTTGCGCAGCAGCGCCTGCAGGATCACCCCGCACGTGGCCAGCCCGGCGCCGCAGGCGGCCGCCACCAGGGTGCGGGTCAGGCGGTAGTTCCAGACGATCCCGGCGTCGATCGGGTCGACCGGGTAACCGGCCTGCCACAGGTGATTGGCCAGCACCTGGTAGACCACGTTCGGCGCCAGGTCGCTCTCGCCGATCGCGGTACCGGCCAGCAGCGCGGCGCACAGGGCTGCCAAGGCCAGGACGCTGTAAGGCAACAAGCGGCTCATCACTGTGCCGCTTTACCGCTGGCGAACGCCGCAGACAGGGTCTGCAGGCCTCGGAACAGGCGGATGCCGGCCTGCATGGCGTCGGCGTCAAGGACGATGATGCGGTCGTGCTTCACCGCGTCCATGTTGCGGGTTACCGGGTCGTTGTGCAGGAACTCGAGTTTTTTCTGGTAGTCGTCTGCGGGGAAGCGGCGGCGGTCCATGCGGGCGATGATCAGCCAGGTCGGGTTGGCCTTGGCCAGGGTTTCCCAGCCCACGGTCGGCCATTCTTCGGTGGACTCGACCACGTTGCGTACGCCCAGGGTGCGCAGCATGAAGTCGGCGACGCCTTGGCGGCCAGCCACATAGGGGTCGATATCCAGGTCGGCGCTGGAGAACCAGAATAGTGCCGAGGTGTTGGACAGGTCCTTGCCGGCCAGTTGCGCCGTGGCGCTGTCCAGGCGGCCCTTGAGGTCGGCGTTCAACGTCGCACCGCGGTCTTGCACGTCGAAGATCTCCGCCAGCTGGCTGACGCTTTTATAGATGCTGTCGACCTGGAATGCCTGCAGGCGGGTGCCATCGGCACCCACCAGGTTGTCCTTGCCTTCGCAGTCCGAGGGCAACAGGTAGGTCGGGATCTTCAACTCGTCGAACTGTTCGCGGGTACCCACCACGCCTTGAGCGCCGACCATCCACTCGAATTGCACCGCCACCAGCTGCGGACGCTTGCCCACCACAGCCTCGAAGCTCGGGTCGTTGTCGGCCAGGCGCTCGACCTTGTCGTTCATGGCCTTGAACTCGGGCAGCACGTTGTTGAACCACAGCGACGTGCCGGCCAGCGTGTGGCCCAGGCCCAGTGCATAGAGGATTTCGGTGCCGGCCTGGCCGATGGTGACCGCACGCTCGGGGGCGTGGGCGAAGGTCTGTGGCATGCCGCAGTTGTCGACCGTGAGCGGGTAGTGGGTGGCAGCCTGGGCCAGGCCAGTGAGGCCGAGGCCAGCGATCAGGGCGGCAATACGGGGCAGCATGGTGGGGCGATCTCCTATCGAATGGTTCACGGCATGAACGCACGGACAGGCATCGCCAATGCCCCTTGCGCAGGGCAGGGGGCAGCACCCGCAAACGGGTGGAGATGGCCATCCCGGACACCCCGCCGGTTGGTGGATTTTCGCCGGCAGGTCTCCTGACTGGTGCGTCATGGCCCGGCTCCAGCCTTCCCGGATTGATCCAGTGGCATTGATGGAGCAGGCTCGGCACCTACAGTTGCGGGGGCAGTTCCGTTTGGCCCGGTGACGGGCCTGGGATTCCCTATTGATTCCGTGGTGGAAACCGGCGGCCCGCATGGTAGACCATCAGGCAACCGGGTGAAAACGCTTTTCAGAAGTACTTCAGCCAGGTGATGTCACGCCGCCGCGCCTTCATACGGGCGAACCCGCGTACCGGCAGGTACAGCGACACGGCCAGCAACGCGGCACTCAGCCACACCGCGGTGATGCCGTCGAAGCCGAAATAATCACCCTGGTTGTGACCGAACAGGGCGACGCAGGCCAGGTACAACAGCTTCAGCACATACAGGTGCAGCAGGTAGAAAAACATCGGTGCTGCGCCGTACACCGCAAGGGCGCTGATCCAGCGCGTCTGGCCGACGCGCTCGAAGCCGCGCAACAGCAGCAGGCCGCAGCCCAGGGTGAGGGCGAGGAACAGCAAGCTGGGCGGGTACTTGGTGATGTTGAAGAAGCTCATCAGTGTCTGCGTCAACGTCGGGTACCCGCTCCAGGGGGCTTCGCCATAGCCGTTGAGCATGCGCAGCACGATAAAGCCGAGCAGCGCGATCGCCCCGGCCAGCAACAGCCGGTGTTGGCGTTGACCTGCATCGCTGTTGCGGGCGAACCAGGGGCCGAGGCCGTAACCCAGGGCGATTACGCCGATCCAGGGCAACACGGGGTACGAGGTGCGCAGGCGCAGGGTGTCGGAAAACGCCAGCCAACCGCGGTCATGCAGGATCGCCCACGGCACGTGCATGGCCGATTCTGTGCCGAAGTGCAGGGGGTCGAGCAGGTTGTGGCCACCGACGATGATTGCACCCAGGGCGATCAGCGCCGCACGTGGCAACCACACCAGCAGCGACAGCGCGATCATGCTCACGCCGATAGCCCAGATCACCTGCAGGTAGACCACGCTGGGGGGCAGCTGGAAGGTCCAGGCGAAGTTGACCAAGGTGAACTCCAGCACCACCAGAAACAGCCCGCGCTTGAACAGGAAGGCGCAGACGTCGCTGCGGCCCTGATACTTCTCGCCATACAACCAGGCCGACAAGCCAGTCAGCAGGACGAACACCGGCGCACACAGGTGGGCCAGGGTGCGGCTGAAGAACAGCGATGGGTCGGTGGCGTCGATGGCCATCGGGTCGCTGACCTGGCGATGGAGGAAAAAGGTCTCGCGGACGTGGTCCAGGAGCATGAACAGGATCACCAGGCCGCGCAGGGCATCGATGCTCTGCAGGCGCTGGGTGAGGAGAGTGGGGGTTGCGCTGGCGCTGGTCATGAGGGGTCGCTGGTAGGAATGGAGTGTTGTTATGAAATGTTATCTTATATCTTTATTCGGGTTTCCGGCAATGACGGTTTAGGTTGAATTCAGGCATGCACCCCACCAACTACCTTGCGCGTCAATTTCTGGCGCCCCAGAAATACCTTTTAAAAACATCGCATTGCGCGTTCTAACTGATTTCTTTTCGAACTTTCTCGACAGCGTGTGTCTCGAACCGATCGTTCATCATTTATTCACAAGTCATGGAGACTCCACGCATGTCCGCTCGTCATCTGCTGCGTCACACCTGCCTGCTTGCCCTTATTGCATCGCCCCTGGCGGCCACCGCCGCGCCCAGCACCGACCCTCTGTTCACCTTCGGCCTGCTGGGTGCCTACGACAAATTCAAGTTCGAAGGGGGCAGCGAAACTGACAAGGAACACCTGGGCCAGGGCGGTGTGTTCGCTACCTTCGGCAACAAGATGACCGCCGAATCCGGCTTCATCTACCAGATCGGTGCCGAGGCCAAGTACGGCAAGAAGAACGACAACAAACTCAAGGAGGCCCAGGCCGACCTTGACCTCGGCTGGCGTGCGGCGCTGGAT
Source organism: Pseudomonas sp. Irchel s3f19 (assembly GCF_900187555.1). NCBI lineage: Bacteria > Pseudomonadati > Pseudomonadota > Gammaproteobacteria > Pseudomonadales > Pseudomonadaceae > Pseudomonas > Pseudomonas sp. Irchel s3f19. The sequence continues at coordinate 169,052 of NZ_FYDW01000001.1, read as the reverse complement.
GCCCGCAACTTCGTCGACGTGACCGTGGGCGGTGGTTACAGCTGGTCGCGCTTCGAGCCCGAAATCAACGACCTGGACACCAAACTCACCGTCAAATCGCCCTTCGCCAAGGCAGCGCTGGGCTACAACCACCAGTTCGAAGCCTCGACCCTGCGTGTGGAAGTGGGCGCACGGCATACCCTCGATGGCCGAGCACGCCTGAAGGTGGATGATTTTGGCAGCGACAGCGTGGACCTCAAGGACCGCACCAACCCTTATGCCGAGGTAACGCTGCTGATGAACCAGCAGGGCGGCATGCCGGTGCAGGCCGGGGTCTACTACACCCGCACTGAATACAAGCTCGATGGCGACTCGCCCGTGGCGGACAACACCAAGCTCAAGCGTGACGAGTTTGGTTTCAAGGTCGGCTTGGCGTTCTAAGCTGCGATTGGCCAACGCCGTGGTACGTGTAGGAGCCGCGCAAGCGTGCTCCTATCCCGGGGTTGACGATTAACGCCCGCGCCGCCGCGACACCCGGGCCTCGATATTCTTGCGCCCGATCAGCAAGGCGGGTTTTTCCACCACGGGCTCATCCGCCAGCCACTTGTACATCACCAGGCAATCCACCAGGCCCAGGCGGGCGTGGCGGAATGCCTTGGGCAGGCGGCCGACGGTGTCGAAGCCAAGCTTGTGCCACAGCGCCACGGCCACTTCGTTGCTGGCCACGACCGAATTGAACTGCAACGCAAGAAACCCTTCCTGACGCGCCAGCTTCTGCGAATGCTCGCACATAGCACGGGCCACGCCACGGCCGCGTGCGGCCTCGCACACCATGTAGCCACAGTTGCCCACATGGGCACCGGGGCCGGTGGCATTGGCTTTGAGGTAGTACGAGCCCAGCAGCTCACCGGCGTCCTCCAGCACCCACGTATGCAGGGGTAGCTCCAGCCACAAGTGCCGGGCCTGTTCGAAGCTCAAGGCGGGGTCGAAGGCGTAGGTTTCGCGGGCCTGGACAATGGCCTGGAAGGTGGGCCAGAAGCGCTCGAAGTCCTCAAGCGTCATGGGGCGGATGTGGCTCATGGTGGATCCTGCAATGGCTGGCCGCCAAGTCTGGGTGGCGCGGCGCCATCGCGCAAGGGCGATGCGCCGCGTGGGCTCAGCCGGTGGCCTTGCCGACTGCATCCATGGCGCGTGCCGAGTAGACCAGTGCGGCCCCGGCATTCATCGCCACGGCCACACCGAGGGCCTCGGCGATCTCTTCGCGGCTGGCGCCGTGTTTCACCGCTTGCTGCGAGTGCACGGCGATACAGCCGTCGCAGCGGGTGGTCACGGCCACTGCCAGGGAGATCAGCTCACGGGTCTTGGCGTCCAGGTGGTTGGTCTTGGCGCCCGCACCGCTGGCGGTCATGTAGCCGGCCACGGTGTCGGGGGACAACTGCTTGAGGTCGCCGATGCCGGCCATCAACTGCTTACGGTAGGCGTCCCAGTCCATCATGCTCATCGTCTTCACCTTGGGAAGGGTTGCGAGTGGAGCTTTCAGGCTAGTCGATGTTAGGGATGCCTGTGTGCTGTCTGTGTAGGAGCGGCCTTGCGTCGCGAACGGGCTGCGTAGCGGCCCCTGTATTTCAACGTCACTGCAAGTACCCAGGGGCCGCTACGCAGCCCGTTCGCGACGCAAGGCCGCTCCTACAACGACAGCACCCACGCCGAAGCGTCAGATGTAGATAAACACCAGTACCAGCGCTGCCACCACCGCCCACTTCTCCAGGTAGTAGCGCATGCGGTTGCGCTTTTTCAGCGCCTTGCCGCGCTCTCGGATCTTGTAGATGCGGGTGAACAGCCGGTTGATGCCGCCGGTCTTGTCGTTGGCATCGTTGGGCGCGGCAGCGGCAGCCATGACGTTGCGGCTGAACCAACGGTTGAATGCGGTTGCCCAGCGGTACTTGAGCGGGCGCTCGACATCGCAGAACAGAATGATGCGGTTGTGCTCGGTGGTGTTGGCGGCGTAGTGGATGTAGGTTTCATCAAAGATCACCCCCTCACCGTCGCGCCACGAATACTTCTCGCCGTCCACATCGATGTAGCAGCCGTCGTCGTTCGGCGTGTCCAGGCCCAGATGGTAGCGGTAGGACCCGGCATACGGGTCGCGGTGGCGCACCAGCTTGGCGCCCGGTGGCAGGGTGGCGAACATCGCCGCCTTGACCGTGCCGATACCTTGCAGCAACTCGGTGGTACGCGGGCACAGGGCCATAGCAGACGGGTGGCTTTCGCCGTACCACTTCAGATAGAAGCGCTTCCAGCCGGTCTTGAAGAACGAGTTGAAGCCCACGTCGTCATAATTCTCGGACTTCTTGATTTCGCCCACGTGCAGCAACTGCTGAGCCTCGGCACGGATTTCCTGCCAGTGATCCTGCAGCGGTTGCAGTTCAGGGAAGGCCTCGACCGGCAGGTAAGGTTTGGCCGGGTGCTTGGAAAACAGGTAAAGGAAGCTGTTGACCGGCGCCAGGAAGCTGGAGTGGTCGCCCAGTTGGCGAGTCAGCTTGTGACGAACCCGACCGCGCAGGTGAACATAGGCGATCGAGAGAACGAAAAGGAGTACGAGTGCAATTTTCATGGACGTTTACTTGTCGAAAAATGGCCATGCGCCATGGCATAAGCTCGCCAGCATAAACAATCATGGGGGCAGTTTGTACTTATTGTTACGTGACTACCGCGCGACTTAGGTGTAATGGCCTAGCGCTTGCGCAAACGATTCACGCCAAGGAGATCACATGGTTCAGGACGCTCGCGCCAGTGGCGCCCCCTTCAAACGGCTGTTTTTCGCCTTGCCGGTCAGCGATGCCCAGCGCCGTGCCCTGGCCCAGTGGCGGCGCGGCTTGAACCTGCGCAGCGGCAAGCCGGTACCGGCCGACAACTTCCATGTGACGCTGCTGTTTTTGGGGGATGTGGACACTGCCCTGGTGCCGGCGATCTGCGCTGCGGTCGACGTGCTCAAGCGCCCGGCTGCGCCGCCGCGCCTGTTGCTTGACCGCTTGCAGGTGTGGCCGCGCGCCGGCGCCCTGGTGCTTGAGCCGCAACAAACGCCGCCGGCCTTGTTGCAGCTGGTCTATGGCTTGCAGCAGGCGCTGCTGCCCTTGGGCCTGGAGGCGGCGAGCCGCGAGTACCGCCCGCACCTGACCTTGTCCAGGGACTATCGCGGCCAGCCGCCAGAGGCCGCCAGCGCCCCGGAGTTCTTCCTGGCCGCGCGGCATTTCACCCTGTACGAGTCGCGCAAGGGCGTTTACTGGCCGCTTGCGCAATGGCCGATGGCCGACTGACGCCTGCTCGGAACGTTCTGCTGCTTAAAACTCAGGGGTGTACTTGACCGTCAGCATGAAGTTGCGCGGTTCGCCGTAGTTGTTGCTGCCATTGAGCTGGTTGAAGCCGGCGACCCAGTACTTCTTGTCGAACAGGTTGTTGGCGTTCACTGCCAAATTCACTTCCGGCGTCAGCTGGTAGGCCAGGCGCGCGCTCCATACGGTGTAGCCGGGCACGGTGTAGGTGCGCTCGTAGCCCAGGGTGTGGCTTTGGCTGGTGAAGCCCAGGCCGGTGCTCCAGCGCTGGCTGTCCAGCGGCAGGGTGTAGTCGGCCCAGGCGCGCAGCATGTGCTTGGGGGTCCACTGGCTGAATACGCGGCCTTCGTTATCTGGGTCGTCGAGGAACTTGGTGGTGTTGTAGGTATAACCTGCGAACAGTTGCAGGCCGCTGAGCACCTCGCCGCTGATCTCGGCCTCGATGCCCTGGCTGCGCACCTTGCCCGCCGCGGTGGAGCAGTACCCGCCATCACAGGCAAAGCCCGAGGCCACGTCGGTAACCGCGCGGTTTTCCTGGTCGTAGCGGAACAGCGCCAGCGAGGCGTTGACCCGGCCGTCCAGCAACTCGCCCTTCAGGCCCGTTTCGTAGTTGCTGCCGATCACCGGCTTGAGAGGGGCATTGCCGAGGGCGCGCTCGGTCTGCGGGACGAAGACATCGGTGTAGCTGGCGTACCAGGCCCATTCGCGGGTCAGGTCGTAGACAAATCCTGCATACGGTGTCACTTCCCCTGTTTCGGTCATGTGGCTGGTGGGGTTGACCTGGCCTGGGTTGAGGCCGCGGTAAGTGGTAGTGGCATAGCTGTAGTCGAACCAACTGACACGCGACCCCAGAATCAGCGTCAAACGGTCAGTCGGCTTGACCCGCCAGGCACCGTACAAGCCTTTTTGGCGGATATCATAGGCGCTGCGTTCGGAACGCCCGAAGGGGGTTGCAAGCAAGCTGTCGCGGCTGGGCTCGGGGCGATCATGGTCGATGTCGAAAATGTTGTCATTGCCACCAAAGGTGCGCCAGTAACCATCATCGGTGGTCAGCTTGGAGTAGTTGCCACCGAGGGTCACCTCGTGGGCCAGGGGGCCGGTGTCGAAGTGCCCCACCAGGTTCATGTCCAGGCCCAGTTTGGTTGAGTGGAAGTCTGTGATCCAGTCGGCATATTCGAGGCCACTGCCGTCAGGCTCCAGGCCTTCCAGCACCGTTTGCGTCCGTTGATGGGTGGACGTGTTGGTTTCGCCCATACGCAGGGCTGCAGCCTTGAAGGTCCAATCGTCGTCGAAGCGGTGCTCAAGGTCCAGGTAGTAGGTGGTGACGTCAGTCTGCGCCCGGTTCCAGCGGGCGCCGGTGAAGGTCGAGCGTGGCAGGTCAACCGGTTCACCGGTGGCATAGCGAGGGATGCCACGCAGCATCGGCCGCGACTGCTGGCGGTTGTAGCTGATGCCGGCACCCACGGTGGTGGCGTCGTTCAGGTCGATGTCCAGTGCGCCATACAGCGAGTGCGATTTGCTCCACTGGTAGTCGATGAAACTGTCGCTCTGGTCCTCGTCGGCGACAAACCGACCGCGCACACGCCCATCGGCGGTCAATGGGCCGCCTGCGTCCAGTTGCAGGCCATAGTGGTCCCAGGAGCCGGCCTTGCCGGTGACAGTGACCGTCGGGGTGGCCTGGCCACGCTTGCGCACGAGGTTGATCGCGCCGCCGGGGCTGCCGGTACCTTGCAACAGGCCCGAGGCGCCGCGCAGCACCTCCACGCGGTCGAAGAACACCAAGTCCTGGGTTGCCCAGTTGCCCAGCGAGTAGGTGTTGCGTGGAATCGGCACGCCGTCGTACTGCCAGTCGTCGATCTGGAAGCCGCGCGAAGTCACCACCACGCCAGGGCCGATGCCCTGTGCGCCGACGATCCCGGTGGTGTGGTTGAGTGCATCCTGCAGGTCGGTGATGCCTTGGTCGTCCAGCTGTTTACGGGTGATCACCGTCACCGACTGGGGAATTTCCTTGAGGCTGTGGGTGCCTTTGCCAAGGGTCACCGCACGGGCTGCGTACGAGCCACTGCCTTCGCTGGTGGCATCCAGGTAGTTGTCGGTGATGCTGGTACTGCCAAGCTCCAGCACGTCGGTCTCAGGGGTGGCCGGGGCGACGCTGAAGTGCCCGCTGCTGGTGAGCCGCAATTGCAGGCCGCTACCGGCAAGGGCGGCTTGCATGGCTTGCTCGGCGCTCATCTGGCCGACCACCGCGGGCGCTTGCTTGCCACGCACCCGTTGCGGTTCGAGGGCGATGATGTAGCCGCTCTGGCTCGCGATCCGGTTAAGGGTGGTAGCCAGGCTGGCGGGCGGCAGGTCGAACGCCAGGGTCTGCACCTGGGCATGGGCGTTGAGGCTGGTCAGGGCGACGACGAAGGGCAGGGCGCGGGGCCAGAGGTTGAGCACAGAATTCTCCCGAATGAAGTGGCTTGTCAGGAGATAGGTGGGACGAGAAACGAAAACCGGACACGTCTGCGAATGATTTTCACAAATATTTTCATTTATTGCGCTTGGGGGCGATCAACATCAGCCACGGGCCATAGCGCTCGACGCTGATCGGCAGGGCCTCGGCCAGGGCCGCCAGCGCCTGCTGTGGCTGGTCCAGCGGGAATACACCTTGCACGCGTATGTCTCGTACCGCTGGCGCTACCCGGATATAGCCCCGTTGGTACGGCCGCAGCGCATCGACCACGGCATGCAGCGGTTCGTCGAGCACTTCCAGGCGGCCCTGCAGCCAGGCTGCACGTTGTTGTTGCTCGCCATCCAGACGCTGGATGCCATCGCTGCGCAGCAGTGCTGCCTGCCCCTGTTGCAGGTCTTGCCAGCGGCCATCGGGCAGGCTGGCGCGCACGCTGTGCTCGAACACCACAACGCGGGTGGCGTTGGCTTCCTGGCTCACCAGGAAACGGGTGCCCAGCGCCTGCACCTGCCCTTGCGCCGTGCGCACCCGCAGCGGCCGTCGCGGGTCTGCCGCGACCTGGATCAACAGGTCTCCGCGGCGCAGTATCAGCAGCCGTTGGTTGGCATCGAAGTCCAGGTCGACGGCACTGCCACTGTTGAGGCTCAGGCGGCTGCCATCGGCCAAGGTGAAGCTGCGCCGTTCGCCACTGGCGGTGTGCAGGTCGGCCAACCAGTTTTGCGCCCCGTCGCTGCGCCAGCCGCCCCAGGCTGCGGCAGCAGCGACGCTCAGGCCAGCCAGGGCCCCCAGCACTTCGCGCCGGGAGTGGGTGGGGGCGAGCAAGACCTGGCGCGCATCGGCGGCATGCCCGGGGGCGCGCCGGTCCAGCGCGCGCAACGCAGCAAACGGGCTGCCGACGCGCTGTTGCAAGCGGTCCCAGGCCCGTTGGTGCGCGGGGTCCTGGCGCAACCAGTGGGCCAGGCGTTGCAGCAATGCCTCGTCTGGCGTGCCGGCTTTCAGCGCGACCATCCAGTCGATGGCCTGCTCGCTTATCGGGTCCAGGCCGGCTGCGCTCATGCTTGCACCTCGCACAGGTAGCACTGGCGCAGGGCCTGCTTCATGTAGCGGCTGACGGTGCGTTCACTGATCTGCAGCCGGGCGGCGATGTCGACATAGCTCATGCCGTCGAGCTGGCTGAACAGGAAGGTGGCCTTGACCACGGCGGGCAAACCGTCCAGCACCTTATCGATGGCCACCAGTGCCTCGATCAGCAGCAGTTGCTCTTCGGCCGAAGGGGCGACTGGCTCGGGCAGCAGTGCCAAGCGTTCGAGGTAGGCCTCTTCGAGTTGGCGGCGGCGATGCCGGTCGAAGATCAGCCGCCGGGCGATGGTCGAGAGGTAGGCGCGCGGCTGCTGGATGCTGTCCGGGTCGACACGCGCGCCGAGCATCTGGCAGAACGCTTCGGCCGCAGTGTCTTCGGCGTCGGCGCGATTGCGCAGGCGTTTGAAGATGTGTTGGAGCAGCCAGCGGTGATGGTCGCTGAAGAAGAAGCCCAGCTTGCGGGTCGAGGTGCTGTCCAACGCCTGGCATCCAGTTGTGAGTGTGAATCGTTCTCAATGGTAACTGGGGAGTCTGGTGGGTAGCAATGGGGGCGTGGGTCTTCGGGGTGTACGGCTGGGTTTGGCGGTGGGGCGGATATCGAGCGCCGCCCGCGCGGCGCTTCGCGGGGCAAGCCCGCTCCCACTGTCTACCTCCGGCCAGTGCTGTCAGTTACATTTCCACTGCCAGCCTTGGTGCATGGCATGAGGTTGAGGTGAAGCAAACAGCACCCGCCTCAATATCGAGTCGGGCACACAAGGCGGACAGTGAAGATGCCACAGGCATAATTGGCCGAAGGTAGACAGTGGGAGCGGGCTTGCCCCGCGAAGCGCCGCGCGGGCGGCGCTCGATATCCGCTCCCCCACACATCCCCAGCCAGGCACCTGAACACCCCACACATTCCCCCCGCAACTAAACCGGCAAGCTCTGATAAGCCGTCTCATCCCCAGGGCTGCGGTCAAACTGGCGCTTGTACTCGCGGCTGAACTGCGAGGTGCTCTGGTACCCCACCCGGTGCGCCGCCTGCGCCACGCCAAGGCCCTCACCAATCAGGATCTGCTGCGCCTTGAGCAGCCGCAGGCGCTTGAGGTACTGCATCGGCGCCATGTCGGTGCAGCGCTTGAAGTGTTCGTGGAAGGTCGACACGCTCATGTTGGCACGCGCAGCCAGTGCCTCGACACTCAGTGGCTCGGTGTAGTGTTCGCGCAGGTGGGCGAGGGCGGCGCCGATGCGGGCGAAATGCCCCTGCTGCTCGACCAGTGCCCGCAGCACCCCGGCCTGCGGGCCGCGCAGCGCGGTATACAGCACTTCGCGCACCCGTGCCGGGCCGAGCACCTTGGCATCCAGCGGGTCCTGCAGGCACTGCAGCAGCCGCTCGACACTGTCGCGCATGGGCGCATCCAGGGCCGCCGACGTCATCGACTGCGGGGTCTGCGCCTGTACGGCGGCATCCGGGGCCAGGTCCATGCTTTGCACCAGTTCACCGAGCACGCCACGGTCAATGTCCACCGCCACGCCCAGCAGAGGCGCATCACCGGTGGCAAAGGTTTCACACATGAACGGCACCGACAGCGCCTGGACCAGGTAGTGGCCGGCGCCGTACTCCAGGGTGCGTGGCCCCAGGCGCGCGAGTTTGCTGCCCTGGGCCAGGATCATCAGGCTCGGCTCGTAGATCTGCGGGCTGCTGGCCACATAGTGGTCCCAGCTCAGCACCTGAACCTGGGGCAGGTGGGTGGGGACGAAGCCCGGACGCGTGGCGAGGCGGCGGATCAGCGCGCAAAGGGGGGCATTGGCGTCGACGTGACGAGTGAGCTGCATGGTTAACCTGGGCAGAGAATCAGACAGTTGCATCATCGCAGATTGACGGTCTAGCGTCAGATGCTGGCAGGCAACTCCGGAGAATCGGGCATGGATGCCGGAGAATCTGCGGTGGGCGAGGCGGGGCATGACGCGCAGAATGCGCCGCCTGAATCGTTTCACTTTTTTGCGAGGTCCCGCATGTACACCGCCATCGGTTATGCCGCCCAAACTTCGACCAGCCCACTGGCCCCCATGACCTTCGAACGCCGCAGCCCGCGCCCGGACGACGTCGCTATCGACATCCTGTATTGCGGCGTGTGCCACTCCGACATCCACCAGGCACGCAACGAGTGGGGCATCGCCGTGTACCCGCTGATGCCGGGCCACGAGATCATCGGCCGCGTCACCGCCGTGGGCGACAAGGTGTCTGCACACAAGGTCGGCGACCTGGTAGGCGTCGGCTGCATGGTCGACTCGTGCCGCCACTGCGAGGCATGCGCCAAGGACCTGGAGCAATACTGCCTGGAAGGCCCGACCATGACCTATGCCACCCCGGACCGGGTCGATGGCAGCAACACCATGGGCGGCTACTCCAGCAGCATCGTGGTCAGCGAGCACTTTGTGGTGCGTATCCCCGCCGGCATGGACCTGCCCAGCGCCGCGCCTATCCTGTGCGCCGGCATCACCACTTATTCGCCGCTCAAGCACCACGGTGTAGGGCCGGGCCACAAGGTCGGCATCCTGGGCATGGGCGGCCTCGGCCACATGGGCATCAAGCTGGCCAAGGCCCTGGGCGCGGAAGTGACCTTGTTCACCCGCTCCCAGGCCAAGGCCGAAGAAGCCCGCCGCCAGGGTGCCGACCATGTGATCGTGTCCACCGATGACGAGCAGATGCGTGCTGCGGCCGGCCATTTTGACTTCCTGCTCGACACCATCCCGGTGCAGCACGACCTCAACCCGTACCTGGAAACCCTCAAGTTCGATGGCGTGCACATCCTGGTCGGTCTGATCGAACCGATCGACCCGGCGGTGCACGCGGCCAACCTGGTGCTCAAGCGCCGGGTACTGGCTGGGTCGTTGATCGGCGGTATCGCCGAGACCCAGGAAGTGCTGGATTTCTGTGCCGAGCACGACATCCGTTGCGACATCGAAATGCTCGATATCCGCAATATCAACCAGGCTTACGAGCGGATGATTGCCGGCGATGTGAAGTATCGCTTCGTGATCGACATGGCCACGCTTCAGGGCTGATCCACGGGTTGGCCTGCACTGGCCCTTTCGCGGCGTTGCACGCGAAAGGGCCAGTGCAGATTTACCAGACCAGCGCCTTGTCCCACCCCTTCCAGAACAACCACCGCCGTACTTCGCCATGCTCCCCGGTGCCGATCTGCCATTCAGGCCGCCCGCTGCCCAGGGCAATCACCGAAATGAAGCCGGCATGGCTCGCCGCAACCAGCGTGCGCCCGTCAGCGCTGATGTCCATGGCACTGATGGTCGAACCCAGGTAGTGCTGCCAGTGTTCCGCGCCATCCTCGCCAAAGGCCCGCAAGTAGCCGTAGGCGTCACCGACGATATACTCGCCATCGCCTGCGACCCCAGCGTAAACCCGCGCCCCATCCTGCAGCAGCGGTGTGCGTGGGTCTTCACTGTAGTAGTCGGTATCCAGCCCCGGCAGGTCGGCCACGCGTACGCCGAGCGTGCCGCCGTTGTAGAAGTGGCAGGCATTGACGATCAACTGGTCGCCGCGGCGGTTGAACAGGGCGAAATGTGGGTACTCACCACCTGGGCCTACCTGCGCCACCAGCGCCAACTGATCGTCCAACACCAGATGGCGGCTGCTCTGCTCGCCGACCACGATCAGGCGCCCATCCGGCGACACCGCACCATGCTCCATGGCCAGGCCCAAGGCGATATCGTCCGGGTCGGTGCCTTCGGCTAGCTCTTCGAGTATTTGCGATTGGCGCGGCAGCAACCGGGTGGCGCCTTCGGCCGCCAGCAGGAAGATGCCCTCGGCGCTCACCAGCAGTACCCGTTGGCCTTGCGCGAAGGGCACCAGCGTGGTGGGGGTCGGTGGCAGGTCGAAGGGGTCGAAGGGGTAACCGGCTGGCAGCCCCTCCAACCCGCTAGGCCAAGGGAGCCGGGCGACCTGCGGGCCGCCCCAGCCATCGGTCACGCGCACGCCCTCGGCGTTGGCCAGGGCAAAGTAGCGGCGTTGCGGGCAACGGCCGAAATGCTCGATACCGATGACCGGCGTCACGCCCTGCTGATCGATGCGTACTACCTGGCCCTTCTCATAGGGCATGCCAATGCGTGCGAGCAGGCTGCCGTCGTCCAGCAGCAAGACATTGCTGATACCTTGCCCATGCGTGTCGAGCAATGGCACCAGCGGCAGGTGTGCAGGCGGCCAGGCCGTGCGGAAGGCCTGGCGTTGCTGTTCGTCTACCCCCGGCTGGTTGATCGCTTGCAGGGCGGCCTGCCAGGCGTCGAGCAAGTGCTCGGTGGCAGCGTGCTGGGGTTCTTCGAGGTCATCCCAGCCCTGCTCGCAGCCTTGCGCGACGTAGCGGTTGATGGCCTGGGCGTAGGCGGTGACCGCCTGCTGCCACTGCTGCTGGGGTTGTTGCTTGTCCATGGGCGGATCGGGCTCCTTGTTCCGCTTGCAGTTCACACAAAGCGCGCATGTTACGCGCAATGTGCGCGGGTTGTGAGGCCTGGTATTGACGCGTACCATGCCGGCATTCCTTCCAATAACAAACCCGTGCCTCAGCGCGGCCGATACTTGGCCCCTGACGCGCGTCTTTTCGCCATGCCTGCGGAGCATAGAATTCCACCCATGAACGGACCCATACCCACCAACCTGCCGCCGACCACCGGTGGCGGCAGCTGGCTGAGCGTCATTGCCCTGGCCTTGGCGGCCTTCATCTTCAACACCACCGAATTCGTCCCGGTGGCGCTGCTCAGCGACATTGGCCGCAGCTTCGACATGAGCACCGCCCAGGTCGGCCTGATGCTGACCATCTATGCCTGGGTGGTCGCCCTGGCGTCGCTGCCGATGATGCTGCTGACCCGCAACATCGAGCGACGGCGCCTGCTGTTGTTCGTGTTTCTGGTGTTCATCGTCAGCCACCTGTTGTCGTGGCTGTCGCAGAGCTTTGCCATGCTGCTGGTAAGCCGCATCGGCATCGCCCTGGCCCATGCCGTGTTCTGGGCCATCACTGCGTCGCTGGCGGTGCGCGTGGCGCCGCCTGGCCAGCAGGCCAAGGCACTCGGCCTGCTGGCCACCGGCACCACCCTGGCGATGGTGTTGGGTATTCCACTGGGCCGCGTGGTAGGGGAAGCCTTGGGCTGGCGGGTAACGTTCCTCAGCATTGCCGGGGTGGCATTGGCCACCATGCTTTGCCTGATGAAGTCGTTGCCGCTGCTGCCAAGCCAGAACTCCGGTTCGCTACGCAGCCTGCCGATTCTGTTCAAGCGCCCGGCCCTGGTCGTCACCTACCTGCTGGTGACGCTGGTGATCACCGCACAGTTCACTGCCTACAGCTACATCGAACCCTTCGCCCTGAACGTGGCGCAGATCAGTGGCGAGCGCACTACGTTGTTGCTGCTGTTGTTCGGTGGCGCCGGGGTGTTCGGTTCGGTGCTGTTCAGCCGCTACAGTGAGCGTTTCCCCCAAGGCTTTCTGGTGGGTTCGATCGGCCTGCTGGCGGCCTGCCTGTTGTTGCTGTTGCCGCTGTCGGGCAACTTCTACGTGTTTTGTGCGTTGAGCATGTTCTGGGGTGTGGCGATCCTGAGTTTCAGCCTGTCGTTGCAGTCCAAGACCTTGAAGCTGGCGTCCGATGCCACCGACGTGGCCATGGCCTTGTTCTCGGGTATCTACAACATCGGGATTGGCGGTGGGGCACTGCTGGGCAGTATCGTCAGCAGCCAGATGGATGTGGCCTATATTGGCCTGGTCGGAGGCTGTGTGGCGGTGGTGGGGTTGGCCCTGGCCTTCGCCAGCACTCGGCGCTTTCGCGAAGCCTTGGGCACCTGATTGACCGTGCCGGCCGCTTCGTGGGTTTGCCCGAGAAGCGGCCGGTGCAGCCACCATCAAATTCAACCAAGCAGCGTCGCCCAGGCCGACACCAGCAACATCCCCGCCAACCCTCGGTTGAACCACCGCAACCGCTCGGGTGCCTGCAACCAGCGCGCACTGCCCACCCCCAGCAGCGCCCAGGCCGTCATGCACGGCAGGGCAATCAGCAGAAACACCAGCGCCAACTGCCACACCGGCAGCGCCGGCGCGGCAAACACCCCGATCACCGCCACTGCCATCATCCACACTTTCGGGTTGACCACTTGCAGCGCAGCTGCGCTGAACGCATCGAAAGGTTTGTGTGCGCTGAGGTCCAAGGGCTGCCCGGCGCTGCGCAGCATGCGCCAGGCCAGCCAGCTCAACCACAGCACGCCCGCCCAGCTCATCAGTTGCTGGGCCAGGGGGTGACGCAGTAACAGCTCGCCCAGCCCCAGCCCGACCAGCAGCACCACCGCCGCCGCTGCGCCACAGCCGGCCAGGATGGGGGCCACGCTTGCGCGCAGGCCCTGCCGTGCACCGTGCGCCAGAATCAACAAGTTGGTCGGCCCCGGGCTGATACTGGCAACCAGGGCGAAGAGGATGAAGGGCAACAACGACTGCGACATGACACAAAGCTCCGAGGGGTCGAAGCACCATGTTCGCCGTCAGGCCGCCGTCAGTCTGGAAGGTTTGAGCAGCGCCTGCGGTAGTCGGCCGGGGTCAACCGATAGGCCCGGCGGAACCAGCGACCCAGGTGGCTCTGGTCGGCAAAGCCCAGCGCCATGGCCACTTCAGCGGGCGTCTGGCCTTGGGCGAGCAGGCGCCGGGCGCGGGCCAGGCGCAACTGTATCAGGTAGGCGTGCGGTGCCAGGCCGAACGCGGCCTTGAAGGCGCGGGTCAGGCGAAAACGGTCGAAGCCACAGGCCTGGGCCAGGTCTTGCAGGCCGATGTCACGGTCCAGGTGAGCATGCAGGTAGTCACGTGCGCGCTGAGCGGTCAGCGGCAGGCGAGGGTCTGGGTTGAGGCGTTTGCGCCAGTGCAGGTGGCGGGTCAGGCAGGCAAGCAGGTCGTCCATGGCCGTCTGGCGAACGATGCGAAAATCCTGGTTGTGCACGGTGTGAAAGGCCAGCGCGGTGGCCCGTGCCAGGCGCGCGTCGTGGCACAGGGTATCGGCAAAGCTGGGCAGGCTGGCACTGGGTGCATGCTCGAACAGCGTTCGTAGCTGGTCTTCGAGCCATGCAGGCTCCAAGTACAACGTCGAGTAGGTAAAGCCTTCGGCGGTCGGCGCGAGGCCGTCGTGGAGGTCGCCGGGCTCCAGCAGAAACACCTGCCCCGGCGTGCTGCGATGGCGCACCCGCCGGCAGTTGAACTGCTGCACGCCTTGCTCGGTGATACCGACCAGAAAACTGTCATGCCAGTGGGGGTCGTAGGCATGCCCGGTGAAATGCGCGCGGACCGACTCGATGCCGGTGTCGGCGTCTTGCTTGAGGACGATCCAGTTGCTCATGGGGGCAGCCCGTGGGGGAAATGGCTACCTTAACGCACGTACCCGTATCAGTCTGGAACGATTGTGCAGCCCTTGTTCAGCAGCCGGGGCCGCAGGGCTTCGAAGCGCTCGCGCAGCCACAGGTGCAACTGCGTCACTGCCGGGGTCAGTTGCTTGCGGTGTGGGCAGACCAAGGTGACCGGCGTCGGCTCGCCCAGGTACTCGGGCAAGAGGATCTCCAGCTCGCCCGCCTCGATGTCGGCGCTCACATCCAGCCACGATTTATAGACGATACCTTCACCTAGCAGGGCCAGTCGGCGAATCACGTCGGCGTCGTCGCTGACCAGCGGCCCCCGTACCTGCACGGTGCGGTTGCCCACCCGCCATTTGTCATAGACGCGGTTCTGTTGCAGGTACAACAGGCAGGCATGTTGCTGCAGTGCCTCCGGTGTCTGCGGGCGGCCGTGGCGCGCCAGGTAGTCCGGGGAGGCAACCAGCACCCGACGGTTCCAGTTGGCCAGGGGCAGGGCGATGTAGTTGGCGTCCTGGTTGAGGCCATAGCGGATGGCGATGTCCACCGGGTCGCGATTGAGGTCGGCCATCTGGTCGGACAGAAAGAAGCGCAGGTGCAGCGCCGGGTGCTCGCGACGGAACGCGCTCAGCCAAGGCAGCAGCATGTTGCGGCCCATGTCCGAAGGTGCCGAAACCTGCAGGGTCCCGCGCAAGGTACTGGCGTTGCCGTGCAGGTCCTCGCGGCCTTGGCGCAGGCTTTCCAGCACGTTCTGCGCCGTTGGCAGGTACAGCTCGCCCTCGGCGGTCAGGCGCAGGCTGCGGGTAGTGCGCGCGAACAGGCGCACGTCCAGCTCACGCTCCAGGCGCTTGATGGCGGCGGCCACCTGGCCCGGCAGCAGTTCGGCCTCGTGGGCGGCGGCTGTGAAGCTGCCCAGCACGCTGCTGCGCACGAACAGTTCGAGGTCGGCGATGCGTAGCATTTTCACTCCTGGGATGAAAGTGTTGCTGCATTGTGCCGGTTTTTCTTTTCTACAGGAAAGATAACATGCGCGACACATCCCATTTTCACCGCAGGAGTTGTTGCATGGATACCGTTTCCCTGGCCAAGCGCCGCTACACCACCAAGGCTTACGACGCCTCGCGCCGCATTCCTCAGGCCACGATCGACGCGTTGCTCGAGCAACTGCGCCACAGCCCGTCCTCGGTCAACTCCCAGCCTTGGCACTTCGTCGTCGCTGACAGCGCCGAAGGCAAGGCACGGTTGGCCAAGAGCACCCAGGACCGTTTCGCCTACAACTCGCCGAAGATCCTCGATGCGTCCCATGTAATCGTGTTCTGCGCCCGTACCGAAATGCCCGAGGCTCATCTGCAGGCGCTGCTAGACCAGGAAGCCGCCGATGGTCGTTTTCGTGACGAGCAGGCCCGCGCCGCGCAGAACCAGAGCCGTCGCCATTACGTCGACCTGCACCGTTTCGACCAGAAAGACGTGCAGCACTGGATGGAAAAGCAGACCTACCTGGCCCTTGGCACCGCGCTGCTCGGTGCGGCGGCGCATGGCCTGGATGCCACGCCCATCGAAGGCTTCGACAGCAAGGTACTGGATGCCGAACTGGGCTTGCGTGAGCAGGGCTTTACCAGTGTGGTGATCTTGAGCCTGGGCTACCGTAGCGAGGGTGATTTCAATGCGGGGCTGAACAAGTCGCGGTTGCCGGCTGCGAAGGTGTTCACCTTCCTCTGATAGCGCCAGGGGCCGCCCGCCGGCCCCTGCTGTTTGCGCCTTACCAGAGCGCCAGCGAAGCCGCCGCTGTGACCCTGGCGAACACCTCGAGTGCTTTATCTACTTCGGCCTCGGTGCTGAAGCGTCCGATACTCAAGCGCACGCTGTTGCGCGCCCGGCTTTCATCCAGCCCCAGGGCCAGCAGCACATGCGAGGGTGCATTGCTCGCCGAGTTGCAGGCCGACGTGGTCGACAACGCCAACTCACTGGCCAACGCGGCACTGTTGAAGCCTTGGCTATCGATACACAGGTTCAAGGTATGCGGGATGCGCTGCGTGGCACAGCCATTGAGGCTTACCGCCGGCAAGGCCAGCAACCCGTCGCGCAGGCGCTGGGCCAGTTGTTCGATGCGCTGGTGTTCACTGTCGCCCGGCTGGCCAGCCAGGGCGAAGGCGCTACCCATACCGACGATCTGGTGGGTTGCCAGGGTGCCGGAACGCAGCCCCTGCTCATGCCCACCGCCGTGCATCTGCGCGCGCATCAGTTCGCGGGCACGCGGGCCGACGTAGAGCGCGCCGATGCCTTTGGGGCCATAGGCTTTGTGGGCCGAGAACGACATCAAGTCCACCGCCATTGCCGCAAGGTCGATGGCCAGCTTGCCCACTGCCTGGGCCGCGTCCACATGCAACAGCGCCCCATGGGCACGCACACGCTCACCAATGGCGGCGAAATCGGTCACGGTACCCAATTCGTTGTTGACCGCCATCAGCGAGACCAGGCGGGTATCGGCGCGCAATGCCGCCTGCACGGCATCGGGCTGAATCAGCCCGGCCGCATCCGCAGCCAGGCGCGTGATGGACCAGCCTTGGCGCTCCAGTTCAGCGACCGTGTCGAGCACGGCCTTGTGTTCCAGCTGGCTAGTGATCAGGTGGCCCGGTTGGCTGATGCCTTGGGCGATGCCTTTGAGTGCGAGGTTGTTGGATTCGGTCGCGCCTGACGTCCACACCAGCTGATCAGCACGGGCGCCAACGCGTTCGGCCACCTGCAGGCGTGCCTGTTCCACCGCGTTGCGGGCAGCCTGACCATAGGCATGGCCACTGGAGGCGGGGTTGCCGAAGTTGGCGTGGCGGCCAAGGCAGGCGAGCATCGTTTCGATGACGCGGTCGTCAACGGGGGTGGTGGCGGCGTAGTCGAAGTAGAGCGGGGCGCTGGGCATGGGGGCGGGTCCGTGTCTGTCACGTTGGATTCGATGATCGTTGGTGCAAGCGTACCCGCCCGTGGGCTGATGGTTTTTGTCTTATGCCTGGCTGATTGTGCCCAGGCTTGGAAAATAATTCTCGCTTTGCCCGTTTCTGGAGAAATTAATTTTCAATACTCGGCGTAAACGACCTTTGGCAATCGCCTCAGGCCGGCGCCAGCGCGCGTTCTTCCTCGGCCACCACCTGTTCGCACAACTCGATGATCTGCTCGCGCATCCAGCGGTTGGCAGGGTCTTGGTCAGTGCTCTCGTGCCAGTACAAGTGCGTTTCCAGCGCCGGTACGTCTACCGGCAATGGCTGGTAGCGCAATTGATGACGGCGGGCGAAACGCTCGGGCACGGTCATGGCCATGTCGGTCTGCTGCAACACCTGCGAAGCCATCAGGTAATGCTGTGAGCGCAAGGCAACCTTGCGCTGTACGCCCATCTTGCCCAAGGCCAGGTCAACATAGCCCAGGCCATTGCGGCGGCTGGAAATATGGATATGGGTCATGCCCAGGTAGCTGTCCAGGGTCAGTTTGCTGTCGGCCAGCGGGTGGCCTTGGCGCAGGGCGCAGACGTAGCGGTCTTGCATCAGTTTGACGTGGCGCACCTGCGGGTCGGTGTTCAGCGGGGCATCGACCGCGAAATCCAGGCGCCCGGCTGCCAGTTCCTTGGTGGTTTCGCGCCGTTTGCACAGAAAGCTTTCAATCAGCACTGCAGGTGCCAGGCGGCGCAGCCGCTGGAACAACGGCGGCAGGATCACCGCTTCGGTCAGGTCGGTCATGCTGATGCGAAAGGTCTTGTTGGCCTGCTGCGGGTTGAAGATACGGCTTTCCTGCACCGACGTGCGCAGCAGGGCCAGGGCGTTGCGCACCGGGCCAATGATGTTCTGGGCCATGGGCGTGGGCACCATGCCTTGCGCGGTACGCACGAACAGCGGGTCGTTGAAGGTTTCGCGCAGTCGCGACAGGGCATTGGACACCGCCGGCTGAGTGATGCCGACAATCTGCCCGGCGCGGGTCAGGTTGGCTTCGGTGTAGATGGCATCGAAGACGATGAACAGGTTGAGGTCGACCTTGCTGAGGTTCATGTGCGCCGCTCATTGTTGGAATTATTGCCCGATCATATATCGGTTATGAATGTTTATACACGCGGAAAATAGACTAGGTGGATGGGCGCTTGCTGCTCTAGGCTCTGGCCCATGTACTCCGAACCGTGAAGGTAGCCCCGATGGATTTCGCCTATTCGCCCAAGGTCCAGGCACTGCGCGAGCGCGTCACTGCGTTCATGGATGCCTACGTCTATCCCGCAGAAGCGGTGTTCGAGCGCCAGGTCGCCGAGGGTGATCGCTGGCAGCCCACCGCGATCATGGAAGAGCTCAAGGCCAAGGCCCGCGCCGAGGGGTTGTGGAACCTGTTCTTGCCCGAGTCGGAGTACGGCGCCGGGCTGAGCAACCTGGAATACGCCCCACTGGCCGAAATCATGGGCCGCTCGCTGCTCGGGCCAGAGCCGTTCAACTGCTCGGCACCGGATACCGGCAACATGGAAGTGCTGGTGCGGTATGGCAGCGAGGCGCAGAAACGCCAGTGGCTGGAGCCACTGCTGCGCGGCGAGATCCGCTCGGCGTTCGCCATGACCGAGCCGGACGTGGCCTCATCAGACGCCACCAACATGGCTGCCACCGCCGTGCGTGATGGCGATGAATGGGTGATCAACGGCCGCAAGTGGTGGACATCCGGCGCGTGTGACCCGCGTTGCAAGGTCATGATCTTCATGGGCCTGTCCGACCCTGAGGGGCCGCGCCACCAGCAGCACTCGATGGTGCTGGTGCCGACCGATACGCCGGGCGTGAAGATAGTGCGGCCGTTGCCGGTGTTCGGCTACGACGACGCGCCACATGGCCATGCCGAGGTGCTGTTCGAGAATGTGCGGGTGCCTTATGAAAACGTGATCCTCGGCGAGGGCCGCGGCTTCGAGATCGCCCAGGGGCGCCTAGGCCCAGGCCGTATTCACCACTGCATGCGTTCGGTCGGCATGGCCGAGCGGGCGCTGGAGTTGATGTGCAAACGCTCGGTCGAGCGCACTGCCTTCGGCCGGCCTCTGGCCCGGCTGGGCGGCAACGTCGACAAGATCGCCGACTCGCGCATGGAAATCGACATGGCACGCCTGCTGACGCTCAAGGCGGCGTACATGATGGACACCGTGGGCAACAAGGTCGCACGCAGTGAAATCGCCCAGATCAAGGTGGTGGCGCCGAATGTGGCCTTGAAGGTGATCGACCGGGCGATCCAGATGCATGGCGGCGCGGGCGTGAGCGGTGACTTCCCCTTGGCCTACATGTACGCCATGCAGCGCACCTTACGCCTGGCCGACGGGCCGGACGAAGTGCACCGGGCGGCGATTGGCAAATATGAGATCGGCAAGTATGTGCCGGTGGAGATGCTGCGCAGTTCAAGATGAAGAATCGGAAGTTCTTGCACGGGAATTCCTTGTCCAATTAACGCGCATGCTGGCTACGGATGAGCTGGCTGAACAAGTATGTATTTGGTGTAGGAAGTGTCTGGTTTTCACGTTCAGGCACTAAAAGCCCTTTTGCAGCTGTTAGGTTTCGACACCTTACTTTTTGCACAAGGTACTTGCCGATGCGTGTCAATCTGGGTGGTAAAGGCCAGGCGGTTGATGGCGATGTCACCACGACAGGTGCTATTTGCATCGCTGCCGGCCTCGGTTATTTGAGCAATGGCCGCAGGGTGCTTCGGGAGGGGGACAAAACGACGCCTTGTCCGCGCTGTGGCGAGCAAGGGACTGTCGTTGAGGGCGTTCGGTACTTCATCTCCAACGGTCAAGCCGTGGCCATGGACGGTGCACTGGTGGCGTGTGGTTGCCCGTCCGGCAGCAATCGGGTCGTAGCACCACTGGGTGCGGCCCCGCTATCCAGGCAGGCACTTGCGAACAGTCGCGCAATGCCTACCGAGGCAGCGGCCGGCGCCCATCCGAAAAGCCTCGTGCAGGGCGCGGTGACTGCGATGCCAGGCACGTTGGAGCCGGGTTTCTACGTGGTGCCCAAAAGCATGTCGTTCTCTCAGGTTCTGCTGCAATTATCCGAGCACGACGCCACCTTGCCGATTTCCCGTTTGCAGCGGCTCAACCCCACGTTCGAGCAAGGTTTCAAGGCTGGGGAAATCTTCGTCATCGGTGACCCGGACAATGGTGATGCCTGTACCCTCGAGGAGGCCAAGCTGATGGCTGCCGCTCAGGATGCACGGCGCGCGTTGGCGGTGCTCGATTTCGCAGAATCCGACTTCATGGTGCAGCACCAGGCTGAGATTGCCGGTTTGCTGAGCAGTGCCAGCCAGTCGATGGGCGTGGGCAAGGACATGCTCGATCAAGGGTTGAAACAGGTCAAGAGCACACTGAACCAGATCGAGCAGTTGCATCAGCGTGAGTTCTTGCGGCACGGGCATTTGAACAGTCGTGAGTTTTTCGCCTCGCGGCGCCAGCTGTTGCAGCAACTGGATGTTCAGTTGAAAGCGGCGCTGCTCAATAAACAGCTTAACCTCGGCAACTATGAACGTTTAAAGAAGAGTCTGAATATTTCTACCAAGAGTCTTGTGCACCATTGGTCGAAAGCGGGTGGGGCAGGGCAGATACCGGGGTATGCGACGCATCTTGATAAAGTGGCGAAGCTATCCAAGTACCTTAAGTATGGTGGTCATGCTGCTATTGGACTCAGTGGGACATCGTCGTATCTCAATGTGAAAGAGGTTTGCCAGGCAGGGAACACGGAGGCTTGTAGAAGCGCCCGTTTTGTAGAGGCCGGAAAATTCAGCGGCAGCGTTAGCGGTGGAATAGCAGGCTCTGCACTTGCGAGTTTAGCTGCGGGAACAGCATGTGCTTTTTTCGCCGTAGGTACTGGGGGAGTTGCGACACCATTGTGCGGTATTTTAGTAGTTGGGGGCGGAGGATTCGTAGGCGGCAAGGGGGGTGAAGTTCTCGGGGAATGGACAGGCGAATACATCTATGGGGCAACAAGTGATTGATATTGATGCTTGGCCTGCTGCGCTAAAGCTATCATTTGTATTGATGCCATTTGTAATTTCTCTGTCAGGTGTGTCGATAAGTGCCTATATAGCTTTGACGCGAAATTATGAGATAGTTTGCTCTTCGATTGAAAGTAATTCGTATATTGAGAGCTTGAAGATTGCATGGGGTGGCTCTAGCTTTAAGTGGCGGCTCATGTTGGTTTGTGCAATTGGGGGGGTTGTCACATTCCCTGGGTTTGTGCTTCGTCGAGGCCAGCTCGATGCTGACGAGCTAAAAGTTTTCCCACCAAAATTGAAGCGATGGCTGGCTGTGTCTGCATGGCTTATCATCATTGGTTTTGGGTGGCTGATGCTCGCAGCTTGTGTTATAGAAATTTCCAAAGTGAAGTAATTTTTGTTTCTTGATAATTGACTTATGCCTGCTGCGACAATGGTCCATTAGAACGTATGAGATGCGCGTCAGTCAGACCCGCAATTGCGGGTCTTTCTCCTTCTGCTCATCGTCACTTTTCTCAGGCGGAAGATGCTGCAATTTTGCCTCCACCGTCGCTTTGTCCCCCCGCGTCTTGACCAGTGATACCACCACCCCACCCAACAACAACCCAAACGTCACCCCCAACGACAGCAACGCCGGCACCTTGCCCACCATGCCGTGGTAGAAGATCTTGCAGCCGATGAAGATCAGCACCATCGCCAGCGCATACTTGAGGTACACGAACCGGTGCATCAATGCCGAAAGTGCGAAGTACAGCGAACGCAAACCCAGGATGGCAAAGATGTTCGAGGTGTAGACGATGAACGGGTCCTGGGTAATAGCAAAGATCGCTGGCACGCTGTCGACGGCAAATACCAGGTCGGCCAGTTCGATCAGCACCAGCGCCAGGAACAGCGGCGTGGCATAGCGCAGCGCCTTGCTGTGCCCGGGCGGGGTCAGGCGCACGAAGAAATGCGAGCCGTGGATCTGGTCGGTAACGCGCATGTGCCGGCGCACGAATTTCAGGACCGGATTGTTGGCCAGGTCCAGATGGCTGTCTTCTTTCGACAGCGCCATCTTCACCCCGGTGAACAGCAGGAAAGCGCCGAAGATGTACAACACCCATTCAAAGTTCTGCACCAGTGTCGCACCCACGCCGATCATGATCGCGCGCAGGAACACCACACCCAGAATGCCCCAGAACAATACCCGGTGCTGGTAGCGGCGGGGGATGGCGAAGAAGCCGAAGATCATCGCCATGACGAACACGTTGTCCATCGACAGCGACTGCTCGACCAGGAACCCGGTGTAGAACTCCAGCGCCGACTGCGCGCCCAGCTCGAACCAGACCCAGGCCCCGAACAGCACGCCGACGCTGAAATAACCCGAGTACAGCAGCAGGCTCTCGCGCATTTCGATCTCGCGGTCCTGGCGGTGCAGCACGCCCAGGTCGAGCACTAGCAAACCGATGACGATGGCCATGAACACCAGCCACAACCAGGTGCTGGTACCGAGAAACGGGGTGGTGAGGAATGTGTGCAGAGCTGTCATGAGCCCCTCCTTGATTGTCGACGTTGCATGGCAACAGTGATCCGACATGGCGGCTTGGCAGCCGTCAGAGGGGCCCGGTATCACATAGGCTTGAGCCTAGCCGCGTTTCCCCGGGATGCCGAACGCCGACCTGTTACATTTCTTTGCCTGGTGCGCGGGCGCTTCAATAGACCCACACTTCCACCCGCCGATTGCGCAAGCGACCTTGTTCCTGGTCATTCCCGGCCACCGGCAGCTCATCGCCCATGCCGGTCACTTCCAGCACGTCCACACCATCGCGTGCCAGCTCGCGGCGCACCGCCAGCGCCCGCAAGCGTGAAAGCAGCGCCGCACGCCCCGGTGTTTCCTTGGGGTCGCCAAACCCCACCAGCACCGCCTTGCTCTGCAGCTTGCCCACCTGGCGCAGGTAGTCGGCCACCCGCTGCACATCGCGCAAGGCCTTGTTGTCGAGGCTGGCGCTGCCTTCCTGAAAGCGAAAGTTCACACTCAGCCGCTGCGCTTGCTGGGCCAGCGATCGGTAGCGCGGCGGCATGTCGGCCTGGGGCTGCACAGCCTGGGCCTTGACTTGCTGCGAGACGAAGCCCAGCTGGGCGACGATGGCCTGGCCCGCCGGGCTCTGGGTGAAGTCGGCCAGGGCTTTGGCCTGAGGTTTGGCATTGGCTGGCAGGTAGAAATACAAGCGCCGCGACAGTGGGTAATCTTCGCTGGCCACCTGCGCGCGCTGCGGCAGCATGGCCGGCGCATCGCCCTCGGCTACTGCCAGCACCTTGGCCCCGTGCACTGCGGCCAGGCTGCTGAAACCGATGGCCTGGCGGTCGCTGCTGACCCGCTCGGCCAGCTCATCACTGGACTCAAAGCGCTGGGCCTGGGCCGACAGCGCGCCTTGATGAGGGTCGAGCACCAGTGCCTTGAACGTTTCGTAGGTGCCGGAACGGTCGTCGCGGGCGTAAAGGTGAATCGACCCTCCGGTGATGCCCAGCTGGTCCCAGCGCTGGACTTGCCCAGAGAAGATCTGCGCCAGTTGCCGGGTGGTCAGTTGTGGCAGCGGGTTGTTGGGGTGCACGATCACCGCCACGCCATCCAGGCCGATGACCTGCTCGGCGCTGGCCGCGCGCAAATTGCCCAGGGCCTGCAGTTGGCGCACTTCTGCGTCGTTGATTGGCCGTGAGGCAGCAGCCAGGTCGGCCTCGCCACGGCCCAGGGCAGCGAAGCCAGTGCTGGAACCATGCGCGGCGATATCGATACGCAACGGTTGCCCGCGCACGTCGCGGGCAGTGATGACGGTTTCGTTGGCCTGCGCGCCGGGGGCTTGTTCGATGGCGGTTGCCTGTTGCGAGCGCAATTGTCCCTGGACCAAGGCCGGCAGCAGCGCAGCACCGATGGTGTTGGAGCCCTGCACGCGCAAATGGGCAGAATCGGCCAGGGCCGATAGCGGTAGCAGGGCGAGTAGAGCGAGCAGCAGGCGGGGCATGCCGGGCTACCTATGGCATAGAGTTGCCCGGCAGATTACGACGGTTGCGTGATGGAAATATGACAGTCACCTGGGGCCGCTTTGCGGCCCCAGCACCCTCAGTGCGCGCCTGCCGACTTGCTCAGGTCACTCTCTGCCCACTCGGTATAGATGCAGGCATCGGCCACCGCCCAGCGCACGTTCACGGTGTCGCCCGGCTGCATCGGCATGCCTGCCGCAGACAGCGCCTTCACGGTCATCTCGGTACCGCCTGCGGTGACCACATGGCAGGTCTGGCTTTCACCCAGGAACAGCACCTCGGCGACCTTGGCAGCCACCTCGTTCCAGCCGGGCGGCAGGGGTTGCGCCGCAGCCTGGGCGGTGGTCAGCGCCAAGGCTTTTTCCGGGCGCACCATGATCAGCGCCTCCTGCCCGGCAGCCAAACCGGCGGTCAGGCGGATCGCCACAGGCTGGCCCTCGAAACTGCCCGCGCCGTTGCTGCTGGCCTTGATCCGCAGGAAGTTGGAGTTGCCCAGGAACGAGGCGACAAACGCATTTGGCGGGTTCTGGTAAAGGTCGTAACCACTGCCCAGCCCGACGATCTTGCCGTGGCTGAAGATAGCGATGCGCTGGGACAGGCGCATGGCCTCTTCCTGGTCATGGGTCACATAGACGATGGTGATGCCCAAGCGCCGGTGCAACTGGCGCAGTTCGTCCTGCAGGTCTTCACGCAGCTTCTTGTCGAGCGCGCCCAGCGGTTCGTCCATCAGCAGGATGCGGGGCTCGTAGACCAGCGCCCGGGCAATCGCCACGCGCTGCTGCTGGCCGCCGGACATCTGCGAAGGCTTGCGGTGGGCGAACTTCTCCAGTTGCACCAGCTTGAGCATGGCGTCGACCCGCTTGTTGATTTCGGCGCTGCCAAGCTTGCGGATGGCCAGGGGGAAGGCGATGTTGTCGCGCACGTTCAAGTGCGGGAACAGCGAGTAGCGCTGGAACACCATGCCGATATCACGCTTGTGCGGCGGCACGTTCACCAGTGATTGGCCCTCGACCAGAATCTCGCCGCTGCTCGGGGTCTCGAAACCGGCCAGCATCGACAGGGTCGTGGACTTGCCCGAACCGCTGGAGCCGAGAAAGGTCAGGAACTCGCCGTCCTGGATTTCCAGGTCGAGGTTGTCCACGGCGGTGAAGTCGCCGTAGTGCTTGTTCAGGCCGCGCAGGCTGACCAGGGTCTTGGTGTGCGCGTTGTCTTTGATCACTGCACTCATTGTTGTTCTCTCCGGCACTCAGGCGTTGACTTCGGTGCGCCGGCGCAGGGCGGCGGCAATAATCATCACAAGCAGGGACAGGCCGATCAGCAGCGTCGAGGCCACGGCGATCACGGGGCTCAGGTCCTGGCGCAGGGTGGTCCACATCTTCACGGGCAGGGTCTGCAGGTCGGGGCTCGCCATCATCACGCTGAGCACCACTTCGTCCCACGAGACGAGGAAGGCGAACAGGCCGCCGGCGATCATCCCCGGGCGAATGGCCGGGAAGGTCACCTTGAAGATCGCCTGCAGGCGCGAGGCCCCGCAAATGACTGCAGCGTCCTCGATCGACTGGTCGAACAGCTTGAGCGAGTTGATGATCGAGATGATGGTGAAGGGCAGGGCGACGATCACGTGGCTGACCACGAACGCGAACAGCGTGCCGGTGTAGCCCAATTTGAGGAACAGCGCATACACCGCTACGGCGATGATCACCAGCGGCACGATCATCGGCATGGTGAACAGGCCGTAGAGCATCTCGCGGCCGGGGAAGCGGCCACGTACCAGGGCAAACGCGGTGGGCAGGCCCAGCAGTACTGCGGCGACCGTGGTCAGCACGGCGACCTTGAGGCTGGCCAGGGCTGCGTCTATCCACTCAGGGTTGGAGAAGAACTGGCCATACCATTTGAAGGTCCAGCCCGGTGGCGGGAATACCAGCCACTGGGACGAGCCGAACGACAGCAGCACGATGAACACCACCGGCAGCAACAGGAAGGCGGCGATGACCCCGGTGGTCAGGTACAAGCCCGTACGCAGCGGGCGGCCCATGGCATTGGGTGACAGGAGCATGGCGGATTACCTCGCGTTGCCGACCGGGGATTCCGGCTGCAGCTTCAGGTACAGGTAGAAGAGCACCAGGGTGATGACCACCAGCAGTGCGGCGGCGGCGCTGGCCAGGCCCCAGTTGAGGAACGACTGCACCTGCTGGATGATGAATTCGGGCAGCATCATGTTCTGCGCACCGCCGAGCAGGGCTGGGGTGACGTAGTAACCGAGCGACATCACGAACACCATCAACGCCCCCGAGAACAGCCCCGAGCGGCACAGCGGCAGGAACACCTTCCAGAAGTTGGTCCATGGGCTGGCGCCGCAGATCGAGCCTGCTTGCAGCACCATTGGGTCGATGGCATGCATGGTCGCCTGCAGCGGCAGCACGATGAACGGGATCATGATGTAGCTCATGCCGATTACCACGCCGGTGAGGTTGTGCACCATTTCCAGCGGGGTATCGATGATCCCCATGGCCATCAACGCCTTGTTGATCACCCCCGAACTCTGCAGCAACACCAGCCACGAGTAGGTGCGCGCCAGCAGGCTGGTCCACATCGACAGCAGCACGATGTTCAGCAGCCAGCGGCCCCAGCCATTGGGTACCAGGGTGATCGCCCAGGCCAGCGGGAAGCCC
Source organism: Pseudomonas sp. Irchel s3f19 (assembly GCF_900187555.1). Lineage (NCBI taxonomy): Bacteria > Pseudomonadati > Pseudomonadota > Gammaproteobacteria > Pseudomonadales > Pseudomonadaceae > Pseudomonas > Pseudomonas sp. Irchel s3f19. The sequence goes on along the minus strand of NZ_FYDW01000001.1, from coordinate 142,176 downwards.
AGCAGCACGCTGATCAGCGTTACCACCCCAGCCACCGAGAAGGTGTTGAACAGCACCCGGGCGTAGGCTGAGTTGGCGAACAACTGCTCGTAGTTACCCAGGCCCGGCACCGGCTCCAGCACACCGCGCAGCAACAGGCCGATCAGCGGGGCGAAGAAGAACAGGCCAAGAAACAGCAAGGCAGGCAGCAGGTTGCGGCTGCCTTTCCAGCGCTGGCCCAGGCTCACGCGGCGGGGGGCCGTTCCCGGGGCGCCGGTGCCCGTGGGGGCACCTTGCGCATTGTGCAGGGCGTTGATGGCGACTTTCATTTGACCAGCCACTCATTCCAGCGCGCGGCGATGGCCTGGCCGTTCTTCGCCCAGTAGGCGAAGTCCAGGGTTACCTGGTCCTGGGCGTAGGCGGTCGGCAGGTTTGGCGCGAGGTCGGCTTTGAGCTTGGGCACGCTGTCCAGGTTGACCGGTGCGTACGCCGTGAGGTTGGCAAAATCGGCCTGGCCTTCGGGGCTGCTGGCGTTGGCCAGGAACTTCATGGCCGCGTCCTTGTTCTTGGCGCCTTTGGGGATGACCAGGAAGTCGGCCATGACCAGGTTCTGCTTCCAGCTCACGCCAACCGGTGCACCGTCTTGCTGCAAGGCGTAGACGCGGCCGTTCCAGAACTGGCCAAGCGAGGCTTCACCGGAGGCCAGCAATTGCTGCGACTGGGCGCCACCGCCCCACCAGACGATGTCTTTCTTGATGGTGTCGAGTTTCTTGAAGGCGCGGTCCAGGTCCAGCGGGTAGAGCTTGTCGGGCGCGACGCCGTCGGCCAGCAAGGCCAGCTCCAGCACGCCGGGGCTCGGCCACTTGTACAGGGCGCGCTTGCCGGGGTAGGTCTTGGTGTCGAACAGCGAGGTCCAGTCCACTGGCTTGTTGGCACCGAGCTTGCCTTCGTTGTAGCCGAGCACGAACGAGAAGAAGAACGAGCCGACGCCATGATCGGAGACGAAGCGCGGGTCGATGCGGTCTTTCTTGACCGTGTTGAAATCCAGGGGTTCGAGCAGGCCTTCGCTGGCGGCGCGCAGGGCGAAGTCGGCTTCGACGTCGACCACGTCCCACTGCACGTTGCCGCTCTCGACCATGGCCTTTAGCTTGCCGTAGTCGGTCGGGCCGTCCTGGACGACTTTGATATTGGTCGATTTGGAGAAGGGTACGGCCCATGCTTCTTTCTGGGCGTCCTGGGTGGTACCGCCCCAGCTGACGAAGTTCAGGCTGTCAGCGGCCTGCGTGGCCTGACAGGCCAGGGTCAGCAGGCTGGCGGACAGCACTGCGGTTACACGTTTGCTCAACAGCATGGTTACGCCCTCGTTGCTTTTGTTATTCGAGGCGGGGCTTTTTGGTGCGCCCGCCAACAGTATTCGGGGAGCAGCTAAAACAAAGTGTCGTGTGGCCGATTGTGATTCTAGGTGCTGGCCTGCACATTCAAGGTCTACGGGATATCATATTATGGTATTCCAAACTTTTGGCAAGAGGCGAAGGCGACCGGCCATCACTCCACCTCTGCAAACATCCCAACGCTGTTGGGTGTAGGGGCGGTATCAGCCTTCCACACCGGGTTCGAAGGGAATGCTCTGCACCACTTCCAGCTCATACCCCGCCAGCCCCGCGTACTTCAGCGGCGGCCCCAGATGGCGCAGCTTGCCCACGCCCAGATCCTGCAGAATCTGCGCCCCGGTACCGACCTCCGAATACACCTTGGACTGCCCGCGTTGGTAAGGCCGCACCGGCTGGGTCAGTTGCGGCACGCGTTCGAGCAACGCCTGCGAGGATTCATGGTTGGCCAGGATCACCACCACGCCGGTGCCTTCCTCGGCCACCTTCTGCAGCGCCGCCCACAGCGTCCAGTTGGCCGGGCCTGCATATTCGGCGCCCACCAGGTCGCGCAGCGGGTCGATCACATGCACGCGCACCAGGGTGGGCTGTTCGCGGCGGATATCACCCATCACCATGGCCATGTGCACACCGCCTTCGATGCGGTCTTCATAGGTGACCAGGCGGAAGGTGCCGTGCACCGTGGGCAGTTCGCGTTCGCCGATGCGCTTGATGGTCTGTTCGGTGCTCAGGCGGTAGTGGATCAGGTCGGCGATGGTGCCGATCTTGATGCCGTGCCGTGCTGCGAACACTTCCAGGTCCGGGCGGCGGGCCATGGTGCCGTCGTCGTTGAGCACTTCGACGATTACCGAAGCGGCGCTGAAACCGGCCAGGCGGGCCAGGTCGCAGCCGGCTTCGGTGTGGCCGGCGCGGGTCAGCACACCGCCTTCGCGGGCACGCAAGGGGAAGATATGCCCAGGCTGTACCAGGTCTTCGGGGCGTGCGCTCGGCGCCATGGCCGCCGCCACGGTGCGTGCCCGGTCAGCCGCGGAAATACCGGTGGTAACGCCCGTGGCGGCTTCGATCGACACCGTGAAGGCGGTGCTGAACACGCTGCCGTTGGCCGGCACCATCTGCTCCAGGCCCAGGCGCTGGCAGTGATCGTCGGTCAAGGTCAGGCAGATCAGGCCACGGGCTTCGCGGGCCATGAAGTTGATGGCCTGGGCGTCACAGCGCTCGGCGGCGATCAGCAGGTCGCCTTCGTTTTCTCGATCCTCGTCGTCCACCAGCAGTACCATTTTGCCTTGCCGGTAGTCTTCGAGGAGTTCTTCGATGCTGTTGAAAGCCATGTTGCACGCTCGCTGTGATGGGGTGATTATTATGGTATACCATCATACACAAATAGATTTGCAACAGGAGATCAGCGGATGAAAGCGTATTGGATCGCCCACGTGGACGTGACCGACCCTGAGCAGTACCAGCAGTACACCCAGCGTGCGCCTGCCGCCTTTGCGGCTTTCGGCGGGCGGTTCCTGGCCCGGGGTGGGCGCAGCGAGGCGATGGAAGGCAGGCAGACGCCGCAGCGCAGTGTGGTGATCGAGTTCGAATCGTATGAGCAGGCGCTGGCCTGTTACCGGTCCGAGCTGTACCAGGACGCCTGCGGCCATCGCCAAGGCGTGGCGAAGGCTGAGGTCATCATCGTCGAGGGGTTCGAGCCCTGAGCGGATGAGCGCTGGCGTTCTTGTAAGGGAATTCTGATTTTCCTCGAACCAGGTCTGTACATGTTTTTCCAGTGCTAGCTTCCAGCTTTCTACGGCCGGAGGCTATTCATGACGCGCATATCGATACATGGAAAAGGGCAAGCGCTGGATGGCGATATCACCACCACAGGCGCGGTTTGCATTGCCAGCAGTACGAACTTCCGGGGGGACAACCGACGTGCTCTGCGCCTGGGCGATGCCACGACCGAGTGCCCGAACTGCAAGAAGGTCGGTGTCATTGTAGAAGGGGTGAATGCTTTCGTCATCGCAGGTAAACCGGCTGTTGTCGATGGGGCGCTGGTCAAGTGTGATTGCCCAAACGGCAGCAACCGGGTCATCGCGCAGTCAGCCATACACAGAGCAGGCAGCCATTCTGCTCAGGCTACATCGCCTGCCTCTGCCGCCCGTCACTCGGCTTCTATAGCAGGGCAAAGCCCTGCACAGGCGTACCCCGCATTTCCCGTCGGCTCATCGTCTGTACTTGAGCCTGGCTTCCATATTGTGCAACGCAGCATGTCGTTCGAGCAGGTGCTTCAGAGCCTTGGCGCGACGCACAGCCCTTTGCCAGTGGCGTTTTTGCAGCGCTTGAATCCTACGTACCCAGAGGGTTTCAAGGCGGGTGAAATTTTTGTGCTCGGCAGCCCCCACAGCGGGTTTTCCTGCAGTGCAGCGGAGGCCGAATTGATTATGGTGGCGGAGGAGGCAAGAGCGTCGCTGGCGATCCTTTCCGAGGAGGAGGCAAACTTCATGATGAAGCACATCGGTGAGATTGCCGGGGTGCTCAATGGGGCAAGTCAGTCAATGGGGGTGGGTAAGGACATGCTGGAGCGGGGGCTGTCGCAGGTGAAGGATACGTTGAAAGGCATCGAAGCCTTACACCAACGCCAATTTGCGCTCCATGGTCATCTAAATAGCCCTGAATTTTTTGCGTTGCGCAAGGAGCTCCACAAGCAACTGGATGGCCAATTGCGCACGGCGTTTTTGAACAAATCGCTAGGTTTGGGAAGCTACGATAATTTACGACGTGATCTCGGGATCTCTACCAAGAGTGTGGGCATCACTGGAAGAAAGCGGGTGTACCAGGGCAGATCCCGGGTTACGTGACGCATCTGGACGAAGTGGCAAAGGTCTCAAAGTATCTGAAGTATGGCGGTTGGGTTGGGATCGGACTTGGCGCCGGTGCTTCCTACCTGAAAGTACATGAAGCTTGCCGTGCAGGTGAGACCGATGAGTGTAAGAAAGTACGTTTTACGGAGACCGGCAGTTTCTCAGGTGGGCTTGCCGGTGGGGCGTTGGGCGCGGGGGCTGGAAGAGCAGCTGCTGTAGCCGTGTGCCAATTTGGAGTTTGGGGTAAAGCTGCCTGCGGCATAGTCACAGTTGGCGCCACAGCCTTTGGCGTATCTCAAGGTGTAGAGGTAATCGGCGAAAAGGCGGGGGAGCAAATTTATGAGTTTATATATAACTAGGTTGGAGGATTGGTCGATTTATGCTCGTTTGGCCTTCTTGTGCTCCCCTCTGGTTATGATTTTTATAGGGTTAGCGATTGATTTCTACATTGCAGGTTCGCGGCATTTCATGGTGATGTGTCACGCGTTCAGGCGCAGTTCGTTACTGGTAGAGGAGACTCAGTTTTCAGGAACACTGAGCCTACGTGCGAGGTTCATGGTTGTAGCAGGGATGAGCAGTGCAGTTCTTTGGCCTAACCTCTTCATCCGCCGTGGCCAGTTACATCCTGAGGATAATGACCAATTCCCCGAATATTTGCGGCGGCGAATGAGCGTAGCAATGGCACTGATGGTTGCTGGTGCAATATGGTCAGTGCTTGGTGTTATTTTCGTAGAAATGTAAAGCATTATGCAGCTGCACTGAGGGTAGAAAACCGCTATAAAGCGGCGGACTGTCATCAAGAGCGAGACAATGAACCCCTACGAAGACATGCGTATCTTTGCCCAGGTCATGGAAGCCGGCAGCTTCACCGCTGCCGCCGACCGCCTGGGCATGTCCAAGCAATCGGTCAGCCGGCGCCTGATGCAGCTCGAAGAACGCCTGGGCGTGCGCCTGCTCAACCGCTCCACCCGGCGCCTGGACGCCACGCCGCTCGGCCAGCACTACTACCAATCGGCGCTGCGCCTGCTGGGCGAAGTGCAACAGGTGGAGCACGACATCAGCGGCCAGGCACAGGCCCTGCGCGGTACCTTGCGTCTGAGTGCGCCGCTGTCGTTTGCCATGTCGCACCTGGGCTGCCTGCTGACCGAGTTTCTGCGCTTGCACCCGCAGCTGGATGTGGAGGTGGACCTCAGCGACCGTGCGGTGGACCTGATCGGCGAAGGCTACGACCTGGCCCTGCGCATCGGCGCGCTGGAGGACTCCAGCCTGATCGCGCGGCGGATTGCCAGCGTCGAGCGGGTGTATTGCGCCAGCCCGGCGTATCTGGACGCGCGAGGCGTGCCGCAGCGGCCCGAAGCGCTGGCCGAGCATGACTGCCTGCCCTATGGGCATTCACGACAGGTGCAATGGCAGTTCACCCAAGGTGGCAAGGCTCAGGCCATCGCGGTGACCGGTCGGATGCGGGCCAACAATGGCGAGCTGCTGAGGGACGCGGCGATTGCCGGGATGGGGGTGACGTACCTGCCGACCTTCATTGTCGGGCAGGCGTTGGCCGATGGGCGGTTGGTAAGTCTGCTGCAAGGCTGGACACCGCCGGCGTTGCAGTTGTCGGCGGTGTATCCGCAGCACCGGCAGGTGGCCAGGCCGGTGCAGGGGTTTGTCGAGTTTCTACGGGAGCGATTGGCGCAACTTCAAGTGCTGAACGGCCTGTATTGATCGTGTGGGCTTGTTTGGGGATTCACCCGACAAGCCGCCCATCGAACTCCGCCATGGCATCCAGCATCGCCTCGCGGAAATACGCCAGCGAAGGCCGATCAAACAGGATCTGCAACCTCGGCACCCCCTCACTGGCCACATTCACCACCATCACGTTGATCCGCGCCGCCGATGTCTGCGCCACGGCACCGACCGGAAACGCCTGTGCACGCAGGTCAACGCCACACAGCTTGGCCATCACCGCGCTGCAATGCTGCCCCGACACCTGCAGCCAGGCATGGCTGTCCTGGCGCGGCAGCAGGTAGTTGCGCTGGGCATCCTGCACCCAGTCGGCCTCTTGCGCGGCCACCCTCGCGCCCTGGTCGCTGAGGCTGCCCAACAGCAGGTACTCACTGGCCGACAGGCGCGCCACCCAGCCACCGTCGTCCTGGCGCAGCGCCTGGTTAGGCAGCGATGGCAAATGGTAACCGTGCGCTTGCAGGTAGCCCGCGCTGTCGCTGCCCCTAAAACCGACCCGCGGCAAATCGGTGAGGTCGGTCAACGCGCAGGTCTGCGGGCCGTTTGAGAGGAATGCTTGCGTGTTCAAGTTGGTCATGGCTCAGCGTTCCTGGCGCAGGTTGTCGGGGTCGTGGAAGGGCAGTTGCACCACCTTGGCATTGACCATCACCCCGCCCTCGACGCGGATCGGGATGTGCATGCCAGGCGTGGCCTGATGGGCGCCGGCGTAGGCCAGGCCGATGATCTGCCCGAGGGTTTGCGAGTACTCGCAGGAGGTGACGTTGCCGCTGATGTCCGGGCCGTCCAGCACCAGGTGGCCTTCCAGCGGCTGCGGGCTGCCCTTGGGCAGGGTGAAGCCGACCAGCTTGCGCTTGAGCGGCTGCGCTTCAAGGATCTCGATCGAACGTTTGCCGACGAAAAACGGCTTCTTGCGGCCGATTGCCCATTGCATGTCGATCTCGGCCGGGTGGGTCATGCCGTCGGTGTCCTGGCTGATGATCACATGGCCCTTTTCCAGGCGCAGCAGGCGCTGAGCCTCGACGCCGAAGGGGCGGATACCCAGCCCGGCGCCGGCCTGCATCAACGCGTCCCACAGGCGTTCGGCATGGCGCGCCGGCACATGCACCTCATAGCCCAGCTCGCCAACGAAACCGACCCGCAAGATGCGCGCCGCGATGCCGGCCACCTTGCCCAGGCGCACGCCCAGGTAAGGGAAGGCCTCGGCCGAAAGATCCACACCCTCGCACACCGTTGCCAGCACCTGGCGCGACAGCGGGCCTGCCAGGTTGACGGCGGCCAGGGCGGCGGTGACGTTGGTGATGTCCACGTCCAGCCGCCACTGCGCGTTCCACTTGAGCATCTGCTGGTAGATGCGGTCGACGCCACTGGTGGTGGCGGTGACGTAGAAATGCTGCTCGCTCAGGCGGGCGCACACGCCATCATCGATCACCACGCCATGCTCGTTGGTCATCAGCGCATAGCGAGTGCGGCCGATGGCCAGCTTGGCAAAGCCGAAGGTGTACAGGCGTTCGAGCAGTTCGGCGGCGTCGGGGCCGCGCACGTCGAGGCCGCCCAAGGTGGAGACGTCGATCAGGCCGACCTTTTCGCGCACATGGCGGGCTTCTTCCTGCATGCAGCGTTCGCGCTCGTCGGGTTTGCCGTAGTAGGCAGGGCGCTGCCAGATGCCGGCGGGCATCATCTTCGCGCCCGCCGCCACATGGCGGCGGTGCATCGGCGTCTGCCGGTACGGGTCGAAGGCACGGCCGGCGACATGCGCCAGCTTCTCGGCCTGAAAGGGTGGCCGGGCGGTGGTCACGCCGGTTTCGCTGATGCTGCGCCCGGTGGCCTGGGCCACCAGGCGCGCGGTGGGCAGCGCCGAATGCCGGCCCTGGGACGGGCCCATGCCTACCGTGGAGAAACGCTTGACCAGTTGCACGTCGCGGTAGCCACTGCGGGTGGCGTTGACGATATCGCGCACCTGCAAGTCTTCATCGAAATCGACGAAGTCCTTGCCCTTGGGGTGCGGGAAGATCGGCCAGGGGAAGTTGACCTTGGCCTCGGGGCCGAAAGCCTTCAGCGCGGGCGCTGGCAGGCCCAGCGCCGCGACCGCCTCGGCAGCGGTGCGGGTCGCGTCGGCGAGCACGTTGTCCAGGTGATGCCGGCCATTCACCGACCCTGCGATAGCCAGACCGACTGGCAAGTTGCTGAGGCTGAACGCATCACGGTCGACGTCGTATGCCAGCTTGCCGCCTGCCTGGCACAGCAGTTGATACACCGGCATGTAGCCGGCCGACATGCACAGCAGGTCGCAGGCCAGGCGCAGGCCTTGCGTACCCACCTTGCCTTGGCCGGTGATGGGGCGGATGTCGACGCCGCTGACATGGCGCATGCCCTTGCCGTGCAGGGCTTCATAAACGGTGCTGCCCAGGTGCAGAGGGATGCCGCGGCGCTTGAGCTCGCTGGCCAATGCGGCGTCTGCCGGCGCCGCGCGCATGTCCACCAGGGCGGCGACGGCCACGCCTTGATCTTGCAGGTCGAGGGCCGCCAGGTAGCCGTCGTCGTGGCCGGTGAGGACCACCGCACGCTGCCCCGGCTTGACCGCGTACAACTTCATCAGCCGTTGCGCGGCGCTGGTCAGCATGATCCCAGGCAGGTCGTTGTTGCGGAACACCACCGGCTGGTCGAACGCACCGGCCGTGACCAGGCAGCGAGTGGCACGCACCTTGTACAGGCGTGTGTGCTGGATCACCGGCAGGTAGTTGTCGGTGAACCAGCCATTACAGGTGGCTTGCAGCAGCACCTGGATGTTCGGGTGGGCCTCGACGGCATCGAGCAATGCCTGGCGCAGGTGGCTGGCGCGGGTGCCGGCAATGTCGAAGCGGGCGTAGGTGAGCGAACCGCCCAGCACGGGCTGCTGCTCGATCAGCAGCACCTTGGCCCCGGCAGTGGCTGCGTCCAGCGCCGCGCGCAGGCCAGCAGGGCCGCCGCCGATCACGGCCACGTCGACAAACAGGTAAGCCTTGTCGTGGTACTGCGGCTTGAAGCCCAGGTCGAGCACGCCAAGGCCGGCTTTCTTGCGGATCAGCGGCTCCCAGACCTTCCACATGCCTTTGGGCTTGTAGAACGACCGGTAATAGAAGCCAACCGGCATGAACCGCGAAAACTTGCCCAGGTAGGCGTCACGGTCGTGCTCCAGGCTACCGTTGAAGTTCTGGCCTTCGACCACCTGGCCATCACGGGCCGCCTCCATATCGGCCAGCACGTTGGGTTCGTCGGGCAGTTGCACCAAGGTGTTGGCATCTTGCCCGGCCAGGCTCAGCGGGCCACGCGGGCGGTGGTACTTGAACGAGCGCGACAGCAGCCAGCGGCCACTGCCGAGCAGTGCGCTGGCGATGCTGTCGCCCGCAAAGCCCTGGCAGGCCTGGCCATCGAAGACAAAGCGCAGCGGCCGCTCGCGGTCGATCAAAAGGCCCATGGGGGCGGGGAGGCGAGTGAGGCTGTTCATCCGGCAATCTCCGGGTTGGCGGCTGGGGTGAACTCGACACGGCGGTCGAAGATTTCGTTTGGGTCGAAGGTGCGCAGCACCTGGTCGCTGACCGTGTGGCGCTCGGCCAGGAACCAGTAGCTGGAAGCGTTGTGCAGCCACCATTCGGTGACCACACCGGCAAGGTTGTCGCTGTTGAACACGTAGTCGGCCCATTCGACGTCGCTGCAACGGGCCGGGTCGGGCATTAGCTTGAACTCGCCGCCGTAGGTGAATTCGCTGATGTTGCGCGGGCCGTTCAAGGGGCAGGTGAGGATCTTCATCGTGCGTTCCTCTAGTGGCTGGCCGCAGTCGCGCCCATCTCGTTGACTTGCTGGAAGCGGCTGAAGCGCTCCAGGGCGAACGGCGCGATCATCTCTGGCACCTTGCCGCCACTGGCGACCAGCTCGGCCATGGTCTTGCCGCAGATGGGCGTGGCCTTGAAGCCCCAGGTACCCCAGCCGGCGTCCAGGTAGTAGTTGTCGACCGGCGACAGGCCCATGATCGGGCTGTAGTCCGGGGTCATGTCGGTGCTCCCGGCCCATTGGCGCATCAGCTTGGCGTTGGCCATGAACGGGAACATCTCGATGGCGTGGGCCAGCAGGCTTTCCTTGAGGTCGAGGGTGGAGCGGGTGTTGTACAGCGGGTACGGGTCGGAGCCGCCGCCGAAGACGATTTCGCCACGGCTGGTCTGCTGCACGTAGCAGTGCAGCGCCGACGAGCTGACCAGCGGATCGAGAAACGGCTTGAACGGCTGAGTGACCATGGCCTGCAGCGGGTAGGTGTGGATCGGCGCGCGGATGCCGGCCTTGGCCATCAATAGCGAACTGGCCCCGGCCACCGCCTGCACCACGCAACCGCACTGCACGGTGCCGCGGTTGGTCTTGACCGCCTCGATGCGCCCGTTGCGGATCAGCAGCTCCTGCACTTCGGTCAGCTGGTGGATCTGCACACCGCGCTTGGCCGCCTGCTTGGCATAGCCCCAGGCCACGGCGTCGTGGCGCGCGGTGGCGCCGTCGATATGCCACAGCCCAGCCAGCACCGGCAGGTGGCCGGGGTCGAGGTTGAGGCTCGGCACCAGCTCGCGAATCTGCTGGCGGTCGATCATCTCGGTGCGCCCGCCGAAGTGCTTGTTGACCTCGGCCCGCTGGCGGAAGGCCCGCACGGTGGCGTCGGTGTGCGCCAGGGTGAGCTGGCCGCGCTCGGAGTACATGATGTTGAAGTCGAACTCGTTGGACAGGTTCTGGAACATCCGCACGGATTCTGCGTAGAAGCGCACGCCCTCGCTGGTGAGGTAGTTGGAGCGGATCACCGCCGTGTTGCGTGCGGTGTTGCCGCCGCCTAGGTAGGCCTTTTCCAGCACCGCGACGTTGGTGATGCCGTGGTACTTGGCCAGGTAATAGGCGATGGCCAGCCCGTGGCCGCCGCCACCGATGATCACCACGTCGTAGTGCGGCTTGAGGTCGCAAGGGGGTGGCAGGTCGACTTCTACCGGGTAGTCGGCACTCAGGCCGTATTTCAGCAGGGCGAAAGGCATGCGGTGCGCTCCTGTTGGGCGGCCTGTTGTTGCAGGTCGAGGGCGAGCAGGGTGTTTTTCATCAGGTAGGCGATGGTCATCGGGCCGACGCCGCCGGGCACCGGGGTGATGCCGGCGACCTGGGGCAAGGCGGCGGCAAAGTCGACATCGCCGACCAGGCGGCTGCGGCCGTGTTCATCGATGCGGTTGATGCCCACGTCGATCACCACCGCGCCGGGCTTGAGCCAGTCGGCACCGATCAACCGTGGCTTGCCGACCGCCGCAACGAGGATGTCGGCCTGGCGGCACAACGTTGGCAGGTCGTGGCTGCGCGAGTGCACCACGGTCACCGTGCAGTCGGCCTGCAACAGCAACGCCGCCATGGGTTTGCCGACGATGTTCGAGCGGCCGACCACCACCGCATGCTTGCCGCGCAACTCACCGCAGGCATCGCGCAGCAGGCGCATGCAGCCACTGGGCGTGCAAGGGGTGAGCACATCGCGGCCCTGGGCCAGGCCGCCGACGTTTTCACTGTGAAAGCCATCCACGTCCTTGAGCGGGCTGATGGCCTGCAGCACGCGGTGTGCGTCGATATGCGCCGGCAGTGGCAACTGCACGAGGATGCCGTTGACCGCGCTGTCGCGGTTGAGCCGGCCTATAAGGGTCAGCAGGTGCGCCTGGGAGGTGTCGGCGGGCAGGCGATGTTCCAGCGAGTGGATGCCCACTTCCTCGGCACGCAGCACCTTGTTGCGCACATACACCTGGCTGGCGGCATCTGCCCCCACCAGCACAACGGCCAGGCCCGGTTGCACGCCGCCCTGGCGCAAGGTCTGCACCTGCTCTCGGACTTCAGCCAATACCCGCGCGGCGGTGGCCTTGCCGTCGATCAGTTTGACGCTGAGGGTGGCGTTCATTTGAAGATCACCGTGCGGTCGTGGTTGAGGAACACCCGGTGCTCCAGGTGGTACTTCACCGCACGGGACAACGCGATGGTCTCGGTGTCACGACCGATCGCCACCAGGTTTTCGGGGGCGTAGGCGTGGTCCACGCGCTGCACTTCCTGCTCGATGATCGGGCCTTCGTCGAGGTCGCTGGTGACGTAGTGGGCGGTGGCACCGATCAGCTTGACGCCCCGCTGATAGGCCTGGTGATAGGGCTTGGCACCCTTGAAGCCGGGCAGGAACGAGTGGTGGATGTTGATTGCCCGGCCGGACAGCTGGCGGCACAGGTCGTCGGAGAGGATTTGCATGTAACGCGCCAGTACCACCAGCTCGGTGCCGCTGTCCTCGACGATGCGCATCAGCGCGGCCTCCTGCTCGGCCTTGGTCTCCCTGGTCACCGGCAGGTAGACGAAACGGATGCCCTGGCGCTCGGCCATGGGGCGCAGGTCGAGGTGGTTGGAGACCACCGCGGTGATGTGCATGTCCAGCTCGCCCTTGGCGTGGCGGTAGAGCAGGTCGGACAGGCAGTGGTCGAACTTGCTGACCATCAGCAGCACGCGCATCGGGCGGGCGCTGCTGTGCAGGCTCCAGTCCATGTCGAAGCGCTGGGCAACGTCGGTGAAGCCCGCTTCCAGTTGCGCTGTGTCGCCGCTCACGCCGGTGTTGTAGCGGAACACGGCGCGCATGAAGAAGCGGCCATTGTCCTCGTCGTCGAACTGCGCCATTTCGCTGATGTAGCAACCGTGCTCGGCCAGGTAGGTGGTCACTGCGGCGACGATGCCGGACACGGCCGGGCAGCTGACGCGCAGGATGAAATGATCGGGAGCGGGGTGCATGTCGGGGCCTCGTGGTGGAGTGGGGCAGGTCGGCACAAGGGCAAAGGGGGTCGCGGGGTGGTGAAAAGTGTTTCTTCGTAGGAATATTAATTTCCTTTAGGCGATTTATAGGCGAAGAGGTGGGTTGCGGTCTAGGGGTTTGTGAAACTTTTTATCCTGGCAGGAAAGTTTTTAAGGCTGCGCCCTCCCTGTCAGGGTGGGTGTACCTGCGAAGAGGCCGGCACGCGCTATGCTTGGCCCATGAGCACAGCACCCAGCCTTCGCCAACCTTGCCCCCCTGGTGCCTGTAACTGCGGCCGCGAGCACCTGGCCGAGCACCCGCCGGCGGCGCAGCGCATCCTCCTGCTTACCCGGCAGGAAGAAAAACGCCTGATCGAGCGGTTGGAAAACCTCAAGGACCTGGATGACCTGCAGCGGCTGCAGCAACGGATGTACGAGAACCTGGGTATTCGTGTGCGCATTGCGCCTGGGTTCAACGAAGTGCGGACCATGCGCGGGATCGTGATCGAGCTGGATGAGCAACCGGGGTTGTGCCGCAAGACCCGGCAGTTGATACCGGCAGCGATTCGGCGGGGGTTGGAGCGTAATCCGCAGGTGGCTTATCGGTTGCTTGATGACCATGACCTGCTGCGGGGGGCTTGAAGCGGGATCGGTGAATTGGCTCACAGGCGCTGCAAGGCCCCCGTCATGCACCCCAAATCCCCTCTAATTTTTCCGCATCGCCCTACGTCTACCTAAGAGCCGCCCTACGCCATACGCGTATCGGCATCTATCACTCAAGGAGACAGGCAATGACTTCCGTTTTCGACCGCGACGATATCCAGTTCCAGGTAGTGGTCAACCACGAAGAGCAATACTCGATCTGGCCCGACTACAAGGCCATCCCCACTGGCTGGCGTGCAGTGGGCAAGAGCGGCCTGAAAAAAGACTGCCTGGCCTACATCGACGAAGTCTGGACCGACATGCGCCCGCTGAGCCTGCGCCAGAAGATGGCCGAAGCCGCAGCGCAGTGACCACGCTGAACCTGCTGTGCCTGCCGTACTCGGGGGCCAGCGCCATGGTCTACAGCCGCTGGCGGCGCAAGCTGCCAGCCTGGCTTCAGGTGCGGCCGGTGGAGCTGCCTGGGCGCGGCGCGCGCATGGGGGAAGCGCTGCAAACCGACATGCAGGCGCTTGCCCGGCAACTGGCAGCCGAACAGCGTTTGGCGGCCAGCGCGCCCTACGCACTGCTTGGCCATAGCCTGGGCGCGTTGCTGGCATTCGAGCTGGCCCACGAGCTGCAGGCGCTGGGTTGTCCGCCGCCGTTGGCGTTGTTTGCCTGCGGCACTGCCGCCCCTACTCGGCGTGAAGACTATGACGGCAAGAACTGGCGCGACCCTAAAAGCGACGATGAGCTGATCAGCGAGTTGCGCGCACTCAACGGTACGCCAGAGGAAGTACTGGGCAACGCCGAGTTAATGAGCCTGACCTTGCCGATTCTGCGTGCCGATTTCTTGCTCTGCGGCCGTTATGCCTATCGTCAGCGGCCTGCGTTGCAGTGCCCGCTGCACGTGCTGGGTGGCGAGGATGACCGAGCCAGCGAGGAGCAACTGCTGGCCTGGCGCAAGGAAACCTTGGGGCACTTTTCGTTGGAGGTGTTCCCCGGCAGCCACTTCTTCATCCACGAACACGAGGACCGCGTACTCGGCCTGCTGGCCGCGTCGCTTGAGCCGCATCGGCTTTCTGCCTGATTGACGTCACCGCTTGCCTGGGGGAGGCTAGGCCTTTTCCCAGGCAAGGGGCAGACAATGCTGATCGATCCACACAAGGCCACGCTGCTGGTCGTCGACATCCAGGATAAACTCATCGGCGCCATGAGCGACCCTGAAGGCACCCGCGCGCGGGCGCGCTGGTTGTTGGCGGCGACTGCCGAGCTGGAGCTGCCCACCGTGGTTTCCGAGCAGTACCCCAAAGGGCTTGGCCATACGTTGGCAGAGCTGATTGCTGCGTCGCCCGCTGCCGAGGTAGTGGAAAAAAGCCATTTTTCCTGTGTGGCCGCCGAGTGCCTGCCGGCCAGCCTGATGGCGCGTGAGCAGGTGATCGTCTGCGGCATGGAAACCCACGTTTGCGTGTTGCAGACCGTGCTCGGCCTGTTGGCGTTGGGCAAGCAGGTGTTCGTGGTCGAGGATGCCTGTGACAGCCGCACGGCCGCCAGCAAGGCTGCAGGCCTGGCGCGCATGCGCGCAGCCGGGGCGCACATCGTGACCCGCGAGATGGTGCTGTTCGAGCTGATGGGCAGTGCCAGCCATCCGCTGTTCCGCCATATCAGCAAGACCTACCTGGTCGGTGAGCAGCCCTGAACGCGCGGTTACTGGCGGCGGGGCTGATGGCCCTGGCGCTGCTGCAAGGCTGTGCCGGGCGCCGTGAAGAAGAACCAGAAGCGGACCCGGCCAAGGTGCGTGCGCAGTTGCTGCGGCTTTTACCCGCTCAGGCCAAGGACCGTGAGGGCTGGGCCAAGGACATTCAGCAGGCCTTCGAAGCCCAGCGGATTGCCCCCAGCAAGAGCAACTTGTGCGCGGTACTGGCGGTGACCGAGCAAGAGTCGACCTTCAATGCCGACCCGCAGGTGCCCAACCTGGGGCGTATCGCCCGTGACGAGATCGACCGCCGCGCCGCGCGCCTGCACATCCCGCGCTTGCTGGTCGATGGTGCACTGAAAACGCCGTCCGGCAACGGCCAAACCTATCAGCAGCGGCTACTTGCGGTACGCAGCGAGAAGCAGCTGAGTGCACTGTTCGATGAAGTCATTGCCCGCCTGCCATTGGGCAAGACCTTGCTGGGCGGGCTCAACCCGGTGCACACCGGCGGGCCGATGCAGGTGAGCATCGAATTTGCCGAACAGCATGCCAAGGGTTACCCCTACACCTACGACGGCACGGTACGCCAGGAAGTGTTCAGCCGGCGTGGGGGCATGTATTTCGGGATTGCCCACCTACTCGGCTACCCGGTGCATTACGACCGCCAGCTGTACCGTTTCGCAGATTTCAACGCAGGCTGGTACGCCAGCCGCAATGCGGCGTTTCAGGCTGCGCTGAGCAAGGTGGCGGGTGCCAACCTGGCCTTGGACGGGGACTTGATTGCCCCAGGCGCGATCATGCCAGGGACCACCGAGCAGGCGGCGCGCAAGCTGGGGGTGAAGCTGGGGTTGCGCAACCCGCAGATTCGCAGCCAGCTGGAATTGGGCGACAGCCTGGCCTTTGAAGGCAGCAAGCTGTACAGCGGGGTATTCGCCTTGGCGGATGCAGCGGCGGGCAAGCCGGTGCCGCGTGCGGTACTGCCTGGGATTCAGCTGAAGAGCCCGAAAATTACCCGCAAACTGACCACCGCGTGGTTCGCCGGCAGGGTGGATGAGCGTTATCAGCGGTGCATGAAGCGCTAGCGCTAAAACCTTGTGTAGGAGCGCCCGGCAAGGGCGCTCCTAGCACCAGGCGTCAGCTTTCGGTCAATGCTCCAACCACCTGCTCGACACTGGCCTTCAACCCTGCCACAGCATCATCGGCATCACTCTCCACCACCAACAGCGTCGCCCCAGAGGCCTTGATCACCTCGGCCACTGCGGCATCCGGCTGGCGGTGGTCGAGCACCAGCGCCACATCCTGATTCTTCAGGTTGTCCCCCAGCGCCTTGAGCGCCGCTTCATCCCACTTGCCCTCGGCCGGTAGCGCCTGCTCCACCACATCCAGGTTCAACCCGCTGGCCAGGTACCCCAAGCGCTCGGACAGGCTCACCACCGTAAGGTTGTCGACCTCGGCCAGCTGGGTCTGGCTGTTGGCCGTCAACTCCAGCAACTGGCGCTTGAGGCCTGCCAGGTTGCCTTGGATCTTCGCCTTGTCAGCCGGCGACAAGCGCTCAAGGTCATTGGCCACCACATCGGCCATGCGCCCGAGGTTGGTCGGGTTGAGCCACGGGTACGCGCCGTAGGCATCGTCACCGGTCACTGCAATCCCCGGCAAGGCACCGTCCACCGGCCGCGCCGCATCGATTTCGACGATGCGGATGTTGCTGCGCCGCGCCATCGGGTACAGCGGGTCGTCACGCCAGATCGAGCGTACGCCAATGACGGCGTCTGCCTGTTGCGCGGCCTTCTCCAGGGTGGCGCCGCCGCGGCCACTGAAGTAGGACGGCTGGCGGCTGGCCGGCAGGTTGGCAGGTGCGGCGCGCTTGAGTTGCACCGAGGTACCGTCGAGCAACGCCGTGGCCAGGCTGTGGGTGACGGGCAGGGTGGTCAGCACTTGCGTGGCGAAAGAGAGCGAGGGCAGGCCCGCCAGGGCCAGTGCCAAGGTCAGCTGTTTCAGGTTCATGCCGGGTTTCCTTGCAGGCGTGGAACGAGGGCGCGGGCCAGCGCGGCCAAGGCGAAGCAGATACCGGCCACCAGGATGATTGCCGCGCCCGAGGGCACCGGCAGGTCGTAGACGATTGGCAGCAGAATGCCGAGCAGGGTGCTCAGCGTGGCGATCAGCACCGAAATGAAGAAAAAGCCCTTCAGTGACTGGCTGACCAGGCGTGCGGCCGCCGCCGGTATCACCAGCAGCGCGCCGACCAGAATCGCCCCGATCACCTTCACCGAAGCCACGGTGACCAGCGTTACCAGCACCACGAACAGGTAGTCCAGGGTCTTTACCGCTACCCCGCGCACCGCCGCCAGTTGCGGGTTGAAACTGGCCAGCATGATGCGGTTGTACAGGGGCAAGGCCAGGGCCAGTACCAGCACCGCGACGATACCCAGCACCATAAGGTCCTGGGCACTGACGGTCAGTACCGAGCCGAACAGCACGTTCTCAAGGATATGCACGTTGATCTTGCCCGCCAGCATCAGCAGCAGGCTGGCGCCCAGGGCCAGGGACACCGACAGGAACACGCCGATCAGCGTATCCGGCGACAGCCCGGTGCGGTTGCGCAGGAAGTTGAGCAGGATGCCGAACAGCAGGCAGTAGCCGAACAGGCTGCCGTAGGGGCCGGTATAGGGCTCGCCCAGCAGGATGCCGATGGCCACGCCGGTGAGCGCGGCATGGCCGACCGCTTCGGAGAAGAAGGCAAAGCGCTTGACCACCACCAGGGTGCCCAGGCCGCCCAGCACCGGGCCGATCATCAGGCCGGCCAGCAGGGCATTGACCACGAAGCCGTAGGCCAGTGCCTCGGGCAGGTAGCCGGCGTTGGCCCATTCCTGGACCAGTTGGCGAAATGCTTCAAAACTCATCAGGCAAGGCTCTCGCTGCGCGGGTGAACGGAGAACAGGCTGAGCAGGCGCTCCGGGGTCAGGGCCTGTGCCGGTGGGGCGTCGAACAGTACCTGGCGGCTCAGCCCGGTGACCCGGTCGGCCAGGCGCAGCACGGCTTGCAGGTCGTGCTCGATCCATAGCACGGTGGTGCCGGACTGGCGCCAACTGTGCAGCAGTTGTTCGAAGACCTGGATGCCCGCTTCATCGAGGGCCGACATGGGTTCATCCAGCACCAGCAGTTGCGGCTCGGGGATCAGGCCCTGGGCCAGTAGCACCCGCTGACGCTCACCGCCAGACAACGCGCCCATGCGCCGTTTGCGCTTGTCGAGCATGCCGACTCGCGCCAAGGCGGCATCGATAGCCGGTTGCACGCGGCGCGACAGCCCCAGAAAGGCCGGCCGGCGCTGGCACATCGCGGCCATGAAATCGTCCACGGTCATCGGCAGGCCCCGGTCGAACTCCAACGCCTGGGGTACATAGCCGATCACCTCAAGGGCGCTGGGCCAGTGCAAAGTCAACTGGCCTTGGTGGGGCATCTGCCCGAGCAGGGTCTTGATCAGCGAACTCTTGCCGCCGCCGTTGGGGCCGACGATCGCATGCACGCTGCCGGCCGCCACGTTGAAGCTGACCTGCTCAAGAATGCGGGTACGCCCGAGGGTCAGGTCGATGCCGGCGAATTCGATGCGCGGGCCACTGGGCGCGTCGAGGTGGGCGGCGGCGGTCATGCGCGGTTCTCCTGGATGGCGCGGACCACGGTATCGAGGTTGCGCTTCATCTCTACCTCGTACTTCTCCTTGGTGTAGTCGCCGTAGGAAATGTGCGTCAGCGGGTACAGGCGCACGCCCGACTCGCGCTGGATGGTTTCGACATAGGCGGACGGGAAGTCCATTTCCGAGAAGATCACCTTGACGTCCAGCGCCTTGAGCTGGTCGATGGTTTTTTTCAGCTGGGCCGGGCTGGGTTCGATGCCATGGGCCGGCTCGACCACCGCTGTGACCTCCAGGCCGAAGTCACGCACCAGGTAGTCGTAGGCCGCATGGATGGTCGCTACGCGGAAGGTGGCGCTGGGTGCTTCGGTGACCTTGGCCAGGGCTTCGGCACGCAGGGCACGCAGGCGCTTGGCATAGGCGCGGGCATTCTGCGTGTAGAGCTTGGCGTTGTCGGGGTCGAGCTTGCCCAGCTCCCGGGCAATGTTGTTGACCTGGGCGATGGTGGTGCTGATCGACAGGAACGTGTGCGGGTTGACCACCTTGCCGGCACCCCGGGCGGCGATACCGGTGGCGGCCAGCAAAGGCACGTTCTGGTTGGCTTCAATGGTGGCGATGCCGGGCTTTTCGCTGGCAGCGATCATGCGGTCGGCGAAATCATCATGGCCGACACCGTTGAGTACCACCACATCCAGCGTACCGATGCGTTTGATGTCTTCGGCCCGCGGTTCGTAGGCATGCGGGTTGAACCCCGCCGGAATCAGCGGCACCACTTCGGCCTTGTCGCCGACAATGTTGCTTACGTAGCTGTAATACGGGTGCAAGGTAATGCCGATGCGCAACGGCTTGCCGTTATCGGCCAGGGCCATTGCCGGCAGGGCAAGGGCCAGAAGCAGGGCGAGGGCGGAGCGGAACATGGGGAAGTCCTTGGGTTCAGTGACGGTGTTCGCGGGTGACCCCGGCGTCGTAGTGGCTGACCACCTGTTGCCAGCCGGCGGCGATCAGGGCGGCGTGGCCCAGGTCATCCGGCGTGACGACAGCGCTGTCGCGGCGTAGCCAGACATCTGCCTGGCCGTTGCTGTCGCCCGGCAGGATCAGCAGCAGGCTGCCCGCTACCTGCGGGGCCTGGCTGCGGCCCAGGTAGGCGCCGGTTTCCAGCCATGACCACTGGTGGCTACCGCGGCTCTGGCTGCCTGCGTCGACCACGAAGGGTGGCAGGCCTTCGTCGGCCAGGGCTTGCACACTGGGCACGGCGGCGGTTTCTTCACGCAGCAGCTGGATCTCGTCGAAGGCCACGCGCAGGTCGGTGTAAAGCCCCTGTTCAGCGGCGGTGAGGTCGCGGCGGGCGTCGATCTGGTGGCTGGCGATGGCCTGCTCGTCCTCGCGTTCGCCGCGCAGCATCACCACGGTAGCGGCAAGAATCACGATCAGCAGGCTGACCAGCAGCACGTACAGGGTTTCGTGCCCAGCGCCAGCCGGGCGTACGACCTCGGCACGGCTCATGGTAGGCGTGCTCATGGTTGGCCAATGTCGGCGTAGTCGACTTCGACAACGTGCCCAGGGCCGGCATCGAACAGCACGTAGAACTCACCGTCGGGGCGCTTGAAGGTGAGGGTCGAGTCGTCGCCGAGCTTGCCGCCAACCAGCACCTGCTCGTCGTAGCCGATCACATCCAGGGTCACCCCAGGGGCGCCGCTGCCATCCGAGAAGCCGCCGGTGCATTTGACCTGGCCGCTGGCGACCTCTTCGCATTCGCACATCGGGTTGTGTGCCAGGGCGGGGCCGGCGGCCAGCACCAGCAAGGGCAGGGCGAGCTTGCGCATCAGGTGTTTCATTTCTTGCCTCCTTGTTTTTCGAGCCACGCCACGGTGGCGGGCGAAGCCTTGGCCAGTGGCACTGAAGCTTGGTGCATGCTGCCGTCCCAGCCTTCGAGGGTGATCCAGATTTGTGCATCAGGCTGAGTGCGTGGCGGTATCGGCAGGTTGGTGCCCATGCGATACGGTGCGCCGAAGAAGATGGTGCCAGCGGCGCGCAGGCTGCGCGGTTTGCCAATGCGCAGGTAGACCGCCTTGACGTCATTGATGCACGCCTTGCACAGCGAGGCATTGAACGACTTGAAGTGGCCCGCCGGGCCGTCGGCGCGTGGTGCCTCGTCGCGCATTTCGGCCAGGTCCAGGCTGTAGGGGCCGACCTGGATGTCGCTGATCACGTTCACCCCAAGCCCCGCGTCGCCGCGAAACAGCTTGGCGTCGGCGAAGTACTTGGGCATGAACCCCAGCGGGATGAGGATCAGCAGGATGTTCAGGTGAAAGCGCCACTTCAGCCACCACTGTTTGAGCGGGCTGGCGGGCAGGGTCTGGGCCTGGCTCATGGGCGGATCTCCACGGTGGTTTCACGGCTTGCCACGCGTGGCGCACGCTCGCTGCGCTTGAGGGCAGCGGCGGTCGCCTGGGCGGTGCGTTTGGTCCAGATCAGCAGGCCGCTGAATACCATCAGGGTGAGGACCAGGCCGAAGAAGAACCAGATCAGCTTGATCGGTAGGCCGCCAAAGTCGCCGGTGTGCAGGGGGCGCATGGACTCGGTGACAAACTCCAGGGCAGAGCGGTCGCTGATCAAGAACTGGCTGTCGACGGTGCGGGTGTAGGGGTTGACGGCGGCGGACTGGAACATCAGCGGGTACCAGCCGCGGCCACCCAGGGTGACATGGCTGTAGGCAGTAGCAGGCAGTGAGACGGAGCTGATCTCCAGGCCCGGGATCGCCAAGCCGGCGATGCGCGCCGCTTCATCCACATCAATGCGCGGCGCCTGGCTACCATCGGCTGTTTGCGGCACATCCTCACGGGCGATGACCGGCACGATAGGTCGGCTGGAGATGCTGATGTTGTTGTCGAACAGGATCGCCTGGATCAGGAACCAGGTACCGGTAATGGAAATGACCGCAATGAACCAGATCGACCAGACCCCGGCCAGCCGGTGCAGGTCGCCCCAGAAGATACGCGAACCATGGCCGGTGCGGACTGGCTTGAAGAAGCCCTTCCAGAATTTCTTGTAGACCACCAGGCCCGTGACCAGCGAGGCCAGCATCGGCAGGCCGAGGATCGAGACGAGGTACCAACCCCAACTGAAACCATTGGTGAAGGGCACCAGCCACCAGCCATGCAAGGCGCGGGTGAAGCCTTCGAAGTTGAAGTCCGGGCTCTTGCCCTGGATGGCCCCGGTGTAGGGGTTGACGTAGAGCGTTGGGCTGGTGCCGTCAGGGAAGGTCACATCGGCGGTCAGCGCGAAGTGCGAGCCATCCGGCTGCCTGAGCGACTCCACGGCCATGTCCGGCTCGGCCTTGTGCAAAGCGTCGAGCACCTGCTGATAACTCAAGCGTTCGGCATCGCCGTCAGGCTTGCTGGCGCGCACGTCCGGGTTGGCCAGCCAGACGATCTCCTGGCTGACCACGGCGAGCATGCCGGTAAAACAGACGATCAGCACAAAGAACCAGATCGGTAGGGCGAGCCAACTGTGGACTAGGAACCACAGCTTGGATTTGGATTTTTTCGGTGATTTGGCCATCTGATCGTCTTCTGAAATGTGTAGTCGAGCTTATGCCCAACCTAGAGGGCTGCACCTATAAAGACGAATGAGAATGGAAATCCTGCCGTTTTAAATGCAAGCAAATGTTTCAGAAGGCGTAAGCCGGCCTTCGCGCGAGGCGTCAGGCCGGCTTGAAGAGGCGGGCAATCAGGCGCGGGTCAAGGCGACAGCCGGCTGCGAACGGCCGTTCAGGCGCGACAGGTCCTGGTACAGCGACTGGCCGATTTCGGCAGCGCGGGAGGGCAGCACCGAGAGCAAGGTATCGCTCAGGCCGTGGCTGTTTTCGCAGAAGCCTTGCAGGTAAACCGAGGCCTGCAGGTCTGGGCTGGCCAGGACCCGATAGTTGCGGTCGACGCTGAAGTCGTCCAGGAAGCCCGCCAGCGGCGCCAGCAGGTCGCGGTGCGAGCGACGCTCGTAGCCGGTGGCCAGGATCACCGCGTCATAGCGGTGGGTCTGCTGCTGGCCGGTGGCCAGGTCGCGCAGGGTCAGTTCCAGGCCTTCACGGGTGGCCACCACCGCTTCTACCTGGCGTCGGCACAGCACGTTGTGGCGGAACTGGTGCGCGACCTTCTGGCGATAGAGGATGCCGTAGATGCGCTCGATCAAGTTCAGGTCGACCACCGAGTAGTTGGTGTTGTGGTACTCGCCCAACAGCTTGCTGCGTTGATCGGCCGGCTCGTTGTAGACCAGGTCGGTGTAGCCCGGCGAGAAGATCTCGTTGACGAACGGGCTGTCGTCGGCAGGCTTGAGGGCCGAGCCACGCAGAATCATGTCTACCTTGACCGACGGGTAGCTGTCGTTGAGGTCGATGAACGCCTCGGCGGCGCTCTGGCCGGAGCCGATCACCGCGATGCGCATCGGCTTGCCTTCGGTGCACGGCAGCTTGTTCAGGCTGCTCAGGTATTGGGAGTGGTGGAAGACGCGCGGGTCGTCCTTGAACGCGCCGAATTTTTCCGGGATTTTCGGCGTGCCGCCGCTGCCGACCACCACCGAGCGGGTGCGGCGGCTGTATTCGCGGCCCTGCTGGTCACGCGATACCAGGCGCAGGTGTTCGACCCGGCCGGCATTCACCTCGGGTTCGATGCGCACCACTTCCTCGCCATACACCGCCTGGGTGGCGAAGTGCTCTGCGGCCCAGCGCAGGTAGTCGTTGTACTCCAGGCGGCAGGGGTAGAAGGTGCCGAGGTTGATGAAGTCGGCCAGGCGCTGCTTCTGGTGCAGGTAGTTGACGAAGCTGTAGGGGCTGGTCGGGTTGCGCAGGGAAACCAAGTCCTTGAGGAACGAAATCTGCAGCTCGCTCTGGGTGGCCAGGGTTTCGCCGTGCCAGCGGTAGTCTTTCTGCTTGTCGATGAACAGCGCGTCCAGGGCGTGGCCCTGGGACTGAGCGAGTTCTTCCAGGGCGATGGCCAAGGCCAGGTTGGAAGGGCCGAAGCCCACGCCGATCAGATCTTTGATTGTTTCCTGGTGTGAGGACTGGCTCATGGCTGCGATTCCCTGAATGGTCGAATGTGGACGCCCGCCGGGGCTCCGGCTCCTGCGCAAGTACATTTCTTGGAACGAGCCAGGCAGGGGGGAATTTAAGCGGGCTAAAGAACTGCATGGGGCGGCCGATAGGGGGGTTACGGTAAGGACCTATCTTTCAGGCAGGGAATCGACATGAGCGGGATAACGGCAAGCAACCTGATGATCAACGGCGTCTCGGCGCAGACGCTGAGTGCCAACGCAGCCACCGAACGCGCGCAGGCACAAGAGGCCGGTGAGGCACTGGGGCCCTTGAGCATCAGTAGCGACAGCATGAAGATTGCCGGGGCTGGGCAGGCGCAATCCACGGAGGCTGACAACGGCGACTCGGACACCGTGAAGGAGCTGCGTCAGCTGATCAAGGACCTGCAAAAGCAACTGGTCGAGGAGCAGAAGCAGCTGGCCGCGCTGCAGAACAGCAAGATGGACGAGGCTGCCAAGGCGGCTGCTGTGGGCGCCAAGCAGGCAAGCATTGCCACCCTCAACGGGCAGATCATGGCTGCCACGGCGCAGTTGCTGGAGCTGCTGCAGCAAGAGGGTGGCAGCAGCGCGGGCGGCATGGTCAGCGGCATGGCCTAGCAGGCCGTGCAGCCTTGGGTTATGGCTGGTTACTCGGACGCCAGGCGGCCCTTGACCTGCCGATCGGCCTTGTACTGCATGGCCACTGCTGGCGCTGGCTTGGCTGCCCCGGTTTCCAGCCACTGACGCATGCGGCTGGCATCGGCGAAGTGGGTGTATTTGCCGAACGCATCGAGGATCACCATGGCTACCGGGCGGTTGTCCATTCGGGTCAGCAGCACCAGGCAATGGCCGGCTTCATTGGTGAAGCCGGTCTTGGTCAGCTTGATGTCCCAGTTGCTCTTGTTCACCAGGTGGTCGGTGTTACGGAAGCCCAGGGTGTAATTGGGCTTGCGGAACGCCACAGTCTTCTCGCGGGTGGTCGACAGCTCGCTCAGCATCGGATACTTGCGCGACGCCATCAGCAGCTTGGACAGGTCGCGGGCAGTGGACACGTTCAGCGTCGACAGGCCAGTCGGCTCGACATAGCGAGTATGCGCCATGCCCAGGCTACGCGCCTTGGCATTCATGGCCTTGATGAACGCCGGGTAACCGCCCGGGTAATGGTTGGCCAGGGTGTTGGCGGCGCGGTTCTCCGAAGACATCAACGTGATCAGCAACGTTTCATGGCGGTCGAGCTGGCTGCCCAGGCGCACGCGTGAATACACGCCCTTCATCTCCGGGTTGTTGGCGATGGTCATGGTGAGCATTTCGTTCATCGGCAGCTTGGCGTCCAGCACCACCATCGCCGTCATCAGTTTGGTGACCGAAGCGATAGGGACCACGCGATCGGCATGGCTCGAATACAGTTCCCGATTGGTATTCAGGTCGATCAGCAGCGCGCTGCCAGAGGCCAGGTGCAATTTGGCCGGGTCGCGTTGCACCTGGGTCGGGGGTTGTGCAGCAGCAGTCGACGGGAGGGTCGCGGTACCTGTGAGCAACAGCAGCAGGCTGAGGATAGACAGGGATGTTTTCACGTTGAGGCTCACTAAAGGTTGGTATGTCGTTGGCTGTGCAAGGGTTTTCCCCCAAAAACCGCTGCATTCTGGAGTATGGCTGAATTGCTGTCGAATGCCTTATGACTAAAGGGCGCAACGTGAACGAAATTTAATCCTGTACCCATCCTGTACCCATTACCCTCGTTTCAAGCGTGGCCAACTCGTGGCCATCACCGGTCGCATTCCGTCACTTCGCAGAGGTGGGATGGAGATGATCCGCGCGTCAACGCAGAGGGTAGGGTCCAGTCAGCCCTGTCCCGTTGCTGCAACAGCCGGAAGTTGGCCGAAATGCTTTCGACCAGGTCCGCATCACTGACCGGGTCCAGTCCCAGGTAAGGCTTGCCGTGATAGTCCCCGTCATGGGTCAACACCGCCTCGACACGTTCGTCACTGGCCTTGTACAGCGCCTTCATCAATTGGGCTTCCCGGTCCTTGCTGGCGTTGCCGTGCAGCGCATAGTGAATGGCCAACGCCGCCCCAAACGCCAGCGCAGGCGTCTGAATGCCATGCTTGCGCGCCAGGTCGATGCTGCTGAGGATGCGCTCGTTACGCTGCAATTTACGCATCGGATCGCGCCCGACCCGCACGCAAGAGTCCTTGAACGACGTTTTGCACCGTTCGAGAAAGGCATTGGCAAAGCTGCTGACAACCTCTGACATCTGCGGGTACTCGGCCATCAATGCCGGCGCCACTTCCTGGTGAATGAGACGCTCTGCCAGCGCACTGACACGGGCGTCCCCCATCCCCTGGCCAACCCAGGTATGCCCCAGCAGGCTGGCATACCAGGCGATGATTGCATGCGGCCCATTCCACAAACGGTTCTTGATGATCTGGATCTGAGTAATGTCCGCGACCGTTTTCACCTGGCGCAGCCGCTCCAGCAAATCACTGCCACGCTCCACGTACAGCGGCATGTCGGGCTCGCTGTTGAACAGGATCAGGTGCAACTGGCTCATGGCGCTGCTGGACTGCGCAAAAGGCCTGAAGTGCCCAATCAGCCGTTCGTACTCAGGGGCCGGCGTGGCGGGTTTGCGGGTGACCGTGGGTTCGTCCTCCAGGCTGTTCCTGAAGATCTGCGACTTGATGCGCAACTGCCGAACCAGCGCGTCATTGCTGATCTTGGAAACGATGCGGCTGACTACCGTTTCGGCGAAGTGGGTCTTTTCCAGCACCTGCTTGCACACCTGTGGCGTGCACAGCAATGCCAACTGCGCTTGCACCTGGCGCCGGACGAACGCCGCACCGCCGATCTTGTTCAACACGATCAGGAGCGTCAGCTCGCGCCCCCTGCGTTCGAAGCGTCGCAGCAAGCCCTTGGCAATGACCCTGGCCTGATGATGGATTGCCTGTTCGGGCAGACTCATGCCGACCACTTCGGCGGCGTTGTACATCTCGATCACCGCCTCCTCGTCGTCCATGTCGATCATGCGCACATTGTCGATGGTCTGGTCGAACGCGCTGGCGCCGTAGCGCACACTGTAGCGGCCGAACGCAGCGACTGATTCCCGGAGCATGCGTGAACGGGTCGCGGCAATGATTTCACAGGGACGCGTGTAGCCGTCCCAATGGGACAACACCTGGGTCAGGTAGCCTCCACCGATAGCGCCGAAGCCGTGGATGCCGACACGGAACTGGTTCAGTGAAGCAGGGAACGAATCGTCGAGCGCCGGCATGCCCAGGTCGGGCACGCACTCGCTCAAGTCGGCGAGGAAGGCGTGCATGCCAGGGTAGGCTTTAAGCGCGCCGGCCTTGACCTCGGGCGCGGGCGGCTTGATGTCTTCGATCAGGATTGCCTGGCCCTCGGCGCGGATCGCCGAGAGCAAGCCGTTTTCCGAGTCCTCGACCATGAAGCACTGGCCGGGTTGGCAATTGAGCGCGCGGGCGGCGCGCAGGAAGATTTCCGGGTGGGGTTTGCCTTGGCTGACTTCGTCGCCGCAGACGGTGATGTCGAAGTACTTGAGCACGTTGGCATTGATCAGGTACTCCTCGGCGATGGCACGGCGGCTGGAAGTGGCGACCGCCAGGGTCAGGCCGGACTTGCGCAGGCGCTCCAGCACCTCGAGCAGGCCGGCCTTGATCGGCACGCCATGGTTGCGCACGTGCTCCAGCTCGAGCTCGTCGGCGCGCTGGCGGATCTGCGCATAAGGGAAGTCATCGCCGTTGTGGGCTTTGGCGAGGGCCTCGGCCCTTTTCGCGCTCAGGCCCAGCGAGCCGATCAGCGTCTGCTCACTCAAGGCTTTGCCGAAGATTTCC
This sequence comes from Pseudomonas sp. Irchel s3f19, assembly GCF_900187555.1. NCBI lineage: Bacteria > Pseudomonadati > Pseudomonadota > Gammaproteobacteria > Pseudomonadales > Pseudomonadaceae > Pseudomonas > Pseudomonas sp. Irchel s3f19. The sequence continues at coordinate 114,559 of NZ_FYDW01000001.1, read as the reverse complement.
AGCGAGGCCTGTTTTAGCGTCCTGAAACGCAGGCGCTCGGTGTCGAACATCGTGCCATCCATGTCGAAGATGGCGCTGTGAATTTTCTTGCCCTGAAACATGATCACTGGGTGTTGCCCCTTTTCTTGCGTGAAACATCCCACCTTCAGTCACTGAATGGCGAGTGCGGTATGACGGCGCATGGGCGGTCAGGTAGGGGGCAGGCGATCAACAGGGGAGCGCTCGGGGTCGACCCAGAGGTAGGGCGGGACGGCGCGGGGTGTGCAGAGGAGGGCGGTAAGCTTTGCGGCCAGGCGGGCGCCTGGTTTGCCGTTGACGTCACGCCCACTGGCTGCAGCTTGGCTTGCAGGCAATGGGCGCACGTAGCGATGGATACGTGTGATTCCAAGCATAAGGTGCTTATCTTCCTTTTTGGTGGCTGACGTTCCTTTTTTACCCTTGCACGTATGCGCTGGCACATGCAAGGCGTCGGCAACAATCGTTCGGTTACCGCACACGGTGATGGCAGCTAGCCGCCATCACCCTATCTCCCGACAAGCACATAGCAGCCCCACTTCCCCAACATTCCGTGAAGAAAAAAAGGCCCGCCAAAAGGCGGGCCGCAAAAGGGAGAGGGAGCAACGCACAACACGTTCAGGTCAAGCGACCAGGGTACCTGGCTGCAACTGCTCAGCCAGGGCTTGGGCCGAGGCGCGGGTCAGCAGGGGGGCGCTCACGGGCTCGCCGTTGCGCACCAGGTACCAGCACGCCAGCTGGCCCTGCTGACGCAGTGAAGGGGGGACGGCGCTGCCAACAACGGACATGATCTGGATAGTGGCCATGGGGACCTCCTGTGGAACATGGCCCTACCTTACGCAGCAGCCTCGGTGGTTTGAAATCAACTTGCTCGATAGTGGTCATTAGTTTTATCAACGATCACTAGCGTGGCGGGCCGTCCTACACCAGCTGGCGCTCCCAGGACGGTGCGATCACGCCCGCCATAAACCGTTGTGTAAGGGACGACAAGCGACTGCGTCTGATACGCTGAAAAAACGATTCAGTTCTGAAAAAGGAGCAGGTTATGTCGACGACTCCCAGCAGAGACACGCAGCTGTGCATCTCCCTGGCCGGCCGGCCCGGTACCTTCGGCGTGCGTTTCCATAACCACCTGTATCAGCAGTTGGGCCTGGACTTCTACTACAAGGCCATGAGCACCGACGACCTGCCGGCGGCGGTGGCGGGCATTCGTGCTCTAGGGATTCGCGGGTGTGGGGTGTCGATGCCCTACAAGGAGGCCTGCATGGCCCTGGTCGATGAGGTTGACCCCTCCGCCGCTGCCATCGAGTCGGTCAACACGCTGGTCAATACCGGCGGCCATCTGAAGGCGTACAACACCGATTACCTGGCGGTGCGTCAATTGCTGGAGCAGCATCAGGTCGACCCGGCCACCGCCTTTGCCCTGCGCGGCAGTGGCGGCATGGCTAAGGCGGTGGCCAGCGCCCTGCGTGATGCGGGCTTCAACGAGGGCATGATCGTGGCGCGCAACGAGCAGGCTGGGCGGCAACTGGCGGATGTCTGTGGTTATCGGTGGGTTGCCGAACTCGGTGACCTGTGCCCGCCGATGCTGGTGAACGTGACACCCATTGGCATGGCCGGTGGCCCGGAGGCCGACGTGCTGGCGTTTTCCGAGAACGCCATTGCAGCGGCAGAGCGGGTATTCGATGTGGTGGCGATGCCGGCGCAGACGCCCTTGATCAAGCGGGCGCAGGCGTTGGGCAAGCCGGTGATCACAGGCCTGGAGGTGATTGCATTGCAGGCACTGGAGCAGTTCGTGCTGTATACCGGCGTGCGGCCGACACGTGAGCAGGTTGAAGCTGCTGTGGTATATGCCAGGGATATCTAGCTAGGTCGTCTTGACCGGGTTCTTCTTCACCAGCCTCTTCTTTACCGGCCTCTTCGCGGGTAGCCGCGAAGGGGCCAGCACCGGTTAGCAATCAGAACGCCTTGTGGCCCTTGTCCAACTGCTGATCCACCAAGGCACGCCCATGCGCCAGTGACACATGCTGGGCCTTCTCAAGGTCCGAGAAGAACTTCATCGGCATGGGGATGCGCTTGCTGGTATGCCCTTCAGGGTCGGTGATCAGGCACCCGGCGGCGTAGGGTAGGGGGGAATCGGGGTGGGGCATCACGCTGGCGGTGATGGTGTACTTGCGGTGTTCACAGTGAAGAGATTGCATCGTCCTTACCTCGCTGTGCTTATGAAACCGTTACTTTCATATACCACAGCAAGGGGCCGAGAGTTCCCGGCCCGACGAGCGAATAGCGTTGAGGCTCAGCCCTTGAGTTCAGTCGGCTGAATCACTTCGACCCAGTAGCCATCCGGGTCCTTGACGAAGGCCAGGTGGTTCATGCGCCCATCTGCCAGGCGTTTCTGGAAGGGGACTTCGAGTGCTTCGAAGCGCGCGCAGGCTTCGCGCACGTCTGGCACCGAAATGCAGATGTGGCCGAAACCGCGTGGGTCGGTGTTGCCGTTGTGGTAGGCAAAGTCGGCGTCGTGCTCGGTGCCGTGGTTGTGGGTCAGCTCCAGAACACCTGGGATCGACTTCATCCACTGGTGGCGCGCGGCGTCATCGGCAGGGATCTGCGCCGGGTCGACCAGGGCCAGGAAGTACAGGCTGAAGGCGGCTTCGGGGAAGTCGCGCTTGTCCACCAGGCGGAAGCCCAGGACGCGTGTGTAGAAGTCCAGCGACTTCTCGATGTCCTTGACCCGCAGCATGGTGTGGTTGAAGACGAATTTGGCGGTGGCGGTATCGGGCTGCGCGGTGACGCCAGGCAGGGTTTGCAGATCGTGCAGGCTCATGGGAACTCCTGAGACGGGGCCGGGCGCGAGGCACCGGCAAAACAGACAGGCTGGCCATGATACGGCAGTGAAGCGATTGCGCAAATGAAAGCGCCCTGCACGAGGCAGGGCGCTGGAAGAGAGGCCCGCATGTGCGGGCGCGTGGGGTCGCTAGTCCTTTAGCTGTCTCGATAGTGAGCCAGCCCTTGTGAAAAAAGTGTGAAGTACATGTGGACGTTTCATCAGCGTACCCAACTTTCTACCGTGGCGGCGCCGTACTCTTCCTTCCAGGCCTTCAGCCCACGATGGTTACCCCCTTTGGTTTCAATCAGCTCGCCGGTGTGGGGGTTCTCGTACACCTTGACCACGCGCGGGCGGCGCTGTTGTTTGGGGGCAGTACTGGTGGCCCGGGTTGCCGCCTTGGGGTCGAGGATGGCGATGATATCGCGCAGACCCTTGTCATAGCTTTTCATCAGGCCGACTAGTTTCTGCTCGAATTCGATTTCGCGTTTGAGGCCGGCATCCTTTTTCAGCGCTTCCAGTTGAGCCATTTGTTCCTGAAGCGCTTTTTCGGCAGCACGAAACTCTGCAAGTCTGGACACTGTAATCACTCCTGTACGTCTTTCGTGGCAGGGCGTGACGAACATTGAAGTAGTACAAAACGCCGGCCACGGGGTGGGTTCCGCTGTTCGCTGACATCGAGTGTAGTCATTCATTGCTACTGGGTAAACTGCAAACTTTTAATAAGTAAGCACGGAACTTTACAGGTTTTCCGGGCGCTATTTCGTGAGGAGTTCGAGGGCCATCGCGAACGGTTCTAGACCAAGGTCCAATGGCCTGAGCCAGAGCCTTTGCGCGATCATTTCAGATGATGCTCGGCGACTGTTCGGGCGTGTCGCAGTACCGCAGCAGGTGTTTGCTGCAGGTTGTTTTTTTGCCTTTCTTTCTGGATGTTTCCACGCATGTTTGCCCCCCTCCCTCACGCCCCTGGGCGCCGTGTTGCCGGCTTGTTCCTTTTGTGTGCCGGCGTCAATGCCCAGGCCGCCGGTTTTCTTGAAGACAGCAGCGCCAAGGTCGAAGCGCGGAATGTCTACTTCAACCGCGACTTCCGTGATGGCCACAGCAGTTCCAGCCAGGGCGCCTCCAAGCGCGAAGAGTGGGCGCAAGGTTTTATCCTCAATGTGCAGTCCGGCTTTACCCAAGGGCCGGTAGGCGTTGGCGTTGATGCAATCGGCCTGTTCGGGGTAAAGCTCGATTCCAGCCCGGCGGACAGTAACAGCGGCCTGCTGCCGTCTTCTGGCCACGACCCGCGGCATTCGGCGGATCAATACGCGAAGATGGGCTTGGCGGCCAAGGTCAAAGTGTCCAACACGGTCTTCAAGTACGGCTCGATGATGCCGGACATGCCGCTGATCAAATACAACGATGGCCGGCTGCTGCCCACCCTGTTCCACGGCGCGCTGTTGACCTCCGAAGAAATACACGATCTGAAGTTCACCCTGGCGCGCCTGAACAAGTACACCGCACGGGACTCCACTGACCGCCAGGACATTCGCGTGCATTGCAAGAACAAGCGCTATGCCTGCGATATTGAAGCCGACCACTTCGACCTGGCGGGCCTCGACTACCGTTTCAGTGACCGTGTCAGCGCCCAGTACCAGGTGGCCAAGCTGGAGAACATCTATCGCCAGCACTTTCTCGGCCTGGTGGCGAGCCAGCCGCTGGCGGTGGGCAGCCTGTCGGCCGACCTGCGCCTGATCAAGAGCGACGACATCGGCAATGCCCGCGCAGGCGCCATCGACCACCGTGCCTTCAGCGGTATGCTCGGCTACAGCCTGGGGGGCCACAAGGTCAGCGCCGGCTGGCAGCGCATGTACGGTGACAGCGCCATGCCGTACCTGGATGGCAGCAACCCTTATCTGGTCAACTACGCCCAGGTCAACGACTTCGCCGCCGCCCAGGAACGTTCCTGGCAACTGCGTTATGACTATGACTTCAAAGCGCTGGGTGTCCCCGGCCTGACCTTCTTCACCCGTTACATCAATGGCGACCATATCAAGGTCCCGGGCAGCACGGGCGAAGGCAAGGAATGGGAACGCGACACCGAGTTCAAGTACCAGGTGCAAAGTGGCACATTCAAGGATGTCAGCGTACGTCTGCGCAACTCCACTTACCGCAGCAACTATGAGAAGTGGGCACGTGACATGGACGAGACTCGCGTCATCGTCAGTTACAACTTCTCCATCTTCTAACCGGTGGCTTTGCCAAAGACCCATGGCTGGCCGAGAATGGCCACGGGTAGTGGCAAAGGGCAGGGCAATGAAAGACCTGTTGTTGATTGGCATCGGCCCGGGTGATCCGCGTCAGATCACCTATGAAGCGGTCGAGGCGCTACGTCGCGCCAGCGTTTTCTTCGTGCTCGACAAGGGCACGCAGAAGGACGAGCTGGTGCGCTTGCGCAAGGCGATTCTCGAACGCTATCGACCCGAGGGTGGCTACCGGCTGGTGCAGCTGGCCGACCCTTCGCGCGACGGCCAGGCGGCGGATTACGTGGGCGCGGTGCAGGACTGGCACCGCCAGCGCGCCGCGCTGTATGCCCGCATGATCGAAGACGAGGTGGCTGTCGGCGAAACCGGTGCCTTTCTGTTGTGGGGCGAACCTGGCCTGTACGACAGCACCCTGCGCATTCTCGACCTTGTCCGCGAAGGCGGGTTGACAGTGCGCCTGCAGGTGGTCCCCGGCATCAGTAGCGTCCAGGCCCTGGCCGCTCGGCATCAGGTGCCGCTCAACCGTATCGGTGAACCGCTGACCGTGCTGCCGGGGCGTCGCCTGGCCGAGCAGGCGCGCATCGACAATGTGGTGGTGATGCTCGACGGGCAGGGCGCGTTTGCTGCGCTCGATGACCCTGACCTGATAATTTACTGGGGGGCCTACCTGGGGACCGCGGACGAGGTGTTGATTGCCGGGCCGTTGCAGGCGGTGAAGGCGAGGATTTTGCAGGTGCGGGCGCAGGAGAGATTGCGCAAGGGGTGGATCATGGACACCTACCTGTTGCGCCGAACGCTGTAATCGATTGCTGGGGAGCGGGCCTCTTCGCGGGTGGCCGCGAAGAGTGCGCGCAGGGTTCAGGGGGGGGTCAGTATCTGCATGACCTTGTCGCGCAACTGGTCAATGCCGAACGGCTTGCTGATCATGTGCATGCCCTCCGGCACGTTGACATTCTCGGCATAGCCACTGGCAAACAGTACCGGCAGTAACGGGCGCAGTGCGCGTGCACGGTGCGCCAGCTCTTCGCCGCGCATGTCCGGCAGGCCCACGTCTGTCATCATCAGCGCCAAGGCCTGCGAAGCATCTTCGAGCACCCGCAAGGCGGTGGTGGCGTCTTGCGCTTCGATGACTTCGTAGCCCAAGTCGGCGAGCACTTCGACCATCAGCATGCGTACGATGTCGTCGTCTTCGACTACCAGAAGGTGCATGGTTGGGTTCCTGTGCAAATGAATGTCTTTAATCTGTACGCTGCACGCCGGCAGAAGTTCCCGAGGATACCGATCCTTGCAATCAGATGGAACGATTGGCAAACCCAGCCTTCAAATACTGGCTAAATGCCCTGCCAGGCTCGGCAAAGCTGGTTAGACTCGCTGTTATCAGTGAGCACATTGGCAGGCAATAATAACGGTCTTTCGCCGCACTTCTTAATGGACTTTTTCGCTCGGGCGTCATCACATGATTCAAGCAGCCTCGATAGACCAGCAAAGCTTCCGCAAGCTGTTGAGCCGCAACATCGGCCTGCCCCTTGGGGTAGGGCTTTTCGGGGCCGTGGCGTTTGTCGCGGTGATCAACTACCTGCTCTCGGCCATGCAATGGGTCGAGCATACCGATCGGGTGATCGGCAATGCCAACGAGACGGTCAAGCTGTCGATCGACATGGAAACCGGCATGCGCGGCTTCCTGATCACCGGGGACGAACGCTTTCTCGACCCCTACGAGGTGGCCAAGCCGAAAATTCTCGGCAGCCTTCAGAGCCTGCGCGCAATGGTCGAGGACAACCCGCAGCAGGTTGACCGTATCGACCGGCTGATGGCCTTGCAGCAGGCCTGGAACGACTTCGGCAACCAGATGATTACCCTGCGCCGTAACCAGGGCGACTACCAGGCATCGATCGGCAACGGGCGGGGCAAGCGCATCACCGACGAGATCCGCAAGGAATTCGACGGCCTGATCAGCACCGAGCAGCAACTGCGCATGGCCCGTAACGAGAAAGTCAGCTCGGTCACCGTGACCGCGATCTCGGTTTTCGTGCTGCTCATCGTCGGCCTCAGTGCCTTGCTGGCCTACCTCGGGCGCCGCGACCTGCTGGCGCTGTCGAGCAGCTACGCGGAAAACCTCGAGGCCCAGCGGCGCGCCGCTGAGCGTCTGGAACACCAGGCCTGGCTGCGCAACGGCCAGACCCAACTGGCCCAGCAGGTACTGGGGCAACTGACCCTGCCGATGCTCGGCGACAACATCCTGCGCTTCTTCGCGGCGGCGCTGGGCAGCGTGGTCGGCGCGGTGTATGTGCGCGATGAGCATGGCAGCCTGGTGCGCGTGGCCAGCTATGGCCTGAGCGCCGAAGAGCAGGCCCGCGAGCAGATCAAGGGCGACCACGATGGCTTGCTGGCCCAAGCTGTGCGTGAAGGTCGGCTGTTGCGCCTGGAGGACCTGCCCGACGACTATTACCGCTTGAGTTCCGGCCTTGGCAATGGCCTGCCGCGCAGCGCACTGCTGATGCCCGCCACCGATGATGGGCAGATCAACGGCGTGATCGAACTGGGGTTCCTGCGCCCGTTGCAGGCGCGCGATGAAGAGCTGATGGAGCGGGTTGGCGGCAACCTTGGCATGTCCATCGAAAGTGCGCGTTATCGCCAGCGTCTGCAGGAAGTGCTGGCCGAGACCCAGCAGTTGAACGAAGAGCTGCAAGTGCAGCAAGAAGAGCTGAAAACCGCCAACGAAGAGCTCGAAGAACAGTCCCGCGTGCTCAAGGAGTCCCAGGCTCACCTGGAGATCCAGCAGGCCGAACTGGAGCAGACCAACGAGCAGTTGTCCGAACGCACCGATGCCCTGGACCGCAAGAACGACGAGCTCAGCCAGGCCCAGCAAGAGCTGCAGGCCCGTGCTGATGACCTGCAGCGTTCAAGCAAGTACAAGTCCGAATTCCTTGCCAACATGTCCCACGAGCTGCGCACGCCCCTCAACAGCTCGCTGATCCTGGCCAAGCTGCTGGCGGAAAACGGCGAGGGCAACCTCACCGGGGAGCAGATCAAGTTCGCCGAATCCATCTATTCGGCTGGCAACGACCTGCTCAACCTGATCAACGATATCCTCGACATCGCCAAGGTCGAGGCCGGCAAGCTTGAAGTGCGGCCAGAAACCACCCAGCTGGCGCGCCTGGTCGAAGGCCTGCGCGGCATGTTCCTGCCACTGGCCGAGCACAAGGGGCTGGCCTTCGAGGTCAAGCTCGAACCCCAGGTGCCGGTGACACTGTTCACCGATCGGCAACGGCTGGAGCAGATCCTCAAGAACCTGTTGTCCAACGCCATCAAGTTCACCGACCAGGGCCAGGTCGACATGACCATCAGCTACCAGGCCGGCACCGGCATCGTGTTCGCCGTCCGCGACTCTGGCATCGGCATCGCCGCCGACCAGCAGCAGGCGATCTTCGGCGCTTTCCACCAGGTTGACGGCAGCAGCAACCGCCGCTATGGCGGCACTGGGCTGGGCCTGTCGATTTCCCGCGACCTGGCGCATTTGCTGGGTGGGCAGATCAGCGTCGACAGCAGCCCGGGCCAAGGCAGCGTGTTCAGCCTGATCGTACCGGAGCGCTACGAGGTTGAAAGCGAGGAGGTCGAGGCGCTCAGCCTGCGGCCTGCGGTCGACACACTGCCGCCGGCGCCCAAGGTTTCCACCGCCACGGCACCGAAACTGCCGGCGCTTACCTTCGCCGATGACCGCGACCGGGCGCCGTTCGACAACCGCTGCATCCTGGTGATCGAAGACGAGCCGAACTTCGCCCGGATCCTCTTCGACCTGGCCCACGAACTGGGCTACAGCTGCCTGGTGGCCCAGGGCGCCGACGAAGGCTTCGAGCTGGCCGCGCGCTACATTCCCGATGCCGTGCTGCTGGACATGCGCCTGCCCGACCACTCCGGCCTTACCGTGCTACAGCGCCTCAAGGAGCTGGCCGGCACCCGGCACATTCCGGTGCACATCATTTCGGTCGAAGACCGCGTCGAGGCGGCCATGCACATGGGCGCGGTGGGTTACGCGGTCAAGCCGACCAGCCGCGAAGAGCTCAAGGAAGTGTTCGCCCGCCTGGAAGCCAAACTGACCCAGAAGCTCAAGCACATCCTGCTGGTGGAAGATGACGACCTGCAGCGTGAAAGCATCGCCCGCCTGATCGGCGACGACGATGTCGAGATCACCGCCGTGGCCATGGCCCAGGACGCCCTGGCGCTGCTGCGCGAGAACATCTACGACTGCATGATCATCGACCTCAAACTGCCCGACATGCTTGGCAACGAGCTGCTCAAGCGCATGACCGCAGAGGACATCCGTTCATTCCCACCCGTGATCGTCTACACCGGGCGCAACCTCACCCGTGAAGAAGAGGCCGACCTGCTCAAGTATTCGCGCTCGATCATCATCAAGGGCGCTCGCTCGCCTGAGCGCCTGCTCGACGAAGTGACGTTGTTCCTGCACAAAGTCGAATCGCAGCTGTCCCATGAGCGCCAGCGCATGCTCAAGACCGCTCGCAGCCGCGACAAGGTGTTCGAGGGCCGCAAAGTGCTGCTGGTGGACGACGATGTGCGTAATATCTTCGCCCTCACCAGTGCCCTGGAGCACAAGGGCGCCATCGTCGAGATCGGCCGAAACGGGCGCGAGGCCATCGAGCGCCTGGAGCAGCACGACGACATCGACCTGGTGTTGATGGATGTGATGATGCCGGAGATGGACGGCTTCGAGGCGACCCGGCTGATCCGCCAGCAAGCGCGCTGGCGCAAGCTGCCGATCATCGCCGTGACCGCCAAGGCGATGAAGGATGACCAGCAGCGTTGCCTGCAGGCTGGCGCCAATGATTACCTGGCCAAACCGATCGACCTGGACCGCTTGTTCTCGTTGATCCGGGTGTGGCTGCCGCAACTGGAGCGAATTTGACTAGCGAGCGCAACACCGACATCGAGATCCGGCTGCTGATCGAGGCGATCTACCTCAAGTACAGCTACGATTTTCGCAACTATTCCGGCGCTTCGATCAAACGCCGGATCCTTCATGCACTGCGCCAGTTCGACTGCCTGACAGTCTCGGCGCTGCAGGAGCGGGTGCTGCACGACCCGGGCATGTTCATGCAGTTGCTGCAGTTCCTGACGATCCCGGTCAGCGAGATGTTCCGTGACCCAAGCCACTTCCTGGCGCTGCGCAATGAAGTGGTGCCGCTGCTGCGCACATGGCCGTCGATCAAGATCTGGGTCGCCGGCTGCAGCACTGGTGAAGAGGTGTACTCGATGGCCATCCTGCTGCGAGAGGAAGGCCTGCTCGAGCGCACCATCCTCTATGCCACCGACATCAACCCGCATTCGCTGGACAAGGCCAAGCAAGGTATCTACTCGATGCAGAGCATGCGCGAGTATGAAGAAAACTACCGCCTGGCCGGTGGCCGTCGCGACTTCGCCGAGTACTACACCGCGGCCTATGGCAACGCCATCATGGACAGCAGCCTGCGCGACAACGTGACCTTCGCCGACCACAGCCTGGCCACCGACAGCGTGTTCTCCGAAACCCAGCTGGTGTCGTGCCGCAACGTGCTGATCTACTTCAACAAGGAGCTGCAGGATCGGGCCTTGGGGCTGTTCCATGAGTCGCTCTGCCATCGGGGGTTCCTGGTGCTGGGCAGCAAGGAGTCGGTAGATTTTTCGGCCTACAGCGAGCGCTTCGAGCCGCTGGTCAAGCCCGAACGGATCTACCGCAAATCATGAACGGCGTACGTGCAGTGGTGATTGGCGCCTCGGCGGGCGGGGTGGCGGCACTGTTCGAGGTGCTCGGCGCGCTGCCACCGGCGTTCAGCCTCCCGGTGCTGTGCGTGCTGCACCTGCCGGACGACCGCCACAGCCAACTGGCCGAAGTGCTGCAGCGGCGCTTGCACCGGCCGGTGCGCGAGGCGTGCGACAAGGAACGGATCAGTGCCGGGCAGGTCTACGTGGCGGGGCCGAGCTATCACTTGTCGGTGGAGCACGACCTGACGCTGTCGCTGAGCCAGGAGGCACCTGTGCATTTCTCCCGCCCGGCGATCGATTTTCTGTTCATTTCGGCGGCCGATGCCTATGGCGACGGCCTGCTTGGCGTGCTGCTCACCGGTGCCAACGAAGACGGCGCCAAGGGCCTTGCCTACATCAAGAACAATGGGGGCCGCACAATTGTCCAGGACCCTCGCGACGCACAGGTCGCCCTGATGCCAGAGGCCGCCCTGGCCCTGCATCAGCCCGACCATATCCTTACTCTGAGCGGTATCGGGCAACTGCTCGCGACCTTGGAAACCCGCGCATGCTAAGCCACACCATCGCCAAACTGCTGATCGTCGACGATCTGCCGGAAAACCTGCTGGCGCTCGATGCCCTGATCCAGGGCGAAGACCGCGAGGTGCACCAGGCCCAGTCTGCCGAAGCTGCGTTGTCGCTGCTGCTGGAGCACGAATTCGCGCTGGCCATTCTCGATGTGCAGATGCCGGGCATGAACGGCTTCGAGCTGGCCGAGTTGATGCGCGGCACCGACAAGACCAAGAACATCCCGATCGTGTTCGTCAGTGCGGCGGGGCGCGAGATGAACTACGCCTTCAAGGGCTATGAGAGCGGGGCGGTGGACTTTCTGCACAAGCCGCTCGACACCCTGGCGGTAAAAAGCAAGGTCTCGGTGTTCGTCGACCTGTTTCGCCAGCGCAAGGTGCTAGGTCGGCAGCTCGAAGCCCTGGAGCGCAGCCGCCAGGAGCAGGAGGTATTGCTGAGCCAACTGCAACTGGCGCGGGGCGAGCTGGAGCATGCCGTGCGCATGCGCGACGACTTCATGTCGATCGTTTCGCACGAGGTGCGCACCCCGCTCAATGGCCTGATCCTGGAAACCCAGCTGCGCAAGATGCACCTGGCACGGGGCAACCTGGAGGCTTTCAGCGCCGACAAGCTACAGGCCATGGTCGAGCGTGACGAACGGCAGATCAACAGCCTGATCCGCTTGATCGAGGACATGCTCGACGTCTCGCGGATCCGTACCGGCAAGTTGTCGTTGCGCCCCAAGGTGTTTGACATCAGCCAGTTGGTGCGTGGCCTGGTGGAAAACTTCACGGCCCAGGCCACGGCGCTGGAAACGCACATTGTGCTGCAGTGCTGCGAAACGTTGCTGGGCGAGTGGGACGAGTTTCGGATTGAACAAGTGGTGGCCAACCTGTTGTCCAATGCCATGCGTTACGGCGAACGCAAGCCGGTGGAGGTTCGCGTGTTCGAGCAGGATGGCATGGCCTGGGTACAGGTGCAGGATCAGGGCATCGGTATCAGCGCCGCCAACCAGCAGCGGATCTTCCAGCAGTTCGAGCGGGTCGCTGCACAGCAGGCCAGCGGTGGGCTGGGGTTGGGGCTGTTCATCTCCGAGCAGATCGTCCAGGCCCACGGTGGGCGGATTCTGGTTGACAGCGAGGAAGGCCAGGGCGCCACATTCACCCTGCAATTGCCGCTGGCAACGTTCCAACAACAAAACGACCAGGCGCGGGCAACCTCTGCGTAAGCCTGGGGTCAGATGGCCAACTGTAAGAATTTCAAGGCGTTATCATGAGTGAAGATGCACAAGATGTGGTGCTGGTGGTCGAGGATGAACCGGCCATTCGCATGATTTTGCGTGATTACCTGGCAGGCGAGGGTTATCACGTACTGGTGGCCGAAGACGGTGAACAGGCCTTCAAGATCCTGGCGAGCAAGCCGCACCTGGACTTGATGGTCACTGATTTTCGATTGCCAGGGGGCATCTCGGGGGTAGAGATCGCCGAGCCCGCGGTAAAACTGCGACCGGAGCTCAAGGTGATTTTCATCAGTGGCTACCCGGCGGAGATTCTCGAATCTGGCAGCCCGATCACGCGCAAGGCGCCGATCCTGGCCAAGCCGTTCGACCTGGATACCCTGCACGAACAGATTCAATTGCTGTTGCGCTGAGGCAGCTGGCCTTCGCGGCGGTGCGGCGATCCGCTGTGCCCCGCGAAGAGGCCCTGGCAGGCTATCGCAGCGTCCGCTCGATCCCACCGATCAGCAAGTTCTCCATCAGCTCCAAGCCTTGCTCTTGAGGCAATGCCTTGAGCAACCCCGGCAGTTGGTTGAGCAACGTCGCCAGCACATGCGCAGTAGCCTCCAGCGCTTGCCCTGGCAGTTTCGCCTGCGGTGCAATCAAACGCAGCAACCCTGCCTCATAGCGCTTGCGTAACGACGCCAGCTGCACCTGTTGCGCATCGCTCAAACAACATAAATCCCGCTCTGCCAGGCGAAACTGCAAGGGCCGCTCGGCATGCAACTGCCAATGCGCCGCGATCAGGCACGACAACGCCGATGCCCCCCGGGCCATGGCGCGGCGGCCTTGGTCCAGGGTGGCCTGCAGCTCCTCGTACAACTCTTCGATCAAGTCGTACAGCAAGTCCTGCTTGCTCGGGAAATGGTGATACAGCGAACCGGCGGTCAACCCCACGTGGGCTGCCAGTTCACGCATGCTGACCTGGCCAAAACCCTTTTCGGCAAACAGCGCCATGGCCTGGTCACGTCGCTCTTCAAAGCTGGCACAGCGCATCGCAGCGTTGACCGGAGGCATGGCAATCGCTCCTCAGTAGGTGAAGAAACCGCGGCCGCTTTTGCGCCCCAGCCAACCGGCCGCGACCATTTCCTTGAGCAACGGGGCAGGGCGGTACTTGCTGTCATTGAAACCCTCATGGAAGGCCTCCATGATCGCCAGCAGGGTATCCAGGCCAATCAGGTCGGCCAGTGCCAAGGGGCCGATCGGCTGGTTGCAGCCTAGGCGCATGCCGGTGTCGATGTCCTCGGCACTGGCCAGGCCCTCCTGGCGCACGAAGATCGCTTCGTTGATCATCGGCACCAGGATGCGGTTGACCACGAAGCCTGGGCGGTTGCCGGCGGTAATCGGGGTCTTGCCGACCTTTTCGGTCACCAGCAAGGCCTGGGCATAGGTGCTGTCACTGGTCTGCAGGCCACGGATGATCTCGACCAGGGCCATCATTGGCACCGGGTTGAAGAAGTGCACGCCGATGAAACGTTCCGGGTGCTCGATGCTCGCGGCCAGTTGCGTCACCGACAGCGACGAGGTGTTGGTGGCAATCAGGCAGTCGGCGGCAACGTTGCCGGCCACTTGCTGCAGAATGCGCTGCTTGAGCTGCAGGTTTTCGGTGGCCGCCTCGATCACCAACTGCGCGCCACTGAGCTGGGCATAGTCGGTGCTGGTGCGGATGCGGGTTTTCGCTGCCTCGGCCTTGTCGGCGTCGAGCGTGCCTTTGCTGACCTGGCGCTCCAGGTTTTTGCTCAAGGTCGCCACGCCACGCTCCAGCGCGGCATCGGACACGTCCACCAGCAGCACCTGGTAGCCCGCCACCGCGCACACTTGAGCGATACCGTTGCCCATGGTGCCTGCGCCGATCACGGCAATTTGTTCAATGTTCATGGGGCAGTTTCCCTCAGACGCGCTCGAAGACCACGGCGATGCCTTGGCCGCCGCCGATGCACATGGTCGCCAGGGCGTAGCGGCCCTGAATGCGGTGCAGCTCATGGATGGCCTTGGTGGCGATGATCGCTCCGGTGGCGCCGACCGGGTGGCCAAGGGAGATACCCGAACCGTTCGGGTTGACCTTTTCCGGGTCGAAGTCCAGCGCACGGGCTACGGCGCAGGCCTGGGCGGCGAAGGCCTCGTTGGACTCGATCACGTCCAGGTCCTGCACACGCAGGCCGGTTTTTTCCAGCACCTTGCGGGTCGCCGGGATCGGGCCCAGGCCCATCAGCTCGGGCTCGACGCCGGCATGGGCGTAAGCCACCAGGCGTGCCAGCGGCTTCAGGCCCAGACGGCGCACGGCGTCACCGCTGGCCAGCACCAGGCCGGCAGCGCCGTCGTTGATGCCACTGGCATTGCCGGCGGTGACGGTGCCGTCTTTCTTGAACACGGTCTTCATGGCGGCCAGTTGTTCTGCGGTGACATCGCCACGCACGTGCTCATCGACGCTGAACTGCACGCTGCCTTTGCGGGTTTTCAGTTCCAGCGGGACGATCTGGCTGGTGAAGCGGCCTTCGGCGATGGCGCGTGCGGCGCGGCGTTGGCTGGTCAGGGCCAGCTCGTCCTGCATTTCACGGGTGATGCCGTGCTTGGCCGAAACGTTCTCGGCGGTGATGCCCATGTGGAAGTGTTCGAAGGGGTCCTGCAGCACGCCGACGGTGTAGTCGATGCCTTGCAAGTCGCCCATGCGCGCGCCCCAGCGAGCCTGTGGCAGCAAGTACGGGCCGCGGCTCATGGACTCGGCGCCCGCCGCCAGGGCCACGTCGGTGTCGCCCAGCAGCAGGCACTGCGCTGCCGAAACAATGGCTTGCAAGCCCGAGCCGCACAGGCGGTTGACGTTGAAAGCCGGGGTTTCCTTGGGGATGCCGGCGTTCATCGCCGCCACCCGGGCCAGGTAGGCATCACGCGGCTCGGTGGGGATCACGCTGCCCATCACCATGTGGCCGATCTGCCCGGCATCCACGCCGGCACGCTCGATGGCGGCGCGGGTCACGGCGGTGGCGAGGTCTGCCAGCGGCAGGTCCTTGAGAGAGCCGCCAAAGCCACCAATGGCTGAACGGACGGCACTGACGACGTAGATTTCTGCGCTGCTCATAAGGGCTCCGATTGCGAAGGCATGGCGGGACCGGGCCTGGCTCTGCGAGAATGGCCGGCGATCCCTTTGTCCACCCGAGTCTAGGCAAAGGCTCTGCCAGAGCCTATGCCGGATCTGTTCATTCAACCTGGCAGTTTTTGCCACTCAGCATAGACAGCGAAACCCGCCATGCGCGATAGCGATACGGTCGCCGTGTACTTCCTCAAGGCCATGCTGCACGCCCTGCGCGACCGCCCGGACGTGCGCGATGCACACCTGCGTGCGGTCGGCATCGATCCACAGCTGCTCGACCAGCCCCAGGCCCGCGTACCTGCCAAGGCATTCGCCCAGCTGTGGCTGGCGCTGATTCAACGGTTGGACGATGAGTTCTTCCGCCTCGACAGCCACGGCATGCCGCTGGGCAGCTTTGCCTTGATCTGCCGCGGCCTGATTCTGGAGCCGAACCTGGAAAAAGCCCTGCGTCAGTGCATGGGCGGTTTTGGCTTGTTCCTGCGTGACCTGCGTGGCAGCCTCACGGTGCGCGCGGGCAGGGCAGTGATCAGCGTGCAGTCGAGCATCGCCGACCCGCTGACCCGGGTATACGCCGAGGAAACCTACCTGGTGCTGATGATCGGCCTGCTGTGCTGGCTGGCGGGGCGGCGCATTGGCATCGACCGCACCGAACTGGCGGTGTCGCGCCCTGCCCAGGACGACGACCTGCTGCTGTGGGGGCCTGACCTGCGCCTGGGCAGTGGGCGTACCGAAGTGGAGTTCGACAGCGCTTACTTGCGCCTGCCCGTGGTGCAGAACCTGCAAGCTTTGAAGGGCTTCTTGCGTAGCGCGCCCCAAGGCCTGGTGATTCGCTTTCGCAACCAGAATGGCCTGGTGGCCGAGGTCTATCGCCACCTGCGTGCGCGGCGCTATGGGCAGTGGCCGACCTTGGCGGCGTTGGCGCAGCTGCAGGGTATCAGCGCCAGCACCTTCCGCCGGCAGTTGGAGCGGGAAGGGCGTTCGTACCAGCAAATCAAGGACGAAGTGCGCCGGGCAATGGCGTTTGAACACCTGCGCGAAGGGGTACTGAGCATCGCCGAAGTGGCTGAGCTGGCGGGGTTTCAGGAACCCAGCGCGTTTCACCGGGCGTTCAAGAAATGGACGGGGCAGAGCCCGGGCAGCTATCGCGCCAGGTTGGTTGCGCGGTAGGTGTGCCAGTACCGGCCGCAAACGGGCCGGTACAGGCAATCAGCAATCGTTTACGCCGGAACCATGGCAAACCCGACGCCGAAGCGGTTCCAGGCATTGATGGTGGCGATGGCCAGTGTCAGGTTGACCACTTCCTGCGGCTCGAAATGGGCTTGCAGCGCCTCGTACTCAGGCTGTGGCGCACCGCGCTCCGGCAAGCGGGTCAGGTTTTCTACCCAGGCCAGCGCGGCGCGTTCGCGCGGGGTGAAGTAGGCGGTTTCCTGCCACACGCTCAGCGTCTGCAGGCGTGCTTCGGTTTCGCCGGCCTGGCGTGCGTCATTGGCATGCATGTTGATGCAGTAGGCGCAGCCGTTGATCTGCGAAGCGCGCAGGCGCACCAGTTCGAGCAACGAGCTTTCCAGGCCGCTCTTGGCCAGCGCCTGTTCCAGGCCAACCATGGCTTTGTAGGCTTCCGGTGCGTGCTTGGCCCATTCGATACGCGTGTTCATGGTGTTCTCCAGAAGGTGTGGGGTGGACATGGCGCTACCTTAGCGCTGCCCGTCGATCGGCCCGATAGCCAATCGCAGCGTTTGCCGGGAGGCCAATCGGTGCATTCAGGTGGCCACTGACGTGCATCCAATCTCTTCATTTCTGTCAACGCCAGCAAGCCGGGATAATGGCCAGGTCTTGCAACAGGAGCACCGATTCATGTCCGAAGCACGCTACATGCGCGAAGCGCTCGATCTGGCCCGTGCCAACATCAAGGCCGGTGGTCGGCCTTTTGGCGCCGTGCTGGTGTATCAGGGGCGCGTGGTGGCACGCGCGGTCAACGAGATCCACAGCAGCCAGGACCCGACCGCCCATGCCGAACTGCTGGCCATTCGCAAGGCCGCGCATGCCCTGGGCCAGGCGCGCCTGGACGGCGCCGAAATCTATGCCAGCGGCCACCCGTGCCCGATGTGCCTGGCGGCCATGCACCTGTGCGGCATCGAACGGGCTTGGTTCGCCTATGGCAACGATGAGGGCGAGCCCTATGGGTTGTCCACGGCCGCTGTCTACGCGCAGATGGCACGCCCACCGCAGCAGCAGAGCCTGCCATTGCGGGCGCTGAAACCGAGTGGCGAAGCCGACCTGTACCTTGAGTGGCAGCAGGCCAACGCGCAATGAGAGCGGCCTTGAACCTGTTGCTGGTGATGCTGCTGGCACTGAACCTGCGGCCGATCCTTACCAGCATCGGGCCGCTGCTCGAACCCATGCGCGCCAGCACGGGCCTGGGTTACCAGCAGGCGGCGCTACTGACCGCGCTGCCGGTGCTGTGCATGGGCCTGGTGCCGTTGTTGCAACCCTGGCTGCGGCGCTGGATCAGCGAGCATGGCGGCATGCTCGCGGGCCTTGCGGCGATCGCGCTGGCCTGCCTGTGGCGGCTGCAACTGGGCAGCGCGTGGGCGCTCATTGCCAGCGCAGTGGTCGCCGGCCTCGGCGTCGCGGTAGTCCAAGGCATGATGCCGGGGCTGGTCAACCGCTGGTTCCCGGGTCGCCTGGCGGGCGCCATGGGCATGTATTCCGCGGCGCTGATGAGTGGTGGTGGCCTGGCGGCGGTGCTTGGGCCGCATATAAGCGGGTACTTTGGCCACTGGCAGGCCGGGCTGGGCCTGTGGGCCATCCCGGCATTGCTGGCGATGCTGGCCTGGACGCTGCTGCGGCCGCGCCAGGATGCGCCCAGGCTGGCGGGCGCCGCGGGCGGGCACTGGTTCGGTACGCGGCGTGCCTGGTTGCTGGCGTTGTATTTCGGCCTGATCAATGGCGGCTACACCAGCATGGTCGCCTGGCTGCCGGCCTATCACCTGGAGCATGGCGGTACTGCCCAAGGCGGCGGCGACCTGGTGGGGCTGATGACGATCTTTCAGGTTGCCGGCGCGCTGGGCCTGCCGTTGTTGCTGCGTCGCTGGGTAGATCGTCGGCCTGGGTTGTGGCTGGCGCTATCGATCCAGCTGGCAGGTTTCCTTGGCCTGTTGCTGGCGCCAACGCTGTCGATGGGCCTGTGGGTCGCGATGATCGGTTTCGGCCTGGGGGCCTGTTTCAGCCAGAGCCTGACGCTGACCCTGGAGCACCTGAAAACGCCCGCCGAGGCTGGCAGCCTAGCGGCCTTTGTCCAGGGTATCGGCTTTATCATCACCGGTATCGTGCCGTACATCACCGGTTGGCTGCGCGATGTCAGTGGCGACTTTCAGGCGTCATGGACGCTGTTGACGGTGACGGTGCTGGCAATGCTGCTGGTGACAGTGTGTTTCGCGCCACGCGGCTATGCCGCCGCCATCGCACGGCCGGCGGGCAAGGGCCAGGCGGCGCCGGTCAATTGAGGCGTTGCAGGGTATGGCAAACGCGGTCGAGCGCGGTGTCGATGTCGAGCAGCTCGATGGCGCCAAAGCCTAGCACCAGCCCGGGACGCACCGGCACCTCGCTGAAAAACGGTGCCAGCGAATAGAGGCCGACCTCCACCTTGCGTGCGAGGTTGGCCAGCAGTTCGACATCCACCCCAGGCTTGGCCAGCGCACTCAGGTGGAAACCGGCGCTGGCCGGTATGGCGCTGAACCAAGGCGCCAGGTCGCCCTCCAGGCGCGCGAGGATGCGTTCGCGGCGGCCTTTTTTAAGATGTCTCGCTCTTCCGTCACGCGCTTGAGTTCAGCGCGCAGCTTGCGCAGTTCGGCCTGCTGATCGTCGTCTTGCTGACGCTGCTCTTGGGGCTTGCTGTAGACCTTGATCCAGGCATAAAGGCTGTGCACGGACATGCCCAGGCGCTGGGCGACATCGGCGACGGGTTTGCCTTTCTCGGTCACTTGCTTGACCGCTTCGATCTTAACGCTGACGACTCATGGCACCTCCTATTTGGGCCTCATTATGAGGCTTGGAGGTGTCTAGGAAACCAGGGGCGATTCAGTTCGTAGATATAGAGTTTCATCATTCAAATCTTATTCAGATTACTACCGTTGGGCCTGGGTGCTCAGAACTGAACCGAGCGTGTCAGCCCGCCATCCACGAGCAAGTTCGTGCCGGTGGTAAAGCTTGCAGCAGGGCTGGCCAGGAATACGACTGCTTTGGCTACTTCCTCGGGTGTAGCCATGCGGCCCAACGGGTTTTCAGCTAGGCATTTCGCGAAGGTCTCGGGCTGGTCGCGCTTTATGTCACCCCATACGCCCTCCGGAAAATACACGTTTCCTGGGGAGACAGAGTTCACCCGAATACCTTCGCGCGCATGGCGTGCAGAAAGCGTTTTACTGTAGTGCAGCAATGCTGCTTTCAGTACACCGTATGGCTCCGCGAACATATCGACTTCGCGGCCCGATACGCTGGAAATTAGGACAACCGATGCGGCTTGCGATTGACGCAGGGCGGGCAAGGCGGCTTTGACCATCGTCGCACTTCCCAGTAAATCGGTGTCGAAGGCTCGTCGCCATGTCTGCAAGTCATCTCCGCCAGCCAAAGCACTGACGTTCGGCACGACGATATCGATTCCTCCAAGACGCTGCGCTGCATCCGTGACCCAGGCCTGCACCTGTTCGGGCTGGGTGACATCAACGGCGGTACCGATGGCGTCATGACCGAGTGCTTGTTGCGTCGTTTGGACGCCTGCGGTACCCCGAGCACAGAAGGCCACCTTGGCGCCCTCATCGAGAAACAATTTGGCAATTGCCCGCCCGATACCCCTGGAAGCGCCGCTCACCAGTACGCGTTTACCTTGCAAGCCCAAATCCATGATTAAACTCCTCTGTGAATCAGTGTCAAGACGGGGCCCAAGCGGGCCCCGTCAAGGCATTACTTACGCAGCTTGTATGCGATGATTTCGTCGCTGGTGCCGGTTTCCATGAAGGCGTGGCCAGACGCTGAGACGAGCACATACTGCTCACCATCAACCTCGTACGAGATCGGGTTGGCTTGGGCGCCTGCCGTCAATACGTCTTCCCACAGCACCTCACCGGTAGCTGTGTCGATGGCACGGAACAAGTTGTCAGTCGCCGCGCCGACGAAGGTGAGTCCACCTGCGGTGACCACCGTTCCGCCATTGTTTGGCAAGCCGATATTCAGTGGCAGATGCGACGGGATGCCGAAAGGCCCGTTGCGACGTGCGGTACCCAGCGGCTCGTCCCACACGGTCTTGCCGGTATCCAGGCTGATTGCACGAATTCCGCCATACGGTGGTGCCGAGCACGGTACGCCGGTGCCCCAGTTACGCCATCCCGCATTCACACTGATCGCGTAAGGCGCGTTGACCTGCGGATAGGCCGATGCCCCACCTTCGCCCTTGCCCGATTTGCTGCCAGCCTTGTTCAGCGAGGTCTCATCAACCTTTGGCGCATAGATAGGTTTGAGCCCCAACTTGTCCGCCTGTACACGTGGTATGAGCTGGTTAAGGTTGGGGATGTCGTTGTAGTTGGCGATTAGAAGTCGTCGAACTGGGTCGATCGCGACCGAGCCCCAATCGGAGCCACCGTTGTAGCCCGGGTATTGAATCCAGGGACGATCCACCGATGGCGGCGTCAGGTAGCCTTCGTAGTTGGCCTGGCGGAACTGGATGCGGCACATCAACTGATCGAGTGGTGAGAAGCCCCACATGTCCGCTTCGGTTTTCGGCGCCTTGCGTAGAGTGTGCCACTCGGAGGTAGGTTGAGTATTAGCCAGGAATTGGGGTTCAACGGAGCCGCCTTTTGGTGCCTTGACTTCACCAATCGGAACCAGAGGCTCGCCAGTTGCGCGATCCAGGATGTAGATGTCACCCTGCTTCGTCGGCAGCAGCACTGCAGCCACTGGTTTTCCGTCCTTATCAGGGAAATCAAGAAGGGTTGGCTGACTGCCCAGATCATAATCCCACACATCATGGCGGATGGTCTGGAAGTGCCATACGTCCTTGCCCGTCTTCACGTCGACGGCCACCAGTGAGGTCGAATACTTGTTTTCTTCCTCGCTACGGTTGGAGCCGTAGTAATCAATTGAGGAGTTGCTGATCGGCAGGTAGACGTAGCCAAGCTGCTCATCGCCCACTGCAGCCGTCCACATATTCGGGGTGCCACGGGTGTAGGTGCTGCCTTCGGCTGGGCCATGAACGTTTTCAGGGTTACCCAGATCCCAAGCCCAGGCCATTTTCCCGTTGACCGCGTCGTAGCCGCGAATCACCCCAGAAGGTGCGTCCTCATCCTGACCGTCACGAATTTGTGCTCCTGTGACCACCACGCCATTGACGATAGTAGGAGGAGCTGTAACCGCGTACCAGCCGGGGACTTTTTTGCCCAGACCTTCCCAAAGATCCACAGTGCCGTTCTGTCCGAAGTCCTTGCAAGGCTCGCCCGTGCGCAGATCCACAGCTACCAGCCTCGCATCCAGTGTCGCCTCTACCACACGGCTGCGGCATTGTGCGGACTCAGGGATCTCTGGCGCGGTGTACACCGCCACGCCGCGGCATGCTGCTGCGTGAGGAATTGCCTGATCAGGTACTCCAGGGTCGTGACGCCAGTTTTCCTTGCCGGTTGCAGCATTGATCGAAATAAGGATGTTTTTAGCAGAGCACATCAGCAGGTCGTTGCCGACCTTGACCGGGGTTGTTTCAGGCGAGTAGCGACTGCCCGGATTCGGTAAGTCCCGTGTGTGATACACAAATGCGCGCTCCAGGCGCCCAACGTTTGCTGGGGTGATCTGCTTGAGGGGGCTAAAGCGCTGAGCGTTGTGATCACCGCCATAGAACGGCCAATCGCTGCCGACCTGCGGCATACCCTGAGCTTGAGCGATCTGCACCTGAAGCGCGCAAGAAACGGCGAGCGCCAGTGCGCTTCTGCATTTGACTGATAGGAACATGACAAACCTCTTTACGCAGCAGAGCGGGGGGCGCGACGCAGTGACGGCGACACGGCAAGGATCAACAACAGGATGACGGTGATTGCCACCAGACGTGGTACAAGCCCCCACCAGTTGAGTCCGACTTCCCATAAAGCCCAGATCAGTGTCAGGCCCCAGATCACGGCGAACAGGTACAAGGCGCCAAATCGTTGCCGCCACAGCATGACAGCTGTGATTACACAGCCGGCCCCGGTGAGGGTGTAATACCAGCTACCGCCCAAAGCCATCAGCCATACCCCGCCGCCAAAAAGGGCCATGCCAAATGCCCCCAGCGCCAGGGCTAAAACGACGGTCGCCAGCCGCCATTTCCCGCTGTGACCAGCCGAGGCCCGGCCGTTGCTGCGGGATTCACTACTACGTTGATTCATGACGCTACTACTTCCTTAATTTGCTATTGATTCAGGCTATGGCCTGTTTGCCGGAGGCTGCAAAGCCGATGGGCCGACGCGTGCAGAACATCGAGAGGACTGAGCCGATCACAAGTAATGCGCCGACGACGACGAAGGCCAAGGCGAAGCTGCCAGAGCCGGCCACCACGTAGCCAGTCACGATCGGAGCGAGGAGACCGAACAGATTGCCGACTGCAGTGATAAAGCCAGCTGCAGTGCCGACGTCGTCTTCAGAGCGCACCAAGTCATTCACAAGCGAGAGGTTCAGAGAAATCGCCGAAGCGCAGGTCGCCAACGACAGCGTGATCACGAAGAGAATTGACCAGGTGCTGTCGATCGCTGGCACCAGAAAGATGACCGAGGAGGCGAGCAACACACTTGCCACCACCATGCGACGCTGTCCGGTTTCGGCTGCACCTGGGCGCATCGCCTTGTCACTCAGGCGGCCAATGACGATGGCGAGAATGGCCGCACCAAGGTACGGAATGGCGGTGTAGATGCCGCTGGACATCACCGTCAGGCCTTTTTCAGCCTGGAGGTAGGTCGGCAGCCAGGTCAGGAAAAAGTAGGTGGCATACACTGCGCACCCATGCGACAGGGCAATCGCCCACATGCTGCTGGAGCGTGCCAGGCCCTTGAGGCCAAGCGACACAGCCTGCGCCGGCTCTGCCCCGTGTGAGACGCTACCTTCAGCAATCTCCGCGCGTTCGGCATCCTCAAGCCATGGAGCTTTTGCAGGGTGGCTGTACCACTTCAACCAGGCAGCTAGCCAAAGGAAGCCCAACGCGCCGGCTACGACAAAGGCGATGCGCCAGCCAAACGCGCTGATCAGCCAGCCAAAGCCAATGGCGCCGATGGCTGGGCCTACCAAGCTGCCGCTGTGGAATACAGCAGTAGCCATGCCACGCTCTTTGAGTGGCATCCATTCGCGGATTACACGCGCGCCGGCAGGGTAGGTGGTGGCTTCGCCCATGCCCATGATTAGTCGGCAGCTGAGCAAAGAAATGAACCCGGTCGACAATGCGGTGCAGGCCGTGGCTACCGACCATACCCCTATGCCGTAACCGTTGACCTTTTTAGGGCCAAAGCGGCCTACGAGGTAGCCCATGGGGATGAGGGCCAGAAAGTAGAGCCATACGAATGACGAGAAAAGGTAGCCCATCGCAACCGGCGAGATATCGAATTCTTCCTTGAGCACTTTGGAGGCAACCGAAAGCGAAACTCGGTCAACGTAGTTGATCAGAGTCAGGGTGAAGAGAAACGCGTAGATCCAAACACGTTTTTTCTTCAGGAGACTGGTGTCTTTGTGCATCGCCATCACCTTGTAGTTATAGGGACGATCCAGGGACGAGAAACGAGGGCTGCCGGCACAATGGCTCGCTCACCTTGCCCAGGCAGTGGGCAACGCGGTGTGAGCGGCCATCGCACATCAGCAGTCGATCAGCCCAGCCAACGCTGGATGTTTGCGACCATGACTTCTTTGGAAATGCCGTAGCGGTCATGGAGGGTCGGCAGCGCACCTGCATCCAGGAACTGGTCAGGGAGCGCCACGTGGCGAACCTCCGGTTGCACGCGGGCTAGTAGCAACGCCATGGCTATGGCCTCACCGAGGCCACCGATCTGGGTGTGGTTTTCCGCGATGACAACCAGCCGGCCTTCGCGGCGACATTGTTCCAGGACGGTCTCGACATCGAGCGGCTTGATCGTCGGCACGTGCAAGACCGCGGTGTCGATTGTGTTTTTGGCCAGTTCGTCTGCTACTTCAAGGGCGCGCATGGTCATGAGGCCCGAGGAGATGATCAGCACATCCTTGCCGTCACGCAGCAACCTGGCTTTGCCCAACTCGAATTTGTAGTCGTACTCATCGAGGACGAGGGGCACGCGTCCACGGGGTAGGCGCATGTAGACCGGGCCGTTGTGCTCCGCTATCGCGGCTACACATTGCTCCGTCTCCAGTGCATCACAAGGATCGATGACCGTCATCTGGGGGATTGCTCGCATCATCGCCAAGTCTTCGGTGGCTTGATGGCTTGGGCCATAGCCGGTAGTCAGGCCCGGCAGCGCCGCACAGATCTTCACGTTCAGGTTCTCTTCAGCGATTACCTGATGAATGAAGTCATAAGCTCGGCGAGTGGCGAATACCGCATAGGTGGTGGCGAACGGTACGAAACCTTCTTTTGCCATGCCTCCAGCCGCAGCCATGAGCAGTTGCTCTGCCATACCCATCTGCAGGAATCGCTCTGGATAACGTTGGGCGAAGATATGTAAGTCGGTGTACTTGGCCAGATCCGCAGTCATCCCGACGATGCGTGGATTTTTCTGGCCGGCCTTTACCAAGGTGTGCCCAAAGGGCGCAGATGTGGTGCGCTGACCCTCGCTGGCGATGGATGCGATCATCGATGACGTGGTGAGTTTCGGCTTGACTGGAGAAGCGGCGGTCATTGTGGGCTCCTTGGCGCGTGGATCTCATCGAGGTCTGCAAGTGCATGCTGCCACTCCTGTGGCTCGACCCGGATGAAGTGGTTCTTGTCACGTTGCTCAAGGAACGGGACACCTTTACCCATGAGGGTGTCGAAGAGAATGACTCGCGGCTTGTCGCCCTGTACCGACCGCGCGAGGTCGAAGGCCTGGATCACAGCCTGCAGGTCATTGCCGTCGACGCGCTGCACGTGCCAACCGAACGCTGCCCACTTATCGACGAGGGGTTCGAATTGGAGGATGTCGTGGGAAGGGCCGTCTGCCTGCTGGCGGTTGATGTCCACCAGATTGATCAGGTTGCCCAGCTTGTGGTGCGAGGCTGACATGGCAGCTTCCCACACCGCTCCCTCGTCCAGCTCGCCATCGGACATCGAGTTGTAGACGAACGCATCGTTGCCCTTCATGCGCAGGCCCAGCGCCTGGCCTACAGCAATAGCCAACCCTTGGCCAAGGGAGCCACCAGAGATTTCCATGCCGGGTGTGTAGGTCGCCATGCCCGACATCGGCAGGCGGCTATCATCGGAGCCATAAGTTTCCAGCTCCTCCTCCGGCAGAACGCCGGCCTCCAACAGCGCTGCGTAAAGCGCGATGGCGTAGTGCCCATGGGAAAGCAGGAAACGATCGCGGCCTTCCCATTCAGGTTGATCAGCGCGAATGTTCATGGCGTGGCAGTAGGCAACAGCCAGTACGTCGGCCCAGCCCAGTGCCTGGCCAACATAGCCTTGGCCCTGAACCTCGCCCATGCGTAGGGCGAAGCGACGAATGCGCCAGGCGTGCTTCGACATCCGGGCAAAGTGCTCATTGCGACTCTCGGTCATATTGTTCTCCATTGGTGACCAGCGATCCGGAGTTACTGACGCAACGGATTCATCAGTACCCAGTCGTATTGAGTAACCCCTTGATGATCAGGTAAAAATACAGGGTCGACAAAAGGTTTAAATTCGTCAGTTAATGAATCGGATTCACCAATGAAGATCTTGAAAAAGGTACCGCTCTCAGCCCTGAGGGTGTTCGAAGCGGCGGGTCGAACCTGCTCATTTGTAGAAGCAGCAAAGGAGCTGGATCTGTCGTCAAGCGCGGTAAGCCATGCCATACGCAAATTGGAAGTCGCCGCTGAAGTCTCTCTTTTCACTCGGAGTACGCGACATACGGCGCTGACAACCGAGGGCGCCATGCTGCTGGATCATGTGCAGCGTGGTTTCGAGGAGATGAGCCGGGGATTGGCGATTGCGACTAATGAGCCCGCAGTGCCGCTGCGCCTTCACGTGGCACCGACGTTCGCCAGCCAGTGGTTGGTGCCGCGCCTAGCCGGCTTTCTGCGTGATCATCCCGGCATCGACCTGCGGATATCCGCCAGTACTGACTATGCGCTGTTCGACAACGATGATTTCGACTTGGACATCGTCTATGGCGAACCCAGGGTCTCTTCGCACGAAAAGACGCCGCTGCGTATCGAAGAGCTAACGCCCCTATGCAGTCCTGAAGTTGCCCAGCATCTTCGCTCGCCGCAGGATCTGTACGCCCAGTTTCTTATCCAGAGCGATGGGCAATCTGTGCAATGGAAAGGGTGGTTTGCGGCCAATGGAATGCATCCACCGAAAAGCTATGGCTTGGCGTTCGATCGAAGCTCCATGGGTATTGCAGCAGCAGCTGGCGGCCTGGGAGTAGTACTTGAGTCTGACCTGGTGGCTGAGAAGGAGCTAGCAAGCGGTCGGCTGGTCAGCCCGCTTCGGCATGTCAGTAACAGTGTCCGCTACGTTGGCCACTACCTCGTGCATCCTCGGCGGCATAGGCAACCGCACGCAGTGACTCAGTTCAAGCAGTGGCTGTTCAACGAGTTAGCTGTCCCTTGAATGCTAGATGGGGGCTCGGAACTCCTGTCATTTCGGGACAAGCTTCAAGTTCAGCTCGTAATATCGGACAGGCTGGCCGCCTTGCTGCACCTGCTTTTTATCGCCCTTATGGCGCCAATTTGTCCAAGATCTGCTCACGACACACGCTTAGCACTTCATCAGCAGGCGGAGAATCGTCCGGACAGGCTCGAGACAGAATCAAGGCGCCGAGGACGTGCGCAAATGTATCGAGTATTACCGCACGGCTTACTTTAGGCTCGTCTCCCTGTAACACCTCCAGCAGCCCCTCAATTCCAGCCTCGTAAGCTGCTTTGATGTCATCGGGCTCTCAACTGAATTTTTCCAGCAGTAGGTGTAGGCATCGCTGGTACCAAAACTCTGAGCAAACTCGCAAGGCGAATACACCTATGACTTGTTTGCTGCTTCACAGCCAGTGGCTACCGAGAAGATGATGGGGGTCTTGGACGCTATTAATGGGCGCTGGGGCAGAGGTACGGTGAGGTTGGCTAGTGTGCCGGTCGATCCGCAATGGGGGATGTGTCGGGAGATGATGAGCCAGAGCTTCAATACGCGGGTAGATCAGCTTTGGACTGCCACTGACTCGGTGAGCAATAGTCCTAGACGTTCGCGAGTGCGATGGCCAATCGCTCAACCGCGACGGACGGGAAAACCGTCGCGGTTGATCTGCGTTTTAGCGGTTAGCGTCGGCTAGGCCAGTCTCAATGAAGCGAACCGAACTCTCCATTGCCTGCTGACCTTCTGGCAGCATGGTGGCGTAGAAGTGCCAGGCGTGGAACATCGCAGGCCATACTTCCAAATTCACGCGAACTCGGTTATCAGCCAGGTGAGTTGCAAGGCGCATTGCATCACTCAACATCAGCTCGTTCTCGCCGATCTGCACCAAGATTGGTGGAAGACCGGTGACGTCCGCGAACACAGGTGAGGCCAGAGGATGATTGGCCAATGTGTCGCCTAGGAATGCTCTGGCGAGGATGTCCAAGACAGGCTTGGAGTTCAGAGGATCCAGACCTTCACGGTTGCTCATGGAAGCACCGGTGTGTTCCAGGTTCGCCCATGGCGAGATGGAGGAGCCAACCGCAGGCAATGGAAGCCCCTTCGATTTAGCCGCAACCATGACGCTGACAACCATCGCGCCGCCAGCCGACTCGCCAGAGAAAGCAATTTTGTTAGCTGGGATTTTCTGCTCAAGCAACCACTCGTATGCGCGCAGTGTGTCGTCAATAGAGGCTGGGAACTTGTGCTCAGGGGCAAGGCGATAGTCCGGCATGTACACGCGAGCACCGAGCATTTTCGCGTAGTTGCCGCCGATGCCGTGGTAGCCGTCTGGACGACCTACAATGTAAGCGCCGCCGTGGATGTACATCACTACTGCGTCAGTCTTGATCTCGTCCGGGGTAACCAGTGTGCCGGGTACGCCACCCATGTCGACTGCTTCGAATTTAACGCCAGCTGGCGCTGGATTTTGCGCGAGCATTTTTGCGTAAGAGTCGCGAATGTCGCTCATTTTTGTGGTGGTATCGATTCCCTTAAGAACGGGTACCAGATCGCTAAGGCTGTTGGCCCAGGTTTGGACGGCTGCTTGGACTTTGGTGTTCATAATGACCTCAATTGATCGTTGGGAGTGGATTAGCTAATTGAGATATTATGCTTAGTATTGGGGAATAGGGTTCCCCATAACTGGTGCTAAGCCGCCCGAACGTTGAGATCACTGAGGCCGTATGGAACTCCACAACCTGAACGATATCGCCGCGTTTGTAAGCTCGGTAAACGCTGGAAGCTTCACTGCGGCGGCAAAACAGCTTGGCCTTACGCGCTCTGCAGTGGGGAAGTCGATAGTCAGGCTCGAGGCTCGTTTACAGGTACGTTTACTGAATCGCACTACGCGCAGTTTAAGCATGACGGATGACGGCCAGGTTCTGTATGAGCGCTGTGTGGGCGTTCTTCAGGATCTGGACGACGTGGAGGATGCCCTTGCGTTTCGTCGTTCGACTCCCAGTGGGCGACTGCGGATGAGTTTGCCGGTTGCGCTTGGCAGACTTCATGTCCTTCAACACATTGAGTACTGCCTTAAGGATTGGCCCTCCCTGAGCGTGGATATCACCTTTTCTGACAGGCTGGTCGATTTGATTGATGAGGGATTTGATTTGGCCATGCGCATCGGGCCACCGAAGGAAGATTCTCGGTTGTTAACGCGCACTGTGGCCTACCAACAAATGATTACCTGCGCTTCCCCCAAATATTTGGCTGAGCATGCCGAGCCTAAAACGCCTGAGGATTTAACCGGGCACCAGTGCCTGCATTTCGTGAGCGGTGGGAGATTGCTTCCTTGGAATTTTCGCGAGAATGGTAGCGCTGTGTCCGTTACTCATGGTGGAAGGCTACAGATGGACAGTGCTGAGTCATTACACCAGTCAGCTGTAGCTGGCCTGGGCATCGCGACTCTTCCTTCCTACGTGGTGAACGACGATTTGAGGAGCGGCAAGCTTGTTCAATTGCTCGCTGGGTATGCAGAGGCCGCAGAGCCTATTCGGGTGATCTACCCTAGCAAGCGGCACCTCTCTCCAAAAATTCGACTCTTCATCGATAAGCTCGTGGAGGCTTGGTCACCATGCCCACCATGGGAGCAGCATTCTGCGGAACGCATTCACTCTGTCTGACCCGTGAGCGAAGCCCGCGCGGCTAGTCGATACCTAACATATGCATCGCATATTCATTTCACTTGAGCATCGACTTCCAGGCGTGAGCACTGCGCCCGTGTTCAGCTCATCTGCCGAAGGGGCCAGTGCGTCAGGGGCTTAGTGCGCCGGTGTTTTTCGCATCCTCAATAGGATTGGCGCAGATGCTCATGAATGCGTTTCGTAGGAGCTACTGGCGCTCCTTGCTGGGGAAGTGACCGTGCAGACCGCTTGACAGCGGTCAAATATCAGACTAAAAATGAAGCGCTTCATAAATATCTCTTTCGAGAATAAATACAAAAATATAGTCGTGAAAAGATCGCAGATTTTGTTGGCTTAAGTCCGCAGGCTGCGAGAATGAAACGATTCATATTTGCCGTTTTCCTAGGCAAATCTGGAGATCATGATGGTCACTGCATCATTAGCCTGCGCTCGGTCAAGCACGTGGGCAGCCCTCGCCACTCTCTTATCTAGAGTCACCGACCGCTCCGGCGCGGGGGCACTGGCTTCGCCACGCAAATCTCCTAACACCACCCGCTTACATGAACCCGAAATTTTCGGTGAGCCAGTGCGGCATCGGACGCGTGTGAGCATCACCGCGTCTTGTTTCTGTTTGTTCAGCGCGGGGAATTTGGCATGACGAATCTTCGACACACAGGTCGCACAGTTCTTATTACCGGGGCAGGAGGGGGCATCGGTGCCTCGATTGCCCGGCTGTACTGCGAGGAGGGCGCGCGGGTTGCCTTGGTAGACTTCGACGAACAGTCAGTTTCTGAGCTTTCCCAGCAACTCTGTACTGCCGGACATTTGGTGGCTTGGGCTAAAGCTGACGTCGCAAATTTTGATCAATGCAGTCGAGCCTGTGCTGAGTTTAGCGAGCAGCTCGGCCCTATCGACACCTTGATCAACAATGCAGGCGTGTCTCCCAAACATCAGGGGGCACCCGCACCGATTTGGGAGATGGATCCCCTGGAGTGGGATCGGGTCGTCGGCATCAACCTCACTGGCTCGTTCAACTTGGTTAGAGCACTCGCACCGGGGATGGTCGAGCGTCGCTTTGGGAGAATCGTGAACATGTCTTCCGTTGCTGGCAGCGCATTTCTCCCTATCGTTGCGGCGCATTACAGCGCCACCAAAGCCGCAATTATCGGTTTTACCCGTCATCTGGCAGGTGAGCTCGGGCCTTATGGGATTACGGCAAACGCGCTGGCCCCGGGACGCATCGAAACGCCGCTTCTGAAAACCGTTTCTGCGCAAGCGAACCAGGCAGTTGTTGATGAGACTCCGTTGGGCCGTCTTGGAACGCCACTTGAGGTAGCTAAAGCAGCATGCTTTTTGACTTCAAACGACAGCGACTTCATCACGGGCCAAGTCGTGGATGTGGCTGGTGGCTGGTTGATGCGCTGATCCAGCCGGGCTCGTATTCAACGTAACGATTTATCTCACAGTTTTTCAGCAGCGGGTGATGGCATGGTTCGAACAATGGGTTTTCCTGGCCGATACGAGCAAGGGCCAGGCGCACTAAAGCAGCTTGGCAGAATCCTTTCCGATATGGGGCAATCGCGCCCTTTGGTCTTGTGCGACGAGTTCGTCTCGAGGCATCTGTGGCCTGAGGTAGGGAATGCATTGTCAGAGCATGGCTTCGAGGCGAACAGTATCGTTTTTCCTGGTGAATGCACTAAAGCTGCAATTGCGTCTCTCTGTGAGCGATCAGCAGATTACAAGCCAGACACCATCATCGCTTTGGGCGGGGGTAAGACAATTGACACGGCTAAAGGGATGGCTGCTCAGCTCAACGTCCCCATTGTCGTATGCCCGACCATCGCTTCCAGCGACGCCCCAACCAGCCGTTTGATTGTGCTTTACGACGAAACGCACAAGGTCGTTGGTGTCGAGTACCTGAACATGAACCCCTCTGCAGTAGTCGTGGACACCGAAGTGATTGTCCGTGCGCCTGCAAGGTTTTTCGCCGCAGGCATCGGCGACGCCATCAGTAAAAAGTTTGAGGCGCAACAATGTCAGTCTGCCGGAGGCAATAACTCATTTGGTACTCCAGCGTTGAACACTGCATTGTTGCTAACAGAGGCAGTGTTTAAGACGCTTATGACCTACGGGTACAGCGCTTACCAAGCAGTAGGCCGGCACGAGGTTAATGATGATGTCGAGCGGGTTGTTGAAGGAACCGTCCTTATCAGTGGCGTTGGGTTCGAGAGTGGCGGCTTGTCGCTAGCTCATGCGCTTGTGCGAGGTCTTACGGCAATTCCTGCGATTACTTCCATGCTACATGGTGAGCTTGTCGCATTCGGGACGCTGGTGCAGATGTCGGTCGAAGAGCGCCCAGACTCAGACATCCTAGAGGTCGCTCAGCTTCTGAATGATGTGAATCTTCCCGTCACCCTCGACGGCCTTGGCCAGACGTCTCCGTTTACCTCTGAGGAACTGGACATTGTTGTCCAGGCAACACTGGGTGCGGTTTACGCGAAAAATATGGCGCCAGCCCTTACCGCTGAACGACTCATCCGAGGACTCGCTCGTGCCGACGACCTGGGACAACGATTTGAACGTTTCAACTAACCGCTAATGCGGTACAGCTAATCCAATAATAAAAGAGGCTCAGAAAATGACAGACAAGACCGTTCCGCACATTCATGACTTGCTCAAAGACTCCCCTAAGAACTGGGGTAAGTGGGGGCCGGATGATGAGGTTGGCTCACTCAACTACCTCACAGGTGTCGAGGTGCTCCAAGGTGTCAAAGAGGTCACGCAAGGCAAGACATTTACTTTGCAGGTGCGGATGGCTGATCCTGCAGGTGACCCGGTCTGGCCTGGGCGCTCTCAGTCAAAGCGCATGAATATCATGGATCGTGGCCACTACAACTGCGGCAAGGGCCCACACTTTCCAGGCTCGTACGAGTTCGCCGACGATGTAATGTTTTTCCACCTTCAGGGTTCAACTCAATACGACGCGCTCGGCCACGTTTGGTACGACGACCAGATCTGGAATGGGTACAGCGCTGATACCACTATCGGCTCCCTGGCCAAGGCGAGCGTTGCTCCGCTGGGTGAAAAAGGCATCGTTGGCCGAGGCATTCTGATCGACATAGCGCGCCACCGTGGTAAAGACGTGCTGGATGCAGGTGAAACTTTCAACCATGAGGATCTAATGGCTGCGGCCCGGGCTCAAGGCGTCTCTATCAACAAGCGCGACATTCTCATCATCCGCACTGGATGGATTGGCTCGTTTTATAAACGCGATCCGGAAGAGTTTTACAAAGACTTTATCGAGCCTGGCCTGACTTACAGCCCTGAGCTGGTGAAGTGGTTTCAGGAGATGGAAATTCCGAACATTGTCACCGACACCATCGCTAACGAAGTCACCGTCGATCCCGTGTCAGGGGTTGCGTTGCCGTTGCACAACGCACTCATGAGGAACTTGGGTATCACTCTCACTGAGATCGCTCAGCTTGATCCCCTCGCTGAGGACTGCGCTGAGGACGGTCAGTGGACGTTCCTGTACACCGCAGCTCCTCTAAAGGTCGTAGGTGGAACCGGCGCTCCTGTGAATCCAATCGTCATTAAATAAGTGTCTTTGCCTGGGGGCAGCAGAAATGCTGCACTCAGGTTTTTCTCTCCAATTAACGGCTCCCGAACGGCAGGCTGTTGGCTTATCATCCTCTGTGAAAATCGAGGGCGTTCTTCTGATCGTCCTGTCTCCGCGCTACGATCGAGGATGCTGAATCTCCAATGAAAAAAATCGAGAAACCGAAGCTCAAGGATGTGGCTGAATTGGCGGGCGTCTCGATGGGGAGTGCTTCAAGAGCATTGGCTGTCCCGCACTTAGTGAAACCTACAACGCTGGCCAAAGTACAAGCAGCTGTTCAAGAGCTAGGGTACGTGCGAGACGGGGCTGCGCGTGCTTTGGCATCGAGGCGCACGCACAGCATTGGAGCCGTGTTTCCTACTTTTAACAACCCTGCGTTCGCTGAAGCTGTCCAGGCCCTCCAGTTAAGGCTAACGGAGCTTGGGTATCACCTGATCATTTCTTCCCATGAATACGACCAGGCGCAAGAACTGGTGAACGTAAGGAACATGATTGAGCGGGGTGTCGAAGGCCTACTGTTGGTGGGTACTGAACATAGTCCTGAAATTTATGAAGCACTAACTGCCGCCCAATGCCCATTCATTCTCATGTGGTCGCTAG
The DNA here is from genome assembly GCF_900187555.1 of Pseudomonas sp. Irchel s3f19. Lineage (NCBI taxonomy): Bacteria > Pseudomonadati > Pseudomonadota > Gammaproteobacteria > Pseudomonadales > Pseudomonadaceae > Pseudomonas > Pseudomonas sp. Irchel s3f19. The sequence continues at coordinate 80,155 of NZ_FYDW01000001.1, read as the reverse complement.
ATGGTGCTCACGACCATCACTGCGTGGGGTTCAGCAATGAGGAGGGTGGTCGATTGATAGCCAAGCACTTGCTTAGCCTTGGTCATCAAAGTATCGCGATGATCAGTGGAGTTGTCTCTAACAACGAACGGGCAAAATACCGTCTGAAAGGAATCACCGCTCAGCTACTCGAGTCCGGGATAGAGCTTTCAAGTGAACGGATTATTGAGCAGCCATTCACGATTGAGGGAGGGCGCGCCGGGCTGCGGATTGCTATGGAGCTTAACCCCAAGCCTACAGCCATTGTCTGCAGCACTGACCTCACCTGTATCGGAGCGTTGGCGGAAGCGCGCTCCAATGGGATCGACGTCCCCAAAGAACTATCAGTCAGCGGGTTCGATGATATCGAGTTCGCGGCTGCCTACGTGCCAGCCCTGACGACCGTCCGGGTGCCGACTTCGAAAATTGGTATCAGCAGCGCCAACAACATCGTTGCGCTGATCGAGGGGCGCCAACTTGCACGCCGCGAGCGCATACAAATCGAACTCGTCGTCCGAGATAGTACGGCGCCACGGCCCTAGAGTGTTTTCAGGAAGAGACTAAACTCTTGGTGCTTCATTGGCATTGAACCAGCCTGGGCGGTACTCGCTCCAGGTCAGTTGCCAGAATCCCTCATGCTCGCGACGAAGTCGCATCCGGTAATGCGCGCCATAGAGAGGCGTGCCATCTTGCGTGTGTGAGTTTCCAGGAATGACTCTGCCGACAATCATTTCCGCTACACCCTTTTCCTCGTCGGACTTGATCTCCAGCACGTCCGCGAAATGCTGCATCCACGGCCAGGGCCTGCGAAATTCTTTGAAGGAGCCGATGATCGCGTGGCGCCCTTCAATAAGGCCCATCGGTTGGAAGTCGCCAGCGGCGTCGTTGGTAAAGCAATGAGCAAGCAGCTGCATGTCAGCTTGATCCAGCGCCCACGAGTAACGAGCGTAGGTTTCAGCAATACATTCCGCACTGGTCACCGAAGCCGTTGAGTTAGGGAAAGCAAGCCATGGCGAATTCAGCTCGCTAACGATGGTCGGGGCTGGGTCGCCAATCCTCCATCCGTCGTCACCAGGTGGAAGCTGCCAGTGAATTGCAAGCGAGTAGTCCCCGGTTATCCAATTCAAGGCAATCAGCACGCTGTCGAGGCGCCAGGTGCCTGCTGTCTTTTTCATAGAGCCTGTGACAGTCATTCCAAATCCGAGCGTGGCCGACTTTGTGGCTTTGCTGATATGGCCATATGCGTAGAAACTGAATTTGGCGTCGGTTTCTCCACCACCCACATAGTGATTGGTTGCCTTCACTGAAAAGCCATCAGCCTTGGCACGGTCTTGCTGGAAAGCTCTGACAATCTTGCGTCCACCCTCATGAGCGGACATGTGGCTTGTAACCAGCTGGCAATTGTCAGTGAACATATCCCCAGCAGATTGCCAATAACCGCTCTCCCAGGCTTCCAGAAAGGTGGCTATAACGCCCTTAATGTCGGTGCGATCACTTGAGCCGGTCACTGGGTCACCTGCGAGACAGGTTGGCCTATGGGAAAGTGTGGCATGACATACTCAGCCATCTCCTCCAAGACATCAGCGGCTGGTCGCTGCAGAGGTTTGATATTCAGTGCGACGTGTGAAACACCTTCATCCTGTTGCCGTTTCCAGAGATCCACGAGAGCATTACGCCCGATCCTTATTCCGTTGTATCCGCGTTCCAGCGGTGTGCTCGGATCCTTCGCCAGATCGAAAAACGTCGCGTAGCCGTATGGTTTTGCCTTGCCGGTCTGACTGGCAGAACGGAACTCGCGGATGAGACCGGGCAAACGATTGAAGTCGCTCAGATGCCAAATCCAGGCATCGGCATTATTGGCGATCCACTCAAGCGTCTGACGGGCACGGCCTACGACAATCATGGGGAGTCGAGGGCCAACTGGCTTGGGTACCATGTCTAGCAAGCCTTCCAGCTGGCCGAAAAGTTTGGTTGAGACGCTTGGGAAGCTGTTTTCAGTGACTGTCTTAATCAGCTCGAAGCCTTCCCGGTATCGTTCTTCTCTCGCTTCGAAATCAATCCCGAATGCTGGGTATTCAATCGGGCGATCTCCGCTGGAGAGCCCTAACAAGAATCGTCCACCGGTGAGCTGGTCAACCGACAGAGATTGTTTAGCAACGATCAACGGCTCGCGCAGTGGAAGAACGATTCCTGTCGTTCCCAAAGCAATTTTTTTAGTTACGGCTGCCAAATATCCAAGGTAGACGAAGGGGTCGATCATCTGCCCGGTGTCACCAAAGCTTGGATCGTAGAAGGGCACGTCCCTCATCCATAAACTTGCAAAACCAGCCTCATCTGCGATTCGAGCAAGGCGCTGATGATCCTGCAAAGTAGGGAACGGCGAATTTGGGTAGCCTTCAAGAGGCATGATGTATCCGAAGGTGAGGCCTTCGGGCTGGAACACTCGCGAATAGGCCGGGTGAGCTGCAAGCTCGGGACTGAGCTCAAGGGAAGGGCTGAGAGAAGTCATTGCTAAACCTCATTATTTTAAGCCGATTACTACTGTGTAAGCGGCTTTCAGATGAACAGGTCTGCATGGTAGTGAAGGTATTGGGGAAAATGTGTCCCCTCTGACGGGGCGCGATCCACGGGTGGCCGGTATCCACTCAATGAAAAATCTGCTGGGTCAATCGCTTGAACTCGTGCGCAGTAGGCGTCTTAGATAAGTCGCGGCCTTCAACGGGATGAGCCCTACGCGCTGTGACGAGTGGTCACAGATGGTGTGAATTTCTGAGTATTCTCCTGTGCGAGAGCATCACCTACTCTCACTCAGCGATTGAAATCCTGGCTCGCTCGCCAGTCACACGTTGAGAGAAAATATAATGAATACGCCCGTTAAACCTGATGAACTTGCCATTCCCTATGCTTTGCCGCAGGTGCCTTTCATGTCTCCAGACATGGTGCATCCAGGCGTTATGACCACTTGGCTCGAAGACGATAGTCTCTGGGTGCCTGTCACCAAGTCAGTATCTTTCAAACCACTGCTGCTGAGCGTTAGCGGTGGGTACTACATCAACTTGCTTCGAGTGCGGCAGAGCGGGGTTTTGTCACGTCACCGCCACTCAGGTGCAGTGCATGCGATCGTGTTGAAGGGGCGCTGGTACTACCTCGAACACGATTGGGTTGCTGATGAGGGCTCCTTTGCATTCGAGCCGCCAGGGGAGACCCACACTCTCTTCGTCCCTGAAGATGTCGAAGAAATGATTACTTGGTTCCACGTTCAGGGTGGCTACACTTACGTCGACCCGCAGGGTGTCGCGGTTGGCTATGAAGACGTTTTCACCAAGCTGGAAGCTGCCCGCAGCCATTACAAAAATTTGGGCTTGCCGGACGATTATATCGAGCAGTTCATTCGCTGATTCTGGTTCAAAAAAACGCGCTACGGCGCGTTTTTTGTGTAGATAAACAGGTAGATTCAGTCGCGTAAGGAGCGTACCGAAATGGATCAATACTCTCAAATGCTAGCCTTCATCTGGTCAACAGAGTGCGGAAGTTTTTCTGCTGCCGCCAGGGCGCATGAGATGACTCCGTCGGCCATCAGTAAATTGATAGCGCGGCTAGAGGATCGGCTTCGGGTTCGACTTTTCCAGAGGGGTTCCCGAGTCCTCACCCTTACGGAGGAGGGGGCTGCTTATCTGCGCAGTGCGAAAGCTGTGGTTGAGGCGATGAGTGAAGCTGACTCTCTGGCAGAAGGGCTTCCGTCAAGGGTCAGTGGCACGCTTCGGATCCACACGATGACCTCTTTTGCGAAGCAGCAGATCGTGCCTTGGTTGCCGGAATTCCTCGACACTTATCCCGGTCTTGATGTCGAGATTCAGTTAGGCGCTCAGTTCGTTGACCAGTTCGAGCAGGGATTGGATATAGCCATCCATAGCGGGATTCTTCCGAGCTCTTCCAGAATCGCAAAGAAGATAGGCGAATGTGAATGGTTGCTGTGTGCTTCACCTGACTATCTGGAAAAGTACGGAACACCGCAGCAGCCACAAGACCTGATGAATCATCGATGCTTTAACTTCAGTTTTGCCAGCCCTTGGAACAAATGGGCCTTTATCCAGGACGGTCTGGGTGTGACGACCCCTGTGAAGCCCCGAGGATCGTTTACCCAAGGCGAACTGCTTAGGGACATGGCCAAATCAGGCGCGGGTATAGTCCGCCTTGCAGATTTCCACATTGGAAAAGACATTCAGGACGGATCGCTGGTGCTCCTGCTTGACGAGTGCAAAGCGGAGATCTTGGAGCCTATTTACCTGCTTTATTCAGACCGTAAGCATCTGAGTCCTCGCATCCGGGTGTTCATCGAGTTTTTTCAGGAAAAATGGATTGCTCATCCATGGAAAATCGTGAGACGACTACCCGGAGCGGTTTGATAGCCACTACGGCTCGGCGCTTACTTTCACTCTACCTCCGCGCAAGCGTGCAACTTTGGCTCCTGCACAAGGGAGCCAATACTCCACCGCTCTGATAATTTCCCTCTTGCTCTGTGCTCAACAGAGCTCTCAAAAATTTGAGACCTGTTCCACAGTAATTACTTAGCCAAATGCTTCGCTGGCACCTCTCCGATTTTGTGCCACTGACCTGTTCCTGGTGGTCACAGCAGGTGTGCTTTGCCAGCTATATTCAGCCCTGAAATTGAGCCATAACCTCTGTCCATGGTGAGCAGTACGACAAGTGCTGGATCATCTCGGATGTTGAGGCGTATGTGTGCAAAACACCGATCCTCAGCCGGAGAATAAAAATAAATACCCGGAGATATCCCCATGGGATTTGCTCAAGACAAAATCGAAGCATTACCTGCGGTCAATCGTGTGCCAAAAGGAGCAGGTGCAGCCTCGTGGGGCGCGATGGCCCTTTTGTGGCTCGTGTATGCCATGGATGCCAACTCCCGCCAGATGTTCTTCATGGTATTGCCCTCCATCACCAGCGAGTTCAAGACAAGCGCTGAGCTGACAGGGCTGCTTGCCGCTTTCATCACGATCGCGACCTCTTTGATAGCCGTGCCTTGCATGATTTGGGCTGATAAAGGCGGTCAGGGATGGATGCGAAAATACCGCCACCTGCCAATCGTGATTGCTTACACGCTATTCACCTTTCTGACCGGCCTCAATTTCTTGACCGGCTCCCTTGGAGTGCTGGTCGCGCTGCAAGTGATCTCTCACGCATTTGGCGGTGCTGGCGAAGCCATCGAAGTCACCTCCTTGTCTGAGTGGTGGTCGAAGGAGCGCCGTGGTTTCGCCCTAGGACTTCATCACACCGGATACCCTTGGGGCACATTGATCGGTGGCTTGGCGATCAGTGCTCTACTCCACGCTTACGGCCCGGAAAATTGGCGTTTGGCATTCCTGCTGTTCCCTGTGCCGATGATCATCATCTTTTCGGTCTACTGGTGGTTCAGTACGAAGAAGCGTTACGAATCCTTTGTTGAACACGCTCAAGCCGTGGGTGAGACCCCTCCATCAATGGAAGCTGTAAAGGGTGTGGTGGAGGTGCCCAAAGGCGCGTTCAAGTCTTCAATGAAAAATCCGAACATCTCAGCTATCGCTCTAATCTCGATGTTCGCAATCGTTGGCTACTTCGGCATCAGCTTCTGGTTACCCCAGTACCTGGCATTTGTTGCCCATTACAACTTCGCAGAGGCGGCTGCTTACTCGGTGCTCTTCACGATCACCGGTGGTATCGGCCAGATCGTTTGGGGATGGATCTCAGACCGTGCAGGCCGAAAACTTTGCCTAGTGCTTGTTTTCGCGTGGCTTGCGGTGGGCATGTACCTCTTCAAATACTCATCCGTCAGCCTGACTTGGCTTATCGCGATTCAGTTGTTTGCTGGGTTCGCAATGAACGCGCCCTACACGTTGGTCTATGCCATTGCGTTTGACTCTGCGAAGCAAGGCACGACTGGCCTGGCGGGCTCAATCGTCAACGTCGGTATTTACGCCGGTGGTTTTGGGCCATTCGTGATCGGGATGTTCATCGGCGCAGGTGGTGGCTTTGAGCAGTCTGCGGGCTACAACTACGCGCTCTACTTTATTTCCGGCCTCATGGTACTGGCAGCCATCATTACCATTTTCTTCACCCGTGAAACTACCGGCTGGTTTCTTAAGTACGACAAAGCGCTGGTATCGAAGTCCTCTTGCAATATGGGTTTGTAACGAACCGATCGTACCTGCATTTACAAGAAAATCCCTTGGGGATAGCTAAGCTAGGAGAAAGTCATGACCCTTATTAATGATGCCAAATGGTTGGGCCAGTTCGCCGACGAGTTAAACGGTGATGCTGATTGGACTGCCGCTGCTCGCTATTTTGATGGGCGCATTCAATTCAAGCACAGCACAGGTTTCTCAACGCTTGCGGTTCTCGCCGGTAAAGTCGTTGCGGTTTACCCGGAAGGAAGCCCGTTGGGCGCTGACATCATCGTGTCTGGTGCTGATGATGAGTGGCAGCGCGTTCTTGACGGAAAGATCGACTGGTTTGAAGCGTTGTCCCCTGGATTGGGAAAACTTGAACTTGAGGGCAACGTGGTCGCTGCATGGCAGTACGTAGATGTGATGGCTCGCGCGTTCGACGCAATGAAGCGTGTAGGGAAAACCGATACAAACCCTCCGCTCTCCTATTCTCCCGGGCCGAAGCCGTCGGGCAAAGAGACGGTAGGACGGTACATCACCGTGGATGGGATTCGCGTTTACTACGAAGAAGCAGGGGAGGGACGTCCACTCGTTTGCTTCCACGCGGCATCACAAGATTCTCTAATGTACAGGCACGTACTGGACGGTCTGTCAGATGAGTTCCGCGTCATTGCAATTGACGCTCCCGGGCACAGCAAATCAGAGCTACCCGAATCAGGCCCATTTCACAGCCTCACTCGCCATGCGGAGTTCAATGAGCACCTTATGGAGGCCTTGGGACTTGAGAAACCCGCCATCATGGGATGCTCGATGGGCGGCAATCTGGTGCTGGAATTGGGGGCACGTCGACCCGATGCGTACAGTGCAATCATCTCAGCCGAAGGGGCAGATTTCACCCCAACGGTTTCGGAGTTCTTCCTCGATATGTTGCTCATGAATGGGCCAGAGATCATCGGTGCCTGGTCTCGTTCGATGACAGGCAATCGCACTCCACCAGATCGTGCGAAGGAGGTGGTGTGGCAGATTTCGCGCACCACGCCGCAGGTGATGAAAGGTGACCTGACAGGTTATGCGAACTTTGATCAGCGGCAACAGGTTGGAAAGATCAAAGCGCCTGTTCTACTTCTGCGCGGTGACGCGGATTGGTTGGTGTACCAAGAGAAGGTTGAGGAAACAGCATCTCGCATTCCCGGCAGTAAGATCGCCGTGCTTGCAGGTACTGGCCACTATCCAATGACTGAAAACCCGCTGGAGTTCTGTGACACGGTACGCGCGTTCCTTCGTGAAGCGGGTCACGGCCACGCCGACTGAACGATGTGATTGAGGAGCCCGCTCGGCAAGCGGGCTTTTCTGCATTTATTGAACGCGAAGATTCGATCCCGAAAAGCCTATTCAATTACCGCACAACAAACCTGAAGCGCGTCGAGCCTCTGGGGCTCATGCCGTCTGAAGGTGCTCTCTCGACCTTCAAATTGCCTGCATAGCCGATCGTCTGACAATGGGAAATATTTGCTTGTGATCTGTGATCACAGTGGTTAGCATCTGTCTCAGAGCGAGCATCTGTGCGTCAGCTTTGATCACCAACCGCTCAAACGATTACTCCTAAACATAAATACAAAATTTGGAGAACATCATGCGAACTACAGCTTCATCTGCGACCGAGCGTGGCCCCATTGCAATCGTTGGCGCGGGCTTGATTGGGCGAGCTTGGGCGATTGTTTTTGCTCGGGCAGGACATCCGGTGCGTTTGCACGACATGGATCTGCAGACAATGCAGAACAGCCATGCCTACATCGAAGCGAGACTTAATGAGCTCGCAGAATTCGATCTTCTTAATGACGCCCCTCTCACCGTACTGGCACGCATTACTTGCGTTCCCGACTTGGCTGATGCGCTACGTGACGTGGTGCTTGTACAGGAAAACGTTCGGGAAACGGTAGAGGCGAAAATCGACATCTTCAGTCGAATGGATGCGTTGGCGCCCAAGGACGCGATTCTTGCCAGTTCAACTTCATGGTTACCGGCCTCCGAGTTCACTAAAGATCTACCAGGTCGGGGGCGCTGCGTAGTTGCACACCCTACCAACCCGCCTTACTTAGTTCCTCTTGTAGAGCTATGCCCTGCGCCGTGGACAGAATCTGAGGTGATGGTTCGAGCGCATGAGATCTACACCGCAGCTGGGCAGAGCCCTGTCGTTCTATCCCGAGAGATCCATGGCTTCTTGTTGAACCGAGTTCAAGCCGCAGTCCTCAACGAATGCTTCAAATTGCATGAGGAAGGCTTTGCTAGCTCGGAGGACATTGATCGGGTGCTCAAGGATGGACTCGCCCTCCGCTGGTCATTTATGGGCCCCTTCGAAACCATCGATCTCAACGCCCCTGCCGGCGTATCTGACTATGCCAAACGCTACGGTCAGCAAAATCGCGAAACGATCAATTCCGAAAATGCTTTTGACTGGTCGGAATCAGCAGTCGCTCGAGTACATGACGAGCGCCGCCAAAAACTTGAACTCGAAGGAATTGCCTTGCGATCCGCTTGGCGTGACCGCCGCCTTATGGCTCTCGCTGCGCACAAGCGTCAAGCACCAAATTCCTGACGACATCACTCCATCCTGAACACCAAAATAAAAGTAACCAGGAGATCACCATGGCTCGTAAAGTCATCATCACTTGCGCGGTCACCGGCGCAATTCATACGCCTTCTATGTCCCGTTACTTGCCGGTAACACCAGGTCAAATTGCCGAAGCGGCGATTGGTGCTGCTGAGGCTGGTGCCTCAATTGTTCACCTACACGCTCGTAATCCAATTGATGGCAGCCCCTCTCAGGATCCGGAACTATTTAAGCAGTTTCTACCCGCTATCAAAGAGGCTAGCGATGTGGTGATCAACCTGACTACAGGTGGCGCACCGACAATGTCGCTTGAAGATCGACTTCGTCCAGCACATCAGTTCAAACCGGAAGTGGCCTCACTGAACATGGGCACGATGAACATGGGTCTTTACCCAATGCTCAATCGGTTTAAGGAGTTCAAACACGCTTGGGAGGAACCATACCTCGCCGGCAGCCATGACCGCATTTTCAAAAATACATTTACCGACATAGCCCACATCCTCGAGTCATGCAGTGAGAACGGTACCCGTTTTGAAATCGAATGCTATGACATTGGGCATCTCTACACCGCTGCACATTTCATTGATCGTGGCCTCATCAAACCCCCGTTTTTGATCCAATCGGTTTTCGGCATTTTGGGCGGTATCGGCGGGCACCCTGAGGACGTCCTGCATATGCGGCGCACAGCTGATCGTCTTTTCGGAGATGACTATCAGTGGTCGGTTCTTCCAGCAGGAAAGCAGCAGATGAGCATTGGTGCTCAATCAGCCACGCTTGGAGGACACGTGCGTGTGGGTCTTGAAGACTCGCTTTGGGACGGGCCGGGCCAATTGGCAAAAAGCAACGCCGATCAAGTCTCGCGTATGCGCAAAATTCTCGAAGGGCTTTCACTTGAAGTGGCGACACCTGCTGACGCGAGGGAAATCCTGAAGCTCAAAGGTGGCGATAACGTCAATTTCTAAACGCGGGTATTCATCCCCGTAAAGCCTATCTAGAGGATATTTTGATAACTAAAGGTCGCGGCACAACACTCGCGCCTTAGCAATTTATCCTCATGAGGAGAACATGAATCATGTTAGCTACGACCCATACAAAAACACAAAAGGGACAGTCGCTGAACGCTTTAATGTTTCGCAAATTGATGCCGATGTTAATTGTTGCTTACATTATAAGCTTTCTAGACAGAACTAACATTTCACTTGCCAAAACACACATGGCAGTAGACTTGGGTATTTCCGCTGCCGCCTACGGTTTCGGTGCAGGGCTCTTCTTCCTTACCTATGCACTCATGGAGGTACCTAGTAACCTGATCATGCATCGGGTAGGTGCCCGACTCTGGATCACCAGGATCATGATCACCTGGGGGTTGTTGTCTGCCGGTATGGCCTTCATTACCGATGAGACTACGTTTTACATTGCCCGCGCACTACTGGGCGCAGCTGAAGCCGGATTGTTCCCAGGTGTAATGCTCTATTTAACCTATTGGTTTGGTCGTGAGCAAAGGGCACGTGCAAGTGGCTATTTTCTAATCGGGGTCTGTCTCGCGAACATCATCAGCGGGCCGGTTGGCGGGCTGCTGTTAGAGATGGATGGAATCTGGGGTTGGCACGGCTGGCAGTGGCTGTTCTTCTTGGAGGGAATTCCAGCTGTTCTATTCTCCGTCGTGATTTGGCGAAAGCTTCCGGACGGCCCATCTACGGCAACTTGGCTATCAAAGGAACAAGCCACTGAAGTAGAGCAAGTTCTGAAAAAAGAACATGATGAAGAAATCGCCTCCGGCAATGTTGGTCATTCTTTTAAGGGTGTTCTTAAAATCCCTCAAATTTGGCTTGCTATCGCGGTGTACTTCCTCCACCAAGTTAGTGTTTATTCAGTAATTTTCTTCTTGCCCGGCATCATCGGCACGTATGGAGGCTTGTCATCGCTACAGATAGGATTGTTAAACTCAATCCCATGGATAGCAGCAGCACTCGGCGCAGCGTTTCTTCCAAAGTATGCAACTACTCCGAAAATCTCACGCAAAATAATGTTCGGTGGTCTGCTCCTGATGTCGGCTGGATTGACCCTCGCGGCCTATACCACTCCACTGATAGCACTAATAGGATTTACCCTTACGGCATCGATGTTTTTCGTTGTTCAGCCTGTGATATTTCTCTTCGCCAGCTCAAGGCTGGCGGGAGTAGGTATGGCGGCGGGTCTGGCGTTAGTGAATACCTTTGGTATTACTGGTGGCTTCTTCGGCCCTTCACTTCTTGGCTTCGTTGAGCAAACTACTGGGAGTACGAAGAATGGACTCATCATTGTAGCGGCTCTTTTAACGCTTGCCGCATTCCTGAGTTTGAAACTACGTCAGGCACAAGAAACGATTACTACAAAAACGCGGGACAACATTGTATTGTCCCAGGTTGCGCCGTGTATTACTGATAATGCGAGGACAAAATGAAGAGTACATCCCTGGTACTTAAACTACATCCCGACGACAACGTTGCAATCGCACGTGCTTCGATACCTCAAGGAACCGTGGTTACGGAGTTCGGTAATATCGTGGTGTTCGCCGATGTCCCCGCAGCGCACAAGATTGCCCTTGCACACGTAAACCCAGGTGATCCTGTTCTGCGTTACGGCCAGATTATTGGCTTTGCTACTAAATCCATTGAGCCAGGCGATTATGTGCATACGCACAATCTGGAGATGGCGACGTTCGACCGAGACTACGCGTTCGGCGAGGATGCCAAAGTCGCGTCGCCTGCAGCCTCTCCTGTGACATTCCAAGGTTTCGTCCGCGCTGACGGGCGAGTAGCAACTCGAAACTACATTGGGGTAGTAAGCACGGTGAACTGCTCCTCCACTGTTACCAAAATGGTGGTTGAACACTTCTCGCGAAACGGTGTGCTGGATGCTTACCCAAACGTGGACGGTGTGGTGCCGATCACCCACAGCTTCGGTTGCTGCATAGAGCACAATGGCGAGGGGGTGAACCAACTGCGGCGCACGCTAGGCGGGTTCATCAAGCACGCCAACTTCGCTGGCGTGGTGGTCATCGGCCTTGGCTGTGAAGCCAACCAGATGGGCGCGCTGTTCATGGCCCAGGGCATCGATACCGGCAAGCTTATCGCTCCTGTGGTCATCCAAGACGTTGGCGGAACCCGCAAGGCAGCGGATGCCGCCATTGCCGCTGTGGAATTGATGCTGCCGGTTGCCAACGAGTGCCGACGCGAGCCGGTCTCGGCGCGGCACCTGACCGTTGCGCTCCAATGCGGCGGTTCAGACGGATATTCGGGCATCACGGCCAACCCCGCCCTCGGTGTGGCTGTCGATATGCTCGTAGCGCAAGGTGGAACGGCCATCCTTAGCGAAACGCCGGAGATCTACGGTGCTGAACACCTGCTAACTCGTCGCGCTGCAACCCGTGAGGTCGGCCAGGGTATCGTCGACCTTATCAAATGGTGGGAAAGCTACGCAGACCGCGAAAAAGGCAGTATCGATAACAACCCCACGCCTGGTAACAAGGCCGGCGGCCTGACGACCATTCTTGAAAAGTCTCTAGGCGCAGTTGCCAAAAGTGGTTCGTCAGCACTCATGGGCGTTTATCGTTATGCCGAGCCCATTACAGTCCGAGGCTTGGTGTTCATGGATGCGCCTGGCTATGATCCTATGGGTGCCACTGGCCAAATCGCCAGCGGCGCAAATCTCGTTGCGTTCACCACCGGACGCGGCTCGTGCTTTGGCGCCAAACCTGCTCCTTCGATCAAGCTTGCGACTAATACCAAAATGTACACTCGCATGAAGGATGATATGGACATCAACTGCGGGGATGTCATGGATGGCGGTGCCACCCTTGAATCGAAGGGTAAAGAGATTTTCGACATGCTCATACGCGTGGCTTCTGGGGAAAAATCTAAAAGCGAGGCGTTGGGCGTCGGCAATGAAGAAACAGTGCCTTGGATGATCGGCGCTCAGATGTAATAAGCGAGCAAAAAAAGAGTCGCCCTGATACCAGGGCGACTCTTTTTAAAACATGTTGGTGGATTTAATCAGCTTCTACAGGTTTGTGCGCATCGGCAACGATCAGCGCCCCTGTATTCAGGATAAACTCGGCAGCACTTTTGATGTCATCTTGCAGTGATTCACGGGCGGCAACGGAGTCCCCCTTCTTTAAAGCATCAACCATCGCTGCGTGATGACTGGCTTGCACTCGCTGAACCACACGCTCAGTGCCAGATCGTAGGTCATAGTTGATGATAGGCCCTATTCTCAGCCACAAGGACTCAACTATCTGGAGCAGGATGGGCATGTCCGCCTGGTTATAAATTGCGAAATGCAATTCTTTATTCAGTGTAATCAGCCGTGACTCATCGGGAGCGCCTTTTGCAAACTCCGCGCAAAATGCCTCGTGTATCTTTTCTATCTCAGCCAGCGTCTGCGAATCAACAAGCTCGGCAGCACGAGCGGCAGCTTGCCCCTCCAGATTCAACCGGATACTGGTGATTTCCCGGAATTGGCTGACTGTCAGTACAGGAACGCGAATATATCGATTAGCCGCCATTTCAAGCGCTTGCTCAGCGACCAACCTGTGAACAGCCTCTCGCACAGGCATGACGCTAACACCTAGAGCGTCCGCGAGAGATCTGAGGGAGAGCTTTTCCCCAGGCATAACGCGTCCACTTATCAGCAGATCACGCAGCTGGGCATAAACGTCCGCACTGAGGGTCTGGCGGATCATGGGCGTTACGAGTGTGGATATGTTCATGGAGTGAGTATAAGCAGATTCAACCCTTGGGCATAGAACAATAAGGCATCTGTGATCACAGCAGTGATAGCGCTATAAAATCGTAAGGCGCTGTCCCGTTTTTCGACAGGAAGCTGCGTCTTGCTCGAGTTCGTCGTTTTCCGGGTGGATAAATGCCGGAGCTAGCTCATCGGCCTTCTTACCGTCGAAACCATTCTTGTTTATCACCCAATACTGTGATCACATATCACTGTGTGCAGGGTAGGCTCAGAGTCAAGTCGATAGCATCGGCATAAATAAAAATCGGACTGGAGGACGGTCATGAGCGCACTTCAGCTGTGGGTTCGCTTGGACAGGCTCTATCGTGGATAGCCTTCTCGCCACACTGCTGCGCAATTTTCTCCAAAGAATGCGCTCGCTCGACACATCTCTACGTTGCACAGCGCACTTGCACACGTGCTATCGAGGTGAACTATCCCAGTGGTCACCAGATTGGGTGGAGCATGAGGCACTGCCCACGCAGAAATGCAGTACGCCGTTTATGGGTAGTCGGAGTCGCAGTGTGGGCCTCTGTCGCAGGCATTCTCAGTCGCGACCAACACTACCTGCGCAGGGACCAGCCTAGCTTTTTCTCATCAACCTAAGACCGCCCATTCGTTTGGGCATGCGCTTAGGAGTTGTTTTTTCAGTAGCTTGCAACACCATTGCAAACAAGCGTCACCGCGCCGACCTAAATCACAAAAAATGGGAGTGATCTATGAAATATCGATTGAGCGACGTCAGCGTTCAAGCGCATCCGCAGAGTTGGATAGCACCGACGGCTGCAGTCATTGGCCAAGTGCATCTGGCAGAAGGATCCAGCGTCTGGTTCGGCGCAGTGATTCGTGGGGACAACGAACTGATACACATCGGTGCAGGCTCCAATATCCAGGATGGAGCAGTTCTTCATACCGACCCTGGTTTTCCGTTGACGCTGGGGAAGGATGTCACTGTCGGCCACCAGGCCATGCTCCATGGATGCCAAGTCGGAGATGGTAGTTTGATCGGGATCCAAGCGGTGGTCTTGAATGGGGCAATCATAGGTGCGAACTGCCTCATTGGCGCCAAGGCGCTTGTCACCGAGAAAATGGTCATCCCGGATGGGTCATTGGTGCTGGGCTCGCCTGCCAAGGTGGTTCGCACACTTAGCGAGGAACAGCAAGCTGGACTGCGGGCCAACGCACAGGGATACGTTGCTAATTCAAGTCGTTTTCTAGCAGAGCTTTCAGTAGATGCCGGCGATTCGAGGTCGACAGAATAAATTGGCCTATGAGAAATTAATAAATTCCTCTGGGCATCGGGAAAGGAAACAGACGTTATCGGTGTCACACTGCTCAATGGGGTGTGATCCGGTGTAAGTGTTCTGATGTGGTATGAAAGCAATTTGCCATTCAAACATGCACATGCTTAATAAACGGCTCGACAACTAGGCTAGGGGCGAGCCGTTGTAAATCTATTGCGAAAGCTTGATCACAGGTACTCGACATTACCGTCGATGCTGATCGCTTGACCTGTCACATTGTGCGCGGCAGGAGAGCATAGAAATAAGGCCATTGCTGCCACATCCTCCGGTGGAGTCATGCGGCGTAATGATATTTTGTTCAACGTTTGTTCGAGCATTTCAGGCTCGGAGATTCCTAACTGCCTGGCGCGATCACTGATGACGCGATCCTGTCGAGGGCCTTCGACAATGCCTGGTAGTAGTGCATTGACTCGAATGTCCCTTTCACCCAACTCTGCAGCCAGAGACTTCATCAGCCCTACAATTGCCCATTTGGTCGCCGCGTAAGGAGTCCGCCAAGCATAACCTAGGCGCCCTGCGACGGATGAGATGTGAATGATGTGTGCGTGTTCTGACTTCGTCAGCAGGGGGACAGCATGATGCGCGAAGCGATACTGTGCATTGAGGTTGATGTCTATTGTCTGTTCCCACTCGGCATCGCTAATTTTGTCGATTCCCCCGGTCGGCCCTGCGATGCCTGCGTTGTTGATCAGTATATCGAGTCCACCCACCCACTCCTGTTGTATTTCGAAGACGCGCTTCACGTGAGCAGAGTCGGAGACATCAGCCAGCGTGGCCAAAGCGTCAGGATAGCACTCACGAAATTTTGCGATCGCCTGCTCGCTTACATCACATACATGGACTCTTGCCCCAATTTCGAGATATGCAGCCGCGATCGATTCTCCAATGCCTGCTGCCCCACCGGAAATCAAGACCCTCAATCCGGTATAGGGTGTTAGCCGCTTCATCACGTTCATAGCAATTCGTCCTGTCTTGTTTTTGTTAATGAGTTTTCTTGGCTACGACGTGCGTAGACAACAAATACTCATTAAGTGATATGTGATCACAGTTTTTTTGTCAAGGCAGGTTTGCCGCAGATTTTCAGGTGATAACCGGAGAGGGTGCAGACTCCTATTACGGTTCAGCATTGCTACCTACGGCCCGAGTGGCTGGTACCGGCTCAGTGATATGTCCGGTGTTGGTCGCGCTGCGGCGGCGCGGCGCGCTCCATCTGTTCGCAGTGATCTAGGGCCTGACCGTAGTGTGGGCACTGTGGGAGGTAGGGCTGAACTGGTGGGGGCTGATACCTCGTCTGGTCGCTATGACTGTCATCATGGTGTTGATTCTGCTCCTGTCTCCGGCCTTGCGCCGTGCCCCGCTCAGTTACGCGTAATGAGGTATTTCATGTCTTGCACCTACACATGCAGCGGCGGCCTTGCCGTCGCGATTTCCACTGCATTGCTAGCATCCTTCGCTCAAGCGGAGCAGCCCCAATCAATAGCGCAAGTTGGCCAAAACTGGCCGTTCTATGGGGGCGACCATAATGCCCAGCGCTTCAGTCCTCTCAAGCAGATTACTCTGCAAAACGTCGGAAGGTTGGCCCGTTTGGTGGCACGACGGCAGCCCGGACTACAATCGCTGTCGGGTAGACCTTTCGCCATACGCTGATTGGTACAACGCTTTGGATGCCACAAAGGACGAGTAATGTACGTCGAAAAGACCTTCACACCTCAGCAGCTATTTGAAATGGTGTGGGAGCGACCCGTTCTGATCATCGCGAAGGAAATAGGTGTCTCGGATGTGGGCTTATCGAAGGCCTACCGCAAAGCGGGGATCACGTTGCCTACCCGGGGTCACCGGGCCAAGCCAGCCCCGAAACGCCCGCGTCGTCCAAAGCCTCCAATCTCTACCACGCCAATCACGTTTCACGTTCTAAATGTCGAGAAGGCTGTCAGGCTGGAGCCAGAGAATGTGATCAAAGACCCTAAGATGTTGATCGTGCCAACGGAGTTATCTGACCCCCATCCGTCGGTAAAAAAATGCCTAAGTGCAGCGAGGAAGGCCAAAGAGCTCAACAATGCACTGGTATTCGACAAAACAAAGGTATTGAACTCGCACATATCCCGGACTGAGGTGGATCGCTGCGCGCTTCTCTACGACAGCTTGATCAAAGCCAGTGAGTCGTCGGGGTACACCTGCGGTATTGGTAGTAACGTTAGCTTCGTGCGAGTCGACGGGGAAGAGCTACTGATCACGATCCAGGAGCGCATAAAACGCTTCGATATTCCACCGCCCCCTCCCAAACCATTCAAGCCAGGGCAGCGATGGGAGCCTGACTTTGCCGCGATGAGAGCCGCTCGTTTTGGGCGGGAGCCCATTGGCGTATTTTCCCTTATCGTCGACGCGCGATCCGAAGTACTGATTCAAAAAACTTGGACGGACAGCAAAACAGGGACGCTCGAATCGAAGCTTGGTCAGATCCTTACAGGCTTTGTTCGTACTGCCGCTTCCGTGAAAGCCCAACGATCATCCGATGAGGCTAGTCGCCGTCGACGGGCAGAGGAGGAGCGAGTGCGCACAGAGAGAATTGACCAGCAGCGTCGGTTGGACAAGCTGCGTCAAAATCTGATGAGAAATCTGGAAAGCTGGGAGCGCGCTCAAGGGCTGCGAGCATTCATCCAGGCGGCAGTCGAAGCTTCGCCTCCGGGCGAAGCAACTCAAATGGCATTGGCAATGTGGGTTAGCTGGGCTACACAACAAGTCGAGCTGCTTGATCCATTAAAAGTAGACCAAATTCTTGCTCGTGAAATCATGTTGTTACGGCATGTTGCAAAACTTGAAAAAGAAATCGATCGGCTTGAGGGGCTACGAATTGTTAAATTTCCAAAAAAATAACCGAAGTTGGGAATTTGCCAAGAGCGCTTAGAGAGGGTAATGGTGATCTAACGAATAGTTATGGTGCATGCCGCACCTGACCTTTATTAAATCAAAATTTCGGTAGCAACAAAAAAACTATATGCTCGTCGATTGCATATCAGGTCGCCTTATTCAGAAACTACTCTGCAATTTGAAGTTTCCGCCCAAAGCCCCGCGACTTTAGTACTCAAACGTTACTCCAGTAGGGCTGCCTTATACAGTCAGAAGTCTCACAGTTCGTGATGTCCGCACCCAGTGTTTAATTTCTCTCGGTTAATGAATCACTTGAGCTAACCAAGTTGGTGGCATTTGAGTCATGCCATGGTCAGGTTTTGGCGAGCTATTTGATGCTCAGCCACTTTAAGATATCTATCTTCTGGCTGTACACATGCAGCTCTAGAGTACAAGCTTTTCGCTGTTAACTATAGAGTATCGCTGATGAAGCGGGCCAGGGCCCATTGCAGCAGGGTCGGGCTATGCCAGTCGCTGAGGTGCTTGGCCACGCAGGCGGCCTGCAGCACGGCGGGTGGCAGCACCGCATAGCCCAGGCGCAACTCCTGCAACAGGGTCTTGGAGAAGGTCCCGACGTAGGCGACCAGGCCATGTCGGTCAAGGCGCTGCAGGGCGTCGGCGGCGGGCCCTTGGTAGCGGAATTCGCAGTCGTAGTCGTCCTCGATGATCAATGCGCCAAGCTCGGCGGCGCGTGCCAACAAGGCCCGCCTGCGCGGTTCGCTCATCGGCATACCCAATGGGAACTGGTGCGAAGGAGTCACGTAGATCAGCCGTGTGCCATCGGCGATCTGTTCGACGCACATCCCTTCATCATCCACCGCTACTGACTGCAGGCGTGCGCCCAAGGCCAGAAACAGTTGCCGTGCGGGCGGGTAACCGGGGTCTTCCATGGCCACCGGGCAACCGGGTTCGATCAGCACCCGGGCGATCAGGTCGAGCGCCTGTTGCGCACCATTGCACACCAGCACGTCCGCGGCGCTGCAGTGCACGCCGCGGGCGTAGGCGATGTGGTGGGCGATGGCTTCGCGCAGTTCGGGCAGGCCCTGGGCAGTGAACTGCCGCTCTGGATGGCGCTGGCTGCGGCGCAGGGCGTAGTTGAGGCAGCTGCGCCACTGGTCGAAGGGGAACTGCGCCTTGCTCGAGGTGCCGCCGACGAAGTCATAGCGCGACGGTGCTTGCAGTTGCCGCCTGCCCAGCACGGTAGCGCGTTGTTGCCAGCGCTCGAGGGATGCGGCACCCGCCAGTGGAATAGCGGCCACTTCGTTGGTGCGCACAGGCAGTTGCGGGGTAATGAAGGAGCCACGGCCGACCACGCCACTGAGCAGATTGTCGTAGGTCAGCCGCGAGTAGGCCTCGGCCACGGTCTTGCGTGACACGCCCAGTTGTTCGGCGAGCAGACGGGTGGGTGGCAGTTGAGTGCCAGCGGCCAGGTGGCCGCTGTCGATGCCCGCGCGCAGTTGCTGGTAGAGCTGGTCGGCCAGGCCTTTGCGGCCTTCCAGGCGGATGTGCAGTTCCATGAAACGGTCCGGAGCAGGGGAATGCTGAGGATAGCGGATCGCAATTCATCGCACAGTGCGAATGTGGCGCTTTACAAGCGTGCCGCGCTCACGGTGATGTAGCCCATGTCGGACAGTGCTATGCGTATTACCGTCTCATCGGTTGGCGCCTTGTGCTTCTGTTTGATACGCACCCCGTCAACCGCAACAGCCTGCATTCTGTGGGTAATGGCACGCCCACTGGCGTCGAAGAAGACCTCGCTGGCCAGCAGCTCGATGCGTTCGATCAACTCACGGGTGCGCTCGTCGGTGGCGCAGAAAAACAGCACCCCCGACAGGTGCGGGTCATCGTCCGGGTTGCTTATTTCGTGGGCGATCAATTCACGCAGGGCGCTGCGTAGTTCGGCGGTGGTGCGGGTCTGTGGGTGCATGCGCAGCCTCCTCTGGATCGAGAATGCTGATCATGTTTTTACTGGCTGAAAGCCACAAGTAAGCCGATTCCGAATAGCTTGTAAGAAAGGTCTGAGTAGGCCGTTGGGCAGGCTACGTCTGTGCGCTGTAGCCCGCCTTTTGGTGCACGTAGATGCATGCCTGGATCAGTTGCAGTTTGCGCTAAGGGTGGTCACTTGTCCTTGCCGTTCTCCCCAGCGTGCCGTAACGCATTGAACTTACGCAGCGCGATAAAGGGCAGAGGCAGCACGATGTAGGCATACGTCAATCGCCTGTAGTCCTCGACTGCAGCGATTATTGCATAATCGTTTGATGACTCAGAGGGTGTGTAGATGTTTTGGTTCAGTTGTCCGCTCCCCTTGACCAGGTACCAGAAGGCATCTTCCGGTGGGATCTCTTCAGCGCCTCCAATTGCCTCCACCCACATCGACAGTTTTACACCCTGGGGATGTGCTTCCACCTCGAACCATGCATTAGGATTGCTCCAGGGGACCAACAGGTCAATGGTCCGTGCGTTACCGGAAACATTCCGTGCCACAACCTGATCCAGATGTAGCGCTTGCTCCACATCCCCCTGTCCACCAGAAGGGTCATGGTCCGGGCTGACGTAGATGCAGACGTCCTGGCCCTCCGGGATGTCCAGATCAGAATCTAAACCCTCAGGGTCAGGACGACGCAGGGTACCCTTGCCACCGGGCGCCATTTCCCAATCCAGTTCCTGTCCATTACCGTCTCCGCCTACCAGCACATAACGTGCGCCGCCGAACTGCGCCACCTGCAGGTGGGGGTAAACAGAGATATCGCTGACCGTAATGCTGACCAGCGCCTGGCTGAACTTTTCGCCATCGCGAGCCGTGATCAGGATGCGGCGCGAGGTTTCGCCTTCAAAGCTACTTGCAGGGGGCGCGATGTAGAGCCCATCGTCTTCACCGATCGCGCCTTTGTCACCCGTTTCACCCGGCAAGTTGTCGACAGACCATTTGACTTGCGCGTCGCTGGGCGTGATCGAGAAGGGCTGAACGCCGCCCGCCGCGATGACCGGTTCCAACGGTGAGATTGCGAAATGCAAGCGGTCAGGCGCCAAGGTGCCCAGCAAGGTCAGGTCACAGGGGGTATACACGGTGCGCGGTTCGGCAGCTTGTTGGCTGCGGAATAGCAAATGGTTGAGGTGCATGGCATTGATTGTCACTTCGGCACCTGTGATGACAGCTACAAACCGGTTGAATGTTTCGAGCATTGCACTGTGCCAAGCTGCGGCTATACCGCTGTGGAACTGATTGAGTACATCAAATTCACCGGTTGCATCTTCTATGGCCATGGTGAAGTGGTCTTCAAGTTCGCCCACTTGTTCTAATCTGAGTTTCCCTTTGTCCGGGCCTTCTGTGAGGATGACAAACGCGTACTTGACGCTAAAGTGGGTGTCTACAGTGGCCGGGTAAGTTTTTGAGACGTCACCTTTTCTATCTTCGACATAGAATTTCACGTGGCGGACTGTATTGGGGCTTTGCCACATGAGATGGATGGCGTCATCGATAACCTTGAATTCAATGGCACCGCCAATGTCAATCGACGCAGGTAGGACCTCATATCTGTACAGTGAGTAAGCGCGCGGCCCCCTGTACCACACAAACTCCGTTGGGAGGTTATAACAAAAGGTTACCGGCATGATTTCACCGGTCCTGGCGGCGACCCCTGTTATCTTACCGGTCGGGGTCGTAGGGTAATTGAGGACAATAGCCCGGCTGGCCTCCAGGCGCTGCAGTGCCTGGCCCAAGGAGATCGCTATCCACTGCTGATTGGACAGCAGGATGTTCATTGAATAGGGTTCTTCGTTTGGGCCTACCAGCGGCAGCAAGTAGGGCATGTCCTTGTCATTGATCGGGAACATGCCATTGCTCATGCCCTTTAGCGCGACGCCAATCAATACGGCGCCTTCTTCCTGATCGTCTTCCTGGCTGACGGATGCGCTGCCCGCACGCGCTGCGGAGTGGGTTCTAACCGCGAATGAGTGGGGCTGCAGGTCATCGTCGCCCGCCACGATACGGCTGAGTTCAAAAACCTTTCGCGAATCATCCCAACTGCGAAATTCTTGTTCCAGTGCCAACCCCAGTTTTCTATTGCGGTCTTCCGAACTGGAAAGATGGAAGGTGTAGCTTTCACCCCTGGACAAGTCGAGGAGCACGCGTCCCTCGTCGGTGATAGTGCCTCCATTGCTTTCTTCAAGGCGGATGTCCATGTGCAGCGAGGGGGCGTTCAGCGGGTCCATCAGCGCGATACTGGTAATATCCATTAGTCGGGTGCCGATGGGCTTGACCAGGGTGACGTATTTACCGCCGACAACTTTCATGCTCAAACGCGCACGTGAGCTGGCGATGTTGGAATTGGTGAACGAAAGGCGAGGTCTGTCGAGGATGAAGTCTTGCATGTCGGACCAGGCGTTCTGATCGGTTTCTTCGGAGTCGTTGAACGGCGGAAAGTACTGATTTTTATCGAAGCGCTCTATGTACTCCTGTGCCAGCAACGCGTTTGTCTTGGCACGGTCATAAATCAGAAGTGCACCCCACCCCATCGTGCGAGTCTCAGTGCCAAGGTAATTGAGGTACTGTGTAAGAGTAAGCTTTGCCATGGTGAGGTGCTCCTGCTTAGGGAAAATGTGCGGCTGCCCATTAGTAAGGGGGTGGCATTTCCCAGGCAACTGGCAAATTTACCAGGTCTACAGGTGGGACGAGATGGGGTTACGGCATGTGCGTCATGGCGATTTTCGAGCAGAGGCCGCCGTCGTCGAACATGTGGGCGACGTGTGCCTGGCCGATCACGGGCTTGCTATGCCTGGTTGTACTCCGGGTTCAAGGCTGCATCGACGACTTCGATCCAGTGCCTTACTGGTGTGCGCCCGGCCCCGTCGAGGTGGGTTTGGCAGCCAATGTTGGCGGTGACGATGATAGACGGCATGCCGCTTTCCAAGGCGTCGAGGCGGTTGTCGCGCAATTGCCGTGACAGCTCAGGTTGGGTCAACGAGTAGGTCCCGGCCGAGCCGCAGCACAAATGACCGTCCGGCACCGCGGTGAGGGTGAAGCCCAGCCGTGTCAGCAGGCTTTCCACTGCTCCGCTGAGCTTGAGGGCGTGTTGCAGGGTGCAGGGGCAATGGAAGGCCACGCGTTGTTCGGCGCACAGGCCAAGTTGCTCGACCGGCTCTTCACGCAGCACTTCCACCAGGTCACGGGACAGGGCGCTGACCCGTGCAGCCTTGGCGGCGTACTGCGTGTCCTTCTCCAGCAGGTGGGCATAATCGCGCACAAACGCGCCGCAGCCGCTTGCCGTCTGCACGATGGCTTCGGCACCTGCCTCGATGGCCGGCCACCAAGCGTCGATATTGCGCCGAGCGCGCTGCAAACCCTGGGCCTGGGCGTTGAGGTGGTAATCCACCGCGCCACAGCAACCGGCCTCGCGGATCGGTTCGACGCTGATGCCGAGGCGGTCCAGCAGGCGTGCGGCGGCGGCGTTGGTATTGGGCGACAGTGCAGGCTGCACGCACCCTTCGAGCAACAGCACCCGGCGCGCATGGCGCGGCGCCGGTCTTTGTCCGGGTGCGGCGACCTGGGCCGGCAACTTGCTTTTGAGTAGCGCCGGCAACAGCGGGCGCAGCGCCTGGCCGGTGAAGCTCAGGGCCTTGAACAGTGCGGGGCGCGGCACCACGGCCCGTAGGGCCTGGCGCAGCAGGCGCTGGCCAAGCGGGCGCGGTACTTGTTGTTCGACCACGGCGCGGCCAATGTCCAGCAAGTCGTGGTAC
Source organism: Pseudomonas sp. Irchel s3f19 (assembly GCF_900187555.1). NCBI lineage: Bacteria > Pseudomonadati > Pseudomonadota > Gammaproteobacteria > Pseudomonadales > Pseudomonadaceae > Pseudomonas > Pseudomonas sp. Irchel s3f19. Next base: position 56,654 of record NZ_FYDW01000001.1, on the reverse strand, counting down.
TTCACGCCGGAAGGGCAGGTGGTTTCGCAGTTACGGCAGCTCAGGCAGCGGTCCAGGTGCAGTTGCGTGCTGGTGGTGACCGGCGCGCCTTCGAGCACCTGCTTGATCAGGTAGATGCGCCCGCGTGGCCCGTCCAGTTCGTCGCCGAGCAACTGGTAGGTGGGGCAGGTGGCCGTACAGAACCCACAGTGCACGCAGCTGCGCAGAATGCTTTCGGCCTCTTCGGCGCGGGCCAGGCGTTTGGCGGCTTCGCTCAGATTGGTTTGCATGGCAGGGCCTCACAAGTCCGGGTACAGGCGGCCAGGGTTGAAAATGCCCTGGGGGTCGAGCTGTTGCTTGAGTGCCCGGTGGTAGCGCAATAGGGCCGCAGGCAGTGGTGCGCTGCTGTCCTCACCCGGCGCGTAGCCGGTGACATGGCCGCCGACCTGGGCGACGGCGGCACGAAGCGACTGGGCCGATGCGCTCGACTTCAGCCAGCGCTGCGCACCGCCCCAGTCGATGAGCTGGCGCCCAGGCAAGTTCAGCGCCCCGCTGGCGATGGGCACGGACAACCGCCACAACGGCGCCGGGTCGTCGAAAAAGGCCATGCGTTGTTCGCGCAGGTCGTGCCAGAACCCGCTGTCGAGCTCGTCGCCCCCCAGGCGTTGGCGTGCCGACTGCACCGAGCCTTCACCGCCTTCCAGGCGCAGGTAAAGTGCCTCGCCGTCATGGCAGGCGGCGCTGATCGGCAGCGGCTGCTGGCCCCATTCGGCCAGTGCCGCGAGCGCCTGCTGGCGGCCCATCGGCAGGCACAGGCTCAGGCATTGGCGCGGCTGCGGCAATACCTTCAGCGACACCTCGGTGAGCAGGCCAAGGCACCCGAAACTGCCGGCCATCAGCCGCGAAACGTCGTACCCCGCAACATTCTTCATCACCTCGCCCCCAAAGCGCAGCAGCTTGCCGTGGCCGGTGATGACACGAGTGCCGAGCACGTAATCGCGCACCGCCCCGGCCCATGGCCGCCGTGGCCCGGACAAGCCCGCAGCGACTGCGCCGCCGAGGGTGGCTTCGACGCCCAGGTGTGGGGGTTCGCAGGGCAGCATCTGGCCGGCTTCGTGCAGCGCCGCCTCGATCTCCAGCAGCGGCGTGCCAGCGCGTGCGGTAATCACCAGCTCGGTCGGGTCATAGCTGACGATGCCGCGATGGTTGCGGGTATCGACGAGCTCCCCGGTCACCGGGCGGCCCAGCATGGCCTTGCTGTTGCCGCCCTGGATACGCAGCGCAGTGCCCAGCCTCAGTGCCTGGTTGACCTGGTCCAGCAGGGCCTGGCTCATGTCGCGGTCCTTGCTCATCAGAAGCGCTCCAGCTCGGGGAAGGGCAGCTGCCCGTGGTGCACGTGCAGCGCGCCGAACTCGGCGCAGCGGTGCAGGGTAGGGATGTTCTTGCCCGGGTTGAGCAAACCCTGCGGATCGAAAGCGGCCTTGACCGCGTGGAACAGGGTGATTTCGTCGCGGTTGAACTGCGTGCACATCTGGTTGATCTTCTCTCGCCCGACGCCGTGCTCGCCGGTGATGCTGCCGCCCACGGCCACGCACAGTTCGAGGATCTTGCCGCCGATGGCCTCGGCGCGTTCCAGTTCGCCTGGGCGGTTGGCATCGAACAGGATCAACGGGTGCATGTTGCCGTCGCCGGCATGAAACACGTTGGCCACACGCAGGCCGTACTGCTCGGAGAGTTCGCTGATGCCCTTGAGCACCCGGGGCAGCTCGCGGCGGGGGATGGTGCCGTCCATGCAGTAGTAGTCCGGCGAGATGCGCCCCACCGCCGGGAACGCGTTCTTGCGCCCGGCCCAGAAGCGCGCGCGTTCAGCCTCGTCGCAGGCCAGCCGCACCTCGCGGGCGCCTGCCTGGGTCAGCACCGCTGCGACCCGCTGGCAGTCGTCATGCACGTCTGCCTCGACACCATCAAGCTCGCACAGCAGGATCGCCGCCGCGTCCACCGGGTAGCCGGCGTGGATGAAGTCCTCGGCGGCGCGAATCGCCAGGTTGTCCATCATCTCCAGCCCGCCAGGGATGATCCCGGCGGCGATGATCTCGGCCACGGCCCTGCCTGCATCCTCCACGCAGTCGAAACTGGCCAGCAGCACCCGCGCCACCTGGGGTTTGGGCAGCAGCTTGACGGTCACCTCGGTGATGATGCCGAGCATGCCTTCGGAGCCGGTGAACAGGGCCAGCAGGTCGAAACCGGGGCTGTCGAGGGCGTCGCTGCCGAGCGTCAGGCGTTCGCCCTCGACCGTGAGCATCTCCACTTTGAGCAGGTTGTGCACGGTCAAACCGTACTTCAGACAATGCACGCCGCCGGCATTTTCCGCCACATTGCCGCCTATGGTGCAGGCAATCTGTGATGAGGGATCGGGGGCGTAGTACAGGCCATGGGGCGCCGCAGCCTGGGAGATGGCCAGGTTGCGTACCCCGGGCTGAACACGGGCGAAGCGGCCCTGGGCGTTGATTTCGAGAATGCGATTGAAGCGCGCCATCACCAGCAGAATGCCTTTGGCAAGTGGCAAGGCGCCGCCAGAGAGACCGGTGCCGGCACCGCGCGCCACCACCGGCACACCGCGCTGGTGGCAGAGTTGCAGCAAGGTCTGCACTTGCTCCAGACGCTCGGGCAGCACCACCAGCAGCGGCACTGTGCGGTAGGCCGAGAGGCCGTCGCATTCATAGGGTTTGAGGTCTTCCGCGCGGTGCAGAATCGCCAGGTCCGGCAACGCTTGATGCAGGGCCAGCAGCAGGGCGGGCAGGTCCACGGCAGGCAGCGCCCCATCGACCCGCTCGTCGTAGAGGATGTTCATCGGCTCACTCGGCGGCAATTGTTATTGTTGCTGGAAGCCTATCACCCCTTCAGCCGGCTGCGAGTCCTGTCGGAATCTTTGACGCACAAACCCGCACCTGCTCATGCTGCTAAAAGGGTAGGTGCGGGTTTGCTTGAGGCGGGGTGATCAATGGTCGGCGACAGGGTCGTCCTGCGAGAGTATGGCCCGGGCCAGTTCTTCATCATTGGCCTGCAGGCCGGGATGGTCCTTGCGCGCCTGTTCCAGCGCCGACTCCACATAGGCGCCGCGGATCGCACCACCGCTGGCGACGAATGCAGACAGCTCGTCACGGGCCGGGATGATCCGTTTGTCGTCCTTGAAGGTCGAATACAACGAAGCGGAAACACCGGCCGAGGTGGCCACGTCGCCCGCGTCGACGCGGGCCAAGGCAGCACCGGCAGGCAGCAGGAGCAGCAGCGCGGGGGCGAGGAATAGGTGGCGCATAGCGTATTCTCCAGTAGCGTGAAGCCCAAGGAAATAAACCACTCAGTGTTTAAGAGCGCCTCAACGTGCGAGTAGTTCAATTCCTGGGTTGCCGCCGCATGGCGCCACCAAGCGCCGCTTACGCCAATTGGTAAGTGGTCTTCACCCGGGTAAAAAACTGCCGCGCATGGGTCCCTTGCTCCCGCGAGCCCAGGCTCGAAGCGCCGTTGCCGCCAAACGGCACGTGATAATCCACCCCCGCCGTGGGCAGGTTGACCATCACCATCCCCGCTGAACTGTGCCGTTTGAAATGCTCGGCGTGGCGCAGCGAAGTGGTCACGATCCCGGCTGAAAGGCCAAATGCAGTGTCCTCGGCAGCCGCAAACGCCGCGTCGTAATCACTCACCTTGAGCACACTCAGCACCGGCCCGAAGATCTCCTCGCGGTAGATGCGCATCTGCGGCGTGACCTCGGTGAACAGGGCGGGGGTGAACAGGTAGGCCCCGGCCTGGTTGTCGATACGCTCCCCACCACACACCAGCTTCGCGCCCTGCTCAAGGCCAGAGGCCACGTACGACAGGTTCTGCTCCAACTGCCGGCTATCGACCACGGGGCCGATGTCGGTAGCCGCTTGCAACGCATCGCCCACCTTCAGCGCGCGGGTGCGCTCCGCCAGGCGCGCCACGAAGGCGTCATGAATACCTTCGGTGACGATGACCCGAGAACTGGCCGTGCAGCGCTGGCCGGTGCTGTAGAACGAGCCGTTCAGTGCCACCTCCACTGCCTGTTCAAGGTCCGCATCGTCCAGCACGATCAACGGGTTTTTGCCCCCCATCTCCAGCTGCACTTTCTTCATGCCTTCGGCGGCCAGCCTGGCGATCTGCCGGCCGGTGTGCTCGGAACCTGTGAAGCTGATGCCATCAACCAGCGGCGAGCGGATCAGGGTGTCGCCCACGCTGCGCCCTGGCCCGATCAGCAGGTTGAACACCCCGGCGGGCAAGTTGGCCCGCGAGATGATCTCGGCCAGCGCCCAGGCCGAGGAGGGCACCCGTTCGGCCGGCTTGAACACCACGCAGTTACCGAAACACAGCGCCGGGGCGATCTTCCACGCCGGGATGGCGATCGGGAAGTTCCACGGGGCGATGATGGCGACCACGCCCAGTGGCTGGGTGAACACATCGATGCCCACGTCCTGGCGCACCGATGGGTACTTTTCGCCTTCGGCGCGCAGGGCTTCCTGGGCGTAGAACTTGAACGAACGGCCGGCCCGGTCGACTTCGCCCAGTGCCTCACGCAGCACCTTGCCCTCCTCGCGGGCCAGCAGCGTGGCCAGTTCTTCGCGGCGGGCAAGTATTTCTGTGCCAATGAAGTCCAGTGCGTCGGCGCGTTGCTGCGGGTTGCTGCGGGCCCAGGCGGGCGCGGCGCGGCGGGCAGCCAGCAGGGCCCGCTCGGTCAGCGCCTGGTCGGCCCGCACGAAACGCTCGATCACCTCGCTGGGGTTGGACGGGTTGCGGTTTTCCAGCACATTATTGCTGCTGTCCAGCGCGACGAAGGCGCCATCGACATAGTTGCTCTTGGTGACCAGGGTCATGCGCTTCGGATCCTTTTTGCGTTGGCTTGGCGGGCGACGAAAGCGCTGATGTTGTCCACGGCGCTGTCCATCAACTGCTGCATGGCATCTTCACTGCTCCAGGCGATGTGCGGGTTGAGCAAGAAGTCGTCGCGGTCGATCAGCTGGAACAGCGGGTTGCTCGGGTGCAGCGGCTCCTGCTCGACCACATCCAGTGCCACGCCGCCCAGGCGGCCTGCCTGCAGCGCCTGGATCAGCGCAGCCTCATTGACCACGCCGCCACGGCCGGTATTGACCACCACGGCATCGGGCTTCATCAGCGCCAACTGCGCGGCATCGATCAGGTTGTAGGTGGCCGGCGTCAGTGGGCAGTTGATCGACAGCACGTCGCAGCTGCGCAGCAATTCGGCCAGCGGCCGGCAGTCCGGGCCCTGGCGCTTGCCGCCGCGGTCTTCGAACAGCACCTGCATGCCGAAGGCTCGCGCCAGGTGCGCCAGGCGCAGGGCGATCGGGCCGCTGCCGATGATCGCCAACTGCTTGTCGCGCACATCGCGGATGCGGTGGTTGAAGTAGATGTTCTGGTACGGTTTTTCGCCGGCATGCACCTGGCGCATCAGCCGGGTGAACGCGGCCGGGCGACGGAACAGTTCGAGGATCATCGCCAGGCTGTGCTCGGCCACGGTGTTGGCGGCATAGCCCGGCACGCTGGCGACCTCGATGCCATGGGCGTCGCAGTAATCGACGTCGACGATATCGCGGCCAGTGAGGGCAAGCGAGATCATCTTCAGCTTCGGCAACTGGCGCAGGTGTTCCTCACGCAGCGGCACGCTGCAGGTGAAGGCGATGGTCGCGTCCTGCAGGTGGTCGAGCATCTGCTCGGGGCAGGTGTAGGCAAACTGCTGCCAGGTGTGCGCGCAGTCGGGGCGCTTGAGGCGGGTGGAGGGCGCCAGGCCCTCGTCGTCGAGCAGTACGATATGTTCGCTCACGGTCCGTTCCTTACTTTTTCTGGGCTGGCACGTAGCCGGCCGGGGCCATGGCCACCAGGCGGCGGGTGACGAAACCGGCATCCTGATCATGGTCTTCGAGGGTTTCCTTGCGAACCAGGGCGTCACGCACCAAGTGCGCGCCGAAGAAGCGCAACGGCTCTGGCGGCAACATTTTCATCTTCTGGTTGACCAGGCCACAGTTGGCCCATTCGTCATTGGCGTGCTCGACCAGCGACTTGATGATGCGGCTGGCAAACACGGTGGTCGCCACGCCGTTGCCGGAAAAACCAATGCCGTAGCTGATGTTCTGGTGGTGGTCGAGGTAGCCGAAGTTCGGCAAGCCCTTCATGGCCCGGTCGATGGGGCCGGTCCAGCTGCTGACCACTGGCACATCTTGCAGTTGTGGGTACAGGCGGCGCAGTTCGGCTGCGACCTTGTCGGCCGCTGGCGAGGGTTTTTCATACAGGTTGCCAATGCGCCCGGCGTAGGCGAACTGGCCCAGTGGCTTGCCGAACACCACGCGCCCGTCGGGGGTGTTGCGCCAGTAGTTGAGTACGGTGCGCGAGTCGGTCATGCATTCGCCGCCACTGAAGCCGATGGCATCGAGCTTGGCCTTGACCGGTGCCGTCGCCACCATGTCGCTGGACATGATCGCGATCATCCGGCGCAGCTCCGGGAACTGCGCGCCCCAGGCGTTGAGTGCCAGTACCACCTGTTTGGCTTTTACCTGGCCCTTGGCGGTGTGCACCACGGGGCTGGCGCCGCGCTGCAGGTGGGTGAACGGTGACTTCTCGAATATCTGCACGCCCAGCTTCAGCGCCACTCGGCGCAGGCCACGGGCGAGCATGGCGGGCTGCACGGTGGCGGCGTTGGGGTCGTAGATGCCGCCCAGCACCAGCGGCGAGCCGACCCGCCCGCGAATGGTCTGGCGGTCCAGTTCCTGGAAGGGGTTGACGTCGAGCTTCTGCAGGCCGTCGGTCAGCACTCGCCACGAATTCATCTGGCGCGGGTTGGTGGCAGTCCACAGCCAGCCGTCCTTGCGGTACTGGGCCTCGATGCCGTGTTCCTGGCAGAAGCTGCCGATTTCGTCGATGGCCGACTCGGCGGCCTCGCAGATGCGCCTGGCTTCGGCGTCGCCGCAGATGGTGCGCACCGACAGGTACTTGCCCCACCAGTTGGTGGCAACGCCGCCGTTGCGTCCGCTGGCACCCGAGCCACAGCGGTCACGCTCGACGATGACAATGGTCTGTTCTGGGTGGGCCTGCTTCAGGCGGATAGCCGACCACAGCCCAAGGAAGCCGCCGCCGACGATACACACGTCGGCTTGAATCGAGTCCTGCAGGGCAGGGGCGAGGTCGTTGTCCAGGTCCAGCGCCTGGGCATACCAGAATCCACGGTACATGAGGGGTGCCTCTGAGCATGTTTGTCTTGTGCATACATGATGCTCAGCGCGGCCAGGGGGCGATATTACAGTCATGACAATTGATAGGAAGTAGGCGTTCGCTCAGCGAGGGACTGGCACCCTTGTCAGAGTAAGGAAGAGCGAGGCCTTGGTGGGGCATCTCGGCAGTCAACCGTAGCGTCCTGCCTTGTCTGAGATCTTCTATTTATAGTGCTGAATATGATAGGGCGGACGCCGGTGTACGCTTAGAATGGCATTCACTTCGGATGTGATGAGAGCAGCGTCCATGGTCGCCGAACAATACCTACAACAACCGCAGGCCGCCGAAACCGTCTCGCAGATCAAGCCTGAACTGCGGGTCGGTTTCCTCCTTCTCAATCAGTTCACCTTGGTGCCCGTCGCCGGGCTGGTCGACTCGCTGCGCTTCGCCGCCGACAAGTCGTTCCGCAGCCAGCAGGTGTACTGCCAATGGGACTGGATGACCCTCGACGACCAACCGATCACCGCCAGCTGTGGCATGCCCATTTCGCCAACCAAGCCGCTGAACTTGTTTGCCCAGTACGACTACATCGTGCTGGCGGGCGGGCTGTTGAGCGAAACGCGCAACCCGCCAGGCTGGCTGCTCGATGCGCTGCGTGAGGTGCATGCCGCGAACATCCCGATCATTGCCCTGTGTTCGGCGTCGTTCGTGCTGGGCAAGGCAGGCCTGCTCGATGGCCGGCGTTGCGCGTTGCATTTCACCTTGCGCGACGAGTTCAAGGAGCGCTTCCCGCTGTCCACCGCAGTGATCGACAAGAGCTATGTGGATGACCGTGGCATCATCACTTGCCCGGGCGGCACGGCGATCGACCTGGCGGCCAACCTGATCCGCAGGCATTGCGGTGCGGTGCGGGCGCAGAAAGGGCTGGAGTACCTGCTGGTGGACGAGCGCGCCGACCAGCAAGAAGGCCAGGCCGCCAGTGATTCGGTGTACCAGAACGACCGCGTGCAGCGCGCCATTGCCTTCATGCGCGCCAACCTGGATGCATCGATGACGCTCAAGGCCGTGGCCGAGGCGGTGGGCACCCACCCTCGCCAGTTGCACCGCGAGTTCGTCGCCAACACCCAGGAACCACCGGCCAACTATTGGCGCAAGCTGCGCCTGGACCATGCGCGGCGGTTGCTGGTGAATACCAGCCAGAACATCACCACCATTGCCCTGGCGTGCGGGTTTTCCGATGCGTCGCACTTCATCTTGTGGTTCCGCAAGCAGTATGGCGAGACGCCGTACAGCTTCCGCAAGCGGCGCCACGAGGTGGAGCGGTTCGATTGGCATGGGGACAAGGTAGGGCTGGACCCGGAGTTGTAGGGTGTTGCTCAAGCTTTTTTGGGGCCGCAAACGGCCCCAAAATCTCAGTCAGATGCACTGTCAAAACCAGCCAAACGCCTGAGTCTCGATCCCAACTGTCTCACGCCTAGAACAACACGTAAGTCTTGCGCAGGGTCTCGTGGATGTCCCACACGCCTTCGCAGTTCTCCGGGAACAATACCGCGTCGCCCGCCCGCAGCTCGACCGGCTCGCCGCCGTCGGGGGTAAAGGTGCAACTGCCGCTGACGATGTGGCTGAACTCACGGTTTTTCAGGTAGCGGCGGAACACCCCCGGGCTGCTTTCCCAGACGCCGATGCTGGCGCCGACCGCTTCATCGGTCTGCTCCTGCGCCGTGGCGGCCTGGGCAATCGGTTCGCCGATCGGCAGGCGGGCAGGGGCGGGTGCGCCCAAGGGCGAAGCAGCGGCATTGCGTACAACGGTAAGTACTTGAGTCATGGAAGGGCTCCTTCAGGCTTTACGAGCGACAGTTTTGTGGGATGGTGACGGTGCAGCGCTGGTGCTGCCCAGCGCGGCGGCCTGTTGCAGGTCGAGCTTGCTGGTCTCTGGCGCCAGCCACCACGAGATCAGTGCACCGAACAGCGAGATCAAGGCGGCGGCGAACATGGTGTTGGCAATGCCGTAGGACACCAGCGAGATCGGCACCAGGTAGGTACCCACGGCCGCGCCAACACGCGATAGCGAAGTGGCCAGGCCCACGGCGGAGGCGCGGATTTCGGTGGGGAACAGTTCGTTGGGGTAGACGTATTCCAGCACCTGAGCACCGCCAATCAGCACCGCGTAGGCACCAAACAGCACCAGCACGGTGGTGGGTGATGCATCGGGGAACAGGCCCAGCAGCAACAGCGACATGCCCGACCAAAGGAAGCTGTGGATCAGCATCTTGCGCCGCCCCAGGCGGTTGATCAGTTTGGTGGCCACCAGGCAGCCCAGGGTGAACAGCAAGGTGATGGCGATCGAGCCATAGGCCGCCCAGTCACCGGTGAGTTTCAGCGCCTGCAGCACCTTCGGGGCGAACGCGTAGATGGCGAACAGCGGCACGATGGCGCACGTCCAGAACAGCGTGACGAAGGCCATGCGCTTGCCGTAGCCGGAGTGGAACAGCGACCACACCGATACGGGTTTGTCGCTGACTTGCTCCGGCAGGTCGGCGATGGAGTAGTCCGGGCCATAAACCCGCTTGATCACTGCATCCGCCTCGGCAATGCGGCCTTTGCTCAGCAGCCAGCGTGGTGATTCCGGCGTGCCGCTACGGGCAATCAGGAACAAGGCACCCGGCACCAGCGCACTGGCCAGTACCCAGCGCCAGCCATCATCGCCGCCGACCCGCAGCAACAGCTCGCCGACCATGTAGGCAGTGGCGGCCCCGGCGAACCACATCAGCACCATCGCGGCCAGCAGCGGCCCGCGTTGCTTGCGTGGCAGGAACTCGGCCAGCAGCGAGGTGGCGATGGGGTAGTCGGCGCCCACCGCGATACCGATCAACAGCCGCCAGGCAAACAGCGCCCAGGCCGACTCCACCCAGAACTGCGCCACCGAAAACCCGACAATGGCGATCAGGTCGACCAGGTACAGCACCTTGCGCCCGTACTTGTCGGTAAACCACCCCCCCAGGAACCCGCCAAGGAACACCCCGATCAGCGCCGAGGCAGCAATCAGCCCCTCCCAGAAGGCGGACAGTTGCAGGGCATTGGTGATCTGCAGCATGTCCACGCCGATGATGCTCAGCACATAGCCGTCGAGGAACGGCCCGCCAGCGGAATAGACCGTCAGCTTGCGGTGGAACGCATTGAGTGGCGCATCTTCGACGGAGCGTTTCGATACGGACATTGGACTTACCTCTTGTTGTTATTCGACGCAGTAGCGCCGCCGCACTATCGCACCGGGCCGCAGAGGTTCCATATAACGGTTGGGACGGGTCATGGCATGCCCTTGCCGGGTGGCTTGGCACCTGCCGTAACGGAACTTATTGAATTTCGTTGGCGCGCAGGATGGCGGCCACGCCTGTGCGGGTGTCCAGCTCAGTGGTGACGGGGTAGGGTGCGGGTGGCAATGCCGCTGCCTATGGGCGCTATACAGACTCGGGGGTCCACAGATGTGGGAGCGGCCTTGCGCCGCGAAGCGCCGCGCGGGCGGCGCTCGATCTCACAGGCGCCAGAAAAATCAGGCCATGCACTTCAAGACCAGCGCCCGATCCTCAATCCCTGACCAACTCCCGCAACGCCGCCCTGGCCTCCGGCGTGCGCAAGCACTCGATAAACAACTGGCTCTCCCGCTCCACAGTCGCCTCCAGCGCCTCACGCAGCCCATCCTTGAGCAGGCGCTTGCTGACCCGCAACGCTTCCTGCGGATAACCCTGCAGGCGCCGCGCCAGTTGCCGTGCAGCCGCCAGGCACTGCTCGCCATCGTCATGCAGCTCATTGGCCAACCCCCAGGCCACCGCCTGCTCGCCATCGAGCAGCTCGTTGGCCATCAGCAAGCGGGCGGCGCGGGCATGCCCGAGCATACGCGGCAGCAACAGGCTGGAACCAAACTCCGGGCATACCCCCAGCGGCGCAAAGGGCATGCGCAGCTTCACCGAACGGCTGACCAGTACCTGGTCGCAATGCAGCAGCAGGGTGGCACCGATGCCGATCGCCGCGCCACTGACCGCAGCGATCAGCGGCTTTTCCAGGCCCATGACAATGCGCATCAGGCGGAACACCGGGCTGTCCCTGTCGCTGGGCGGGTTGTCGAGGAAATCGCGTAGGTCGTTGCCGGCGCTGAAGCAGTGCGCGCCGCCGGTGATGAGGATCGCCTCCACCTGCGGGTCTTCACCCGTCGCCAGCAGCAGGTCGCCAAACTGGCGGTACATGGCGATGTTCAGGGCATTGAGCTTGTCGGGGCGGTTGAAGGTCAGGGTCAGCAGGCCCTGGTCCAGTTCGCGTGTGATCAGGTCGTTCATGGCAGCCGCTTTTGTTGTTGTGGGTGAGCCCGGCAACAGGGTAACCGCCGGGCAGTGGCCATCAGGGTTTATCATGGCGTTCGGCTTGTTGTACAGTCGTTCAGCCCCGTCAACCGCCCGAGAACCGCCGATGAGCCAGGAAGCCCGCTACCACCGCATGCTGCCGCAATTGCGCAAGGCCAACCTGGTCGAAGCGACCTTGGTCTGCCTCAAACGCCATGGTTTCCAGGGGGCCTCGATCCGCAAGATTTCCGCCGAGGCCGGGGTGTCGGTGGGGCTGATCAGCCACCATTACGCCGGCAAGGACGAACTGGTGGCCGAAGCCTACATGGCGGTCACCGGGCGGGTCATGGGCCTGTTGCGCGAAGCCATGGCCCAGGCCGCGCCCACGGCCCGCGAGCGGCTGTCGGCGTTCTTCCGCGCCTCGTTCTGCGCCGAACTGCTCGACCCGCAGCTGCTCGATGCCTGGCTGGCGTTCTGGGGCGCCGTCAAGACCGCCGAGGCGATCAACCAGGTGCATGAACACTCGTATGGCGAATACCGCAACGAGCTGAGCCGGCTGCTTGCCACGCTGGCCGTGGAAGAGGGCTGGCAGGGCTTTGACGCCGACCTGGCGGCGATCAGCCTGAGCGCCTTGCTCGATGGCCTGTGGCTCGAATCGGGCCTGAACCCCGGCACCTTCACCCCGGCCCAGGGTGTGCAGATCTGCGAGGCCTGGGTCGATGGCTTGCAGGCCGGTGGGCGGCAACGCTTCCGCCTGCCCGAGGGCTGTTGATCGCCCGTTCAGTAACGAGTACGCTGCTGTCGCGAGTGTGTAGACCAAACCAATAAAAAAAGAGACGACACGCAATGACGCCTCGGGTATTGATCGTCGATGACGATCCGCTTATTCGTGACTTGCTGCAGGCCTATCTGTCCCAGGAAGGCTACGACGTGCACTGTGCCGACACCGCCGAAAAGGCCGAGGCGCTGCTTGGCAGCCACGACGTCGACCTGGTGCTGCTGGACATCCGCTTGCCCGGCAAGGACGGCCTGACCCTTACCCGCGAGCTGCGGGTGCGCTCGGAGGTCGGCATCATCCTCATCACCGGGCGCAACGACGACATCGACCGCATCGTCGGCCTGGAGTGCGGCGCCGACGACTACATCATGAAACCGCTCAACCCCCGTGAGCTGGTTTCGCGCGCCAAAAACCTGATTCGCCGCGTGCGCCATGCCCGCGAGGTGCACCCAACCCCCGCCTGCGCACAATCGCTGAAGCAGTTTGCCGACTGGGCGCTGGACACTGACCGCCGGCGCCTGATCGACCCCCGTGGCGGGCAAACCTTGCTGACCCACGGCGAGTTCCAGTTGCTCAGCGTGTTCCTGCGCAACAGTGGCCATACCTTGAGCCGCGACCAGCTGATGGACCAGATTCGCAACCGTGAGTGGATGCCCAACGACCGTTCCATCGACGTGCTGGTCGGCCGCCTGCGCCGCAAGCTGCACGACGACCCGGCCGAGCCGCAGTTGATCATCACCATCCATGGCACCGGTTACCTGTTCACTGCCAGCGTGCCGGCGTGAACACCCTTGGCAGCCTGCTCGCCCTGGCCTTGCTGCTGCCAGGCGTGCAGGCCGCAGCGGCCGAGCCGGTGCGCTACTGCGACTACCCGGTATACCCGCCGATTTCCTGGAGCGACGGCCACCAGGTGCGCGGCCTGGCGCCAACGGTGGTTCGTGAGTTGTTCGCGCGGATGGGCCGAGACGTGCAGACCATGGTGCTGGGCAACTGGAAGCGTTGCCTGATGGACGTTGCCGCCGGGCGGGTGGATGTGGTGCTGGCCTACGACAGCGACCAACGTGACCAAGGCATGCGGTTTTCTTCGGTGCCGGTGATCCGTGAGGAAGTGGCGGTGTTTTACAACCGCCGTCGACCCGTGCAGTTCGAGCACCTGGAAGACCTGGCCCGGTACCGTGGCGGGTTGCTCTACGGTGAAAGCTATGGCGCCGAATTCGACCGTTTCGTCGCCCGTCACCAGAACATCGAGCGGGTCTCGTCCAGCCAGCAGAACTTCGGCAAGCTGATCCGTGGGCGCATCGACTTCGTGATTCAGGAGCGGCGCACCGGGGAGCTGTTCATCGAGCACCTGCCCGGCGCCGAAGACATCCGCGCCTTGCCCGCCGCCCTGAGCGTGGACTACCTGCGCGTTGCGGTGTCGCGGCAATCACCGTTGAGCAAGCACATGGACGAGATCGACCGTCAACTGCAGCGCATGCGCGAAGCCGGCGAGATCGACCGTTGGCTGGAGCAGAGCGAAGTGACCTACCGCGACATGATCGACCTGCCGGCGGACGCGCGATGATCCGCCTGCGCACCGATGGCCTGCTGCGGCGCCTGCTGCTGTTCATCCTGCTGTTCAGCCTGTGCTTCACCGTGCTGGCCAGCTCTGTGCAGTTGTACTTCGAATACCGCCGTGAGATGCGCGATATCGAAGCGCGCATGGCGTTGATCCGCGCCGGTTACCTGGCAAGCCTCGAGCGCAGCCTGTGGGACCTCGACGAAGCGCAACTGGATGTGCAGTTGCGTGGCCTGGTGGACTTTTCCGATGTGGCCCGGGTACGCCTGGTCAGCGATGACTTCACCCTGTTGCGCGGTGATGCCGAGCCCAAGGGGCCCCTGCGCATCGAGCGCTTCCCCCTGGATTACCAGCCGCCCTCGGGGCCCGCGCGGCACCTTGGCGAACTGGAGGTCAGCATCGACCTGGGCGCGGTGCACCGGCGGCTGTATGCCACAGGCCTGGCCAGCCTGCTGTGGATGGGCGTTTTCCTATGTGGCCTGGCCGTCGCGCTGTCGGGGTTGTTCTACCGCCTGGTGACGCGCCATTTGCAAGTGATGGCCGAGTTTGCCCGGCGCATCGGTGCCGGGCATTGGCAGCAGCCGCTGCGCCTGGACCGGCGCCGCTCGGCGCGCCCGGACGAAATCGACACCGTGGCCCATGCGCTGGACGATATGCGCCGGGCCATCCTCAGCGACATCGAGCGCCGCGAGCTCGACCGCCTGGCGCTGCAGGGCAAGCGCGATGAGCTGCAGGCCATGGTCGAGCGGCGCACGGCGAGCCTGGCCCGGGCCAAGGACGAGGCTGAAGCCGCCAACCTGGCAAAGTCGCGCTTTCTGGCGACCATGAGCCATGAGTTGCGCACGCCGCTCAACGGCATTCTGGGCATGGCCGAACTGCTGCGTGGGGCCCGGCTCGACGCTACCGACCGGCAACGCCTGGAGGCCCTGTACAAGGCCGGCGAGGGGCTGCTGGCCATTCTTGACGAGGTGCTTTGCTTTGCCCGCCTGGAAGAGGGTGAAAGCCACGCCGAAACGCTGGTTTTCTCGCTGCGCCAGCTGTGCGGGGAGGTGCTGGCATTGCTCGAACCCATGGCCCTGGAGCGCGGCGATACGCTGCACGTGGCGATCGACGGGCAGCTGGCCGAGCACCAGCACGGCGCCGAGCAGTACCTGCGCCAGGTGCTGAGCAACCTGCTGGCCAACGCCATCAAGTTCACCGAGCACGGCCAGGTCACGCTGAGGGTGCAGGTGCTGGCCAGCGATGAACGCGGGCAGCGGCTGCGGGTGTCGGTCAGTGACAATGGCATCGGCATCGAACCGGCCATGCAGGCGAAGATCTTCGACCGCTTCATCCAGGCCAGCGAAGCCGTGGCCCGGCGTTACGGGGGCACCGGCCTGGGCCTGGCGATCTGCAAGCACCTGGTGCAAAAGCTGGGCGGGTGCATAGGCCTGGACAGCGTGCCAGGGCAGGGCAGTTGCTTCTGGTTCGAGCTCGACATGGCGCGTGGGCAGCCTGCCGTCGCCCGTGAGCACGCTCACGTAGCCTCGGCCAGCCTGGATATCCTGGTGGTCGAGGACGTGGCGCTGAACCGCGAGGTGGTGGGCGGCTTGCTGGCCCGCGATGGCCACCGGGTGTGCTTTGCCGAGGACGCCGAGCAAGCCCTGCAAGCCTGTGCCCAGCGGCGGTTCGGCCTGATCCTGCTGGACGTGCACTTGCCCGGCATGAACGGGGTGGAGTTGTGCCGGCGTATCCGCGCCACCCCAGGGCCAAACCGTGACAGCCGCATCCTGGCGCTGACCGCCGGGGTGCAGCCAGCGCAGGTGCCCGGTTACCTGGCCGCCGGCATGCAGGGGGTACTGGCCAAGCCGCTGCGGCTGGGCCAGCTGCGCCAGGCCCTGGCCGAGGCGGCGCCTGCCGAGCTGGCTGCGCCTGCCGATGGCTTGGGCATGGACTGGTCGCTGCTGCAAACCCACCGCAGCTTGCTCGGTGAGCAGAAGCTTCAGGACCTGCTGGCGGTGTTGCGCCAGTCGCTCGAGCAACACGCTACCGCGTTGGCCGATGCCCTGCAGGCCATGGACTGCACAGAGGTGTTGCACCTTGCGCACCGCCTGGCGGGCAGTTGCGATTCCCTGGGTTTTGCCGGCCTGGCTGCGCTGTTGCGCCGCCTTGAGGCGGCAGCGCAGCGTCACGACGCGCAGGCGCTGCTGGCGCTCGGCGAGCCGCTGACAGCCCAGCTGGAACAGGCCCGCACGACCCTGCAACAGCTGACCCAGCGCTGACGTACAAAAAACTTACGACTTTTTACATCTTCGAGCGGTTCGTACAACGGCACCTTACATCCGTTTCCAATAATCGATGGCAACCGTGTTGCACGCGGTCCATGAGGCTTATTGGAGATAACAATAATGACATGCCGTAGCGCTCAGCCCCTCCTTGAACCAACGCTTGTAAGCGGCGCGCCCGCGTTGCCACGCACCCCCAGCAACGGGGGGATGCGCCATGACTGACACTCACGAAGGCAAGATCCAGCTCACCCGCGCGCTGAAAAGCCGGCACATCTTCATGCTGTCGCTGGGCGGTGTGATCGGCACCGGTCTGTTCATGGGCTCGGGCGTGACCATCAACCAGGGCGGGCCGATGGGCGCGATCCTGGCCTATCTGGTGGCGGGGCTGTTGATGTACCTGGTGATGGTCTGCCTGGGCGAGCTGTCGGTGCAGATGCCGGTCTCCGGTTCGTTCCAGGCTCACGCCACCAAGTTTATCGGCCCGGCCACCGGCTTCATGATCGGCTGGGTGTACTGGATGAGCTGGGCCACCACCGTGGGCCTGGAGTTCACCGCTGCAGGCATGTTGATGACCCGCTGGTTCCCCGAGGTGCCGATCTGGTACTGGTCGGCGTTGTTCGTGGTCGTGCTGTTCGGCCTCAATGCCTTGGCCACCCGGGCCTTTGGCGAGGCGGAGTACTGGTTCTCGGGGATCAAGGTGGCGACCATCCTCGGCTTCATCGTGATCGGCCTGCTGGTGATCTTTGGCGCCATCCCGCTGAACAGCGGGGCGCCGGCGCCGATGCTGAACAACCTGATGGGCGAGTCGGTGTTCCCCCACGGGCTGTCGGCGGTGTTCGCGGTGATGATGACCGTGGTGTATGCCTTCCAGGGCTGCGAAATCATGGGCGTGGCGGCCGGCGAGACCGAGCACCCGGAAAAGAGCATCCCCCGCGCCGTGCGCAACGTGGTGTTCCGCGTGCTGATCTTCTACGTGCTGGCGATTGCCGTGCTGTCAGCCATCGTGCCCTACGAGCAGGCCGGCTTGATGGAAAGCCCGTTCGTGCAGGTATTCGACATGGTCGGCATTCCTTATGCGGCCGACCTGATGAACTTCGTCATCCTCACCGCCATCCTGTCGGTGGGCAACTCCGGGCTGTATGCCTCCACACGCATTCTCTGGGCGATGTCGAAGACGGGCATGGCGCCCAGAAGCCTGTCGCCGTTGAGCAAACGCGGGGTGCCGCTGCGTGCCCTGAGCATCACCCTGTGCTTTGCCCTGGTGTCGCTGATGACCAGCTTCATCGCCGCCGACACCTTGTTCATGGTGCTGATGGCGGTGAGTGGCATGTCTGGCACGGTGACCTGGATCGTCATCGCCCTGGCGCAGTACCGGTTCCGCAAGGCGTTTCTGCGCGATGGTGGGCAGCTGCAGGACCTCAAGTACAAGGCGCCGCTGTATCCGCTGGTGCCGCTGCTGTGCATCACCTTGTGCTGCTCGCTGTTCGTGTTCCTAGCCATGGATGAGACCCAGCGGCCGTCGTTGTATTGGGGCTTTGGCTTCATTGCCCTGTGCTATGCGGCGTATTTCGTGGTGAACCGTCGGCGCCAGGGGGCCTTGGCGCCGAGTGTGGGGTAGGGCTTGGGTCTGCCGGGGCCGCTCCTCCAACAGAACGCGGTCGTCTGTAGGAGCGGCCTCGCGCCGCGAAAGGGCTGCAAAGCAGCCCCCCGCTATCTCACAGCTCACCGCAAAAACCCGAGTTGTGCAAAGTTGTAACAACCCACTCCACCTTGTTGAACACTCGTTTAGTATCAGCTCGTCAAGCCCTCCACCCCTAACAACAATACCGAGAGGCCCCCCATGACTACCCCGTCATCGTCGCTGTTGAGCAAGGTCGAAGCCGGCGTTGCCTGGATCACCCTCAACCGCCCCGAACAGCGCAACGCGCTGGACATCCCCACCCTCAAGCAACTGCATGCCCTGCTGGACACCTGCAACAGCGACCCGGCTGTACGCGTGGTGGTGCTGACCGGCAGCGGGCGCAGCTTCTGCGCTGGTGCCGACCTTGCCGAGTGGGCCGAAGCCGAAGCCCGGGGCGCGCTGGAAAGCTACGGCTGGACCGAGACCGCCCACGCCCTGATGCTGCGCCTGCACACCCTCGACAAACCCACCCTCGCCGCCATCAATGGCACCGCCGTCGGCGGCGGCATGGACCTGAGCCTGTGCTGCGACCTGCGCATCGCCGCCGCCTCGGCCCGTTTCAAGGCCGGTTACACCAGCATGGCCTACAGCCCCGACGCCGGCGCCAGCTGGCACCTGCCGCGGCTGATCGGCAGCGAGCAAGCCAAACGGCTGTTGTTCCTCGATGAACTGTGGGGCGCCGACCGCGCGTTGGCGGCGGGGCTGGTGAGCGAGGTCTGCGCCGACGAGCAATTGCCTGCAGTGGCTGCCGAACTGGCCGGCCGCCTGGCCAACGGCCCGACCTTCGCCTACGCGCAGACCAAGCGGCTGATCCGCGAGGGCGCGCAACGCACCCTGGCCGAGCAGCTCGAGGCCGAGCGCCAGGCCGGCTTGCTGTGCGGGCGTAGCCAGGACGGCGCCGAGGCGCTCAAGGCCTCGGTGCAACGCCGCCCGCCACACTTCGTTGGCCAATAACCCGTTCCCCCTCCAGGACCTTCGCAGATGAATTTCCAACTGACCCAAGAACAAGAAATGTTGGTGGAAGCGGTACGCAGCTTCGTGGCCAAGGAACTGCTGCCCCATGAAGAGGCGGTGGACCGCGCCGACGCCGTGTCGCCGGAGCTTGCCGCGCAGATCCGCGGCAAGGCCATCGCCGCCGGGTTCTACGCCTTCAACATGCCCGAGGAAGTCGGCGGCGGTGGCCTCGACTACCTGTCCCAGGCACTGATCGAGCGCGAGTTGTCCAAGGTTTCCTGGGCACTGCACGTGTTCGTCGCGCGCCCCTCGAAAATTCTCATGGCCTGCAAGGACCAACAGATCACCGATTACCTGCTGCCGTGCGTGCAGGGTGAAAAGACCGATTGCTTCGCCCTGACCGAACCCGGCGCCGGCTCTGACGCCAACGCCATCAAGACCCGTGCCGTACGCCAGGGCGACGACTACGTGATCAACGGCAGCAAGCACTTCATCAGCCACGCCGGCCATGCCGACTTCGCCATCGTCTTCGCGGTCACCGACACCTACGAGCACAACGGGCGCAAGCGCAATGCGGTCACCGCCTTGCTGGTCGACCGGGATACCCCCGGCATGACCATTCGCCGCGGGCCCAAGTGCGTGAGCAACCGGGGTTATCACACCTACGAGCTGTTCTTCGACGACTGCCGGGTACCGGCCAGCAAGGTGCTGGGCGAGGTCGGCAAGGGCTGGGAAGTGGCCAACGCCTGGCTTACCGCCGGCCGCGTGATGGTCGCCGCCAACTGCGTCGGCCAAGCCCAGCGCGCACTCGACGCCTCCCTGCAGTGGGCTGCCGACCGCAAGCAGTTTGGCCAACCCATCGGCAGCTACCAGGGCGTGTCGTTCAAGCTGGCCGACATGGCCACGCAGATCCGCGCCGCCGAACTGCTCACCCTGCACACCGCCTGGAAGATGGACCAAGGCAACATGACCGATGGCGAAGCGGGCATGGCCAAATTGTTCGCCAGCGAAGTGTTGGGCAAGGTCGCCGACGAAGCCGTGCAGATTTTTGGCGGCATGGGCCTGATGGACGAAGGGCCGGTCGAACGCATCTGGCGCAACGCCCGCATCGAGCGGATCTGGGAGGGCACCTCGGAAATCCAGCGGCACATCATTGCCCGCGAACTGCTGCGCCCGTTGCTGCGTTGATCGCCCTGGAGAATCAGCATGTCGCATTCGATTCGTGACAACCTCAAGCGCCTGCTGGCGCCACGGCACTTGGCCTTCGTGGGCGGGCGCAGCATGGCCCGGGCCCTCAAGCGCTGTGCCGAAGGTGGCTTTGCCGGCCCGCTGTGGCTGGTCAACCCGCAGCACGCCAGCCTTGAGGGCATCCCCTGTGTAGCGCAGGTGGCGGACTTACCCTGCGCGCCTGACGCGGTGTTCATCGCCACCAACCGTGAGCTGACCCTGCACTGCGTCGAGGCGCTGGCCGCCCTCGGTGCCGGGGGTGCCATCTGCTATGCCTCGGGCTTTGCCGAGAGCGGCGAGCAAGGCCACCTGCTGCAGCAGCGCTTGCTGTCGGCGGCCGGCAACATGGCCTTGCTCGGCCCCAACTGCTATGGCCTGCTCGACTACCTGCACGGTGCCGCCCTGTGGCCGGTGGCCCATGGTGGCAAGCAGGTAGAGAAGGGCGTGGCGATCCTCACCCAAAGCGGCAACTTCGCCTACAACCTGTCCATGAGCGACCGTTCGTTGCCGGTGGCTTACATGGCGTCGGTCGGCAACCAGGCGCAGTTGGGCGTGGCCGAGCTGATGGACGTGCTGCTCGACGACCCACGGGTGACCGCCATCGGCTTGCACCTCGAGGGCCTGAAAAACGTGCCCGGCTTTGCTCGCGCTGCGTACAAGGCGCTGCAGCAGGGCACGCCGATCATTGCCCTGAAGACCGGCGTGTCGCAGATCGGTGCGGAACTGGCGCTCAGCCACACCAGCTCGCTGTCTGGCTCCGATGCCCTGTATGACAGCCTGTTCCAGCGCCTGGGCGTGATTCGCGTGAGTGGCCCGGTGAGCTTCGTCGAGACGCTCAAGGCCGCCGCTTGTGGCCGCCTGCCTGGCGATGGCCGGCTGCTCGCGCTGGCCTGTTCGGGCGGTGACGCCGGTTTGATCGCCGACTACGCCGAGTGCAACCAGCTGAGCCTGCCCAGCCTGGAGCAGGGGCAGGTCGCCGCGCTGGCCCACGTGCTGCCGGCCTACGCCAACCTGGTCAACCCGCTGGATTTCACCACCGCGATCTGGGGTGATGAAGCGGCCCTGCAACGCATGCTCGACAGCACCCTGTGCGGCGCGGCGGATGCGGCCATGCTGGTGCTCGACTACCCGGCGCAGTTCACCGGCGAGCGCAAGGAATGCGACCTGTTGCTGGCGCTGTACTGCGATGCGCTGGAGCGCCACGGCAAGATCGGCTTCGTCACCTCGGCGTTTCCCGAGCTGTTGCCGGCAGCCGCCCGTGAACGCCTGCATGCGCGCGGCATCGCTGCGCTGCAAGGGGTTGAAGATGGCTTGGCGGCGTGGGGGCGGATCGTGGCGTATCAACGCAGCCGCCAGCGCCTGCTGGAGCAGGGCGAGGCGGCGCAGGTACCGCTGAGCCCACAGCCCCTCGAAGGCGCTGGCCGGCTGCTGGATGAATGGCAGTCCAAACAAGCCCTGAGCGCCTTTGGTCTGCCGGTGCCGGCCGGGGTGCTGAGTACCCCTGAACGCGCGCTGGACGATGCTGCCGGGGTGGGCTACCCACTGGTGCTCAAGGCTGTCAGTGCGCAGTTGCCGCACAAGACCGAAGCCGGTGCGGTTGCGCTGAACCTGCGTGATGCAGCGGCGCTACAGGCCGCCCTGGTGCAGATGCGCGAGCGCATCGGCGCCTATGCGCCAGGCGTGCCGTTCGACCAGATACTGCTCGAACCCATGGCGCCGCCGCCGTTGGCCGAGCTGATCGTCGGTATCAAGCGTGAAAACGATTTCGCCCTGGCCTTGGTAATCGGCGCTGGCGGCGTGCTGGTGGAGTTGCTCAAGGACAGCGTCAGCCTGTTGCTGCCGACCACCGACAGCGCCATCCGCGCCGCGCTGCTGGGCCTGCGCAGCGCCAGCCTGTTGCAAGGTTTCCGTGGCCGCCCGGCGGCCGACCTGCAGGCACTGGTGGCGGCGATCCGCGCCGTGGCCGACTACGCCTGTGAAAACGCCGGGCAATTGCTGGAACTGGATGTGAACCCATTGATGGTCGGTGCCCACGGCACCACCGCGGTCGATGCGCTGATCCGCCTCGGCCAGCCGCAAGGAGATCAACATGCATGAGCGCCCGATGACTGCCGGCCAGGCGCTGGTACGGCTGCTGGCCAACTACGGGGTGGATACTGTGTTTGGTATCCCTGGGGTGCATACCCTGGAGCTGTACCGCGGCTTGCCCGGCAGTGGCATCCGCCATGTGCTGACCCGGCATGAGCAGGGCGCCGGCTTCATGGCAGATGGTTATGCCCGGGTCAGTGGCAGGCCGGGGGTGTGCTTTGTCATCACCGGCCCAGGCGTGACCAATGCCGCCACCGCCATTGGCCAGGCCTATGCCGACTCGATCCCGCTGCTGGTGATTTCCAGCGTCAACCACACGGCCAGCCTGGGCAAAGGCTGGGGCTGCCTGCATGAAACCCAGGACCAGCGCGCCATGACTGCGCCGATCACGGCGTTTTCCGCCGTGGCGCTGGGCGCCGACGACCTGCCCGAACTGATTGCCCGTGCCTGGGCGGTATTCGATAGCGAACGCCCGCGCCCGGTGCACATCTCGGTGCCGCTGGACGTGCTGGCCGCGCCCGTTGCCCGCGACTGGAGCGACGAGGTGGTGCGCCGGCCAGGGCGGGGCCAGCCCGACCAGGCCACGCTGGGCCAGGCCGCGCTGAAGCTGGCCGCAGCCAAACGGCCAATGATCATCGCTGGCGGCGGCGCGTTGCACGCTGCCGAACAACTTCAGCAACTGAGCACGCGCCTGGCCGCGCCGCTGTTCACCAGCGTCGCCGGCAAGGGCCTGCAGCCTCCCGAGGCGCCGCTCAATGCCGGTTCGAGCCTGTGCGTGGCGCCAGGCTGGCAACTGATCAGCGAAGCCGATGTGGTGCTGGCGGTGGGCACCGAAATGGCCGACACCGACTTCTGGCGCGAGCGCCTGCCGGTCAATGGCGAGTTGCTGCGGGTGGACATCGACCCACGCAAGTTCAACGACTTCTACCCTTGCGCCGTGGCCCTGCACGGTGATGCGCGGCAGACCCTCGACGGCTTGCTGGCGTCCTTGCCCGAGGGCGATCGCGACCCTCGTCAGGCTATCGCAACGGTGGCCGCCCTGCGCCAGGCCATCCGTGACGGGCATGCGCCGTTGCAGGCCATTCACCAGGCCATCCTCGATCGCATCGAAGCGGTGCTGCCGGATGACGCCTTCATCAGTAGCGACATGACCCAACTGGCCTACACCGGTAACTACGCCTTTGCCAGCCGGGCGCCGCGCAGCTGGCTGCACCCCACCGGTTACGGCACCCTCGGCTACGGCCTGCCGGCAGGTATCGGCGGCATGTTCGCCACTGACCACCGCCCCGGCCTGGTGCTGGTCGGCGACGGCGGTTTCCTCTATACCGCCCAGGAGCTGGCCACCGCCGTCGAGGAACTGGACCGGCCGCTGGTGGTGCTGCTGTGGAACAACGATGCCCTCGGGCAGATCCGTGACGACATGCTTGGCCTGGACATCGAGCCGGTTGGCGTGCTGCCGCGCAACCCCGACTTCATCGGCCTGGCCCGCGCATTTGGCTGCGCAGTGCGCCAGCCGCGCGACCTGGATGCCTTGCAGGCAGACCTGGCCTGCGGCTTCGCCACGCCAGGCGTGACCTTTATCGAACTCAAACATACCTGCGTCTGCTGACAGCGGCGCATTACCCATGACAAGAGAAACCCCCATGCCATTTCGCCGCACGCTTCTGGCTGCTTCCCTGGCCCTGCTGATCACCGGCCAGGCCCCGCTGTATGCCGCACCACCGCTGTCGATGGACAACGGCAGCAACGCCCTGACCGTGCAAAACAGCAATGCCTGGGTCGAGGTCAGCGCAAGCGCCCTGCAACACAACATCCGCACCCTGCAAGCGGAGCTGGGTGGCAAGTCCAAGCTGTGCGCCGTGCTCAAGGCCGATGCCTACGGCCACGGCATCGGCTTGGTGATGCCCTCGGTCATTGCCCTTGGCGTGCCCTGCGTGGCGGTGGCCAGCAACGAGGAAGCCCGCGTGGTGAGGGCCAGCGGCTTTACCGGGCAACTGGTGCGGGTGCGCCTGGCCAGCCTGAGCGAGCTGGAAGATGCCTTGCAATACGACATGGAAGAACTGGTCGGCAGCGCCGAATTTGCCCGCCAGGCTGACGCCATCGCCGAGCGCCATGGCAAGACCTTGCGTATTCACCTGGCGCTCAATTCCAGCGGCATGAGCCGCAACGGGGTAGAGATGGCCAGTTGGAGCGGGCGCGGTGAAGCGCTGCAGATCACCGACCAGAAGCACCTGAAGCTGGTGGCATTGATGACCCACTTCGCTGTGGAAGACAAGGACGATGTACGCAAGGGCCTGGCAGCGTTCAACCAGCAGGCCGACTGGCTGATCAAGCATGCCAAGCTCGACCGCAGCCAGCTGACCCTGCACGCGGCCAACTCCTTCGCCACCCTGGAGGTGCCCGAGGCGCGCCTGGACATGGTCCGCACCGGCGGTGCGCTGTTCGGCGATACCGTGCCGGCGCGCACCGAGTACCAGCGCGCCATGCAGTTCAAGTCGCGGGTGGCCGCCGTGCACAGCTACCCGGCCGGCAATACTGTCGGCTATGACCGCACCTTCACCTTGGCGCGTGACGCGCGCCTGGCCAATATCACCGTCGGCTACTCTGACGGCTACCGCCGTGTATTCACCAACAAGGGCCATGTGCTGATCAACGGCCACCGCGTGCCGGTGGTGGGCAAGGTGTCGATGAACACCTTGATGGTCGATGTCACCGACTTCCCCGACGTCAAGAACGGCAACGAGGTGGTGCTGTTCGGCAAGCAGGCCGGGGGTGAGATCACCCAGGGCGAAATGGAAGACATCAACGGTGCATTGCTGGCTGACCTGTACACCGTGTGGGGCAGCTCAAACCCGAAGATTCTCGTCGACTGACCCCGTACTGAAGGGAGATTGCCATGCATTACGCCAAGCTGACCCAACGTATCGCCGGCGACGGCGCCGCCGCCTGGGACATCCATTACCGCGCCCTGGCGCTGCAGGCCGAGGGCAAGGACATCCTGCTGCTGTCGGTGGGGGACCCGGACTTCGACACCCCGGGCCCCATCGTCGAGGCTGCTATCGACAGCCTGCGAGCAGGCCATACCCATTACGCCGATGTGCGCGGCAAGCTCGCCCTGCGCCAGGCCATCGCCGATCGCCACCGGCAACGCAGCGGCCAGGCCGTCAGTGCCGAGCAGGTCACGGTGCTGGCGGGTGCGCAGTGCGCGTTGTTCTGCGTGGCCCAGTGCGTGCTCGACCCCGGCGACGAGGTGATTGTCGCCGAGCCCATGTACGTCACCTACGAGGCGGTGTTCGGTGCCTGCGGCGCCAAAGTGGTACCGGTGCCGGTCAAGCCGGAGAACGGTTTTCGGGTGTGCCCGCAGGACGTCGCGGCGCGCATCACCCCGCGTACCCGCGCCCTGGCCCTGAACAGCCCGCACAACCCCTCGGGGGCAAGCTTGCCGCGCGCGACCTGGGAGGCACTGGCAGCGCTGTGCATCGCCCACGACCTGTGGCTGATCTCTGACGAGGTGTACAGCGAGCTGCTGTACGACGGCGAGCATGTCAGCCCTGGCAGCCTGCCGGGCATGGCCGAGCGCACCGCGACCCTCAACAGCCTGTCGAAATCCCACGCCATGACTGGCTGGCGGGTGGGCTGGGTAGTGAGCTCGCCTGAGCTGGCCACGCACCTGGAAAACCTGGCCCTGTGCATGCTGTATGGCTCGCCGGACTTTATCCAGGACGCCGCCGTGGTGGCCTTGACCCAGCCGATGCCAGCACTGGAGGCCATGCGCGACGCCTATCGCCAGCGCCGCGACCTGGTGTGCGAACACTTGGCGGGTTGCCCGGGCGTCAAGGCCCTGAAACCCGATGGCGGCATGTTCGTGATGGTCGATATTCGCGCAACCGGCCTCAGCGCGCAGGCCTTTGCCGACCGCCTGCTGGACCGCGAAGGTGTGTCGGTGCTGGCCGGCGAGGCCTTTGGCCCCAGCGCCGCCGGGCACATCCGCCTGGGGCTGGTGGTGGGCCCCGAGGCGCTGGTCGATGCCTGCCGGCGCATTGCCCGTTGTGCCCAGGCACTGATGCAACAGCAGGCCCCTGCGTGAGTAGGCGCGGCTGTATCGAGTGTTGCGCCGTCGCTGACGCATCCCGTTTTGTGTGAGGAGAAACGTTGTGAATGTACTGATCGTCCACGCTCACCCCGAGCCACAATCCTTCACCGCAGCCCTGCGTGACCAGGCCGTGGCCACCTTTCGCGACCAGGGCCACCCGGTGCAGGTCAGCGACCTGTACGCCATGGGCTGGAACCCGGTGGCCAGTGCTGATGATTTCGCCCAGCGCGAGAACCCCGAGTACCTGGTCTATGCCCTGGAGCAGCGCCTGGGGGTCAAGAGCGGCGCTATCGCTGCGGATATCCAGCAAGAGCTGGACAAGCTGTTATGGGCGGACCTGCTGGTGCTGAACTTCCCGATCTTCTGGTTCTCGGCGCCGGCCATGCTCAAGGGCTGGATCGACCGGGTGCTGGTGTCGGGCGTGTGCTATGGCGGCAAGCGCTTCTACGATCAGGGCGGGCTGGCTGGCAAGAAGGCGCTGGTGACGGTGACCCTGGGCGGGCGTGAGCACATGTTTGGCGAAGGGGCGATTCACGGGCCGCTCGAGGACATGTTGCGGCCGATTCTGCGGGGGACGCTGGCCTATGTCGGGTTCGAGGTGCTGCCACCGTTCGTGGCCTGGCACGTGCCGTACATCAGCGCCGAGGCCCGCCAGGGGTTTTTGCAGCAATACCAGCAGCGTCTGGAGCAGTTGGCAGACGACCAGCCGCTGGTGTTCCCACGCTTGGCGCAGTTCGATGAGGCGTTGTATCCGCTGAGGTAACGCGGTTGTGTATGTGTGTGTAGGAGCGGCCTTGCGTCGCGAAAGGGCTGCGCAGCGGCCCCCGGATATGTGCGGTGACGCTGAAATCGAGGGGCCGCTACGCAGCCCTTTCGCGACGCAAGGCCGCTCCTACAAACGGCCACCCACACATTCGGGGTATGTTGCCCTCAAGCAAATCCCCCGATAGTGAACCCATCGGCTCGATCCGGAGCAGTCACACGATGGAGTTGCTATGCGCAAGGCACTGAAGGTGATTGGCGGTCTGCTGCTGGCGTCGGCCGCCACGCAGGCACTGGCGGTGGAGGAGGGCAGCGCGAACACGCTAAGGCTGTACAACTGGACCGACTACATCGGCGAGACCACCCTGGCCGACTTCGAGAAGGCCACCGGCATCAAGGTCGTCTACGACACCTTCGATGGCTACGAGACCGTCCAGACCAAACTGCTGACCGGCCGCTCCGGCTATGACCTGGTGATGCTCAACGCTTCCCTGGTCCCCCCCTTGATCCAGGCTGGCGTGTTCCAGGCGTTGGACAAGCAGCAACTGCCCAGCTGGCACAACCTGGATGAGCAGGTGGTCAGCAACCTGCAAGGGTACGACCCGGGGCTGAAATACTCGGCACCCTACACCTGGGGCAGTTCAGGCATCACCTACAACGTCGACAAGATCACCGCACGCATGCCCGATGCACCGATCGGCTCGCTGGCCATGCTGTTCGACCCCAAGATCGTCTCGCGCTTCGCCGACTGCGGCGTCACCTTGATGGACGCGCCGACCGAGGTGATCCCGCTGGCCCTGCAGTACCTGGGCAAGGACCCACGCAGCGCAGCGCCGGCCGACCTGAAGGCTGCCGAGCAACTGCTGATGGGCATTCGCCCGTACATCCGCAAGTTCGATTCGGTCAACTACCTCACCAGCCTGCCCAATGGCGATGTCTGCCTGGCACTGACCTGGTCAGGTGACTACGCCACTGCCCAGGCCCGTGCGGTAGAGGCGAAGAAGGCCATCAAGCTGTCGTTCTTCATCCCCCAGGAAGGTTCGCTGATCTGGTTCGACAACCTGTACATCCCCAAGGACGCGCCGCACGCGGCCAACGCGCACCGCTTCATCGAGTTTTTGCTGCAGCCGCAAACCATGGCCAAGGTCACCGACTACATCCACTACGCCAACAGCAATGCCGCTGCCACGGCGTTGGTACAGGCCGACATCCGCCAGGACCCGGCGATCTACCCCGATGCCAAGACCCGCGAACGCCTGTTCGCCCAGAAGACCCAGAGCCCCAAGGACATGCGCGCCATCACCCGGGTCTGGAGCACGGTCAAGACCGGTTTCTGAACACTGCCAACCGATTCCCGCCAAGGAGCTGCCCATGGCCACCCCAAGCAAAGCATTCGCCATCGCCCACGACCCACTGGTGGACGCCGACAAGGCCCACTACATGCACGGCTACCATGTGTTCGACGAGCACCGCGAACAGGGCGCGCTGAACATTGTCGAAGGTGAAGGCGCCTACATTCGCGATACTCACGGCAACCGTTTTCTCGATGCGGTCGGCGGCATGTGGTGTACCAATATCGGCCTGGGCCGCGAAGAGATGGCCCTGGCCATCGCCGACCAGGTACGCAAGCTGGCCTACTCCAATCCGTTTTCCGACATGGCCAACGACGTCGCCATCGCGCTGTGCCAGAAGCTTGCGCAACTGGCGCCGGGCGACCTCGACCACGTGTTCCTCACCACCGGTGGCTCCACTGCCGTCGACACCGCCTACCGGCTGATCCAGTACTACCAGAACTGCCGTGGCAAGCCGCACAAAAAGCACGTGATCGCCCGTTACAACGCCTATCACGGCTCCACCACGCTGACCATGGCGATCGGCAACAAGGCGGCCGACCGCGTGCCCGAGTTCGACTACGCCCATGAGCTGATCCACCACGTCTCCAACCCCAACGTGTACCGTGCGCCGGACGACATGGACGAGGCCGAGTTCCTTGACTTCCTGGTGGCCGAGTTCGAAGACAAGATCCTTTCCCTGGGCGCCGACAACGTGGCCGCGTTCTTCGCCGAGCCGATCATGGGTTCGGGCGGGGTGATCATCCCGCCCAAGGGCTACTTCGAGCGCATGTGGCAGGTGTGTCAGACCTACGACATTCTGTTCGTCGCCGACGAAGTGGTGACCTCGTTCGGTCGCCTGGGCACCTTCTTCGCCAGCGAGGAGCTGTTCGGGGTAACCCCGGATATCATCACCACCGCCAAAGGCCTGACCTCGGCCTACCTGCCGCTGGGTGCGTGCATCTTCTCGGAGCGGATCTGGCAGGTGATCGCCGAGCCAGGCAAGGGCCGCTGCTTCACCCACGGTTTCACCTACAGCGGGCACCCGGTGTGCTGCACAGCGGCCCTGAAGAACATCGAGATCATCGAGCGCGAGCAGTTGCTGGCGCACGTCAAGGATGTTGGCAGCTACCTGGAACAACGGCTGCACAGCCTGCGCGACCTGCCCTTGGTCGGGGATGTGCGCTGCATGAAGCTGATGGCCTGTGTCGAGTTCGTTGCCGATAAAACCAGCAAGGCGTTGTTCCCCGACGCGGTCAACATCGGAGAGCGTATCCATAGCAAAGCCCAGGCCAGGGGGTTGCTGGTGCGGCCGATCATGCACCTGAACGTGATGTCGCCGCCGTTGATCATCACGCACGCGCAAGTGGATGAAATCGTCGAAACCTTGCGCCAGTGCATCATCGAAACGGCGCGTGAGCTCACCGCGCAAGGGCTGTACCAAGGCCGATGAGCCTGGCGCAAAGGGCTGTGCGTGGGCGTGCCTGGCAGGCTAGACTGCCGGGCATGACCCAAGCCTCTCCCGACACTCCGCTCACCCTTTCGCTGGGGGCACTGCAGCAATGGCATGCGGCGCTGCAGCGTGCCCTGAGCCACAGCGAAACGGCCGATGCCCTGCACTACGTGGCCGCCGCGATTGGCGAACTGGTGCAGGTGGAGTCGATGATGATCAGCCTCGAATGCCAGGGGCAGGCACCGCAGCTGCTGTATCAGCAGGGCATCCCCGAAGTGCACCGTGCTGCGGTGCTGGAGCGCTATTTCGCCGCCGGCTATCTGCTCGACCCCTTTTGCCTGGCCGTGCAGAGTGGCCTGGCCGAGGGGTTCTATCACCTCGAAGAAATCGCCCCGGACCACTTCTTCGACAGCGACTACTACAAGGCCTATTACCTGGGCACCGGCTGCAGCGAAGACAGCTACTACATCGTCGACCTCAGCCAGGGGCGCAAGCTGTCCTTCAGCCTGTTCCAGGGGTGCAGTGGCACGCGCTTGAGCAGCGGGCAGATCGACTTGCTGCGGGCGGTCGAGCCGATGGTGCGCGAAGTGCTGGGGCGTTATGCCCGTTACAACCTTGAAGCCGCCACGGCTTCGGCCGAGCGCGGCAGCGTTCAGGCGGCGTTCGAGAGTTTTGGTTGCCAGGTGCTTACCGATCGGGAGCGAGAGGTGGCGCACATGATCTTGCGGGGGCATTCGGTGAAGTCCACGGCGGTGCAGCTGGGGATTTCACCGGAGACGGTGCGGATGCACCGCAAGAACCTGTATCTGAAGCTTGAGATCAATTCACAGTCGGAGTTGTTTGCGCGCTTTATCGACTGGTTACGGCAGGGGGCGGTTGCGAGCTGATAAGTGTTTGGCGTGAGGTTTGTGGCGCCTATGAGGTCGAGCGCCGCCCGCGCGGCGCTCGACCTCATAGGCGCCAAAAACCTCACGTCAAACACCTGGCAGCCCTCACAACCCCCTCAGCTTCGCCTCCAGCGCCGCAATGTGCGCCTGCAACCGCTCATGCTCCTGCCGCTCGGCGGTGATGTCTTCAAACACGCTGATCAGGTGCTCCGGCTCACCGTTGTCGCGGCGCTGCAGCGAGGTGCGGGCGCGCACCCAGATGTATTCGCCGCTCTTGTGGCGCACGCGTTTTTCCACCTCGTAGCGCTCGGTTTCACCCGCCAGCATGCGCGCCAGCAATTGCAGGTTCAGCGCCAGGTCGTCGGCATGGGTGATGTGCTGGAAGGTCATGGCGTACAGCTCTTCGGCGCGGTAGCCGAGCATCTCGCAGAGGCTGTTATTGACCCGCTGCCAGGTGCCGTCCGGGTCGATGTAGGCGAGGGCACCCCAGGCCAGCTCGAAGATCGCGCGAAAGCGTTCTTCGCTGTTGCGCAACGCCTGCTGGGCAACCTGGCGCTCGGTGTTGTCCATGCTGATGCCGACCATCTTCACCGAGCGCCCGGCGCTGTCGCGTACCACCGTGGCGCGGGAGGAAATCCAGCGCACTTCACCCTCAGGCCGGGTGATACGGAAATCACACTCGCAGCCACTGCCCTCGGCGACGGCCTGGGCGTACATCGCCTGCATGTGCGCCACGTCTTCATCCGGCAGATGGCGCCAGAAGTCTTCGTTGCGGTGCACTGGCCAGCCATACACCTGTTCGACGTTTGGCGAATAGGTGACCTCGTCGCTGATCAGGTTCCATTCCCAGGTCACGATACGCGCACCTTCCTGGGCCAGTTTCATGCGCGTTTCGCTTTCCATGATTTCGGCGGTGTAGCGCCTGCGCAGGTCGGTCATCGGCAACTCGACCACCTGTGGCTGCTGGATGTTCTGCAAGGCTTCGTCGCCATAGCGCAGCCAGATCCAGTTGACCTTGAGAAAGTCGGCCAATTTACGCAGGTTGTCGTAGTCGATCTCCCCGCCGCGGGTCCATTTGTGCACCGCTGTGCGGGAAATACCCAGGGCCGTGCCCACGGCTTGCAGGGTCAGCTTGTGATGCTCGAGCAGTTCCTTGAGGCGAAAGGCAAAGCTGTTTTCCAACATCGGCAGAGTGTCCTGATCGGGGCCAAGAGCCTGCCAGTATACTCAAGCTGTCAACTTTTGGTTGACGGTGAAACCCGTGGGGCCGCCCCGCAGCCCCGATCGCGCGTTACAGGTCCAGCACCAGGCGTGCCGAGCGTGCCCGCGACACACACAGCATGATGCTCTGCTGGGCAGCCTTTTCGTCATCGCTCAGGTACTGGTCGAAGTGCTCGGCTTCGCCTTCCAGGATGGCGGTTTCACAGGTGCCGCAGACGCCTTCGCGGCACAGGCACTCGACCTTGGCGGCCTTGGACTTCTCGATGGCCTGAAGAATGGTCATGCCTTCTTCCACCTGCAACTCGATGCCCGACTGCGCCAGCACCACGGTGAATGCCGAACCGGTCACCGGGGCTGCGGCAAACTGCTCCCAATGCACGCGTTGCTCGGCAATACCGGCCTTGGCGGCGCAGGCGATGACTGCATCGATCAGTGGTTTGGGGCCGCACACGTACAGGTGCGCGGACGCATCCAGGCCCGCGCACAAGGCCGCCAGGTCAAGCTTGCGATCGAGGCTGTCGATGTAGAAGTGGGTGTTGTCGGCATGCGGGCCGTTGGCCAACTGGGCCTGGAACGCGCCATGTTCCGGGGCGCGGAAGGCGTAGTGCAGTTCGTAGTCGGCGGCGCCGCCTTCGAGCTCGTGCAGTTGTGCCAGGAAGGGGGTAATGCCGATGCCGCCGGCAATCAGCACATGGCGGCCGGCCGCTGGGTCCAGGGCGAACAGGTTGTTGGGCGAGGAGATGGTCAGGCGGGTGCCGACCTGCACCTGCTGGTGCATGAAGGCCGAGCCGCCCTTGGATTGTTCCTCCAGGCGCACGCCAATCTGGTAGCTGCGGGTATCGCGCGGGTCGCTCATCAACGAGTAGGCGTTGCTGAACTGGCTGCCGTCGGCACCCTGCATCTGCACGATGACATGGCTGCCACCGGAGAAGGCCGGCATCGCCGCGCCATCTTCGCGGGCCAGGGTAAAGCGCTTGATCAGCGGCGTGGCCTGTTCCACTTCGGTCACGCACACGCTGAACATTTCATATGTGTTGGCCATGGTTCACCTCGACTGCCAGGGCGCGCGGCAGGCCGTGCCGCGCACCAGTACGTGCAAATGACTCAAGCGGTAGCGATCAATCGTCGAGGTGGGCCACGGCGATCAGGTTGTGGAAGTGGGCAATGCCGTGCTCGCTCATGCCGCTGCGCTCGCGGTCGGCCATGATCCGGCCCTGGCCACGGTAGCCGCGGGATTTCAGGCCCTTCTGCACGCTTTCGACCAGGCGCAGGTCTTCTGGGCGAAACACTTCGCGGTACCAGTCGATCAGCTTCTGTTGCTCCTCGGTGATGTCCGTGTTGAGGAAGTAGATGTCGTAGTGCTGCAGGGTCGTTTCCGCATCCACCGGGAACTCGTAGATCACGGTCATGAAGTTGGCTCCTGGCGGCACGTTGAACATGGTGCACGGCCAGGCCCAGAAGCCGGCGAAGGACGGGTCTTTCACGCTTTCATCGAAGGTGAACGACTGCTCCGACGGTTTTGCCAGGCCGTACTGCAGGGTCCAGTTACCATGCATGCTGTGGCTGTACTGGCCGACGTCTACCGAATCGGAGAAGCCGGGGTGGGCAGGGGCGCAGTGGTAGCACTCAAGGTAGTTGTCGACGATCGACTTCCAGTTGGCCGGGGTGTCGCTGACGAAACGTGCGGCCAGGTGCAGGTCGTCGATCACGCCACAGGCTTCACGCATGCGCGCTTGCAGGCCCGGCAACTGGTCTTCGACCGAGCCTGCGTCCATGTCCATGTCCATGTTGATGAAGATGAAGCCTGCGTATTCTTCGACGCGCAGCGGCACCAGGGTGGAGTTCTCTTTGTCGAAGTTCACCACGTTGTCGCAGTTACGGGCGTGGGCAAGCTCGCCGTCGAGCTTGAAGGTCCAGGCGTGGTACGGGCAGGTGATGACGTTCTTGGCCTTGCCGCTGCCGCTGAGCAACTGGTGGCCGCGGTGCGGGCAGACGTTATAGAACGCGCGCAGCACGCTGTCACGACCGCGCACCACGATGATGCTCTCGCCAATCACTTCGCGGGTGATGTAGGCATTGTTCTGCGCCACTTCGCTGCGGTGGCCGACACAGATCCAGCTGCGCGCGAAGATGGCTTCCTTCTCGTGCTCGAAAACCGAGGCCTGGGTGTAGAAGCTGGCAGGGATAGTGAACGCCTCTTCGGCGTTCGCACAGAAATCGGCGGGCAGGCGTTTGAAGTCATTCATGACGGGATCTCACAAGCTCGGTTTATAGTTATTGGTTAACACGTATCTATTGGTTAACAAGCCGGGCAAAAAAATTTGCCGTCGTGGGGCGAGGCCGCCCCACACAGGCCAGTTCAGTTCACTCGTTTCAATGCACGGCGGCGGCACTGCGCGGGGCATGCTCGGCAGGTGTTTCACCGGCCAGGCGCGCTGCCTCTTCCTCGATGCGGTAGGCCGAGACCTGGCCGTAGTCTTCGAACATCCACTTGAAGAAGCCGTAGATCTTCACCAGCAGAATCACCATGAACGGGATCGCCGTCAGTACCACCGCGGTTTTCATGGTCGACAGCGATGCCTTGGCGAACAGCATGGCCAGTGGCACCAGGGTCAGCACCACGCACCAGAACAGGCGATGGGTCGGTGTCGGGTCATCGCCTTCGCGCAGGTTGCGGGTGCTGGTGGCCGCTACCGCATACGCGGCGGCGTCCATGTGCGAGGCGCAGAAGATCGCCATGATGAACAGGTACACACCCAGGAACACCTGGCCCCATGGCAAGGCCAGCAACAGGTGTGTCACCGCCGATTCGCCGCCTTGTTCACTGAGCATTTTCGGCACGTCGATGGCACCGGTGATGAACTGGTGCATGCTGTAGCTTTCCAGCGCGCCGAAGAAGAACCAGCAACCGAAGCTGCCGCCCATCAGCAGGGCCATCACCACTTCCTTGATCTGCCGGCCGCGCGACACGCGGGTCACGAACATCGCCACGCCCGGTGCGTACGACACCCACCAGAGCCAGTAGAACACCGTCCAGTTGCGGGTGAAGGCACCGTCGCCGGCCGGGTCGGTGAACAGGCTCATGTGCACGTAGTTCTGGATCATCAGGCCAATCGAGTTGGCCGTATTGTTGATGGTGAACTGCGTCGGGCCAACCAGCAGGATGACGGCGGCAAATACCAGCGCGCCGATGCACACCATCTTGCTCAGGCGCTGCAGGCCGCCATCGATACCGATGTAGGAGCTGAGCGAGAACATCACCGCGACGGCACCGATCACCAGCAATTGCACGGTGAAGGTGTCGGGGGTGCCGGTGAGGTCATGCAGGCCGCGGGTCAAGGTCGAGGCGGTAAGTGCCAGCGATACCGTCAGGGCGCCCATCATGGTCAGCAGGAAGATCAGGTCGACACTGCGGCCAACGGGGCCGGTCGCCTTGAAACCGGTCACCGCTTCGATGATCGAGGCCAGGTTCAGGCCGCTCTTCTTGCGCACGTGGAAGTGATAAGCCATGGCCAGCGAGGCCAGGGCATAGATCGACCAGGCGCTGACGCCCCAGTGGAAGAACGAATAGCCAATGCTGTACTCGAGCGCCTTGGGGGTAGCTGCGGCGATGTTGAGGCCGGGAGTCTGGTAGTAGTAGGCCCATTCCATCACGCCCCAGTACAGGGTCGAGGAACCCATGCCGGCGCAGATGAACATGAACACCCAGGTCGCGGTGGCGTACTCGGGTTTGCCACTGCCCAGGCGGATATTGCCGTACTTGCTGAAGGCCAGGTACAGCACGGCCAGGGTGCTACCGAACACCAGCACCTGGACACTGGTGCCAAAGGTACGGGTGGACAGTTCGAACAGCTGGTTGGCCGCGTGTTCGGCTTCGGCGGGGAACATTGCAAGGCCCAGCACCGTGAGCAGCACGGCGATCAGGCTCATGGTAATCAGGAACACATCAATCTTTTTATTCTTGTGCGACATCATCGTCTCCTGGACGTTGGCGTACTTGTTATACCCGGCAGGCTTCCGGGGTGTTGCAGTACCACTCCTTCCTTGGTTGTTAACTAAAGGTTAACGTACATCTAATGGTTAACAGATTTTGCATTTAATCCGCGCCGCTCGCAAGAGGGGAAGGGCCGATTGTCAGACACGTGTGCTAATCGGCCCGGCCGGGTCAGGCTTCGATCAAGGCCGTGATGGCCCGGCCGACTTCCTGGGTGGACTTCTGCCCGCCCATGTCGCGGGTGGTGTCACCGGCGGCAATGACCTGTTCGATGGCCGTGAGGATGTCATCGTGGGCCGCACGGTAGCGCGGGTCGGCGCCGTCGTTGCCGAGGAACTCGAGCATCAGCGCACCGGACCAGATCATCGCGATCGGGTTGGCGATGTTCTTGCCGAAGATGTCCGGTGCCGAGCCGTGTACCGGTTCGAACAGGGACGGGAACTTGCGCTCGGGGTTGAGGTTGGCCGACGGGGCGATGCCGATGGTGCCGGCGCAGGCCGGGCCGAGGTCGGACAGGATGTCGCCGAACAGGTTCGAGGCCACTACCACGTCGAAGCGGTCCGGTTGCAGGACGAAGCGGGCGCAGAGGATATCAATGTGCTGCTTGTCCCAGCTGATTTCCGGATAATTGGCAGCCATGGCCGCCGTGCGCTCGTCCCAGTACGGCATGCTCACGGCCATGCCGTTGGACTTGGTCGCCGAGGTAACGTGCTTGCGCTCGCGGGTTTGCGCGACATCGAATGCGTACTTGAGAATGCGGTCGACACCGCGGCGGGTGAACACCGATTCCTGCAGCACGAACTCGTTTTCGGTGCCTTCGAACATGCGCCCGCCCAGGGACGAGTATTCGCCTTCGGTGTTCTCGCGGATCACCACGAAGTCGATGTCACCGGGCTCGCGGCCTGCCAGCGGGCAGGGTACGCCCGGGAACAGGCGCACCGGGCGAATGTTCACGTACTGGTCGAAGTCACGGCGGAACTTGAGCAGCGAACCCCACAGGGAAATGTGGTCCGGTACCTTGTCTGGCCAGCCGACCGCGCCGAAGTAGAGGGCGTCGAAGCCCTTCAGCTGCTCGAACCAGTCGTCCGGCATCATCTTGCCGTGGGCCAGGTAGTAATCGCAGCTGGCCCACTCGAAGAATTCGAAACTGATGTCCAGGCCATGCTTGCGGGCGGCAGCCTCGACCACGCGGATACCTTCTGGCAGTACTTCGATGCCGATGCCATCGCCAGGGATTGCTGCAATTCTGAATGTCTTGCTCATGGGGGGGCGCACTCGTTGTCTAGGGAACAGGTGCGGGCCATGCTATAAGGCCTTGAATCGGAGATAATCTAGCCATTCATGGATTCTTGGAACACGAAGTGTGAATAATCTGCCAAACCTCGACGACCTCAATATCTTCCTCCTGGTGGCCAAACGCGCCAGCTTTGCTGCGGTGGCCGACGAGTTGGGCATGTCGGCGGCGTACATCAGCAAACGCATTCGCCTGCTTGAGCAAAACCTCGAGGTGCGCTTGTTGCACCGCACCACCCGGCGGGTGACGGTCAGCGAGGAGGGCGAGCGGGTGTACCAGTGGGCGCTGCAGATTTTCGATGCGGTGCAGCGCATGGGGGATGACATCAGCGCCCAGCACCGCGAACCGGCAGGGCAACTGCGCATTGCCAGCAGTTTGGGCCTGGGTCGGCGGTTTGTGGCGCCGGCCTTGTCGGAGCTGGCCGAGCGCTACCCACGTCTGGATATTCGCCTGGATGTGCATGACCGCCTGGTGGACTTGATCGAAGAGGGGGTCGACCTGGACATCCGCGTGGGCAATACCATTGCGCCCAACCTGATCGCCAAGCGCCTGGCCAGGAACCGCCGGGTACTCTGTGCCGCGCCGGGATACCTGGCGCGCCACGGCACGCCGAAAGTGCTGGCCGACCTGGGCA
The DNA here is from genome assembly GCF_900187555.1 of Pseudomonas sp. Irchel s3f19. Taxonomy (NCBI): domain Bacteria; kingdom Pseudomonadati; phylum Pseudomonadota; class Gammaproteobacteria; order Pseudomonadales; family Pseudomonadaceae; genus Pseudomonas; species Pseudomonas sp. Irchel s3f19. The sequence goes on along the minus strand of NZ_FYDW01000001.1, from coordinate 18,886 downwards.
GCCATGACTGCCTGGTGATCAAGGAACGTGACCACCCGTTTGGTATCTGGCAGCTGGAGGGCCCTGATGGCGAAGAGAGCGTGCGGGTGACCGGGGGCTTGTCGAGCAACCACGGCGAGGTGGCCCACCAGTGGTGCCTGGATGGGCGCGGGATCTTGCTGCGGTCCTGGTGGGATGTGCACGACAGCTTGCTGGATGGGCGGCTGGTGCAGGTGTTGGCGGACTATCACCAGCCGGCGGATATCTGGGCCGTGTACACCTCGCCACTGGCAAGCTCGGCCAAGGTGCGGGTGGCGGTTGAGTTCTTCCGTCGGTATTTTGCCGAGCGGTATAGCTTGCCGGAGTAGGGGGTGGGGGTGGGGCATGCCTTGGTTCTTGCAGCGCCTGGGAGATCGAGCGCCGCCCGCGCGGCGCTTCGCGGGGCAAGTCGGATCGCCGCACCGCCGCTCCCACATCTGTTTCGGGCCAATTATTCCTGAGGCATTGGCGCGCGGCCCCTTGGTGCCCGCCTCAATATCGCGTCGTACAAACAAGGCGGTCGCGCGCAAATGCCGCAGGCCTCATTGGCCCGAAACAGATGTGGGAGCGGCGGTGCGGCGATCCGACTTGCCCCGCGAAGCGCCGCGCGGGCGGCGCTCGATCTCCCAGGCGCTGTAAGAACCAAGGCATGCACCCGCCCCCCCATCGCCCTTACCTGACAGGCACCCGGCTAACCGCCTTGATTTCCCGCAAGGCCAAGCTCGACTGAATCGAAGCAATGCCCGGTTGCCGACGCAACACTTCCTCGACAAAGCGCCCATAGCTCTCCAGGTCGGTCGCCAGCACCGTCAGCACATAGTCAGCCTCACCCGTCACCTTGTGGCACGACAACACCTGCGGCAGCTTCAAGATCACCTGCTCGAAGTCATCAGGCGCTTCGGCCGAATGGTTGCCAAAGCGCACCTGGGCAAACGCCATGACGTCATACCCCAGTTTCTTGCGGTCCAGGTTGGCCTGGTAGTCCTTGATCAGCCCCAACTCCTCCAGGCGCTTGCGCCGGCGCCAGCAGGGCGTGACGGTCATCGACAAGCGCTCGCCCAGGGCGGCGCTGGACAAGGTGCCGTCCTCCTGCAGCAAGCGCAGCAGCTCGCGGTCTACCTCGTCCAGTTCTTCGTAAGCAAAAGCTTTGCTCATCTTGTGGCTACCGGCTGAATATTTTGCTCAAGCATCCGGTTTGCCTGAGCATAAAGCAAAGCATTTTCACTGCTCTCTCGCGAAAATTGGTTATCCGATAACACCTTGAAAAAGGACATTCGCGTGCTGACAGTCTTTAGCCAAAATCATCGCTTGCACCATGGCTCCGAGCTCAAGGACGGGGCAATCACACCCTCATTCGAAAACCCCCAGCGTGCCGACACGGTGCTGGCTCGTGTCCAGGCCACGGGCCTGGGCGATGTCATCGCCGAGCAGGCCTTCGACCGTGCCTGCTACGTCGCGGCGCACAGCGAGCGCTACGTGAGCTTTCTGGAAAATGCCTGGGCAGAATGGACGGCCACCGGCAAGACCCATGATGCGCTACCGCTGGTATGGCCGGTGCGCGACCTGGCCATCGACCGAGAACCGGGCTTCATCGACGGCAAGCTGGGCTTCTACGCCATGGACGCCGGCGCGCCGATTACCGGCGGCACCTGGGAGGCCGTGCGCAGCAGCGCCAACGTGGCCCTGACCGGCATGCAACGGGTCATCGATGGCGCGCACAGCGCCTTCGCCTTGTGTCGCCCACCCGGGCACCATGCGGCCCGTGAGTACATGGGCGGCTACTGCTACCTCAACAATGCCGCCATTGCCGCCGAACGCTGCCTGAGCCAGGGCGCGCAGCGGGTGGCCGTGCTGGACGTGGACTTTCACCACGGCAACGGCACGCAGAACATTTTCTACGACCGCCCCGATGTGTTCTTCGCGTCGATCCACGGTGACCCGCACTCCTGCTACCCGTACTTCTCCGGCTATGCCCACGAACAGGGCTCGGGGGCGGGCGAGGGCTTCACTGCCAACTACCCGCTGAACAAGGGCACCGCCTGGGCGCAGTATCGGCAGGCCTTGCAGGAGGCGCTCAAGCGCGTTGTCGCGCACCAGCCCGACTTTCTCGTCGTATCCCTTGGCGTCGATACCTTCGAGGACGACCCGATCAGCCACTTCAAGCTCACCAGCGAAGACTTCCTGCGCCTGGGCGCCGAGATCGCCCGTGCGGGTATCCCGACGCTGTTCGTGATGGAGGGCGGCTACATGGTCGACGAAATCGGCATCAATGCCGTCAACACCCTGCAAGGTTTCGAAAGCGCCTGTTGATAGCACGTGCAAATAGCACCGGGGCAAGGCCTGTGCGGGCCTTGCCCCTGGCACCCATTCCAACAATAAAAAGAGGTCGCTCATGCAAGACATGTCCGCAAGCCTTGAGCAAAGCAAACCTGCAGATTCGCCCCGTGACGGGCACCTGAAACGCACGCTGGAAAACCGCCACATCCAGTTGATTTCTATCGGTGGCGCCATCGGCACCGGCTTGTTCATGGGGTCGGGCAAGGTCATCGCGCTGTCCGGCACCTCCATCCTGCTGGTCTACGCCATCCTGGGTTTCTTCGTGTTCTTCGTCATGCGGGCGATGGGCGAACTGCTGTTATCCGACCTGCGTTTCAAATCTTTCGCCGACATCGTCGCCCATTACCTGGGGCCGCGCGCAGGCTTCGTGCTGAGCTGGTCGTACTGGTTGAGCTGGAGTGTGGCGGTGGTCGGTGATGTGGTGGTCGTGGCCGGGTTCTTCCAGTACTGGTATGCGGACGTGCCCGCCTGGATACCGGCGTTCCTCACCCTGTTCGTGCTGCTGGGCCTGAACATGCTGGCGGTGCGAATCTTCGGCGAAGTGGAGTTCTGGTTCGGGATCATCAAAATTGTCGCCATCGTCCTGCTGATCATCACTGCAGCCGTAATGATCGCCACCGCCTATGTATCACCCAATGGGGTGGTCGCCTCGCTTGCCAATGTGGTGGCGCCAGGCGCGGTGCTGCCCCATGGCATCAGCGGCTTTTTTGCAGGGTTCCAGATTGCCGTGTTTTCCTTCGCCGGCACCGAGCTGATCGGTACCACTGCGGCCGAGGCAAAGAACCCGCACCGCTCGCTGCCCAAGGCCATCAACACCATTCCCTTGCGCATCCTGCTGTTCTACATCCTGGCACTGGTGTGCATCATCAGCGTGGTTTCGTGGGCAGAAGTACCGGCCAACCGCAGCCCCTTCGTCGAGCTGTTCCTGCTGGCCGGCTTCCCGGCTGCCGCCGGCATGCTCAATTTCGTGGTGCTGACCTCGGCGGCGTCCTCAGCCAACAGCGGCGTCTATTCCGGGTGCCGGATGCTCTTCGGCCTCGCCGAGCGGCGTAACGCACCGGCCATCTTCGCCAGGCTTTCGGCACTCAGCGTGCCGGTGTACAGCTTGCTGTTCTCCGGGGTGTGCATGCTGACCGGGTTGACCTTGCTGTTCATCATCCCCGAGGTGATGACGGTGTTCACGCTGATCTCGACCATCTCGGCGATCCTGGTGATCTTCACCTGGTCGATGATTCTTGCCGCGTACCTTGCCTACCGCAAACGCAACCCGGCCGCGCACCAGGCGTCGACGTTCAAGCTGCCAGGTGGCGTACCCATGGCCGTCACGTCGCTGGTTTTCCTCGGCTTCGTGCTGGTGTTGCTGGCCCTGGAGCCGGATACGCGGATGGCGCTGTGCGTGATGCCGTTGTGGTTCGTCTTCCTGCTGCTGGCCTATCGCCGGCGCACGGCTTAACGCCCCTTGGCCAGGTAGGCGGCATACTCCTCATCCGGCACCATGCTGCCACCGGTGCCCCACACCAGGTGCGTGGCGTTGGCCATGCGTTGCGCCGTCAGCCCCCTGCGCGCCAGGTACTGCGGCGCTTGCAGCACCTGCAGCATGCCGGGCATGCCGGCCAGCGCCGAGGGCTCCAGCCGTACCTGCTCCAGGTCATGGGCCAGTACCAACAGTTGGTACAGACGCTCGTCCGTTACCGTGTAGTAGCCATCCAGCAAGCGTTGCATGGCCTTGCCGACGAAACCGGAAGGGCGGCCCACCGCCAGGCCGTCGGCGGCGGTGACGTTGTCGATGCCGAAGTCCTGCACGCTGGTCTGGTCATGCAGGCCGGTGTAAACGCCAAGGAACATGCAGGGCGAATGGGTCGGCTCGGCGAAGAGGCAGTGCACATGGTCGCCAAACACCAGCTTCAAGCCAAACGCCACTCCGCCAGGCCCGCCGCCCACGCCGCAGGGCAGGTAGACGAACAGCGGGTGTTCGGCGTCGACCTTGATACCGGCGGCGTTGAATTGGCCCAGCAAGCGTTCGGCTGCCACGGCATAACCGAGGAACAGGTGCGGCGAGTTTTCGTCATCGACGAAGTAGCACGCAGGGTCTGCTGCGGCCTGCTGGCGGCCTTGCTCCACCGCAACGCTGTAGTCGGACGGGTACTCGATCACGTTCACGCCGTTGGCGCGCAGCTTGTCCTTTTTCCACTGCCGCGCATCGGAAGACATGTGCACCGTGGCCTGGAAGCCCAGCCGGGCACTCATGATGCCGATCGACAGGCCCAGGTTGCCGGTGGAGCCGACGGCCACTTTGTACTGGCTGAAGAACTGCCGGGCTGGGTCGCTGGCCAGTACCCGGTAATCGCTGTGCAGGGTGATCAGGCCGGCCGCCAGCGCCAGGTCTTCGGCATGCTTGAGCACTTCGTGGATGCCGCCGCGGGCCTTGATCGAGCCAGAGATGGGTAGCTCGCTGTCGGCCTTGAGCCAGAGTGAGCCGCTGGGCGCAAGGCCGGCTGCTTGCTGCAAGGCGTGCTGCAGGGTTGGCAGCGGGCGAATCGGTGATTCGATGATGCCGCCAGAGGCGGCGGTGTCTGGGAACACCGTGGCCAGGTACGGAGCGAAGCGCAGCAGCCGGGCACTGGCTGCGTGCACGTCGGCGGCAGTCAGGCCGACGTCTTCCAACGCCTCTGCGGTTGGCGCGATGCCAGGGTTGAACCAGCAGGTTTCGCGCAGTGCCACCAGGTCCTCGACCAAGGGGTGGGAGGCGTACCAGGCGTCTAGCGTTTTGCCGTGAATCATTCCATTGCTCCTGTGGTGTTGCTGTCTGGGCGCTGCATATACCTCCCGGTATATGGACAGCCCGCTGCCTGCCGAATAGCTTAACCGTCGACGGGGCGCACCTTGCATGCGCGATAAAAACAATTACGCCCCCGTGTCTTTCAGTCCTGCCAACCCTATAACGCTTACAAGAATGAGGCGGCAAATGGAAAACATCGGCACCTATGTCATCTACGTCATCATGGTGTGCGCGGTACTGGGCGCCGTGGCATCCATCTACAACCCGGAGGGTGAACTGGGCCAGGAATTCATCGCCGGCCTGCACAGCATTGGCCCGATCTTCATCCCCGTGGCTGGCATCATGGCGGCAATCCCGTACATATCCGCAGGCATCAGCCAGCTCATCGCGCCGCTGTTCCTGGCGTTGGGCGCCGACCCAGGGATTGCCGGGCCGATCTTCATCGCCTCTGACATGGGCGGCTACCAGTTGGCCAAGGCCCTGGCGCAAAGCCCGGAAGGCTGGATCCTCGGCCTGATCACCGGCTTCCAGTCCGGTTCGACGATCATCTTCGTGATCCCGGTGGGGCTGGCCATGCTGCGCAAGGTCGACCACAAGTACATGGCCTTGGGGATCATGGCCGGCTTGTTGACCATTCCCGTCAGCATCATGGTAATCGCCATGACCATGCAACTGCTCGGCCTGGATGTTCGGCCGGACATCGCCACCACCGGCGCGGCCACCCAGGCGCTGCATTTCACCTGGCCGATGCTGGTGCGCAACCTGATGCCGTTGATTCTGTTCTGTATCGTGCTGGCCGCCGCGCTGCGCTACTTCCCGACGCTGATGGTGTACCTGTTCCTCAAGCTCGGTCAGTTCATGTATATCGGTGTGGTGCTGGTGCTGGTGGCCTCCATCGTTCAGTACTTCACCGGTTTTTTCAGCGCTGTGTTCGGTAGTTGGGGCTTCGCCCCGATCATCGCTGATGCCGACGACCAGTTCCGCGCGCTGGAAATTGCCGGCTACGTTGGCCTGATGCTGTGTGGGGCGTTCCCGATGGTGCACCTGCTCAAGCGCTTTCTGGCACGGCCCATCGAGCGGGTCGCCTCGCGGTTCGGCATGTCCGGGGTCGGCGCCGCCGGGGTGCTTGCCGCCTCGGCCAACATTCTGGCCATGTTCAGGCTGGTGAGCGAGATGCCGCCCAAGGACAAGGTGCTGGTGATCGCCTTCTCGGTGTGCGCCGCCTTCACCTTCGGCGACCACATGGCCTTCTCCGCCAACTTCCAGCCCTCGCTGATTCTGCCGCTGATCATCGGCAAGCTCAGCGGTGGTCTGTTCGCCATGCTGCTCGCCAGTTGGCTGGCTGTACCCAAGGCTGTGGAGATGGGGCGCGAGGACGATGCCGCCAGTGCCTACAAGGTAGCCGCCGAACCGTCCTGACCGAAAAACGTCGCCGACATGATCCGGAGCGCCCAGGGCGCCCCGGATTTTGTGCTTTTTGCGGTGCAGGGCGGTAAGTTGCCCAGGGGCTTGTGTGCACGACAGCGGGGTGAGTGATGACATTGGAAGAAGCGAACAGGCTGGCGGCGGTGATCGATGCGATCGGCACGGACGCTTTGGGGCCGGCCATCGATGCGCTCTTACGGGCAAAACTGGCATTCGAGATGAGCTGTGGTTATCTGTTCAAGTTCAACCAGCATGCGCTGCTGGTGCATAACGGCTACAACGATTCGGTGTCCGAGCGCACCCTGAACGCCTACGTGCGGGGCGGCTACCTGCTCGACCCGTTCTATGTCGCCTGCGTCAACGAGCACCCAGGCGGGCTCTGGCGCATGAGCGAGCTGGCGCCCGACAGTTTCTATGCTTCAGGCTTTTCCATCTCCAAGGACATCCACCCGTGCGTGTCGTCCGACTACGGCACCTCGGTGGAGGAGGTGGGGTTCATCATTGCGCTGCGGCCTCAGGTGGCCGTCGTCTACTCGCTGATGCGCAACCTCAGCAGTGGCAGCTTCAGCGAAGACGACATGCAGGTGCTGGCTGCCATGGCGCCCGTGCTGGCCTCGGTGTTGGGCCAGCATTGTCGGCTGCGCTATGCCGATTACCTGCGCGATGCGCCTGCCGAGGGCGGGGTGCTGGAAGATGCCTTTGTCGAGATTTTGCAGGGGCAGTTGACCGAGACCCAGCGCTACATCGCCAAGTTGCTGTTGCAGGGGCACAGCAATGCTTCGATTGCCAGGCAACTGAACATCTCGGATGGCACGGTGAAAGTGCACAAGCACAATATCTACCAGCGGCTGGAGATCTCCACCAACGCCGAACTGTTTCGCCTGTTCATCGATTACCTGGCCAAGGCCTGAACGCCTGAAACGCACAACGCCCGAGGGGCTGCCTCGGGCGTTGTGCCAAGCCGTTGCGGCTTACTTGAACAGCGGGCTGAGGTGCTCGCTCAGGTAGATACCCTGGGGGTCGAGCTGGCGGCGCAGGTTGCGAAAATCCTGGGCACGGGGGTAGAGGGCACTGACGTCGTCACCGGTCAGAAAGTGCAGCTTGCCCCAGTGCGGCCGAGCGCCGTATGCGCGCAGGATCTGGTCGACCGCACGCAGGTAGTCCCAGTAGTCGGTGCCCGGCTGGCCAGACACCGAAATGGTCACGCTGTCTTGCTCGAAGAACGGGCTCATCCAGGCGCCGTCGCCGGCGGTGAAGCGGTACTCGATGGGGTAGATCGCCTCGGGGAAGTCCTCGAGCATCAGCTTGCGCACGGCCCGCAAGGCTTCCTTGCTGTGCCGGAGGGGCACGGCATATTCCAGTTCATGGAAGTTGGGCAGGTACTCGATCGGGTACACGTCCGAGCTGTAGGCGACTTTCTCGAATTCGCTTTCCCAGGCCGGGCGGTCGGTGATGTCCATGACTTTCACCTCGCACACATCGGTGGTGCGCCCACTGGTGGAGGTTACCGCCGTGTCCGGCAGGCAGTAGCAGTGCCGGCTCTGCTCGTAGGGGCACCAGAAGAAGCTGAAGTGGCGGTGCGTGCGCGCCAGTTCATCGTGCTTGTCCATCACGCTTTCGAAGTCTTCACGCCAGATGCGTTCGTGCAGGTTGAAGCTGTCGGTCACCTGCAAGGTCAGTTCCGACACGATCCCCAGCACGCCCAGCGATACTCGGCTCGCCTGCAGCAGGTCGGGCGTACTTTCATCCACCACGATGATCTCGCCGTTGGGTTGAACCAGCTTCAGGCCAACGATCGACGAAGCCAGGTTGCCCAAGGTCAGGCCGGTGCCGTGGGTGCCCGTGGTCAGGGCGCCGGCGATCGACTGGCTGTCGATGTCGCCCTGGTTGACCATCGACAGGCCGGCCGCCCGCAGCGCCTTGCCGAAGGCGTTGATGGTGGTGCCGGCGGCTGCGGTAACGCGTTTTTGCTCAAGGTCGATGTGGCGCACACCGCTCATGTTGCCCAGCGACAGATGCAGGCCGTTGGTCAGCGCCACCGGGGTAAACGAATGCCCGGAACCCGCCACGCGCACGTTCATGCCATTGGCGCTCGCCTGGCTGACCAGGGTGCACAGCTCGTCTTCGCTGGAGGGGGCGCCACGTGCCGCGCGGATACACGACTGGTTGCCCGCCCAGTTGCGCCAGTGCGCCTGGTCGAGCCCGAACTCGTTGATGTGCATGTTGTTCGATGAGGTGCTCACGTTGCTCTCCTGCCCATTATTATTGTGATCAGATGGCGGTGTAGCCGTTGTCGGCAAACAGGTGGGTGCCGTTGACGAAACTGGCATCGTCGCTGGCCAGGAACAAGGCCGCGGTGGCCACCTCCGAGGGTTGGCACAAGCGCCCCTGGGCGGCGGCGATCGCGTGTTCGCTGACATCCACCCCGTGCTTGCGCAGCATGTCGATTTCGCGCAGGCCGTGGTCGGTGGCGATGAAGCCCGGGCAGATCGCATTGGCACGGATGCCGCGGTCGCGGAACTCCACGGCGATGGCCCTGGCGAACATGTGCGTGGCGCCTTTGCTGGTGCAATACAGCACCTCCATGGGCGTGCCCACCACCGCCGAAATCGACGACGTGCAGACGATGCTGCCACCGCCCGCCGAGAGCATGCCCGGCAATACCGCCTTGGTGACCAGGAACATGCTTTTCACGTTCACGGCCATGATCCGGTCCCACTCTTCTTCGCTGGTTTCAAGGAAGGGCACGGCGGCCAGGATGCCGGCGTGGTTGAGCAACACGGTGATTGGCCCGAACGCTTGTTCCACGGCCGCGACTGCGGCTTTGACCTGCTGCGCGTCGGACACATCGGCGGGTGCGAACAGCACGTGATGGCCGGCATCGCGCAATTGCCGAGCCACCTCGGCGCCTTTGCTGCCCGGCAAGTCGACGATACCGACCCGCGCCCCCTCTGCCGCGAACAGTTGCGATGCGGCCAACCCGCACCCTCCCGCGCCGCCTGTAATCAGCGCGACCTTGCCATTGAGACGTCCCGTCATGTTCGACTCCGCGCTGCGCCGGAAGCCGGCGCAGCAATGGTTTTCTATTGAGTGTTTGTGATGCCTCGGCACTGTGCGATCGCGTGTCGGAGCATGAAACACTTCAACGGGAACATCCATATACCGAAGGGTATACGGGGCAGGTCAGGGGGTCTGTTGGGCAATCAACGCCAGGCAGCGCTGCACGATCGGGCTCACATCGCCCTTGCGACGGCTGAGAATGATCGGGCTGACGGCACTACTGTCGAGCAAGCCGACATACGCGATGTCGGTGCGGTGCTGCTGTTGCACAGAAGACGGCACCAGGGTAACGCCGAGCCCGACCGCGACCAGGCCGATGGCGGTCTGCAGTTCGTTGGCCCATTGGCTGATCTTCAGGGTCATGCCGTGATGGGCGAACAGTGCCAGCACATGGTCGGCGTAGCTGGGCCGGGGGTTGGCCGGGTAGAGGATGAAGGGCTCCTTGGCCAGTTGGGCGAGGGTCAGTGGGTTGCCCGTCAGCGGGTGGCCCTTGGGCAACACCGCGACCAGTGGGTCTTCGCACAGCACCTGCTGGAGGATGGCCGGGTCATCGATACGAATACGGCCGAAGCCGATATCGATGCGGCCACTCTTGAGCGCCTCGACCTGCTGCAGCGTAGTCATCTCGCTCAAGCCCAGCTCCAGCTCGCTGTCCTGGCGCAACTCGCGGATCAGCTCTGGCAGCACGGTGTACAAGGTCGAGGGGGCAAAGCCGATGCCCAGCCACTGGCGTTGCCCCTGGCCGATGCGGCGGGTGTTGTCGCTGATGTTCTCCAACTGCTGCAGCACGGTGCAGGTCTGCTCGTAGAAAAACCGCCCGGCCTCGGTCAGGCGCAGCGGGCGCTCACGCACCACCAGCAACGTGCCGAGCTGGTCTTCGAGCTGGCTGATCTGTCGGCTCAGCGGCGGCTGGGCGATATGCAGCAGCTCGGCGGCGCGGGTGAAGTTCAGTGTTTCGGCCAGCACCTTGAAATAGCGAAGGTGGCGCAGCTCCATCAGACCTCCAGGGTATGGTGGGAGATTCATTTGATATTGGACGGCCGGCAGGTTGTCGCGCAATGCTTGATTAATCAAGTAAATGCAGTGTCGGGCCCGCAGTGTGCGGCCCGACCAGACGGGACCTGCCGACCATGACCAACGCCCTGATCGAACGTGTAGACGCCATTATCGTCGACCTGCCGACCATCCGCCCACACAAGCTGGCAATGCACACCATGCAGCAGCAGACCCTGGTGGTCTTGCGCCTGCGCTGCAGCGACGGCGTCGAAGGTATCGGCGAGGCCACCACCATCGGTGGCCTGGCCTATGGCTACGAGAGCCCCGAGGGTATCAAGGCCAACATCGACGCGCACCTGGCGCCGGCCCTGATCGGCCTGCCGGCAGACAACATCAATGCCGCCATGCTTAAGCTGGACAAGCTGGCCAAGGGCAACACCTTTGCCAAGTCGGGTATCGAAAGTGCCTTGCTCGATGCCCAGGGCAAGCGCCTGGGCCTGCCGGTCAGCGAACTGCTGGGCGGCCGCGTGCGTGACAGCCTGGAAGTGGCCTGGACCTTGGCCAGCGGCGACACCGCCCGCGATATCGCCGAAGCCCAGCACATGCTGGAAATCCGCCGCCACCGCGTGTTCAAGCTGAAGATCGGCGCCAACCCGGTGGACCAGGACCTCAAGCACGTGGTGGCGATCAAGCGCGAGCTGGGCGACAGCGCCAGCGTGCGGGTCGACGTCAATCAGTACTGGGACGAGTCCCAGGCCCTGCGCGCTTGCCAGGTGCTGGGCGACAACGGCATCGACCTGATCGAACAGCCGATCTCGCGGATCAACCGGGGCGGTCAGGTGCGCCTGAATCAGCGCAGCCCGGCACCGATCATGGCTGACGAATCGATCGAAAGCGTCGAGGACGCCTTCAGCTTGGCCGCCGACGGCGCGGCCAGCATCTTCGCCCTGAAAATTGCCAAGAACGGCGGCCCCCGTGCGGTGCTGCGCACTGCGCAGATCGCCGAAGCAGCCGGTATCGCCCTGTACGGCGGGACCATGCTCGAAGGCTCGATCGGCACCCTGGCTTCGGCCCACGCGTTCCTCACCTTGCGCCAATTGACCTGGGGCACCGAGCTGTTCGGGCCGCTGCTGCTGACCGAAGAAATCGTCAACGAGCCACCGCAGTACCACGACTTCCAGCTGCACATTCCACACACACCGGGCCTTGGCCTGACCCTGGACGAGCAGCGCCTGGCGCGCTTCGCCCGCCGCTGATCTTGAAACTGAACGCCTAAGGAGAACCCGCATGCTGTTCCACGTGAAGATGACCGTGAAACTGCCGGTCGACATGGACCCGGCCAAGGCCGCCCAGCTCAAGGCCGACGAAAAGGAACTGGCCCAGCGCCTGCAACGCGATGGCACCTGGCGCCACCTGTGGCGCATCGCCGGGCACTACGCCAACTACAGCGTGTTCGACGTCCCCAGCGTCGAGGTCCTGCACGATACCCTGATGCAACTGCCGCTGTTCCCCTACATGGAGATTGAAGTGGACGGCCTGTGCCGGCACCCTTCGTCGATCCACAGCGACGACCGTTGAGTCGTCCCTGACTACCTGACAAGAACAATACGAGGTAAGCAAAATGACCGTGAAGATTTCCCACACTGCCGAGATCCAGTCGTTCTTCGAGAGGGCCGCAGGCCTTGGGCACGCCGAGGGTAACCCGCGCTTCAAGCAGATCATCCTGCGCGTGCTGCAGGACACTGCCCGCCTGATCGAAGACCTGGAAGTGAGCGAGGATGAGTTCTGGCATGCCGTGGACTACCTCAACCGCTTGGGCGGTCGCAATGAGGCAGGGCTGTTGGCGGCGGGCTTGGGTATCGAGCACTTCATCGACCTGCTGCAGGATGCCAAGGATGCCGAAGCCGGCCTCACCGGCGGCACCCCGCGTACCATCGAAGGCCCGCTGTATGTTGCTGGTGCGCCTGTCAGCCAAGGCGAAGCGCGCATGGACGACGGCACCGACCCGGGCGTGGTGATGTTCCTCCAGGGCCAGGTATTCGATACCGAGGGCAAGCCGTTGGCGGGCGCTACCGTCGACCTGTGGCACGCCAATACCCAGGGCACCTACTCGTACTTCGATTCGAGCCAGTCCGAGTACAACCTGCGCCGGCGCATCATCACCGATGCCGAAGGCCGCTACCGCGCCCGCTCGATCGTGCCGTCTGGCTATGGCTGCGACCCACAAGGGCCGACCCAGGAATGCCTGAACCTGCTCGGCCGCCATGGCCAGCGCCCGGCGCACGTGCATTTCTTCATCTCGGCGCCGGGGCATCGCCACCTGACCACGCAGATCAACTTCGCGGGTGATCAGTACCTGTGGGACGACTTCGCCTATGCCACCCGCGACGGGCTGATCGGTGACCTGCGTTTTGTCGAGGATGCAGCGACGGCGCGTGACCGAGGCGTGCAAGGTGACCGCTTTGCCGAGCTGGCGTTCGACTTCCAGTTGCAGCCTGCCAAGGCGCCTGAGGCGGAAATCCGCAGCCATCGGCCGCGTGCCTTGCAAGACGGCTGAGATCAGGGGTTGCGTGCGCTTGTGAGATGACCGCAAGCGCGTTTCTACAGGATTTATCGTTTGTGCCTGGGCCTTTCCGTGCGGGGAGGGTCCGGGCTTTTTTGTGGGTTATCGAGCGCCGCCCGCGCGGCGCTTCGCGGGGCAAGCCCGCTCCCACATTTGTTTCAGGCCAATGCGGCCTGTGGCATTTGCGCGCGACCGCCTTGTTTGTCCGACGCGATATCGGGACAGGCACCAAGGGGCCGCGCGCCAATACCTCAGGAATAACTGGCCCGAAACTGATGTGGGAGCGGGCTTGCCCCGCGAAGCGCCGCGCGGGCGGCGCTCGATCTGATAGGCGCTGAAAATGCCAAGCCAGGCACCTGGTGCCCCCGACTACTATCGGGTCATGCTGGCCTACGTGGCCAACCCCTCAGCCCCCGACCGGATGCTCGCGTTGCATGCTCTGCCGGAAGCACTTGCAGCCTTTGGCCAGCAGCACGATGGCCAGCAACGACGCGGCGAAGCTGACGATCGACATCGACGAACCGACTGCTGCCGGCACACCGAAGTAGCGGTCGGTAATCAGCGCCACCAACGTGGTCCCCAACCCCAGGCCCAGCAGGTTGCTGATCAACAGGAACACCGCCGATACCTGCGCACGTACCTGGTTCGGCGAGAGGATCTGCATGGCTGCAGTGGACGCCGGCATAGGGAACGAGGCGAAGAACATGGCCGGCACCAGCAAGGTCACCGACAGCCACAGCTGGTCCACCTGCGAATACAGCACGGCCGGTACGATCATGCCCAACGCGCCAATCACCCCGGTGCGCATGGCCGCATCGCTACGCCCACGCTTGGCCAGGTGGTCGGTCAGCCAACCGCCGAATACCACCCCCGTGGTGTTGGCCAACAGCAAGATGGTGCCGAGCATGAAACCGGCCTGCTCAGGGCTCATGCCGAACTTGCGGATGTACAGCGCGGGTGTCCAGCTCATCATGCAGAACAGTGCCATGGCGTAGAACGAGAAGCCCAGGTAGTGGCAGCTGAAAGTCGCCCGGTGACGGCCGATGAAGCGCAGGCCATCGGTGAGTTTCACTTTGCGCACGTTACCGTCAGCATCCAGCTGCGCGCCCTTGCGCTCCGGGTTGCGCACCGTCAGCCAGATCAGCAGGCCAACGATCACACCGGGCAAGCCGACAATGAAGAACGCCAGTTGCCAGGCCTTCATGGCGCCCAGGAACGCCACCTCGATGGTTTGTGCGTCCTTGAGCAAGGTAATCACGTAGCCGCCGACCAGAAAGGCAATGCCACCACCAACGAACGAGCCGATGGAGTAGATGCCCACAGCGCGGCCGAGCTTTTCCTTGGGGAACAGGTCACTGAACATCGAATAGGCCGAAGGCGACAGCGCCGCTTCGCCGACCCCCACGCCGATACGGGCGAGGAACATCTGCGTGAAATTCTTGCTCAGGCCGCAGGCGGCCGTGGCGAAGCTCCAGAAAATCACCCCGACCGCGATGATGCGTGGCCGCGAGAAGCGGTCGGCCAAGTAGGCGATGGGCATGCCCATGAAGGCGTAGAACAGCGAGAACGCCAGGCCGTGCAGCAGGCTGAACTGGGTATCGCTCAGTTGCAGGTCGGCCTTGATCGGTTCGATCATCAAGGCCAGGATCTGCCGGTCAACGAACGAGAAGATGTAGGCCACCATGCACAGCAGGACCACATACCATTCGTAGACGTAGCGTTTTTTGCTTGGCTTGAGGTGTTGCGCTTGGGTGAGGGTGTTCATGCACGCGAGCTCCTGATTTGGACAGCCCTGATGTGGAAAGCCTGACGGCCTCATCGCAGGAGCAGGCTGCTCCTGCCAAGGGGGCTACCGTCAGTTATTTTCTGCAGCGGCCTGTGGCTTGATGGAAATCACCGCCAGGGTGGTAATCGCGCCCATCACCATGAGCATCACCGACACCGGCCAGGCGTCCTTGTACACGCTGAACAGTGCGGTCGCCGCCAGTGGCGCCAGGCCACCCGAGAAGATCGAGGCAATCTCGTGCCCCATGGCCAGCCCCGAATAACGCACCTTGGCCGGGAACAGCTCACCCATCAGCGCGGGCTGGGTGCCGATCATGGCGCCGTGACAGAAGGCCATGCCCAGCAGCGCCGCCAGGTACACCCACACTGGCGAGTGGGTATCGAGCATCCAGAAGAACGGGAACGCCAGCACCATCAAGCCGACCGAACCGATGGCATACACCACCCGCCGGCCAATGATGTCCGACAGCCAGCCCCAGAACACGATGGTGCCGGCCTCGACGATCATCGCCACCATCACGCTGGCCAGCACCAGCTGGGTATCCAGCCCGGTGAACTTGGCATAGGCGATGGTGAAGGCCAGGAACAGGTAGGCACTGCCGTTCTCGGCGATGCGGATACCCATGGCCTGCAGCACCGCCTTGGGGTGCTTGCGCAGCACTTCCATGGCCGGCATGTGCTCGGGTTTGTCCTGCTGGGCCTGCTCTTCGACGAAGGCCTTGCTCTCTGGCAGGCTGCGGCGGATGTACACGCCCACACCAAAGATCAGGATGCTGGCCAAGAAGGGCACCCGCCAGCCCCAGCTCATCATGTCGTCGACCGGCAGCATCTGCACCAGGTAGAACGCTGCGGCAGACATCACGAACCCGCCGGAAACACCCAACTGGCTCCAGGCCGCATAGAACCCGACCCGGTCCTTGGGCGCATTCTCGCTCAGCAGCAGCACGCCGCCGCCCCATTCGCCGCCCGACGCGACGCCTTGCAGCACGCGCAAAATGACCAGGCAGGCGGGGGCCAGGTAGCCGGCCTGCTCGAAGGTGGGCAGCAACCCCATGGCAAAGGTTGCCGCACCCATGATCGCCAGGGTCATCACCAGGGCCTTCTTGCGCCCGGCCTTGTCGCCGATGTGGCCGAAGATCAGGCCACCCAGCGGGCGTGCCAGAAAGCCCACGGCGAAGCCTGCGAACGAGGCCATGGTGCCGAGCACCGGGTCGGTGCCGGCGGGGAAGAACAGCGGGGCGAAAATCAGCGCCGCCGCCGTGCCATAGAGGAAGAAGTCATACCATTCCAGGGCGTTGCCCAGGACCGAGGCAATGACGATGCGGCGCATGGTGCGCGGGTCGGTATCACGGGTGATGTTGGTGTTCAGGTTACTCATGAGCCATCTCCATGCGGGCCGGTCACCAGAACTTCCAGGTGTAGGAAGTGATCAGGCGATACTCGTTGTAGTCGTTGCCGTACTGTTGCTGGGTACGCATGTTCTTGAGGTCGAAGGCCAGGTCCTTGAGCGGGCCGCTCTGGACCACATAGCTGAGCATGATGTCGCGCTCGCTTTCCTGGTCCCGTGCAAGGCCCGGGCCGCGGTCGATGTCGGTGCCTTTGATGTAGCGGGTGAACAGCTTCAGCCCGGGCAGGCCGATGGCGGCGAAGTTGTAGCCGTAGCGCACCGACCAGCTGCGTTCGTCCGGGCGAATGAACGGCAGGCCTGCCCAGTTCGGCAACCACAGCTGCGGCACGTAGCCGTTGAGCGTCGGGAACACGGTGTCGCCGGTCATACGCTGGTAGCTGAGGCCCAGCATGTGCCCGCTTTTTTCCAGGGTGACCAGGCCGAAGTAGGCGCGGTTATCCACGGCGCCGCTGCGCGCGGCGCCGTCTTCGCGGTTGTTGAAATAGCCGACGTCGGTTTTCAACTGGTAACCATCGGCAAACTTCAGGGCGTGCTTGATGCCACCGTAGTCCTGCTTGTAGATGTCGTTGAGCACGCCATGGAAGTAGCTGGCTTGCAGGTCCGGGGTCAGCGCATAGGTGGCGCCGGCGAAGTCCAGGCCATCACTGTCCTGGTCGTCGCGGGTGCCGTAGCGGTACAGGCGCTCGTGGTTGGACGACTCGCGGGTGACGATCGACCAGAAGCGCCCGCCGACGAGGGTCAGGTTGTCGATGTCGCGTGATTCGATTACCGCGCCCTGGTAAAGGGTGTCGAGCTGGCGGCTGGGGTCGTTGGAGGCGACTGGGTAGAAGGGTTTCTGGTCACCGATCAGCACCTTGGTCTTGGCGTACTTGAGCTTCAGCGTCGCACCGCCGCGGCTGTAGTCGTCGGCGGCCTGCTGGCGATGGCGGCTGTAGGGTAGTGAGCCATCATTGCCGGTGGCGTCCAGGCGCAAGGCGTACTGGCCGTTGAGGTCGAGGCCGACTGCCAATGGGGTATCGGTGTAGCCAGATTCGAACTGCAGGTCGAAGCCCTGCGACCAGTTGCCGACCTTGGACACCGGTGCACTGGGGTTGGTGAAGTTACGGTTCAGGTAGAGGTTTCTGAAATTGAGCGAGAGGTGGCTGTCATCCACCACGTCGGCCAAGCAGGTCAGGGGTAATACAGCGCCCACACACAGGCAAAACGGTTTCGCACGCAACGGCCATTTGAGTTCCATGGGGTAATCCTGGAAGTGTGATCAGTACAAGTCCTGGGCAGTTGTTCAACTGGGCAGAAGGGGCTGCAGGTCTTGCGCCCGCTTGTCTGTCACGTATTTGTTTTTGTTTTTCTAGATATCCAGCACCAGGCGCTTGCCGCGCGCCCGGGAACAACACAACACGATCTGTTCGTTGGCGTGTTTCTCCTCGTCGGTCAGGTAGTGGTCACGGTGGTCGGGTTGGCCTTCGAGCACGTCGCACAGGCAGGTGCCACACACGCCTTGCTCGCACGACACCTCGACCTTGATGCCGACGCTGCGCAGCGCTGCGGTCAGGGTCTGGCCCTGCTGCACCTGCACGGTCTTGCCGCTGCGCGCGGCCACCACCTCGAAGCTGCCGCCCGAGGTGTCGACCTCGGCCTGGAAGTACTCGTGGTGGATATGCGCGTCGTCGTAGCCTTGCTGGCGTGCGCCCTCGATCACCCAGTCCATGAAGCTCGCCGGGCCACAGGTATAGAGGTGCACACCTGGCGTAGCCGGGCCGAGTACCTGGGCCAGGTCCAGTTGCTGCTCAGGGCCTTCGTCACTGAAGTGGGTGAACACGCTGGCGGCAAACGGTGCGGCGAGCAGTTCGTCGACGAACGCGCAGCGGCTGCGCGAGCGGCCGCGGTAGTGCAGTTCGAACGGCTGCCCTTGGGCATGCAGGGCATGCGCCATGGCGATCATCGGGGTGATACCGATGCCGCCGCCCAGCAACAGCGAGCGCGTGGCGTCGCCGGCCAGCGGGAACAGGTTGCGCGGCGCACTGATGCGCATCGGCGTGCCGGGCAGCAGGTGCTCGTGCGCCGCCACCGAGCCGCCGCGGGACTGGCTGTCCTTGAGCACGCCAATGCGGTAGACATTGGTGTGCGCGGGGTCGCCGCACAGCGAGTACTGCCTGACCAGGCCGGGTGCCAGGTGCAGGTCGACGTGGGCACCTGCCGCGAAACGCGGCAGGGTCTGGCCATCGACTGCGGCCAGCTCCAGCACCAGCACGTCGCCGGCTTGCACCTCGCGGGCTTGCACGATCACTTCGAGCAGTGGGTCGATCATGCCGGTGGCCCTAGAGGATGTAGCCGATACCGGCAAGGGTATCGTCGCTGTTGATCAGGCTGATCACCTTGCGGTGGATTTTGAAACCGCCCGCCGCCCGCACCAGGGTGTAGGTCAGGTCGGCGCTGTAGTGCTTGAGGCTTTCTTTGCGAAATTCCCGCACGTTCTGCGCGCAGCGCACGGTGACGTTGACGCCGTCGTCGCTCA
>NZ_FYDW01000007.1:0-242806 GCF_900187555.1 Pseudomonas sp. Irchel s3f19 | reverse complement strand
TTATCTCTGCGCGCAGGCGGGCATCCTGAGCGCCTTTGCGAAGTTTGATCCGGCGTAGCAGTTCCGACTTTTCAGTTTCGGAAAGGGTAATGACGGTTGCTGGTCGGCCCATGTCGATGCCCTTGGAGAGTTGGCTTCCACAGAGCCTAGCTCAGATTTTCAGCGGTATTTGTGAAACACCACACTAGGTACGGGGTCGCGTTTGAAGGGCAGCTATGGGTCGAAAGCGGCCAGCCGGGACCGGCTGCTCTCGACCCAAGGCGGACCTGACCCAAAGCTCTGTTGCCGGCGATGGGCCGCGAAACGGCCCCGGCATAAAGGTGACTGCTATGGGCCACTTCGCAGCTTGCTGCGCTCAACACTGCCGTACGAAGCGAATGCCGCTCCGTAACCCTGGCAGGCTACCTTCCTGAAATTCACCTTACGGTAGGAGGTTGATGGCTTAGTTCGCCATCACTTCCTCCAGTGCCTGCTCAAGGGTGCTGACCGTGCGCTCGATATTGTGCAGTTTTTCGAGCCCGAACAGGCCGATGCGGAAGGTCTGGAAGTCGGCCGGCTCGTCGCATTGCAACGGCACGCCGGCGGCTATCTGCAGGCCGTGAGCGGCAAACTTCTTGCCGCTCTTGATGTAGGCATCATCGGTGTAGCTGACCACGACGCCTGGGGCCTGGAAGCCGGCTGCGGCCACGCTCTTGAAACCTTTACCGGTCAACATGGCGCGCACCCGATCACCCAGCGCCTGTTGTTCGTCGCGGACCTTGTCGAAACCGTAGGCCTGCATCTCGTTCATCACGTCGTTGAATCGGGCGAGCGAATCGCTGGGCATGGTTGCATGGTAGGCGTGTCCGCCTTGTTCGTAGGCCTGCATGATCTGCAGCCACTTTTTCAGGTCGCAGGCAAAGCTGCTGCTCTGCGTGTGCTCGATGCGCTCGAGGGCCAATGCGCTGAGCATCACCAGGGCACAGCAAGGGGAGGCGCTCCAGCCTTTCTGCGGTGCGCTGATCAGCAGGTCGACTGCGCACTTTTGCATATCAACCCAAAGCGTGCCAGAGGCGATGCAGTCCAGCACGAACAGGCCACCCACCGCATGCACGGCGTCGCCGACGGCCCGCAGGTACTCGTCGGGCAGGATAATCCCTGACGAGGTTTCAACGTGGGGGGCGAAGACAATCTGAGGCTTGTGCGCCTGAATGGCCGCCAGCACTTCCTCCAGCGGCGGGGGCGCGTAGGCAGCCTGGCGCCCGGTGTCGACCGGTCGGGCTTTCAGCACCGTGGTGGCCGCCGGGATGTTGCCCGTATCAAGGATTTGGCTCCAGCGATAACTGAACCAGCCGTTGCGTATCACCAGGCATTGCTGGCCGGTGGCAAACTGTCGCGCTACCGACTCCATGCCGAATGTACCGCTGCCCGGCACTACCGCAACAGCTTCGGCGCCATAGACCTGTTTCAAGGTCTTGGAAATGTTCTTCATCACGCCCTGAAATGTCTGTGACATGTGATTGAGCGAGCGGTCGGTGTAGACCACCGAGTACTCGACCAGCCCCTCAGGATCAATACTGGGATAAAGCGTCGACATGGGGTGACTCCTTTGGCAGAGATGTCAGTGGTATCGACCCTGCCTCAAGCCCTGGCAAATGACAAGACTTGGCGCCTTACCCGAGTGGCCCAGATATCTGCCTCGGTTCGTGCATGTGATCATGGCGTAAGCACTACATTCGGCAATGGCAACGGTCTTGATGTTTTTGCTCATGGTTAGCTACCCAGGTGCTGGGAGACGCATGATGCGCCGAAAGACTGCCCGGTTTCGGAGGACCGGGAGCCCGGAAGCGCGCAGTTCAGGGCGCGATGTGGGTGTGGTAGATCTTGCTGACCACCGTCCACTTACCCTCGACTTTTAGTAAGTTGAAAAAGTCGGTGAAGCAGAAACCGGAGATATCGTTGGTGTCGATACGGGCGTTGGCGGCGGTGCCAACGATATCGATACTGACGATCACGCCCACAGCCTCGGGGGACGGGCGGAAAGGGGGGTTGTCGATGGTGTCGAACAGGCCTTGAATCGGCCCGCCGACCAGCTTGGCGTCAGCATCCACGCCAAAGATGGTCGCCTGCCCGCTGAAAGCTGGTTTCATGATGCTGCTATTGGCCTGTTTGCCGCCTTCGTTGTACCGGTTCAGCACTTCGACGATGGCTTTGTATTCCTGTACATAGGTGGGGTTGCTCATGGTGTTTTTCCCTGTTGTGAGATTTAGGAAGCGCCAGCCCGTTTACGCGAGAAGCAGCCCCGCAGTCGCCTGCACGAATGCCATGTCTCACGCCCAACTGGGCATCTGTGACGGATAACGCTGTACCACTGCGGGTGCTTCAGTAGTTGCCATTCGGCCAGTCGGTGTAGCCCTTGGCCCCACCGCCGTAATAGCTCTCTCTGGGAGCGGTGCTCAGTTCTGCACCATGGCGCAGGCGTTCAACCAGGTCTGGGTTGGAGATAAACAAGCGGCCGAAGGCCACTGCATCGATCCTGTTCTGAGCGCGGCGCTCGATGGCCATTTCCAGGTCGTAGTTGTTGTTACCGATATAGGGCCCTGCGAACAGGCCGCTGAGGGCATCCATATCAACGCCCGCAGGGATATCGCGGCTAGTCGCAGTGGCGCCTTCCACGAAATGCATGTAGGCCAGGTCGAGCTTGTTCAGCTCGGGCACCAAGTAACCGAACAGGCCCATGACGTTGCTGTCGGGAGGTGTGTTACCGGCGTCCGGGGTCACCGGTGAAAGTCGGATGCCGACCCGGTCGCTCCCCCATATCTCGATCATTGCGCGGGTGACTTCAAGGGTGAGGCGTGCTCGATTTTCGATCGAGCCACCGTACTGGTCGGTGCGCTGATTGGTAGAGTCACGCAGAAACTGATCGAGCAGGTAGCTGTTGGCAGAATGCACTTCCACGCCATCGAACCCCGCGTGCATGGCGTTTCGCGCGGCAACTCGGTATTGCTCGATAACACCGGCTATCTCGTCAGTTTCCAGCGCGCGCGGTGTGGACACTGGCACGAAACCGTCGACCGTGTAGGTATTGCCCTCGGCCCGGATCGCAGAGGGTGCTACCGGTGCCTGACCGTCAGGCTGCAGTTCGACGCTTGAGAAGCGGCCGACATGCCACAGCTGCAACACGATCTTGCCGCCTTTGGCATGCACAGCTTCGGTGACTTTCTTCCAGCCAGCCGTTTGTTCTGCGCTCCAGATACCGGGCGTCGCAGCGTAGCCACGGCCTTGGGCGCTGATGTTGGTCGCCTCGGCGATGATCAGGCCAGCGGAGGCGCGCTGAGCGTAGTAGGTAGCATGCAGTTCATTGGGCACGCCATCCTCGGCGTAACGGCTGCGCGTCACGGGTGCCATGACGATGCGGTTGGTGAGTTCGATGGCACCCATCCGGGTGGGTTCGAACAAGTCGGTACGGGTACTGTTATCAGTCATGAGTGGTTCCATCAAATTCATCTAAGTAGACCAGTCGTCTATTAATTGGTTAAAAAAAGCCGCTCAACCGAGCAGGCTTTTCGTCATGGCCAGCGCCGATTGGAAGGGTTGGGTAGAACGGTTCACCTTTGCCATCAACGATGCGCCCAACCACAGTTGATACAGCGACTCGGCCAGCGCCTTGCTGTCTTTGGTAACGATGCTGCCATCAGCGATACCACGCTCGATGCTATCGCTGATCAGCCTGATGATGCGGGACGTGCCTTTATCCAGCACGTGGCGCATCACTTCAGAAAGGTCGCAGACTTCAGCGCCGAGCTTGACCACCAGGCATTTGTTATCCACGGCCTCGTCATACTGGGTTTCGCTCCAGTACTGGAAGTACTTCAGAAGACTTTGCGCACCATTCGCCTGCTGCTTGAGGATCGGCTCGATACGGGACAGGTACTCGTCGAAGTAAACGTCGAGTAATGCCTGGCCAAATTCTTCCTTGGACTTGAAGTAGTGGTAGAACGAGCCCTTGGGTACTCCGGCCGTGCTCAACACCTCGTTGAGACCGACAGCCGTATAGCCTTTGTGGGTCATTAGTGCTCTGGCAACATCGAGGATGTGCTCACGCATTTCGTTGGCTGGTTTCTTCATGGTGAGCGAAGCCTAACGTAGATTAGACCAGTCGTCTACTGGTGTGGGCGGGGAGGCACGTTTTCCTTCTTGCATCAGCGACTGCTTTGAGTCGAAAGCGGTCTGTCGTGACCGGTAGCGATCGACCCAAAGCGGGTGTTCGCCGCAGGCATGCAATGCATCGCCAAACCCTTTAGACAAAGCCGCGGTTCGAAATGGATATAGCAACGCAGTCAACGACAGGCCGCGGCCAGCCAGCAAGTTTCACTGCTACGCTTTGCCAGGGGTCGATGCTGACTGCCCCTCTATTAATCGTCCAACAAGGGACCAACGGCAATGGATGGCATGCACTACATTTACCCATCAGCCACGGTTCTGGTGGTCGACGACACGCCCGACAACCTGATGCTGATCGCCGACTTGCTCAGGAATCGATATCGGGTCAAAGCAGCCAACAGTGGCGAGAAAGCATTGCGCCTACTGCAGGGCGACGCACTCCCCGACCTGATCCTGCTTGACATCATGATGCCGGGCTTGTCGGGCTACGATGTTGCCAAGCAGCTCAAGCGTGCCCCCCGTACCCGCAACATCCCGATCATTTTCCTGACCGCCATGGCTGCTGCCGAGGACGAAATTCGCGGGCTTGGCCTGGGGGCTGCCGACTACATCACCAAGCCGATCATCCCGCCTGTCCTCTTGGCCAGGGTTGAGACACAAATCAAGGTCAAGGCAGCTGCGGACTTCCTGCGCGACCAGAACGATTTCCTGGAGCAAGAAGTGCAGCGCCGCACCCGCGAGGTGACCGCCATCCAGGACGTCACCATCCACGCCATGGCATCGCTGGCTGAAACCCGCGACAACGAAACAGGCAACCACATCCGTCGCACTCAGCACTACGTCAAGTTGTTGGCCGAGCTGCTGCGCGAGCACCCGCGCTTTGGACACTTCCTCGATGAGGAAACCATCAAGCTGTTGTTCAAATCGGCACCACTTCACGATATCGGCAAGATTGGCATTCCTGATCGCATCCTGCTCAAACCAGGACGTTACACCGCCGAAGAGTTCGAAATAATGAAGACTCACACGACGTTGGGGCGCGATGCCATTCAGCACGCCGAGGACCAGCTGGGCATAACGGTCGACTTCCTTCAGTTGGCGAAGGAAATCGCCTATAGCCACCAGGAGAAATGGGATGGCAGCGGTTATCCGCAGGGCTTGGCGGGTGATGATATCCCCATCAGCGCTCGCTTGATGGCGCTGGCGGATGTCTACGATGCGCTGATCAGCCGCCGTGTTTACAAGCCAGGCATGCCCCACGCTCAGGCGGTGGAGATTATCCGCGAAGGCCGCGGCGCGCATTTTGACCCGGATATCTGCGACGCATTCCTTGCCCATTCCGAGCGCTTTCTGGCAATTGCAGCGCAGTTCGCCGACAGCGACCAGGATCTGGTCAAGCAGTTAGCTGAAGCCAAGTCTGTCGCTGAAAAGCATTAAGCCGTTTGTACCAATCTGCACGTCACACGAACTGAGGCGGTGTATGCACAGACTGTTTGAGCTGTTCGAGCGATTGTCTCTGCGCAGTAAATTGATTATCGGCTTTGCTGCGTTGTTGACACTTTTCCTGATGCTCGGCGTGCAGAGCCTGCGCACGCAGTTTTCGCTCAGGGGCGAGATGCAACAGCTCTACCAGCAGGATCTGGTCGGCATCCAGCATGTACAGGAAGTCCGGGTTCAGTTGCCACACCTGGTGCAGGCGCTTCAACGCGCGGTGGCAACGAGCAACGCCGAGACTCGCGTCAGTGCCAGGACGCAGATGGACATTGCGCAGCAGCGTCTGCAAGAGGCCCTTGCACAAGTGCGCCCGACGCTGCGGCGACAAAGCAGCGTCACCAGCCTGGTGGAGTTTGAAGTGGCGTTGCAGCGCCTGCAGAAACAAGGCGATGAAGCGCTTGAGTTGGTGGGCACCGGTCAATTGGGCAGGGCGCTGACCGTCCTCACGAGCCAGGCATTTATCGCACTTGAACAGGAGTGCGACGATCTGCTCATCCGGATAGAGAACAACAAGCAAGCGGATATTCATGATACGGCGAAGAGCCTAGCCGACTATGCGCAGCACAGCAGCGTACTCACTTACATACTGCTGCTGGGGGGCTCGACGCTGGCCTTGATGCTTGCCTGGCTGGTCAGCCGCTCAATCCGCGTACCGCTTAACCGTGTGCGCATAGCGGTGGACGAGCTGGCTTCCGGCAAGCTGGACAGCCAGATCCCTCACACCGACCTTAGCAACGAGACCGGTGACCTTGCCCGGGCAATCGCCACGCTGCAACTGGAGGCCCGCCAACTTGAAAGCCAGCGCTGGGTCAAAGGTCATGCTTCGTTGTTGCAGGTGGACCTGCTGCAGGCCCAAACCCCCTCGCAGCTAGCCCAGGCGTTTTTTTGCCGCATCGCCCCTCAGTTGGGCATCTGTCAGGGCGCGCTGTACGTGCTGTACGAGGAGGCGCCACGCCTGCAATTGCTCGGTGGCTACGCCGTGGACAGCGAGCGCCCATTGCGCGCTGAGGTTGAGTTAGGTGAAGGGCTACTGGGGCAGTGCGCCGTGGATCGCCAACCCCGACAGTTCACCGATTTGCCTGAGCCGTTCTGGCGGGTGCGCGCACAGTTGGGCGAGGCGTGCGCCAGCCTTCTGCTGGTTGAGCCGGTACTACGCGGAGAGCGCCTCCACGGGGTACTGGAAATGGCTGGTTTGCGCCCTCTGGAGCTGAACCAGGCGCTGTTGCTGCAAGAGGTATTGCCCATCCTCGCCGGGGCCATGGCCATTATGGAGCGCAGCGAGGCCGCCCAGGCACTGTTGCTGGAAACTCGCCGCCAGGCGGACGAGATGAGTGCCCAGGCTCTGCAATTGGAGCACCAGGCTCAAACGCTGGAGGCCCAGCAGGCAGCACTGCGTGAAACCGAGGCGTGGTACCGCGGCATTATCGAAGCGGCGCCCGATGGCATGTTGGTGCTGGGCGACGATGGCCACATTCTGATGACCAATCCGCAGATGGATGCCCTGTTTGGCTATGAACCGGGTGAGTTGATCGGCGCCAGCATTGAGCGGCTGGTACCGCATGCCGCCCGCGAACGGCATATCAAGCAGCGCGACGCGTTTCTTGCCAGTGGCGGCACCCGGCAGATGGGCGGGGACCAGGATGACCTGCGCGGCGTGCGCAAGGACGGTAGCCTGTTCTCTGTAGAAATAGGCCTGTCCCATCTACCGCGTCTTGAGGGGCGAGGCGTCTGTGTGTGTGCCTCGGTGCGTGACGTGAATGAGCGCAGGATGATGGAAGCCAGGCTGCGCACTGCGAGCGATCGATTGAACCTGGCCCAGGAGGCCGGCGACATCGGCTTGTTCGATGTCGATCTGGTCAGCGGGGAAAACTACTGGACGCCGCAGCTCGAAGCGATGTTTGGCCTTGAGCCAGGCGCCTTCGGTGGCACCGTGGAGCACTGGCAGGCGCTGCTGCATCCTGATGACGTCGCGCGCGTCAGCAGTACCTTCGAGCACGCCGTCCACAGTGGCGGTGATCGTTTAGAACTCGACTTTCGCATCGTGCGGCAAGATGATGGTGGGGTGCGCACCTTCAAATCGCTCAATCGCTTCTCGCGCACCCCTGACGGCAGGCCACTGCGCGCAACCGGCATCAATATCGATGTGACGGCTTTGGCGCAGGCACGCGCCGCCGCCGAGCAGGCTACTCAGGCCAAGAGCGAGTTTCTCGCCAATATGAGTCATGAAATCCGCACGCCCATGAACGCCATCATCGGTATGAGCCACCTGGCGCTGCTGACAGAGCTGGATAAGCGCCAGCGCAACTACATTGATAAAGTGCACCGTTCGGCGCAGAACCTGCTGGGGATCATCAACGACATCCTCGATTTCTCCAAGATCGAAGCCGGCAGGATGAGCCTTGAGCACACGCCTTTTCGCCTGGAGGATGTACTCGACAGTATCGCTGCCATGATCGGCCTGAAAACCGAGGGCAAGGGCTTGGAGTTGTTATTCCAGACCCCGCCCGATTTGCCTACCGCACTGCTTGGCGACTCACTGCGACTTGGCCAGGTGCTGATCAACCTGGGCAACAATGCTGCCAAGTTCACCGAGCGTGGCGAGATTGTAGTGGGCGTGGAGGCAGTCGACTCGCCTGAGGAGCACGTGCAGCTGCACTTCTGGGTACGCGACACAGGCATCGGCATGACCGCCGAGCAGTGCTCGCGCATGTTCCAGTCTTTCAGCCAGGCCGATAGCTCGACCACGCGCAAGTACGGCGGTACCGGCCTGGGCTTGTCCATTTCGAAGAAGTTGGTGGAGTTGATGGATGGCCGAATCTGGGTTGAAAGCGAGCTGGGGGTCGGCTCCACCTTTCATTTCCAGGTGCGCCTTGGTGTTCAGCCAGGTATCGAGCCGCGTCGCATGTTCAAGGCCGACGAATTACGGGGTATGCGAGTATTGGTGGTCGACGACAACGCCAGTGCTCGGCAGATCCTCTCGGGCATGGCGCGTAGCTTCGGCCTGGAAGTGGATGTAGCGCAGGATGGTGGTAACGCGCTGCGAATGCTGGCTAATGCCGAGCACAGGACGTTGCCCTACGATTTGGTACTAATGGATTGGCGCATGCCCGGAATGGACGGCATTGAAGCCATGAAACGTATGTATACCGCAAGCCTGAAGCATACCCCGTCGGTGATTATGGTCACTGCCTTTGGCCGCGAGGAAGCGCGCGAAGAAGCGCAACGTCAAGGCATGCCGTTGCCAGTGGTATTGACCAAACCGGTCACCCCATCTTCATTGCTGGAAGCCATTGGCGGGGTGCTGGGCACAGCACCGCAGGCCGATACTCGCGCTGGCGAGCGTGCGAAGCAGAGTGCAAACACGCTGTACAGCCTCAACGGCGCTCGGCTTCTCTTGGTGGAAGACAATGAACTGAACCAAGAGCTGGCCACTGAGCTGCTTGAAAGTGTCGGGATTCGTCTGCGTTTCGCTGTTCACGGCCAGGAGGCGTTAGATATTCTTGCCGAAGATGGCGACTTTGATGGCGTGCTTATGGATTGCCAGATGCCGGTGATGGATGGCTACACGGCCACTCAGCACATTCGTCAGCAGCCGCGGTTCGACGTTTTGCCGGTCATCGCCATGACCGCCAACGCCATGGACGGTGATCGAGAACGGGCGCTGAGCAGTGGCATGAACGACCACATATCCAAGCCGCTCGATGTCGATGTCATGTTCGCCACCCTGGCCAGGTGGATCAAGCCTCGCGCCGTGATTCCAGCGCTTGCCGAACCGCCCGGTGCAGGCCAGCCGAAAGAGCTGCCGGATCGCCTGGAGGGTATTGACCTGGAGAGCGGCCTGGCAACCTGCATGGGGCGGCGAGAGCTTTACCTGCGCTTGCTCTGCAATTTCCGCAACAACCAGTCCGATTTTGCCCAGCAGTTTCAGGCCGCACTGGCTGACTCCGACCCTGGCGCGGCGGCACGTGTGGCTCACAGCCTGCGAGGCACCGCCGGCAACCTCGGTGCCAGGGCCGTGGCGCAGGCCGCCGCTGCCTTGGAGCAGGCCTGTCAGAACGGTGATCCCGCTGCAGTGATACAGGCTAGGGCTGCCGCGGTTGAACGATGCCTGCTGCCGACACTATCTGCCCTGGCGGGTTTGGACGTACACACACCCACGCTGGGGGGGGAGGGCGTGCGGGACAGTAGTATGTTGAGCGAGCAATTGAGCAGGCTAAAAGGCTTGCTGGCTGAAAGCGACACGGCGGCCGTGAATGCGCTGGCCGAACTGCGCAAGCTGTCACTGGAGCAGGGCCTGGCGAAACGCCTGGCGCTGGTGACCGAACAGGTTGAACTTTTCGAGTTTGATCGGGCCCTGGAACTCTTGCAGGAACGATAGGTCACCCTCCAGGCTGGGCCGCGCTACTGGCTCGAATCACCGGATAATGGCCCAGAAGACTGGGGCTTTCGCTTTGCTGTGACGCTGTTGTTCCCGCGCTGATAAATCCCGCACATGCTGCCGGTGCTGCAGCATGGGTTAAGCCGTTTGGAAGCGGATCGGCGCTGCTTGGAGAGCTAAATCACAGGTGGAGTGCCGACCCGTTCAGTACAGCGCCATCTACCGAAGGCACTCGCACACGCAGTGCAATCAGCAACGCGGCCAGCAGCATCAGCACGGCCGCCGCCACGAATACGCCTGCGCTGCCACCGAGGCTGAACATTGCCCCACCCGCGGCTGCGCCTGTGGCGATGGCCGACTGTACAGACGCTACCACCATGCCCCCGGCGCTTTCCGCCTGGTCAGGGACCGCGCTGGCGACCCAGTTCGACCACGCCACCGGCACACCCCCAAAGGCCAGGCCCCAGACCGCCAGCAGTACGGCCTGCCCTGGCACCGACGCCGGCAACAGGACCAGCGCCAGTGCCGCAACGCCCACCAGCGCGGGCATCAACACCAGGGTGGCCAACGGGTGACGAGTCAGCATCCACCCGGCCACCAATGTGCCGACAAAATTAGCCACACCAAAACCCAGCAACATCAGCGACAGCCCCTGCGGGCCAATGCCGGTCGTACCTTCGAGGAATGGCCGAATATACGTGAACATCGCGAAGTGGCCGCTGTGCACCAGCACACAACCGAACATCCCCATAGCGATGCCTGGGCGCTGCAACACTTCAAGCACCGTGCGCAGGCGTGCCGGCCGACGTGGCGCAAGGCTCGGCAGCGTGAGTGACTGAAAAGCCAGGGTCACCACCCCCACCGCGGCCGCTGCAAAGAACGCGCTGCGCCAGCCATATAGCCCGCCCAGATAACTACCCAGCGGGACCGCAACCACCGTCCCGATGGCGATGCCGCTGAAAATGATCGAGAGCGCGCGCGGCAACAAAGCCCCCGGCACCAAGCGCATCGCCACCGCCGCCGCCATGCTCCAAAACCCGCCAAGTGCGATGCCCAGCAAGATACGCATCAACAACAGCACCGCGAAACTGGAGGAAACGGCGACCAACAGATTGGACGCGATCATCAACGTGGAAAAACCCAGCAACACCCAGCGGCGATCGATACTGCGAGTCAGGCCTGGCACCAACAGGCCGGCGAATAGCGCCACCACGGCTGTCACCGTTACCGCTTGGCCAGCCAGCGCTTCGGATACCCCCAGCTCGGTCGCCATCGGCGTCAACAGGCTGGCCGGAAGGTACTCAGCGGTCAGCAAGCCAAACACGCCCATGGCCAACGAGAATACGGCCATCCACGCGGGGGGGGCAGGTTCTGCATCCGGCCCGGCGCCGGGACGGCTGTCGGGTACGGCATTGCATACAAGGTCAGTCATTGCATGGATCTCCCAATCTTCAATTGCGACCCGTAGTCTAGGCGCGAGAATCCGGATGATCTATGATCGAAAAACTCAATTTTTTGACCAAAACACCTGAGCAATGTCGACAGACCAATTTGCCCTTTCTTCCGACCTCATCAACGAACTGTTGCGCGGCATGCGCCTGCGCGGTGTCGACTACCGGCGTATCCAGGCGGGCCCGGCCTTCGGCTTGGGCTTCGCTGCCAAACCCGGGCATGCCTGGTTCCACTTCCTGGCGGTCGGCAACGCGGTGCTGCGTATGGAAGACGGGACAACGTATGCGCTGTGCGCCGGTAACGCCGTCTTCATCTCCCATGGCGCGGCCCATCAATTGCTCTCGCATACGCACGTGCCCGTGCAGGACATCGACCTTCTGGGCGGCGAGCCTCTGGGCGACACCGTCAGCGCGGTGGCCACCGGAACCGATGCCGGCCCCATGCCGACCACGCTTTTGTTCAGTGGATGCATGGAATTCGAATTGGGCAGCCTCCATGGCCTTGGCAAGCTGATGCCGGGCCTGATGCTGATTGATGCCGGCGGCCAGCGTTACCCCGGGCTGGTGCCTATTCTCACCACCATGGAGCGCGAGGTCAGCGCCGCACGCGTCGGCTTCGCCGGCATCCTCGCGCGATTGGCCGACGTGGTCGCCGCGATGGTCGTTCGTGGTTGGGTCGAGTGCGCCTGCGGCAACGCCTCCGGCCTGGTTGCCGCCCTGCGCGATCCGCGGCTGGCAGGTGCACTTCTGGCGCTGCATCAACAACCGGGCCGCGACTGGACCGTCGAGCAGTTGGCGGAGCAATGCAATACGTCCCGCTCGGTCTTTGCGGAGCGTTTTCAATTGACGATTGGCATGACCCCGCTGCGCTACGTCACCGAAGTGCGAATGCGGCTTGCCAGCCAGTGGCTGACGCTGGAAAGGGTGCCGATTGAAGAGGTCGCGCAGCGTTTGGGCTATACGTCTCAGGCGGCGTTCAGTCGGGCGTTCAAGCGTGTTACGGGTAAGACGCCTGGGTCGAGTCGCAGGTTGAGGCAGTCCGCTGCCACCTGAAACTGAGTGGAATTAGTGGGGGGGCATAATGGGCGGCGTTGGGTCGAAAAGCCGCCTTCCACGAACGGCAGCTTTCGACCCATTGCGGCCATTCGCGGAGGGCAATGAACGGCCTATAGCGCCCCTTCGACCATACCGCTCGATGGGTGTTCATGGCGTACTTCGATACAGACATGGCCTAGTTCGAAGCTACCATCTTGGCCCTGTGGGGCTATTCCAAGCGTTGCTACAGTGGGCTCCAACAAACTCCACCCACTGCGAGCAACTACCCATGAACAACCGCCTTGATTACTTCAAGCTGTCTCCCCAAGCGTCCAACAAACTGGTGGAACTCACCCTACAACTGAGCAAGAAACCGCCACTGGCCGATCTTGCCCACCTGATCATGTTGCGCGCTTCGCAGCTCAACGGCTGTGCGTTCTGCGTGGATATGCATGTGAAAGAGGCCAAGATCCATGGCGAGCGCGAGCTGCGTCTTCACCACGTGGCCGTATGGCGTGAGTCAGGGCTGTTTTCGCCAGTAGAGCGGGCGGCGCTGGAGTGGACTGAAGCCCTAACCCAACTGCCGCCTCATGGTATCTCCAACAGCCTGTATGCGAGTGCGCTTGAGCAGTGTTCCGAGCAGGAGCTGTCGGATTTGTCGTTCCTAATCGTCGCCATCAATGGCTGGAATCGCCTCAATGTGGCCTTCCAGGCGATCCCCGGCTCGTCCGATGAGCTGTTCGGCCTGAACAAGGCCAACCTCAACTGAGTAACTTGCTGATCAACGCGCCAAGCTGCTCGCCTGGAGCCGTCGTGGCGCAGTTGGTAAAACTCAGGAGCAGACCTGACTGACGCTGCGATGACGCAGCCCAGCGCGACAACGCTTGTACCGACATACCCCTGGCCAGCACCTGCTCGGCCAGGGCGGTGTCGCTTACGTCCTCCGGCAAACGCAGTACTAAGTGCATGCCGCCTGGCGAGCGTTCCACCTGCAGACCCTTCGGCAAACTCCGGTCCAGTGCTTCGATGGTCAATGCCCGTCGCTCGTTGTAGAGGCGGCGCATGCGTTGGATATGCCGAGCGAAGTGTCCCTCGGCAACGAACTCCGCCACCAAAGCCTGGGTAATTGACGGTGACCCGGCAGCAAACAAGGCCCGGCCGACGCGCTCGAACGCTGCCACCTGCGCCTGCGGCACCACCAGATAAGCCAGGCGAATACCGGGAAACAGCACCTTGCTGAAGGTGCCGGCATACAGCACGCGCCCATGGCGATCCAAGCTGGCCAGCGCTGGAAGTGGACGGCTGACGTAGCGGTACTCGCCGTCGTAATCGTCCTCGACAATCCAGCCACCGGTGCGGGCAGCCCAATCGAGTAGCAGTTGCCGGCGTGGCAGCGACAGTGCCATCGACAGCGGGCTCTGATGCCCTGGTGTCACCATGACGACCTGAGCAGTCCGAGAACCCGCGATGGCGTGTTCTACGTTCATGCCTTCGGCATCAACCGGCACCGCTTCCAGGTCCAGGCCGAACTGGCGAAGCACCTGGCGCGTAGTGGGATAGCCCGGGTCTTCCACCCAGGCGCACTCGCCTGGCTGCAACAGGGTATGTGCGACTAAGGACAGGCTATTGCGCCAACCGCTGGTGATAAACACCTGATGGGCACCGCAATCGATACCTCGGGACACCTGCAGATACGAAGCAATGGCGCTGCGCAACGCTGCCAGGCCGTGGGGTGCCGGATAGTCCAGATCTCCAAGACGCATCCCACGGAGATACCGAGCACCGAGACGCGCCCATATCTTGCGCGGAAATGCATCCAGCGCCGGTACCCCCATCTGGAACGGCAACAGCTGCGGTGGACGCCAGAGCGAATCAGGTGCGTCTTCGATCACTTGGCTGCTGACTGGTAATGCGGTGGCCTCCGACACGGGCTTCTGCAGTTCAGGATTGATTACGGTGCCTTTCTGCCCGAGCGCCAGGAGGTAACCCTCGCTGGCCAGCAGCGAATAGGCCAATTCGACGGTGCCACGGGCCACCCCCAGCTCCTTGGCCATGGCGCGCGCCGACGGCAAGCGGTCACCGGGGGACAACGTGCCTGCGGCAACGGCGGCCAGTACGCGGTCGTACAGTTGACGATACAGAGGCAAGGCAGACTGCTCTTCCAAGGGAGCAAAAGGCGGCTTGGGGGAGGTCATCATGGCCTAGTTCATATCCCATTTCTTGGCTCAATCAAGTGGGTCAATGGTAGTCCAATATAGCGCCATCACCTACTCATGAGGGCAACTCCCATGACATCCCCTTTGCACAACTTCATACCCAGCGTGCTCGACCTGGCCGACACGTCCCTGCGCCCCCTGGACAGCACCCATGACCTCTGCAGCGCATTCCCGGTAATGCAGCAATTGCGCCCTCATCTGACGAGCGAAGCTGACTTCGTCAGCCGCATCGAGCGTATGCGCGTTGAAGGCTATCGCCTGATTGGTGCTTATGACTTAGGCGTTCTTGTGGCACTGGCTGGTTACCGCTTACAGGAAAACCTGGTCTACGGCGCATTCCTGTATGTCGATGACCTTGTAACCGCCGAGGCTCAGCGGGGAGGTCAGTGGGGCTCGCGCTTATTGCAAGCCTTGGAGCGACTGGCCCGCGCCAGCGGTTGTGCACGCCTGGTGCTCGACACGGGTTTGGCCAACGCCCGCGCGCAACGCTTCTACTTCCGTGAAGGCCTGTTGACGGGTGCACTGCGCTTTCAGAAACAGTTCGATACGCCATAACCCGCACGCACATCCAAGGAGGCGAACCTCATGACATCGTCACAACAGCCACTTGCTCCTTTGCGCATTCTTCGCCTGGTCGCCAGCCCCAATGCAGAGGATTCGGAAAGTCTGAAACTGTCCCAGCAGATCCTGTTTGCCTTGGCCAGTCAGGCCGGCAGAAGGGGTATCCAGTTGACCGATTTAGACCTCAACTCCTTGGCCCCAGTCGATGCGCCTTACGCCCAGGCGTTAGCCAATCAGCGCGTAGTCATAGCAAGCGGTCAGGAGGGTACGTTGAGCCGTTCCGACGAGTTGATCGACCAACTGCAGGCATGCGACGTACTGCTGATTGCCACGCCGATGCACAACTACAGCGTGCCCGCCCCACTCAAGATGTGGATCGACCAGGTGGTACGCGTGGGCAAAACGTTTCTGGGCACCGCCAAAGGCAAAGTCGGATCGCTGACGGATCGTCCGGTTTACGTCGCAATAGCTTGCGGGGGCTACATCAGCGGCCAGCATGCCCGTCAACCCGACTTTCTGCGACCCTACCTGTCCGCCGTCCTCGCCACCATCGGTCTCAATCACGTGTACTACTTCACCGTTGAAGGTACCGCCAAGGGTGTGGAGTCACTGAATACTGGGAGGGAAACAGGGTACGGTGAGGTGCAGACGTTCTTTGGTAGGGATAGCCATGGTGTGGATCAAGTCTGCAGCCCGCTTTAAGAACATCATCGAATTCAAGCGTATAGGTTTGCACATTAGCTGGGCGGTGTGCCGTCAAGCGGCAATCCGCATGTCACCCTCTTCATTGCTCAAAGACAGGAAAAGAAATCATGAGTCGACTCAATTGGTTTGAAGCTTCGCCTGGTGCAGCCAAGGCCCTTGGCGGGCTGCATCATTTCGTGACCACCGCGACAAATTTGCCAGCCCCGTTGATTCACCTCGTGTTTCTCAGGGTGTCTCAAATCAACGGCTGCGCCCATTGCATCGATCTGCACTCACGCGATCTGATCAAAGCAGGTATTTCAGTGGACAAAGTGCTGTTAGTACCAGTATGGCATGAAGCGCACTATTTGTTCTCGGATCAGGAGCGCTCAGCATTGGCCTGGGCAGAAGAAGTCACGCGGGTAAGCGAGACACATGTATCCGACGAAGCTTACGCAGCAGCATCGGCAATGTTTGCCGAAAAGGACCTTGTCGACCTGACAGCGGCCATTGCCGCAATGAACGCTTTTAACCGTATGGGCGTCAGCTTCCGACTCAAACCTGCCGCTAAAACGTGATGACCTATGACTCAACATGCAAACGCAGTACTTCAGAGACCGCCCTAGTATTGCCTACAGTCTGTTTCAGGCCTTTGCGGCCCCTTCTGAACGACGGGTATGAGCCGAAAGCAGTCTCTGACGGACGTCCGCAATGGGTCGATAACGGCCCGTCATGCACGCCAATCGGCCCGCAAAATACCGTAATCGACACGCGCGGACTCAAGGGCTTGTTCCAATGACAACAGGCGAGGCTATAGATTATCTACTGACATGAACAAGCGTTGCTGTCTCTCTGAGCGGTGCTGAGCGGTGCTAGTCTCATTTCACCAACCACCCATCCACGCCTCACTCAGGAGGATGTATGTCAGTAGAAAAAGTAGCAATAGTCACTGCCGGTGGTAGCGGCATGGGAGCGGCAGCAGCACGTAGACTGGCTGCCGACGGCTTCAAGGTCGGTATTCTTTCTTCCTCTGGCAAGGGGGAGGCCCTGGCGCAAGCGTTAGGCGGTATCGGCGTAACCGGCAGTAACCAGTCAAACGAAGATCTGCAGCGCCTCGTCGATGCAGTCATTCAGAAATGGGGCCGTATCGATGTGTTGGTTAACAGCGCCGGCCATGGCCCGCGGGCACCGATCCTTGAGATCAGCGACGAAGACTGGCACCTGGGTATGGAGACCTACCTGCTCAACGTCATTCGCCCTACGCGATTGGTGACGCCGTACATGCAGCGCCAGAACGGCGGTGCAATAATCAACATTTCTACTGCATGGGTGTTCGAACCAAGCGAACTCTTCCCTACCTCGGCAGTTTTCCGTGCCGGTTTGGCGTCGTTCAGCAAAATCTTTGCTGACAAGTACGCCGCTGACAACATTCGCATTAATAACGTGCTGCCGGGTTGGATCGACAGTCTCCCTGCTACCGAGCAGCGTCGAGAAGGTGTGCCACTTAAGCGCTATGGCACGAGTGAGGAGATTGCCGCCACTATCGCCTTCCTGGCGAGCGAAGGGGCAGCCTACATTACCGGCCAGAACATCAAGGTCGACGGCGGCCTTACCCGCAGCGTCTGAGCCTCCGGGCCGCACCCCGTTCGCGGCCCTTTTTCATTTTTGGGCGATTGCCATGCTTGATCTGATATTGACCAAGGTATGGTCGGATTTATCTCTACCTGTTGGCGGTATTCCCAATCCCTTTCGCTTGATGCAACTGGCAACCGTCAATGCTGAAGGGCAACCCAAGGTAAGCACTGTGGTCTTGCGCCATGCGGATGAATCTACGCAGTCGATCATCTTTTATGCGGACAAGCGGTCGGCAAAATGCGCGGAGATACTTGCCGAACCTAGAGTCGGCATAACCTCCGTCGACCCATCCGGCAAGCTTCAGCTGCGGATGAAAGGCCGAGGTGAACCTGTGTCGGATGTTTCGTTACTTACCAAGCACTGGGAGCAGGCACGAGGAAGAACTCAAGCACTCTTTCGCCATGGAAGCATCCCCGGTGAGGCGATCTCTGCACCTTCATCAGCCTATGAAACGCACCTGGAGGGTTTCGAAAACTTCGCGTTAGTGACTGTCCACCTGAGAAAAATTGAGTGGCTCGACCTTACCCAGGATATCCACCAGCGGGCACGCTTCATTCTGCAAGGCGAACATTGGCAGGCGGGTTGGATCGCGCCCTAAGACAGGATCAATTTTGATGAGCAGAATGGGGCAGGGCAAATAGCTGGCCAAGGCAGCTGATCTCGTTGTGCGATGTTTGGAAAGTCGAAAGCAGCCACTCGCGATTGGCCACGTTCGACCCTAAGCTGACAGCTCCCCAGTCGCACAGCAGTTCGATGTCAGGCAAGTCACTTGTGTCAGCTGCTCATGCCAATACCCCGCAGCCGAGACGCTGCAGGTTCGCGCGCAGCCGATGCGCTGCACACGCACATTGCCGATTCATTGCGCGACCCACTGTGCAACTGAGCAGCGCGCTACCAGTCCTGCGAATGCGGTGCTGGCCCTGCCAGCGCCGGAAACAGCGGCAGTACCTCTTCTGCCAGTTCCTGAAGGATGTCCTGGGCCGGGCGCCGCGCCATCTGCACCCCCAATGCTGCATGGTTGACCCCGGCCTCGCGCCACTCGCCGAGCAGGTCGATCAACCCGTTGCGCCCGGTGCGCAGCACGTAGCCGCCTTGCAGCGGTGTACGCGGGAAGTTCGGGTCGTCGTCCAGGTCGATCCATTCGTTGGTCATGTGCGGGCGGAAACCACCGCCCGGTATCGCTGCGCGCCAGGCGCGGATTTTTTCGGCCAACCGTCGTGGTCCAAGCACGTTATGGGTGGCGTCGGGGTAAGTGAGCCAGCCATCGGCGTGTTCGCCCAGCCACTGCAGGCTTTGGCGTGACGAGCCGGTCACCACCAGTGGGATGCGCCCTGACACTGGCCTTGGCAGCAGCCGGGCGCTGCCGAGTTGCCCCAGCGGCGACTGGATCGGCCCAGGGTGCTCGGCCAACAGTTGCCGGAAGTAGTCCACGCTTTGCGCAAAGCGCTCGCCGCGGCTGTCGTGGTCCAAGCCATAGGCTGGAAACTCCACGGGCCGGTCGCCCGAGGCGATGCCCAGCACCAGGCGCCCACCCGACAGGGTATCGAGGGTGGCAGCGGCCTTGGCCAAGTCGATCGGGTGGCGCAAGGCGAAGATCGCGCTGCCGGTCACCAGGGCAATGCGCTGAGTCTGCGCGGCCAGGTAGGCCAGGTAGGTGAACGGGTCGAATACCTGCCCGGCGTCACCGAAGGTCGGGTCGAACAAGGGCACATCACGCACCCAGGCGGCGGCAAAGCCCAGGCGGTCGATGTCGCCGACCAGCCGTGCCTGCCCGGCCAGTGCCTGCATGTTGCCGTCGTAGAAACGCAGCGGCATGAAGATGCCCAAGGTCAGTTGATCGGGCGCGAACATGCGCCGGTAGCCGGGGTGCTGGGCGAAGGCGCTGGCGTTGGCGCCGCAGGTGGGAGTTGTAGGGTTCACGGCCGTTCCTTGATTGAGCGATTTCATGGGCCAGTGGCCGGGGCGGGCAGGCGGATACCCCGTTGCACGGCGGGGCGTTGCTCGACCAGGCGGTACCAGCGGGTCAGGTGGCGGTGGGGGCTGAAGTCGAAGCCCACCAGGGCGGCGATGTGCAGCCAGGCGAAGGTCGCGATGTCTGCGATCGAATAGCGCTCTCCGGCCAGCCATGGCTGGGTGGCAAGCTGCTGGTCGAGGACGCTGAAGGTGCCTTCGGT
This sequence comes from Pseudomonas sp. Irchel s3f19, assembly GCF_900187555.1. Taxonomy (NCBI): domain Bacteria; kingdom Pseudomonadati; phylum Pseudomonadota; class Gammaproteobacteria; order Pseudomonadales; family Pseudomonadaceae; genus Pseudomonas; species Pseudomonas sp. Irchel s3f19. Next base: position 223,035 of record NZ_FYDW01000007.1, on the reverse strand, counting down.
AAGGCTGCGGTAGCGCTTGAGCGCCGCAGGGTTGGGCGTGGCCTCGAAGCATTCGAAGTGCACGCGCTGGCCGAGCAGCGGCCCCATGCTGGCGCTGTGGTACATCAACCAAGTGATCGCCGCCCAGCGCGGCTGCGGCGCGGGGTCGAGCAATTGGCCGCTGAGCTGTGCCAGGTACAGCAAGATGGCAGCAGACTCGAACAGCACGATGTTGGCAGCATGGTCGACCAAGACCGGGATGCGGCCTGCCGGGTTGAGCGCGAGAAAGCCTGGTTGCAAATGCTCACCGTGCTCGATGCGAACATGCTCCAGGCGATAGGGCAGGCCCATCTCTTCGAGAGCGATGGTGGCTTTGAAGCCGTTGGGCGAGCTGTCGGTGTACAGCACCAGTGAGGGATCATGCATGTCGAATAACCTCAGGAAAACTAACGCAAGTTGTTTGGCCTGAGCGCTATGCTATGCAGATCGAGCGCGATACTAAAACGATTGCTTCTTGTGCCAGCGTTAGTTTTTCTAAATCGAGGAATTCCATGGGTGCCGTTCTGCCACTGCTTGCCTTGCGCGCCTTCAGCGAAACCACCCGCCTGGGCAGCCTGAAGGCTGCCGCCGAGCGCATGGGGGTTACGCCGGGAGCCATCAGCCAGCAGATTCGCCTACTGGAGGACCGCCTCGGCGTCACCCTGCTGACACGCAGCCGCCATGGCGTGCAGCTCACCGAGGCCGGGGCGGGCCTGTACCCCGGCGTTTCGCGCGGTTTCGGCGAAATCGAGAGCGCCTTGCTCGACCTTGAAGCGTTGGCACGGGCCAGCACCCTCACCATCAGCACGCAACCTTCCTTCGCGTCCAGCTGGCTGGTGCCGCGCCTCAGTAGCTTCAGCGCGCTGCACCCTGGTATCGAGGTTCGTGTCGAGGCCACCGCGGCACTGGTCGACCTGCAGCGTGAGCGTGTCGACATTGCCCTGCGCCATGGCCTGGGCGACTACCCGGGGCTGCAGTCGATGCCTTTGCTGGCGCCCGTGCTGCTACCCGTTTGCAGCCCGGCGCTGCTCGCCAGTGGGCCGGCACTGGATGAACCCGTAGATTGCCTGCAGTACCCGCTGCTGCAGGATGCCGACCGTGCCGACTGGACGCTGTGGTTGCAGGCCCACGGCTTCGAGCCTGACAGCCGCAGCCGGCGTGGGCCAAGCTTTGACGAGGAGCTGCTGTTGCTGCGCGCGGCCGCGAGCGGTCAAGGCATCGCCCTGGTCCAGGCGCAGCATGCCGAGGACGGGCTGCGTGACGGCAGCCTGGTAGTGGCCGTGGATCGGCCCTGGCCGTCACGCTTTGCCTACTACCTGGTCGCCCGCAAGGAGCAGTTGAAGCGGCCCCAGGTGCGTGCCTTCATCGACTGGATCGAGGGGCAGCTTGCGGGAAGCCGTAGTACAGGGTAAGCCGAGCGTGGTCAGACGCCAGCCTGGTGGATGCAGGTGTTCAGGTCTTCAAGAAACGCCCGCAGGATCGGTGGCGGCGACACGCCGCGCCGGGTGATTACATCGAAGGGGGAGGTCAGGTCCAGTGTGCTGGCGCCGAGGCGGCGCATTTCGCCGGTCTTGACCCACTGCTCGGCGAAGTGCACGGGCAGGAAACCGATGTAGGCGCCGGAAATGATCAGGATCGCCGCTGCCTCGATGTTCTCCACGGTTGCGGCGGCCTTGCTGATGCCCAATTGCTCCAGGTCGTACTGCTGCATGTAGCCACGCACGACGATGTGGCACTGGCGAACTTCTTCAAGCAGGCGGCCGTTGGCCGCCTTGCTGGCATACAGCGGATGGCGGCGGCCACAGTAGAGCCCCAGGGCTTCGTCGTACAGCGGCAGGTACGACAGCCCCGGCACGCGCAACGGGAAGTGGCCGATGGCCAGGTGCAGCCGGCTGTCCAGTACCCGCTCTTCGAGCTCCGCCGGGGCGCCGATGTAAATGTGCAGGTGGGCATCGTGCCCGCGTGAGACAAAGCGCTGGGTGGTGCGCGGCAGGGGCGAGGCGTTGTCGGTCAGGGTGGAGTCGATGATGCCCAGGTTGAGCTTGCCGCTGATGTGCTGCTTGAGCACGTCGGCATCCATGCAGAAACTCTCCACCGCGCTTAGCAGGCGCAAGGTGGCCTCATGGATGGCCACGCCCTGTTCGGTCAGGCGAAAGCCGCTGCGCCCGCGCTGGCAAAGCTTGACCCCCAGGCGGGTTTCCAGGTGCGTCATCTGTTCGCTGATGGTCGACTGGCCGGCGTTGAGTGCTGCCTGCGCGGCGGAAAAGCCCCCGCACCTGACGATGGTGGTGAACACCCTGAGAAGCTTCAGATCGACATCGTGGAGCTGGATCACTGTGGCCTCCTGGCGGTGCTTCACATCGCTGCGTCACATCGCGCTGGCTGATATGAGCGTCCGGCCATTGTTTTTTTTCAAGCTAACCACGCACCCGTGATCACTGCAATGCCTGGCGCCTGGAAATGCCGGCGGGCCTTTGGCATTCGGGCGAATACTTCGGGTTGCCCGATGTATGCATCTGCACTTGCGCATTTTTCCGCTGTTGGCCTGCCGCCATAGTGGCTGCAACGGCGGTCGAGCAGTCGCCCCGTCTCCTGACCAGAACAATAAGTGGAGAAACCTGAACATGGCAAAGCACGGTTATGAATCCGGCCGCCTGAACCTGCCCTTCGTCGGGCATTGCACCTTCGCCAAATCGCCCATCTGCACCGACTGGGATGCCATCGACGCCGATGTGGCGATCCTCGGTGCGCCCAACGACATGGGCACCCAATGGCGCTCTGGCGCACGTTTCGGACCGCGCGGCATTCGCGAGGCATCAACCCTGTTCTCGTTCGGCCATGCCGGCGCCTACGACTTCGAAGATGACGCCACCTACCTGACCGATGACCAACTGCGCATGGTCGATGTCGGTGACGCCGATATCGTGCACACCGACATGGCCAGCAGCAATGCCAACATCGAGTCGGCCGTGCGCCAGATTCTCAAGGCCGGCGCCATGCCGGTGGTGCTGGGCGGTGACCACTCGATCCATGCGCCGGTGATCAAGGCCTTCGAAGGCCATGGGCCGATCCACATCGTGCACTTCGATGCCCACCTGGACTTCGTCGACGAGCGCCATGGTGTGCGCTACGGCCACGGCAGCCCCCTGCGCCGCGCCTCGGAGCTGGACCACATCGTCGGCATGACCCAGATGGGCATCCGCAACGTGTCGTCCTCCAACCGCGATGACTACGACGCCGCGCGCGACGCCGGCTCGCAGATCCTTTCGGTACGCGACGTGCGCCGCCTGGGTTGTGAAGGCGTGATGGCGAAAATCCCCGAAGGCCGCGACTACTACATCACCATCGACATCGACGGTTTCGACCCGTCCATCGCCCCAGGTACCGGCACACCGAGCCATGGCGGATTCTTCTACTACGAAGTACTGGAGATCATCCAGGCGCTGGCCCGGCGCAGCCAGGGGCGGATCGTCGGCATGGACCTGGTGGAAGTGGCCCCGGCCTACGACCCGGCAGGCGTGACCTCGATTCTTGCCGCGCAGTTGCTGATGAACAGCATCGGCTTCATCTTCCACGCGCGCGCCAACGCCCGCTGATCCGGAGACTGTACCGTGGACAACAAGGTAAAAGCCTACCTGCAGGCCTTCGGGGTTTCAGAGGCCGCCCAGCGTTTTCTCAGCAAGCCCCAGCGCATGTTCATCGGCGGTGCCTGGCTGGAGGCCAGTGATGGTGCCAGCGCCGAGGTCATCGAGCCGGCCACCGAGGGCGTGCTGACGCGCATCCCCATGGGCACCCCGGACGACCTGGACCGTGCGGTGCGTGCCGCCCGCGCGCAATTCGATGGCGGCCCGTGGAGCCAGCTCAAGCCGCTGGAGCGCGAGCGCCTGATTCATCGCCTGGCCGACCTGGTCGAGGCTAATGGCGATGAGCTGGCGCAGATCGAGTCGATCGACATGGGCAAGTCGGTCGCTCAGGCCCGTGCCGTGGACATCCAGGGCACCGTCGATACGCTGCGCTACTTTGCCGGCTGGGCCAGCAAGATCCATGGGCGCACCGTCGAGCCTTCGCTGCCGGGCAACTACCTGGCCTATACCCGCAAGGAGGCCGTCGGCGTGGTAGGGGCCATCGTGCCCTGGAACTTCCCCCTGCAAACCATGGCCTGGAAGCTCGGCGCGGCGCTGGCGACCGGCTGCACCGTGGTGGTCAAACCGGCGGAGCTGACCTCACTGTCGGCCTTGCGCTTTGCCGAGCTGGTGCAGGCGTCGGGCATCCCCGACGGTGTGCTGAACATTGTCACCGGGCGCGGCAGCGTGGTGGGCACGGCGATGTCCAGCCACCCGGGCATCGACAAGCTGAGCTTTACCGGTTCGACCCCGGTGGGCTGCTCGGTGGGCAAGGCGGCGATGGACCAGATGAAGCGCCTGACCCTGGAACTGGGCGGCAAGTCGCCGGTGATCGTGTTCGCCGATGCCGATATCTTTGCTGCGGCCGAGGCGGTCGCCAACGGTGTGTTCTTCAACTCGGGGCAGGTGTGCGATGCCGGTACCCGTGCTTATGTCGAGCGCAGTGTCTACCCGGCCTTCCTCGAAGCGCTGGCGCGCTACACGGCGACGTTGAAGATCGCCCCGGGGCTGGACCCGGACTGCTTCATCAGCCCCATGGTGTCGCGCCAGCAACAGCAGCGGGTGCTGGAATACATCGCCCTGGGCAAGGCCGAAGGGGCGCAGGTGTACTACGGCGGTGAGCCGGTCGAGGGCGCTGGCTTCTTCGTGCAGCCGACCATCTTTGCCCACTGCAACAACGACATGCGCATCGTCCGTGAGGAAATCTTCGGGCCGGTGTTGGTAACCATGCCTTTCGACGCCGAGGAACAGGCGCTGGCGCTGGCCAACGATTCGCAGTACGGCCTGGCGGCGGCGATCTACTCCAACGACCTGGGCAAGGTCCACGGGCTGATCCCGCGCCTGCGTGCCGGCACGGTCTACGTCAATGCCCACAGCACACTCGACCCGTCCATGCCGTTCGGTGGCTACAAGCAGTCGGGCTATGGCAAGGACATGGGCGCCGAACAACTGGAGTTTCTGCTGGAGACCAAGGCGGTCTGGATCACCTTGCCCTGAGGGACAGGGCCGGCCTGCGTCGCCTGGTTTGGCGAGCGACGCAGGCAACACGAACGCATCGAATTTCAAGAACAAGAACCCGTCGAGGTGATGCCCATGAACAGCCAAGTGGATACCGAGCGTGCACAAGACCTGGAACGGCGCCTGCGCGCCTATGAAGAACTGGAGGGCAGGGCGCACTGGCCCGGCGCGCTGAAGGCAACGGACGTCATCGCCCTTGCCGTGCTGACCCTGGTCATGGTGGTCGGCGCGTATGTGCTGGGGGGCCAGCCATGAGCCGGGCCAGAGAGCAGGAATTTCGCCTGGCCGCCGAACGCGGCGACACGCCCTTGCTGCCGGGTGAACGGGTCTGGGGCTTCTGGGGCTATGCCTACGCCAACTCGGCGTTGGCGGTGGCCACCTGGGTGTTTTTGATCGGCGGTGCCACCGCGCTGTTCGTCGGGCCGTTGCAAGGGATTGCCGCGATCATCATCGGCAACATCATCGGCGTGGTACTGGCGGCATCGTCCACCTGCCTGCCGTGTGGCAAATATGGCGTCGAGCAGTTCACCTTCCTGCGCAGCATGTTCGGCGTCAATGGCAGCCGCCTGGTGTACATCCTCTCGGTGGTGATACTGACCATGGGCTGGCTGGCGGTGCTGGGGTTGATGTGCGGGCGGGCGCTGGACAACCTGGAAACCCTGGTACAGCACAGCGAGCCCGACGCCGGCGACTGGCTGGTGACCGCCGGGGCCCTGCTGGCCATCGTGCTGGCGGCGCTGGTGGCCATGCGCGGGCCCGACATGATCCGCCGCCTGAGCGCGGTGATCGCGCCCAGCCTGATCCTGATCATGCTGGCGCTGATGTACTTCATCTCCCGCCGTTACAGCTTCGGCGAACTGTTGGCGATGCCGCCTTTGCAGCCACCCTTCGAAAACCCGCACGTCAACTTCATGATCGCGGTGGAAATCAACATCGCCGCAGGGTTCTCCTGGTGGCCCTACATCGGCAACCTGTCGCGCCTGTGCAGCAACCAGCGCACGGCCTTCTGGCCCAACCTGGTGGGCATCTTCGGCGCTGCTTCGCTGGGCGAGTCGGTCAGCCTGTTCGCCGCCACCACCCTGGGCAGCAGCGACCCTACGGCCTGGATGCGGCTGGCCGGCGGCATGACATTCGGCGTCATCGCCCTGAGCTTCCTGGCGCTGGCCAACCTGACCGGCATGGTCAACATCCTCTACACCGCGGTGATCGGCCTGCGGCAACTGGCCGGGGAGCGTTTGCGCAGCCTGGGCTGGGGGGTATTGATCGGGCTGTTCTGCATCATACCGGTGGTGATCGTGCTGTTGGCCCCGGGTATCTACGACGGCTTCTTCATCTTCCTGGTGTGGACGTCGGCACTGAACAGCGCCCTGGCCGGCATTGGCATTGCCGATTACTTCTTCCTGCGCAAGCAGCGCCTGAACCTACGCCATCTGTATGCCGAGCAAAGCGGCTCGCCGCTGCGCTTCTGCAAGGGTTTCAACCCCATCGCGCTGCTGGCGCTGGTGGCAGGCTTTGCCATCTACGTGGTGGTGTTCAACCCGCAGACCCTGGCCCATACCGACTTCTTCACCTTCGCCACCGCCTCGCTGCCGTCCTGCCTGTTGGCCGGGCTGGTGCATTACGGGCTGACCCGTCTGCTGGCTACGCGCCTGGGCTGGGGCGGCTACCCAAAGGGCAATGAAAGCACCATCGAGGCCGCAGGCCTTCGCGTACAGGACTAGAACAATGAACAAACGATACGACTACATCATCATCGGCGCAGGCTCTGCCGGCTGCGTCCTGGCCAACCGCCTCAGCGAAGACCCTGCCACCTCGGTGCTGGTGCTGGAGTTCGGCGGCAGCGACCGCAGTGTGCTGATCCAGATGCCCAGTGCGTTTTCCTTGCCGATGAACACCAAGAAGTACAACTGGCGCTACGAGACCGCCGCCGAAACCCACCTGGACGGCCGACGCTTGCACTGCCCAAGAGGCAAGGTGCTGGGTGGGTCGTCCTCGATCAACGGCCTGGTCTACATCCGTGGCCATGCCTGCGACTTCGATGAGTGGGAAAGCCTGGGCGCGAACGGCTGGGGTTATCGCAACTGCCTGCCGTACTTCAAGCGCGCCGAAAACTTCAAGTTCGGCGGCGACGACTACCGCGGTGGCGCCGGGCCGCTGGCCACCAACAACGGCAACAACATGCAGAACCCGCTGTACGGCGCCTGGATAGAAGCCGGTGCCGAGGCCGGCTACATCAAGACCGACGACTGCAATGGCTACATGCAGGAAGGCTTCGGCGCCATGCACATGACCGTGAAGGACGGGGTGCGCTGGTCCACCGCCAATGCCTACCTGCGCCCGGCCATGAGCCGGCCGAACCTGACCGTCGTGACCCACGCCATGACCCGGCGCATCCTGCTCGATGGCAAGCGGGCGGTTGGGGTCGAGTACGACGAAGGCGGCCAGACCCACACGGTTCATTGCAGCCGCGAAGTGCTGGTGGCATCCGGCCCGATCGGCTCGCCGCACCTGCTGCAGCGCTCGGGTATCGGCCCCGAGGCGGTGCTGAAAAAGGCCGGGATCAAGATGCTTCATGCCCTGCCGGGTGTGGGCGAGAACCTGCAGGACCACTCGGAAATCTACATCCAGTACGCCTGCAAGGAGCCGGTGACGCTCAACGGCAAGATGAGCCTGCTGGGCAAGGCGATGATCGGCCTGCGCTGGTTGCTGTTCAAAGATGGCCTGGGCGCCAGCAACCATTTTGAGGCAGGTGGTTTCATCCGCTCGGCCAAGGGGCTGCGCTGGCCGGACATTCAGTTCCACTTCCTGCCGGCGGCGATGCGCTATGACGGCGACAAACCCTTCAAAGGCCATGGTTTCATGGTGCTGACCGGGCCGAACAAACCCAAGAGCCGCGGGCATGTGCGGGCGCTGTCTGCCGACCCTTACCAGCACCCGGAAATCCGCTTCAACTACCTGCAAAGTGAAGAGGACCGCGAGGGCTTCCGCCGCTGCGTGCGCCTGACCCGCGAGATCATCGCCCAGCCGGCGATGGACCGCTTCCGCGGCGAGGAGCTGGCGCCGGGGCCGCAGGTGCAGACCGACGAGCAGATCGATGCCTTCGTGCGTGCCAACATGGAAAGCACCATGCACCCCTGTGGCTCGTGCCGCATGGGCGAGGACGCCATGGCGGTGGTCGACTCGGCGTTGCGTGTGCATGGCTTGCAGGGGCTGCGGGTGATCGACTCGTCGGTGTTCCCCAGCGAGCCCAACGGCAACCTCAATGCGCCGACCATCATGCTCGCCGAGCGCGCTGCCGACCTGGTGCGCGGGCGCGAGCCGCTGGCGCCGGCCGATGTGCCGGTCGGGTTGGTAGAGGATTGGCAGGATCAACAGCGCAGCCGCGCACCACGGCGCGAGGTGCGCACAGGTTGAAACATCCCTAGAACGGACTGTAGGAACCCCAGCGGACGCGCTATTGCTGTGGGAGCGGGCTCGCCCCGCGAATGGCGCGGCGCGGTGTATGGCACCGGCTTCGCCGGTATTCGCGGGGGCACACCTGTTTTAGACGCTAAAGCAAGGCTTGGACTGATAGCGCTCCATTGTAGTGATATCAATACAGCGCAGGGCAGGGCACGGTATACGACGCCTCGGTGTCGTACACCGTGCCCTTTAGCCTTGCCACTGGAGTGGCTTCATTACAGTGGCAAAAGATGATAGTTGCACAAAACCCCGTGTTTAGTGGCCTGTACTCCTTGGCATAGTCCTTGCTGATTCCCTTGTGCTCGTCCGGATGCTCCACGGCATATCCGGGCAGAAAGTTGAACTTGTGACGTTATAAAAACAATTAAACTAGCAAGGTAAATAACAATGAATAACCTGCCGCAGGGTCACTGTCCGCCTGAGGGTGACACGCACGAACTCAAGCGTAATCTTTCCAACCGCCACATCCAGTTGATCGCCATCGGCGGTGCGATTGGCACCGGCCTGTTCATGGGCTCTGGCAAGACCATCAGCCTGGCTGGGCCTTCGATCATCTTCGTCTACATGATCATCGGCTTCATGCTGTTTTTCGTCATGCGGGCCATGGGCGAACTGCTCTTGTCCAACTTGCAGTACAAGTCGTTCATCGATTTTTCCGCCGATTTGTTAGGCCCGTGGGCAGGCTTTTTCACGGGCTGGACTTACTGGTTTTGCTGGATTGTCACCGGGATTGCCGATGTGATCGCCATTTCCGCCTATTCACAATTCTGGTTCCCGGATATTCCCTTGTGGTTGCCGGCGCTGGGCTGCGTCGGGCTGTTGCTGAGCCTCAACCTGATGACGGTGAAGATGTTCGGTGAACTGGAGTTCTGGTTCGCCATGATCAAGATCGTGGCCATTTGCGCATTGGTCTGCACTGGGGTGTACATGGTGGCGGCAGCCTACCAGTCGCCCGCTGGCAACGTCGCCACGCTGGCCAACCTGTGGAACGACGACGGGATGTTCCCCCATGGCCTCATGGGCTTCTTCGCCGGCTTCCAGATTGCGGTGTTCGCCTTCGTCGGCATCGAGCTGGTCGGCACCACGGCTGCCGAAACCAAGAACCCGGAACGCAACCTGCCGCGTGCCATCAACTCCATTCCGCTGCGCATCATCGTCTTCTACGTGTTGGCGTTGATCGCCATCATGGCCGTTACCCCCTGGCGAGATGTGGTGGCCAACAAGAGCCCCTTCGTCGAGCTGTTCGTGCTGGCCGGGCTACCCGCCGCAGCAGGCATCATCAACTTCGTGGTGCTGACGTCAGCGGCGTCTTCGGCCAACAGCGGCGTGTTCTCGACCAGCCGCATGCTCTACGGCCTGGCGATGGAAGGTGATGCACCGGGCACGTTCAGCGCACTGTCGTGCCGCGCCGTGCCGTCCAACGGCCTGATCTTCTCTTGTGTGTGCCTGACCGCCGGTGCGCTGGTGATCTACCTGGTGCCCAACATGCTCGACGCCTTCACCCTGATCACCACGGTGTCGGCCCTGCTGTTCATGTTCGTCTGGTCGATGATCCTGCTGTCGTACCTGGCGTACCGCAAGCGGCGCGACCACCTGCACCGTGCGTCGAAATACAAGATGCCGGGCGGCACCATCATGTGCTGGGTGTGCCTGGCGTTCTTCGCCTTCATCCTCGGCTTGCTGGCCCTGGAAGCGGACACCCGCATGGCGTTGTTCGCCATGCCGGTGTGGTTCGCGCTGCTGGGCCTGTTCTACCGGTCCGTCCGCCAGAAAAGACAGGGGAACACTGCGTTGTCCTTCGAAGCGGATTGATCGCCAACGTCACGTTTACCCAGGGGGACAGCGCAGTGTGCGCCGTCCCCCTGTTGTCGTTTTGCCAACCAGGGAATCACGATGAGAATCCACGTCACCTTCATCGACCGCGTCGGCATCACCCAGGAAATCCTGGCACTGCTGGGGGCGCGCAACCTCAACCTGGATGCGGTGGAAATGATCCCGCCCAACGTCTACATCGACGCCCCGGCGCTGCAGCAGGCGGTGCTGGACGAACTGCATGCTGCGCTGTTGCGGGTGGCCGGTGTGCAGGCGGTCGAGCTGGTCGACTTCCTGCCCGGCCATCGCCGACGCCTGCAATTGGAGGCGCTGCTGGCGGCGATGAGTGACCCGGTGCTGGCGGTGGACGCTGGCGGCCATGTGCTGCTGGCCAACCCCACGCTGGTCAGCCTGATTGGCCGCGAGCCGGCTGGTGAGCCGTTATCGCGGCTGTTTGCCGAGGCAGACCTGGCCCAAACCTTGATCGACAAGGGCTTTCGCCTGCCCATGTGCGAGGTGGGTTTCCAGGGCCAGGCGCTGTTGCTGGAAGCCACGCCCATCAGTGGCGGTGCCGAGGCCCTGGTCGGCGGCCTGCTCACCCTTTACCCGCCAAGCCGCATCGGCGAGCGCCTGGCGTCGTTGCTGCACGACCCTGGTGAAGGGCTGGACGGGCTGCTTGGTGACTCGACCGCGCTCAAGGAACTCAAGGTGCGCCTGCACAAAGTGGCCGGCCTTGAAGCGCCGCTGCTGATCCAGGGTGAGACAGGCACTGGCAAGGAGCTGGTCGCCCGTGCCTGCCATGCCCTCAGCGCCCGGCGTGATGCGTCGTTTCTGGCGCTCAACTGTGCTGCACTGCCAGAGAGCCTGGCCGAAAGCGAACTGTTCGGCTACGCCGCCGGCGCCTTCACTGGCGCCCAGCGCGGCGGCAAGCCTGGCCTGCTGGAGCTGGGCGATGGCGGCACGGTGTTTCTCGATGAGGTGGGGGAGATGTCGCCCTACCTGCAGGCCAAGCTGTTGCGTTTTCTCAATGACGGCAGCTTCCGTCGGGTGGGCGGCGGCGGTGAGGTGCGGGTGAATGTCCGAGTGGTCTGTGCGACCCACCGCAACCTGGAAAACATGGTGCTCGAAGGCAGCTTTCGCGAAGACCTCTACTACCGCCTCAACGTGCTCAACCTGAAGGTGCCGCCCTTGCGCGAGCGTGGCAAGGACATCCTGCTGCTGGCCGAGCACTTCCTGCGCCAGGCCTGCGCGCAGATCCAGCGCTCGCCCTGCCGGCTGGCGCTGGCCACCCACCCGTTGCTGCTGGGCAACCGCTGGGCGGGCAACGTGCGCCAGTTGCAGAACGTGGTGTTCCGTGCGGCAGCCATCAGCGAAGGGGAGGTGATCGACTGCGACGACCTGGAACTGGCCGGCACCGCCTTGAGCAGCCAGCAGCCTGACGCCCAAGCGGTCATCAGCCTGGAAGCAGCGGTGCAGGGGTTTGAAAAGTCCCTGCTGGAAAACCTGTATGCGACGTACCCCTCGACCCGGCAATTGGCTGCGCGCCTGCAGACCTCGCACACCGCAATCGGCCAGCGCTTACGCAAATACGGCATCGCCAGCCGGCCCGCGTAGCCGCCCTGGTGCCAATACGTTCCAGTGGAGTGAATGCACTCCACTGGAACGGGGCCCCCACATTCATTGGCACGCCCCTTCAAGGGCGCCTCTCGGCGCGACGCACTGGAGCTGTTTCGTTCCGCAGAAGCCGTTTGAAAATGACCTCGATGTTCAACTAACTAGTTGAAATTAAAGGCTTTATACAAGTTGGCATCGCCCTTGCTCTTGTGGTTTCAGTCCTGGACCGGGACCCACCTGATAACAAGAGAGGAAGACCCATGAGCACGCTGCGTTTTACCCCCGAGCACGAATGGCTGCGTCTGGAAGCGACTGGCGAGTTGACCGTCGGCATCACCACCTATGCCCAGGAGGCGCTGGGTGATGTGGTGTTCGTGCAGTTGCCGGAGCCGGGCGAGTACGCCGAGGGCAATGAAGTCGCGGTGCTGGAGTCGGTGAAGGCCGCCAGCAACATCAGCATGCCCCTGAACGGTAGCGTGGTGGCGGTCAACCAGGCCCTGGCCGACGACCCGGAACTGGTCAATGCCTCACCGATGAAGGACGGCTGGTTCTTCCGCATCCAGGTCGCCAACATCGCCGACCTCGACACCTTGATGGACCAGGAAGGCTATGAGCGCTTCCTGGCCGACAACGCCTGAACCAGGGTATCGACATGACCAACGCACCTGTCGCATTGACCACGGATAACGCGTTCATCGCACGTCACATCGGCCCTCGCGAGCACGACATCGAGGCGATGCTGGCGCTGACCGGCCACGACACCCTGGATGCCCTGATCGACAGCGTCATCCCCGACAGCATCAAGGGCACCAGCGTGCTCGCGCCGAGCAAAGGGCAGGGCGAGGCTGAAGCCCTGGCAGCACTCAAGGCCATCGCCGCGAAGAACCAGCTGTTTCGCAACCACATCGGCCAAGGTTACTATCCGTGCCATACGCCGACGCCGATCCTGCGCAACCTGCTGGAAAACCCGGCCTGGTACACCGCGTACACGCCTTACCAGCCAGAGATTTCTCAAGGCCGCCTGGAAGCGCTGCTCAATTTCCAGACCCTGGTCAGCGACCTCACCGGCATGCAGATCGCCAACGCCTCCTTGCTCGACGAGGCCACCGCCGCCGCCGAAGCCATGACCTTCTGCAAACGCCTGGCCAAGAGCAAGGCGCCGGCATTCTTTGCCTCCCACCATTGCCACCCGCAGACCCTCGACGTGCTGCGCACCCGCGCCCAACCCCTGGGCATAGAAGTGGTCATCGGTGATGAAGCGGCGCTGCAGTGGCAAAGCCTTGAGCCGTACTTCGGCCTGCTGCTGCAGTACCCGGCCAGCACCGGCGCCATCGCCGACCACCGCAGCCTGGTAGCACGCGCCCATGCCGTCGGTGCGTTGGTGGCGGTGTCTGCCGACCTGCTGGCGCTGACCTTGCTGACCCCACCGGGTGAATTCGATGCCGATGTGGTGCTGGGCAGCGCTCAGCGCTTCGGCGTGCCGCTGGGCTTCGGTGGCCCGCACGCGGCGTATTTTGCAACCCGCGATGCGTTCAAGCGCGACATGCCTGGCCGCCTGGTCGGTGTGTCCATCGACCGCTTCGGCAAGCCGGCCCTGCGCCTGGCCATGCAGACCCGCGAGCAACACATCCGTCGTGAGAAGGCGACCAGCAACATCTGCACCGCGCAGGTGCTGCTGGCCAACATTGCCAGCATGTATGCGGTCTACCATGGCCCCGCGGGGCTGGCGCAGATTGCCCGGCGGGTACACCGCCTGACCGCGATCCTGGTGCAAGGGCTGCAGCAGCTTGGGCACCTGGTGGAGCAGGCGCACTTCTTCGACACCGTTAGCGTGGTGACTGCCCAGCCTGTGGCCGAGGTGCTGGCCGCCGCCCACGGTGCGCAGTTGAACTTGCGCCTGATTGACCAGACCCGCGTCGGCCTGTCGCTGGATGAAACCTGCGAGCAGGCCAGTGTCGAGGCCTTGTGGCAGGTGTTCGCCGCCCCTGGCCAGGCGCTGCCCGATTTCGCCGCCCTGGCCGCTGACAGTGGCGATCGCCTGCCGGCGCAACTGCTGCGCGAAACCGCGTTCCTACAGCACCCGGTGTTCAACCGCTACCACTCTGAAACAGCGCTGATGCGCTACCTGCGTAGCCTGGCCGACAAGGACCTGGCCCTGGACCGCACCATGATCGCGCTGGGCTCGTGCACCATGAAGCTCAACGCCGCCAGTGAGATGATCCCGATCACCTGGCCCGAGTTCGGCAACCTGCACCCGTTCGCCCCGGCCGAACAGTCACTCGGTTACCGCCAGTTGACCGATGAACTGCAGGCCATGCTCTGCGAGGCCACTGGTTATGACGCAATGTCGCTGCAGCCCAACGCCGGCTCCCAAGGTGAATACGCAGGCCTGTTGGCCATCCGCGCCTACCATGCCAGCCGCGGCGAAGCGGGCCGCGATGTGTGCCTGATCCCGTCGTCGGCCCATGGCACCAACCCGGCCACGGCTCAGATGGCCGGCATGCGTGTGGTGGTGGTCAACTGCGACGAGCGTGGCAACGTCGATGTGGCCGACCTGCAAGCCAAGGCCGAGCAGCACCGCGACCAGTTGGCCGCGCTGATGATCACCTACCCCTCGACCCATGGTGTGTTCGAAGCGGGCATCACCCGCATCTGCGACATCATCCATGCGCACGGCGGCCAGGTGTACCTGGACGGCGCCAACATGAACGCCATGGTCGGCCTCTGCGCGCCGGGCAAGTTCGGTGGTGACGTGTCGCACCTGAACCTGCACAAGACCTTCTGCATCCCCCACGGCGGCGGCGGCCCCGGGGTCGGCCCGATCGGTGTCAAGGCGCACTTGGCGCCGTTCCTGCCCGGCCACGCGCACATGGCGCACAAAGAGGGCGCTGTCTGCGCGGCGCCTTATGGCAGCGCGAGCATCCTGCCGATCACCTGGATGTACATCCGCATGATGGGTGGGGAAGGGCTCAAGCGCGCCTCGCAGCTGGCCATTCTGAGTGCCAACTACATTGCCCGGCGGCTGGAGGAGCACTACCCGGTGCTGTACACCGGCGAGAACGGCCTGGTGGCCCACGAGTGCATCCTTGACCTGCGCCCGCTAAAGGACAGCAGTGGCATCAGCGTCGAAGACGTGGCCAAGCGCCTGATCGATTTCGGCTTCCACGCCCCGACCATGTCCTTCCCTGTGGCGGGCACGTTGATGGTCGAGCCAACCGAGAGCGAGTCCAAGGAAGAGCTCGACCGCTTCTGCGAGGCCATGATCTGTATCCGTGAGGAAATCCGCGCGGTGGAGAACGGCACCCTCGACAAGCTCGACAACCCGCTGAAGAACGCACCGCATACCGCCAGCGAACTGGTCGGCGAATGGCCCCATCGCTATGCCCGCGAGCTGGCGGTGTACCCGCTGCCAGCGCTGCGCGATAACAAGTACTGGCCGCCGGTGGGGCGCGTGGACAACGTCTACGGTGACCGCAACCTGGCGTGCGCCTGCCCACCCCTGTCGCTCTACCAGGATGCCTGACCGCTCGGGCCCGGACCCGGTCCCGGTCCGGGCCTTGCCTGCCCACAACAACAAGGAAGCACACGCATGTTCCATAAAAGCCTGACCCTGTCCGATTTCGACCCTGTACTGCAAGCGGCCATCAGCCGCGAAGTGCAGCGCCAGGAAGACCATATCGAGCTGATCGCCTCGGAGAACTACACCAGCCCGCAAGTGATGCAGGCCCAGGGCACCGAGCTGACCAACAAGTACGCCGAAGGCTACCCGGGCAAGCGCTACTACGGCGGCTGCGAACACGTCGATGTGGTTGAACAGTTGGCCATCGAACGTGCCAGGCTGCTGTTCGGTGCCGATTACGCCAACGTCCAGCCGCACTCTGGCTCTTCCGCCAACAGCGCGGTGTACCTGGCCCTGCTGCAAGCTGGCGATACCCTCCTGGGCATGAGCCTGGCCCACGGCGGCCACCTGACCCACGGCGCCAAGGTGTCGTCTTCGGGCAAGCTTTATAACGCTGTGCAGTACGGCATCAACACCGACACCGGCCTGATCGACTACGACGAAGTCGAGCGCCTGGCGGTCGAGCACAAGCCAAAGATGATCGTTGCCGGCTTCTCGGCCTACTCCAAGACCCTCGACTTCCCACGCTTTCGCGCTATCGCCGACAAGGTCGGTGCGCTGCTGTTCGTCGACATGGCCCACGTCGCCGGCCTGGTTGCCGCTGGCCTGTACCCCAACCCGCTGCCGTACGCCGACGTGGTCACCACCACCACCCACAAGACTTTGCGCGGCCCGCGTGGCGGCCTGATCCTGGCCAAGTCCAACGAAGCGATCGAGAAAAAGCTCAACGCTGCCGTATTCCCTGGCGCCCAGGGTGGCCCGCTGATGCACGTCATCGCCGCCAAGGCCGTGTGCTTCAAGGAAGCGCTGGCGCCTGAGTTCAAGCGCTACCAGCAACAGGTCATCGAAAACGCCCAAGCCATGGCCCAGGTGTTCATCGAACGCGGTTACGACGTGGTGTCCGGCGGCACCGACAACCACCTGTTCCTGGTCAGCCTGATCCGCCAGGGCCTCACCGGAAAAGACGCCGACGCCGCCCTTGGCCGCGCGCACATCACCGTCAACAAGAACGCCGTGCCCAACGACCCGCAGTCGCCGTTCGTGACATCGGGCCTGCGCATCGGCACTCCGGCCGTCACCACCCGCGGCTTCAAGGTTGCAGAGTGCGTGGCCCTGGCGGGCTGGGTCTGCGACATCCTCGACCACCTTGGTGATGCCGATGTCGAGGCCCAGGTGGCCGGGTCGGTGGCCAAGCTGTGTGCGGAATATCCGGTCTACCGCGCCTGAATCGGCCGTGGATGAAGCCTCGTGGATGAAGCAACCGTGGATGAAGCCCTGACTGGCGGAGCATGAACATGAACCAGACCCTGACTGCGGCCACGCGCCCGCAGCCCCTGCAAGCCGGCTTGAAACTGCGCGGCGCCGAAAAGGTGGCGCGCATACCGGTGAAGATCCTGCCCACCGAGGAAGTGCCGCGCAAACCCGACTGGATCCGCGTGGAAATCGCCACGTCACCCGAGGTCGCCCGGGTCAAGGCGCTGCTGCGCAAGCACAAGCTGCACAGCGTCTGCGAAGAAGCCTCATGCCCGAACCTGGGCGAGTGCTTTTCCGGTGGTACGGCGACCTTCATGATCATGGGCGACATCTGCACCCGGCGTTGCCCGTTCTGCGACGTCGGCCATGGCCGGCCGAAACCGCTGGATGCCGATGAGCCGAAGCACTTGGCGATCGCCATTGCCGAGCTGCGCCTGAAGTACGTGGTAATCACCTCGGTGGACCGTGACGACCTGCGCGACGGCGGTGCCCAGCACTTCGTCGACTGCCTGCGCGAAATCCGCAAGCTGTCGCCGGGCACGAAGCTGGAAACCCTGGTGCCGGATTACCGGGGGCGCATGGACGTGGCCCTGGCCATCACCGAACAGGCGCCGCCGGATGTGTTCAACCATAACCTGGAGACCGTGCCGCGCTTGTACAAGGCGGCACGGCCGGGGTCGGACTTCGAGTGGTCGCTGGACCTGTTGGAGAACTTCAAGCGCCGGGTGCCCGGGGTGCCGACCAAGTCCGGGCTGATGCTGGGCCTGGGGGAAACCGACGAGGAGGTGCTGGAAGCGATGCAGCGCATGCGCGAGCATCAGGTCGGCATGCTGACCCTGGGGCAGTACCTGCAGCCTTCGCGCAGCCACCTGCCGGTGCAGCGGTTCGTGCACCCGGATACCTTTGCCTGGTTCGCCGAGCAGGCTGTGGCGATGGGCTTCAGGAATGTGGCGTCGGGGCCGCTGGTACGCTCGTCCTACCATGCCGACCAGCAAGCCTTGCACGCGATTCGGTAAACGCCGGGGCTGCTGCGCAGCCCATCGCGGCGCAATGCCGCTCCCACATTGACGGTGTATGCCCATATTCACAGGGTAGGTGCGGCCAGTGTGGGAGCGGCCTTGTGCCGCGATGGGCCGCAAAGCGGCCCCCCAGAAGTCATTAAAAAAAGCGCCCCTAAGGCCCTTATTGCATCGTTTTTCAGGGGCGTATGTGCGCTCTATAGTCCTCGCAGACCAGTCGAAACACCGTCGTGTTTCATCGATGCGAGACAATTACATGAATAACCAAGCAAAGGTCGCCCACGGCGTGCAGCCCGGTATCGGTACCCAGGTGGTGTGGGAGGGTGAACAGGTCGAGCACCCCTACAACGCCACCCAAACCCCGATCATCGCCAGTGCCGCCTACGGCTACCAGGACATCGACGCCTGGTACGACATCGCCCTGGGCAAACAACCTGGCTTCATCTACAGCCGCATGAGCAACCCGACGGTTGCGGTCCTTGAAGACAAACTGTGCGCCCTGGAACACGCCGAGTCGGCCGTGGCCTTCAGCACCGGCATGGCCGCCATCAGCGGTGTACTGCATACCTTCCTGTGCAACGGCAAGCGTGTGGTCTCGACCCGCGACAGCTACGGCGGCACCAACAAGATCTTCGAAGAGTTTCTGCCCCGCCAGGGCATCGAGGTGACGCTGTGCGACACCCTCGACAGCGAAGCCATGGAGCGTGAAATCGCTCGCGGTTGCGATGTGGTCTACCTGGAGACGCCGAGCAACCCGACGCTGAAAATCCTCGACATCCGCCGGCTGGTAGCCGCCGCCAAGCGTGTGGGGGCACTGGTGGTTGCCGATAACACCTTCGCCACGCCGCTGAACCAGAACCCGCTGCTGCTGGGCGTCGACGTGGTGGTGCACAGCGCGACCAAATTCCTGTCCGGGCATGGCGATGTGCTGGGCGGTGTCGTCTGCGGCGCCGAAACCTTGATGGCGCAGGTGCGTCACTACCGTGAAATCAACGGCGCCTCGCTGGACCCGTTCTCCGCCTACCTGATCATTCGCGGCATCAAGACCCTGGCGCTGCGCCTGCGTCAGCAACAGGCCAGCGCCCAGGCCCTGGCCGAATACCTGTGCACCGAGCCGCTGGTGGAGGCGGTCAACTACCCCGGGTTGCCGCAGCACCCCGGCCACGCGATCGCCAACGCGCAGATGCGCGGTTTTGGCGCGATCGTCAGTTTCGTCCTGGCAGGCGGGATGGACACCGTCGTCGCGCTGCTGCCTAAGCTGCGCTATGCCCACCGCGCCGGCAACCTCGGTGCAGTGGAAACCATCTACGGGCCGGCACGGACAACCAGCCACGTGGAAAACACCCTGGAAGAGCGCCAGGCACTGGGCATTTCCGAAGGCCTGGTGCGGGTTTCGGTCGGCATCGAGGATACCGCTGACCTGCTGGCAGACCTGCGCCAGGCGTTCGCGACAGTGCGCGCCCAGCAGGGGCAGGGCAGCGACCGCTGCGATCGGCACGTTGAAGTGTCGACCTGAGGCGTTGGGCGCGCCCTTCCTGATTCATGAAAGCCATAACAATAACAGCCGCTGACACATCGACGGGGTCGGCCCCAGGGCCGCTTGCCGGTCGATTGCCAGCCACTTCATGAGAACTCGATTATGTCCACCGAACAATCAAAGCCGGCGTCGGCCCACGCGGCCGGGTACAAGAAAGAGATGCACACCCGCCATATCGTCATGTTGGCGCTGGGCGGGGTGATCGGCACGGGCCTGTTTCTGACCTCGGGCTACACGGTCAACCAGGCTGGCCCCCTGGGCGCGGTGATCGCGTATTGCGTCGGCGCGGTGATGGTCTACCTGGTCATGGTCTGCCTGGGTGAGCTGGCGGTGCAGATGCCCGAAACCGGCTCGTTCAGCAGCTATGCCACCCGCTACCTGGGGCCAGGCACCGGCTACACGGTGGCCTGGCTGTACTGGCTGACCTGGGCCGTGGCCATCGGCTCGGAGTTTACCGCGGCGGGCATCCTGATGGTCCGCTGGTTTCCCGACACGCCGGTGTGGATCTGGAGCGCGCTGTTCGCCATCACGGTACTGGTCAGCAACGTGGTGTCGGTGCGCCTGTTCGCCGAGACCGAATTCTGGCTGTCGCTGGTCAAGGTGCTGACGGTGATTGCCTTCATCGCCATCGGCGCTGGCGCCATCTTCGGCCTCTTCGATGTGCAGCATGTGCAGGGTATCGGGCTGTCCAACTTCACCCGTGAGGGCTTGTTCCCGACCGGCGTGCTGCCGATTGCGATGACGCTTCTGGCGGTGTCCTTTGCGTTTTCCGGTACCGAACTGATCGGCATTGCCGCCGGCGAGGCAAAAGACCCGCAGGTGAGCGTGCCCAAGGCCATTCGGACCACGGTCGTGCGCCTGGCGCTGTTCTTCGTCGGCACCATCATCGTGCTGGCCACCTTGCTGCCGCGCGAACAGGCAGGCCTGGTCGAAAGCCCGTTCGTCATGGTCTTCGACCTGATCGGCATCCCGTATTCGGCAGACATCATGAACTTCGTGATCCTCACCGCCTTGCTGTCGGCCGCCAACTCCGGGCTGTACGCGGCCTCGCGGATGCTGTGGACGCTCAGTGACCAGGGCCATATGCCCAAGTGCTTCGCCCGCCTGTCGCCGCGTGGCACGCCGGTCAACGCGATCGTGCTGAGCATGGCCGGGGCCGCGGCGTCGTTGCTCAGCAGCGTGCTGGCACCGGACACAGTGTACCTGGCGCTGGTGTCGATTTCCGGCCTGGCGGTGGTGGTGGTGTGGATGAGCATTGCCGGCAGCCAGATCGCCTTCCGCCGCCATTACGTGGCCAATGGCGGGCGGGTCGAAGACCTGCACTTCAGGGTGCGCGGCTACCCCTGGGTGCCGCTGGGCGCGATTGCCTGCTGCGTGCTGGCCTGTGTCGGCATCGCCTTCGACCCCGAACAACGCGTCGCCCTGTACTTCGGCATCCCGTTCATTGGCTGGTGCTACTTCGTCTACTGGGTTACCCGCAACAAGCGTGCACAGCGGCTGGCGGCCCTGGCGCCGGCAGGTTCGAGTGTTGGCGTGAGCTGAGCCTTCCGGTTCATGATGCACGGACCCCACTGTGAACGAGGTCGTGTCGATGAAGCAAAAAACCCTGCCGCCGCTCAACTGGCTGCGGTCTTTCGAAGTGTCGGCACGCGCCTTGAACTTTACTCACGCAGCCGAGGAGCTGCACCTCACCCAGGGGGCGGTGAGCCAGCAGATCCGGCAACTCGAACACCACCTGGGCGTGGCCTTGTTCAAGCGCCTGCCCAGGGGCCTGGGCCTGACCGAAGAGGGGCAGTCCTACCTGCCGGTGGTGCAGGATGCGATCAGCCGCCTGGCGGTGGGCACCAACGAGATCTTCGGTCAGCACCAGCGCGGGCCGGTGAAGGTGCGCGGCAGCTTGTCGTTCCTGCAGTACTGGCTAGCCCCGCGGCTGCCCGACTTCAGCCGCCAGCACCCGCACATCGACATCCGCTATATCAGCAACCTGTGGGTCAAGGCGCCGGATGGCGAGGACGACCTGGAGGTGCGCTGGGGCAATGGCGAATGGCCCGGGCTGCATGCCCAACGCTTGACCTGGGACGTGCTGGTGCCGGTCTGTTCGCCGGCGCTGATGGCGCGCTCGCCCATTCGCCAGCCGCGCGACCTCAGGCACCACCCGCTGCTGCATGTGCTGGGCTACGAGGAGGGCTGGGGCTACTGGCTCAAGCGGGTAGGCGCGGACGATGTCGACTACTCGCGGGGGCTGCAGTTCGACACGCTGGTGTCCACCATCCGCATGGCCGAACTGGGGCAGGGGGTGGCGCTGGCGCGATCGTCCGTAGTCGAGGATCTGCTCAGGGACGGCCAACTGGTCGCACCCTTCAGCCAGCGCATCGAAGCGAGCGAATCGTTTTACCTGGTACGCGAGCAAGGGCGGCCACTGCCGCCCGATGCTGCGCTGTTTTCATCCTGGCTGGTGGCACACGCGCACCGGCCTTCGTAACCCTGGGGAGTTTTCATGCATTACGTCAGTACCCGCAACGCTGATGTGCGAGCGGACTTCCGTGAAGTCGTGCTGTCGGGGCCTGCCGCCGATGGCGGGCTGTATGTGCCGGCGTACTTGCCGGTAATCAGCCCTGAGGCGATTGCCAGTTGGTCCTGGCTGCCCTTCGATGAGCTGGTCTGGCGGGTCATCGCGCCCTTTGTCGGCGATGCCATTGATGACCCGTGCTTGCGCGTGCTGCTCAGCGACAGCTACCAGGCCTTCAGCCACCGCGCGATCACACCCTTGCAGCAGATTGGCCATAACGAATGGATCCTGCAGTTGTTCCATGGCCCCACACGCACCTCGAAGGACTTCGCCGCGCAGCTCCAGGCACGGCTGGTCAGCCACTTTCTGACGCGCTCCGGCGGCGAGGCACTGGTGGTCGGGGCCACCAATGGTGATACCGGCATTGCCGCGATCGAGGCCTTTGCGTCCAGGCCCAATGTGCGCCTGGCCATTCTCTACCCGCAGGGCGAGATCCCGGCAGACCGCCTTGTCGCCTTGCAGGCGGCGGACCCCGCCAGTGTTCAGCTGCTGCCGGTGGAGGGCAGTTTCGACGACTGTCAGACCCTGGTAGCACGGCTGTTTCGTGCCTGGCCGCTGGAGGGTTTGATACCGGTGTGTTTCAACTCGACCAACTGGGTAGGGGTGCTGGCGCAGATCGTGTTCTACTTCCACGCGGCCCTGCAATTGGGTGGCGGCACCCGGCCGGTTGCATTCAGCGTACCGGCGGCAAGCTTCGCGGAAATCTACGCCGGCTTCATTGCGCAGAAAATGGGGTTGCCGATCAATCAGGTGATCGTTTCGACCAACAGCAACGATGCCCTTCACCGTTTCCTTCATCGCAACCGCTACGCCCCCCATGCCAGTCAGCGCACGTCGTCACCGGCCATGGACTTTTCGCTGTATTCGAACCTGGAGCGCTTCATCTGGGAGCTGTATGGGCGCAGCGGCAGCCGTGTCGCAGCGCTGATGGAGCATTTCGAGGCCTGTGGTGAATTGAGCATCGGCAATGCGCAATGGCTTGAGGCGCGGGTGTTGTTCGACTCCTATGCGGTGGACGAAGCCGAAGTACGCCGCGAAGTCATCACCCTGCGCGAGCAAGCGGCAACGTTGGTCGACCCTCATACGGCCGTCGGCGCACTGGCGGGCCGCATGCATCGGCGCAGCCTGGGTGCGCCGATGGTGACCCTGGGCCAGATCGCGCCAAGCAAGTCTGCCGCGCTGCTGGCGCAGCTGGGTGTCTGGGAGGGTGAGCTGGCCTGCCTGCCACCGGTGCAAGAGGGCCCACCGGCGTTGCATCGGGGTGACCTGGATGGCTTGTGCAAGGCCTTGCTGGCGGCGCAGTCGAGGCCCGCATGAAGCGTATTCTCGACCCGCTGGACGAGCGCATCCTTGCCGAACTGACCGCCAACGCACGCATCGCCCACGCCGAGCTCGGGGCCAAGGTGAACCTGTCGCGCAATGCGGTGCGCCAGCGTATCGAACGGCTTGAGCGCGACGGTGCGATACAGGGCTATACGGTTAGGCTGGGGGACGCCCGCCGGCCATCGTCGTTGATCAGTGCGGTGATTTTCGTCTATCGCTACGACCGCATGCGCGGTGACGACGTGCTGGCCACCTTGCGGAGCATCCCCGAGGTGGTGCAGTGCGAAGTGCTCAGCGGCGAGTTTGACCTGATGCTGAGGGTCGATGCCGCTACCCCGGAGCGGGTCCACGCCGTGTGGAAAGAAATCGCCGGCATCAAGGGTGTTGAAAACACCGTCACCTCCTTCGTCCTCTCCGCCGTCTTTTAACCCTGCTTCTATCCCCCCGAACAAAATTTATCTCATTGATTACGCAGCGACCCTGTGGGCGCGGGCTTGCCCCGCGAACACCGGCAAAGCCGGTGTCAGCTACCGCGTGGCCCCATTCGCGGGCCTGCGAGCCTGTGCAGATCGCCCAATAAATACGGCGTTTTGGCCAATTCTACTGCCCGCCGCCACCTCGTACGCTGAGCCCATCAAACAACAGCAAAAAGGAACGCCTTCGTGACTGAATACAAAATTGCCCTGGTAGGTTTTGGCGGTGTCAACAGAGGCCTGGCCCAACTGATTGCAACGAGCAACGACAGCTGGCAGGCCACCCTCGGCTTCAGCCTGAAAATCGTCGGCGTCACCGACCTGTTCCTCGGCTCGCTGGTCGACCGCAATGGCCTGGACGCTGCCGCACTGGCGGCCTTGCCAGCCGAAAAGGGCGCGTTTGCACAGCTGCCAGGCGGCACCGCCGAGGCGTTCAACGAAACCGTCATCAAGCAGTCCGGCGCCGACATCATCGCCGAGGCCACCTTCACCAACCCGGTCGATGGTGAGCCGGCCGCCACCTTCTGCCGCTGGGCGCTGGAGAGCGGCATCCATGTGGTGACCACCAACAAAGGGCCGATCGCCTTGCACGGTGCCGAGCTCAAGGCGCTGGCCCAGCGGCACAACGTTGCGTTCGAATACGAAGGCGCAGTGATGAGCGGCACGCCGGTGATTCGCCTGGCCAAGCAGGCCCTGGCGGGTGCGCAGATACAAGGCTTCGAGGGCATTCTCAACGGTACCTCCAACTATGTCCTGACCCGCATGAAAGACGGCTTGTCGTTCGCCGATGCGGTGGCCCAGGCGCAGCAGCTGGGGTATGCCGAAGCCGACCCGACGGCCGACGTCGAAGGCTATGACGTGCGCCTGAAGGTGGTGATCCTGGCCAATGAGTTGCTGGATGCACGCTTGAGCGTCAGCGATGTGACGTGCTCGGGCATCAGCGGCATCAGCGCGTCGGACATCGTCAAGGCGCAGGCCACAGGCCAGTGCTGGAAGCTGATCGGTGCTGCCAGCAAGGCGGCTGACGGTGCGGTGTCTGCGAGTGTCGAAGCCCGCTTGCTGCCACTTGAGCATCCGCTTGCCGGCATCAGCGGCGCAATTAATGCGGTGTCGTTCGACACCGGGCTGCTGGGTGCTGTCACGGTGTCCGGGCCGGGCGCAGGGCGCATCGAGACGGCCTACGCCTTGCTCTCCGACATCATTGCCCTGCACACCACCCACCGTCAGTAACGGAGCCTTTATGAGCGTATCTCGCATGGCCAGTGTTCACGCTGTAGCGCCAAGCCACATAGACGTGTTCAGCCCCTTTGACGGCCGCCTGGTGGGACGTGTGCCCTGCCTGGACGCCAGTGCAGTGCCCGCCTTGCTGGCGCGTGCACGGGCGGGGTGTCTTGAAAGTGCAGCAATGCCCCGGCACCGTCGCGCGCGCATTCTGGAAGAGGCGGCGCGGTTGGTGGAAGCCGATGCTGCCGCGTTCGCCGAGCTGATCGTGGCCGAAGCCGGTAAAACCCTGCGTCAGGCCCAGAAGGAGGTAAAGCGCTGTGTGAACACGCTGAAGCTGTCCGCCGAGGAGGCGCGGCGTAATGCCGGCGAAGTGGTGCCGTTCGAAGCCTATGAAGGCTCCGAGGCCCGCCAGGGCTGGTTCAGCCGCGAACCGCTGGGGCTGATTGTGGCGATCACACCCTACAACGACCCGCTGAACCTGGTGGCGCACAAGTTGGGCCCGGCGATTGCCGGTGGCAATGCGGTGATCCTCAAGCCGTCCGAACTGGCGCCGCTGTCGGCGTTGAAACTGGTCGATTGCCTGGTACAGGCCGGGCTCGGCGAAAACGTGGTGACTACCGCCACCGGCGGTGTCGAACTGGGCAAGGCGCTGGTCGAACTGCGCGAGG
This sequence comes from Pseudomonas sp. Irchel s3f19, assembly GCF_900187555.1. Classification (NCBI taxonomy): domain Bacteria; kingdom Pseudomonadati; phylum Pseudomonadota; class Gammaproteobacteria; order Pseudomonadales; family Pseudomonadaceae; genus Pseudomonas; species Pseudomonas sp. Irchel s3f19. The sequence goes on along the minus strand of NZ_FYDW01000007.1, from coordinate 197,302 downwards.
TGCGCATGGTTTCCTTCACCGGCGGCTTTGCCACCGGCGAGTCGATCGCCCGCAGCGCAGGGTTGAAAAAACTTGCCATGGACCTGGGCGGCAATGCGCCTGTGCTGGTGCTGGCGGACTGCGACTTGGAGCAGACGGTAGAGTCATGTGTCTCGGGTGCCTTCTGGGCGGCGGGGCAGAACTGCATCGGCACGCAACGGATCCTCGTGCAGCGCGCGGTGTACGCGGCATTCCGCGAACAGTTCGTGGCGCAGTCCAAGGCGTTGCAGTTGGGGGACCCGGCGAACCTGGAAACGGATGTCGGCCCCATGGTCACCGAACAGGCGGCCCGTCGCACCGAGCAGTGGGTGGACGAGGCGCTGGGGCAGGGTGCAACGCTGCTTTGTGGCCATCGCCGGCAAGGCGCCCTGTATGCGCCCACTGTGCTGGAGCAGGTCAGCCACAGCAGCCGTATCTGGCTACAGGAAGTGTTCGCGCCGGTGGCGATCCTTGAGCCGTTCGACACCTTGGATGAGGCCGTTGCCCTGGCCAATGCGCCGGAATACAGCCTGCATGCGGGAGTGTTTACCCGGGACCTGTCGACGGCGCTGAAGCTGGCGCGGCGGATCGAGGCGGGGGGCGTGATGATCAACGACTCGTCCGATTACCGCTTCGACGCCATGCCGTTTGGCGGCTTCAAGTACGGCAGCCTCGGCCGCGAGGGGGTGCGCTTTGCCTATGAAGACATGACCCAGCCCAAGGTGGTGTGCATCAACCATCTGGATTCGCAGTAACGGCCTGGCTGGCCTTGACTCTCCTGTTACGGGCAGCCTTTACCCTGAAGGCTTCACGTTCAGGATGTGGTCATGATGAGTAAGCGCGTACTGGTGGTGCTGGGCCACCCTTCTGGCGATAGTTTCTGCGGTGCTTTGGCCGCGCGTTACGTCGAGGCAGCCAGCAGTGCCGGGCATGATGTACGGGTGTTACGCCTTGGTGCCTTGAACTTCGACCCGGTGCTGCGCGAAGGCTACAGGCAGGTTCAGCCACTGGAGCCCGACCTGCTCAAGGCCCAGGCAGACATCACCTGGGCTGAGCACCTGGCCTTCATCTACCCGATTTGGTGGGGCGGCATTCCCGCTTTGATGAAAGGTTTTTTCGACCGGGTGTTCCTGCCCGGTTTTGCTTTCCAGTACCGCGCAGGCAAGGCCTTCCCCGAGCAACGCCTGAAAGGGCGAACGGCGCATCTGCTGGTAACGATGGACACTCCCCCGTGGTATTACAGATGGGTTTACCGCATGCCTGGCCTTCATCAGGTACGCAAGACGACGTTGCAGTTCTGCGGCATAAAACCCTTGAAGACCCTGACGTTCGGGCCGCTGCTCGGCTCCAGCCCGCGGCAACGCGAAGCCTGGCTTACGAAGGCCAACAGTATCGCCAGCCGCTGACCAGGCCCGGGTGGTTCCCGATCCGGCAGCGCTATGTGAAGATGCGGCGCACCCGAACGAAAAAGGACGTTCATGTACATCGGCAAAGCCGCCCAGCTGTCGGGCACCACGGTCAAGACCATCCGCCACTATGAAGCGATTGGCCTGCTGCCGCCGCCCGAGCGTCAGGGAAAGTACCGCGTTTACAACCAGCAAAGCGTTGAGCTGCTGACGCTCATCAAATGCGCGCAGCAGTTGGGCTTCAAACTCAAGGAAATGCAGGCGATCCTCCAGGGGCACCGTGGGCAAGCATTGCCGTGGGCGCTGGTGGGCAAGGCCATTGCCGACAAGAAGCTTGAAGTGATGGCGCAGATCAGTGGGTTGCAGCAGGTGTACGCGGGGCTTGAAGCGTTTGAAGCCAGCCTTGAGAGTGCCAGCTATCAGTGCGGCGCTGAGCGCCTGCCAGTCATTTCAGGATCAGGGGGTTCTTAAAATCACACCGGTCATGTATTGGTTCAGGTCGCGAAAATCGTTAACGCTCCAGGCGTGCGGCGGTATTTTTACACCGTTCTGCTGGAGCGTCTTTGGGATCAAGTTGCCATTGGGGCGAAGTATCACCGACGCGACGATAACGCCTGGATAATTGCTCAGCCGCTTTTTGAAGGCAGCGCTTGTAAGGTCGGGGGTTGGCGGGTTGCTTTTATTGGCCAGCGGCCCAGTGCCCTGGGGTAGTGGTGTTGAATCTGGTTTTGCAGCATCCCGCTCTTCCTTGGGTGACAGTGCAGGGGCAATACCGAACAGTCCGAAGATGCGTTGTGGCGATTGTTCTGTAGGGTTTAATAGGGGCGTTAGTGTACCGGCATTCTGAGGGAATGAATGTACGTCGGGAGATCGGGTGAGGGCGGCTAGGTGCTTGTCTTTGGTTTTTACAGCGCCTATGAGATCGAGCGCCGCCCGCGCGGCGCTTCGCGGGGCAAGCCCGCTCCCACATCTGTTTCAGGCCAATGAGTCCTGTTAAATAGGCGCGCGACACCTTGTTTGTACGATGCGATATCGAGGCGGGCACCAAAGGGGCCGCGCGCCAATGCTTCAGGCATAACTGGCCCGAAACAGATGTGGGAGCGGGCTTGCCCCGCGAAGCGCCGCGCGGGCGGCGCTCGATGTACGCCCCACCACTAATCCCACGACAGGCACCTGGCAGCCCTCACGCAAATAACAATTAACCATCCAGTTACTTCACCCGAACTAATCCCCTATAACTAATATGGCGTGTCGCCATATCAACTTTATATGTCCCCTCCATGATAGTTACGAAATCCCTGAACTAATTATTTGTCCTCAGCGATTCCACAGTCTGAACAGCATCACCAGAATGCCCGCCCTCAATTTGAACCGTCAGCCTGACGCGATGGCCACAAAGTTGGCCACGGGGGCTGTCGGCCAGCCTATGGCCCATTGTCTGGGCTGATGCAACCCACACCGAATGCTTGGAAAGGAAAGTGTCATGGGAATGACAAGGCGTAAATTTTTGATTGGCGGCGGCGTCGTGGCCGCTGCGGCGGGTGCGGGTATTCTGACGCCTATGCTGACGCGCGAAGGTCGGTTGATCCCCGGCAAACCGCGCTTCGGTTTTGTACAGGGCACCGAGGGCACGCTGCCCAAGCAAGCGGACGTGGTCGTCGTTGGCGCTGGCATTCTGGGGCTCATGACCGCGATCAACCTCGTCGAGCGTGGCCTCTCCGTCGTTGTCGTCGAAAAAGGTGAGATTGCCGGCGAGCAGTCGTGCCGGTTCTATGGTCAGGTCATGACCTACAAGATGCCTGATGCGACGTTCCAGTTGCACCACCTGGCCAAGCAACGCTGGCGTGAAATGAACGCCAAAGTAGGTGCGGATACCAGCTATCGCACACAAGGCCGGGTCGAAGTGCCTTTCGATGAAGAAGACCTGGAAGGCGTCAGAAAGTGGATCGATCTGAAAACCCGCGAAGTCGGCTCGGACATCCCCTTCAAGACGCGCATCATCCAAGGCAATGAGCTCGATCAACGGCTGCGCGGTTCAGCCTCCAGCTGGAAGGTCGCAGGCTTCGAGGAAGACTCCGGTAGCCTGGACGCCGAGCGCGCGTCGTACGTCATGGCCGAGTACGCCAAGAAAATGGGTGTGCGTATCTACACCCACTGCGCGGCAAGGGGCCTGGAAACCCAGGCAGGTGCCATCTCTGATGTGGTGACCGAGAAGGGCGCCATTCGCGCGTCTCGCGTGATCGTCGCGGGCGGTGCCTGGTCCCGGTTGTTCATGCAGAACCTGGGCGTCGACGTGCCGACCTTGCCTGCCTACCAATCCCAGCAAATCATCAGCGCTGCGCCCCGCGCACCGGGTGGCAACGTTGCATTGCCGGGGAATATCTACTTCCGCGAGCAGGCTGACGGCACCTACGCCACCTCGCCGCGCGTTGTCGTTGCGCCGGTGGTCAAAGAGTCGTTCATGTATGGTTACAAGTACCTGCCACTGCTGGCCATCCCCGACTTCCCGGTACACATCTCGCTGAACAAGCAGCTGATCGACTCGTTCACTCAGCCAACCAGCTGGAGGCTGGATGAGGTGTCGCCGTTCGAGAAGAACAGGCTGATGACCGCGGCCCCTGATATTCCAGAGCTCGATGCATCCCTGGCCAAACTCAAGGTCGAATTCCCTGCCTTCAACGACTCGAAGCTGATCGATCAGTGGAGCGGCGCCATGGCCATCGCCCCGGATGAGAACCCCATCATTTCGACGGTCAAAGAGTACCCAGGCCTGGTCATCAACACCGCGACCGGCTGGGGTATGACGGAGAGCCCGGTGTCCTCCGAGTTGACGGTTGACCTGCTGCTGGGCAAGGCGCCAGTGCTTGATCCAGAGCCGTTTAGCTTGTACCGATTCTAAACCTGCTACGACAATGGAATGACCCGTGCACGCGTCATCGATGCGTGCGCATCACCCTTGGTAATCATTTAGGAGAAACACATGAAGGTCGCTTTCAAGACCGTTGCTGCATTGGCCCTGACGATCGCCGGTGCCGGGAGCGTTCATGCACAGGATGTTGTGCGCCATAGCGCAGGTAGTTTCCCCATTTCGGCCGCTGTGGAAGTGCCTGCTGGCAAGACAGTCGTTTACCTGAGCGGCTCCGTTCCGTCGGTCATCCACCCCGACGCCGCCAAGGATTCGCTGGAATCCTTCGGTGATACCAAAGCCCAGACCATCAATGTGCTTGAAAACATCCAGAAGCAGCTCAAAGACCTCGGTCTGGGCCTCAAGGATGTGGTGAAGATGCAGGTATTCCTGGTAGGCGGGCCGGAGAACGGCGGCAAGATGGACTTCGACGGCTTCATGGCCGGCTACACCCAGTTCTTCGGGCCAGCGGCCAAGCAGCCAGTACTGCCTGCCCGCTCGGCGTTCCAGATTGCAGGCTTGGCACACCCAGCCTGGCGCGTCGAGATCGAAGTCACGGCGGTTCGTCCCTGACAAGACCGTTGCTTGAAGCAGGCGTGGCCCAGCCACGCCTGCCTGCGTACCTTGCCTCAGCGTGGGTTGACCACCGCGGCCGAGGTGCGCAGCACCAGCAAGGCGCCCAAGGCGATCACCAACGACAACAAGTAGAGCGCCAGGCTGGCGCTTTGAGTGTTGTCGCGCATCCAGCCGATCAGGTAAGGCGCGACAAACGCCGCCACGCTGCCCAGCGAGCTGATCAGGGCCAACCCAGGCGCCAGTATCGGCCCGGCCAGGTAGGCCGGAGGCAATTGCCAGAACATCGGCAACGCACTGCTGGCACCCATGCCGGCAATGGCCAGGCCTGTCATCACCCACAGCGGTGACTGCGGCTGCAGGCCGGTCAGGGTCAACCCCACCGCGCACATCAGAATCGGCACGCACAGGTGCCAGCGCCGCTCTTTGTGGTGGTCGGAAGAACGCCCCACGGCAATCATGAAGAAACACCCGGCCAGATAGGGCAGTGCACTGAGCAGGCCGATCTGGCTGTCGTGGGCAACGCCCGCGCCGTGGATCAGGGTCGGCATCCAGAACGCCAGGGTGTTGACCGCCAGCATGACCGCGAAATAGATCGCCACCAGCAGCCAGACCTGGCCATTGGCAAAGATCCCGCGCCAGGAACTGATCTGTTTGCGTGCTTCTTCACGGGCCAGCGTCTGGCGCAGGGCGTGCTTCTGTTCGTCGCTGAGCCAGCGTGCGTCTTCGATGCGGCCGTCCAGCCGCGCCAGTATCACCAGGCCCAAGGCCACGACCGGCAGGCCTTCGATCAGAAACATCCACTGCCACCCGCGCAGCCCGGCGGTGTCTTGCATGTGTTCGAGGATCCAGCCCGATACCGGGCCGCCGACCACGCCGGCCATGGGGACTGCCAGGGTGAACAGGGCGGTGATCGAGGCCCGGCGCCCGGCCGGGAACCAGCGGTAGAGGTAGACCAGAATGCCCGGGAAGAAACCGGCCTCGGCCACCCCCAGGCCGAAACGCAGGGCATAGAAGCCGTGGGCGCTTTCAATCAGCAGCATGGCGCTGGAGAGCAGCCCCCAGGTCACCATCATCAGGGCGATCCAGCGCCGTGGGCCGAGCTTGTCGAGCACCAGGTTTGCCGGCACGCCGAACATCGCGTAGGCGACGAAGAACAGCCCGGCACCCAGGCCGTAGACGGTGTCGGAGAACTGCAGGTCGTTGCTCATCTGCAGCTTGGCGAAGCCGATGTTGATGCGGTCCAGGTGGGCGAAAACGTAGCTGATCAGCAGCAGCGGCATGATCCGCCAACTGATCTGGCGGTGGGTATTGGCAGTGCTCTGCGCGTGTTGCAGAGACTCGAAGGTCTGGCTCATGGGGTTACCTCGAAGGGCAGGTGTAAGGGGGTCACCAGAGTTTCAGGGTGTAGCTGAGGATCAGCCGGTTCTCGTCCATGTCGCTGGCGTAGCTGGAGCGATAGGCCGCGTTGCGCCAACGCACGCCCAGCCCTTGGAAGTAGCCGGCCTGGATGACGTAGGCGAGGTCTGTGTCGCGTTCCCACTCATGGCCGTCGGCCGCGCGGGTGCGGATGTCGTCGCCGCGCACGTAGCGGGTCATGAAGCTCAGCCCGGGTAGCCCGAGGCCGGCGAAGTTGTAGTCATAGCGGGCTTGCCACGACACTTCGCCGGCGCTGGTGAAGGTGCCGATCGTGACCAGGTTGGCGGTGTAGGGCGGGGTGTAGCCGTTCAGGGTGGGGAAGGCATCGTTGCCGTACATGCGCTGGTAGCCCACGCCGACCTTGTGCGCACCCACGCTGAGGGTGCTCATCATGTTGAAGTTGCGGTTGTCGACGCTGCCGGCCTTGGCAGTGCCGGCGCTGGTGCTGTCGAAGTAACGCAGGTCGGTGAGCAGCGACAACCCCGGCCCTAATGGCAGCGTGTGCACCAGGCCGTAGAAGTCTTGCTGGTACACGTCACGCAGCTCGCCGCGAAAGGCACTGGCGATCAAGCCGTGGCCAACGTCATAACTGGCGCCCAGCACATCGAAGGCGCCGCTGTCGAACGCGGCGCTGCGCCCGGCCAGGTACATGCGGTCGCTGCCCGACGACTCACGGGTGCGCGAGCGCCAGAGCTGCCCGGCGGTCAGGGTCAGCCGCTCGACGTCCTGCGATTGCAGCAGCGCGCCATCGAACGTCTGGGGCATCAGGCGCATGTCATCGCGAAAGACCACGGGCAGCGTCGGGGTGAGGATGCCGACATCAAGGCGGGTCTTCGACACCCGCAGCTTGCCGGTGACACCCATGTGGCTGAAGTCGTCCACCGGCCGGCCTGACTGCGAACCGAAGGGCAGCGTGCCGTCCCCGCTGCGGCCGCGCCCCGAGTCGAGCTTGACCCCCAGCAGGCCCAGGTAGTCCAGGCCAACGCCGACCGGCCCTTCGGTGAAGCCCGATTGCATTCGCAGCATGAAGGCTTGCGACCAGTTGCCGACCTGGGAAGCCTGGGCCCCGTGCTGGCGATAATCGCGGTTCTGGTAGAAGTTGCGCAGCTCCAGGCTGCCCTGGCTGTCGCCGATGAAGTCGGCGCGGGCGGGCAGTGGCAAGGCCAGCGCTGCCACCAGCGCCAGGCGCAGGCAGGTGATAGCCGGTTCAGGCTTGAACATGTGATGTCCCTTTTATTGTTGTTATGGACGGCGGCCAGCGCTGCCTTCAGCCGACCTTGCGGCTGTCGTGCTGGCGCTCGGCATCGGCGCGTTTCTTCAGGTAGAGGCGGGTGGCGACGGCAGGGGCGTCGCTGGCCACGGATATTTCGTAGTGATGGTCGTCGCGGTCGTCGAGCGCGGCCTCCAGTGCACCGAGGCCTTCCACGTCTTCGTTGAAGGCGGCGAACAGCTGCTCGTGCATGTACTCGCCCAGGGCTTCGTCGTGCTGGGCGAAGTCGCGCCCATGGACGATGAAGTAGTGCAGGCTGTTGGCGGTTTCCGGGGTCAGGATATGCGCGGTGCGGATGTGGAACTGCTGGCGCTGCTCCAGCGGCTGGGCGCTGTCGTAGAAGGTCACGCTGACCCGGTGCAGCCCCGGCGAAAGAAACTCCGACGTGGCAATGCGTGCCGCGCTGGGGCAGCCTTCCAGCCCTGTGGTCTTGCCCCACACTGGCGACAGGGTGGTCGGCACCACTTCGCGGATCAGGGTGTAATGGCCTTCCTTGAGGTCCAGCTTGTAGGGCGCGCTGGCGTAGTCCGGGGTGCCGATGGTGTTGGCATGCAGGAAGCTCAGGTGGGTCAGGTCCATGAGGTTTTCATGCAGGCTGACGTAGTTGCCCGGGTGATGGAAATACCCGGAGGTGCAGGCCCAGGCCGGGTCGTCGATCCATGCCTGATGGGGGATCTGCGCCGCGTCGGCGAGGGCCTCCTCGCCCAGCCAGATCCACAGTAACGGCCCTTGGCGCACCAGCGGGTACCGGCGTACGCCAATACCACGTGGGCAGTTTTTCTGTGACGGCACCTCGGTCAGGTCGCCGGCGGCGTCGTAGCGGAAGCCGTGGTAGCCACAGACGATGGTGTCGCCTTGCAGATGGCTGCGCGAGAGCGGGAACGAGCGGTGCGCGCAGCGGTCTTCCAGGGCGATCGGCTCGCCTGCCTCTGTGCGGTACATCACCACGCGGCGGTCGAGCAGGCGCCGGGCCAGCAAGTGCCGGCCGACTTCATCGTCAAAGGCGGCGACATACCACTCATTGTAGATGAACGGGGTCTCGCGGTTGGCCATCGGTTCGCTGGCTTTGCGGGCATGCGCAATCAGGTTGCTGGTGGGCAGTGACATGGGGATGCTCCTTGAAAAAGGGTGAGGCGGTTCAGAGGTCCAGCACCAGGCTGTCGCCCAGGGCACGCGAGACGCAGATCATCAGGCTCTGGCCTGCGGCCTTGTCGGCATCCGAGAGGATCAGGTCGCGGTGGTCTGGCACGCCTGCGCAGACGCGGGTCTGGCAACTGCCGCAGATGCCGGCCCGGCATGAAAACGGCAGCTCGACGCCGTGGGCCTCGAGGGCTTCGAGGATGCTTTGCTGGGGGGCGACCCAGATGCTGCGGTCGCTGAGGTTCAGGTGCACGGTGAAGCCACGGTCGCCCTCGGTGCTGGCCGGTGCGGCGCTGAAGCGTTCGATGTGCAGGCGTTCGGCGCGTGGCCCGGCAGCGGCTTGCAAGGCGTCGAGCATCGGCGCTGGCCCGCAGGCGTACAGGTGCTCGCCATCGCGCAGGGTGTCGAGCAGTTGCGCGGTATCCAGATGGCCGCCCGCTTCGTCGTCGAAGTGCAGTTGCACCCGGGCAGGGTCCAGTGCGCGCAGGGTTTCGTAGAACGCGGCGCGTTGCCGGTTGCGGGCGCTGTACACCAATCGCCAGTCCTTGTCGTGCGCCTGGCACCAGCGCAGCATCGCCAGTATCGGCGTGATGCCGATGCCGCCCGCCACTAGGCAATAGCGTTGCAGGTGCTCGTCCAGCCCGAAGTGGTTGCGCGGCAGGCTGCAGGCGAGGGTGTCGCCCAGGCGCAGTTGCTGATGCATGAAACGCGAGCCGCCGCGGCTATCAGGTGCCAGGCCCACGCCGATCAGGTAGCGGTCGCGTTCATCGGGCGCGTTGAGCAGTGAGTAGTGGCGCGGCAGGTCGCCTGCGACGAGGATTTCCAGGTGGGCACCCGCGCTGAAGGGCGGCAGTGCCCGGCCATCGTCTGCACGCAGCTCGATCAGTGCCACGTCCTTGGCTTCTGCGGCGTAGCGCGTGACGCGCAGGTTCAGTGGGTGCTGGTTCATGGGTGTTCCCGATCATTGTCGTTGTCGGGGTCAGCTTACGGACGCGCGTTTGCCAGGGCTGTCACCCGTGAGGTGGACAAGGTCGTGGATTGGCGGCAGACTGATAGTTAATAGGTTAACTATTTATCGGGCGCTGTTCGCCCGAGCCAATAACAATAAATATCCGAGTGCCGCCATGATTCGTCTCAGCACCCCACAGGCATCGACCTTGCCCGCGCAAATTCGCGCTTTCAGCGACCTGACCCGCGCGTTGGGCACGCCTGGCTTTCCCGCTGCGTTGCTGGACTGCCTGGGCCAGTGGGCGGCCTGCGAGCATTTTTCCGTGTTGCGCATGGACGGCGCGCGGCCGCAGCTGCTGGCGGCCGGCACCCGCCACCCTGACGCCAGCCTGGTGCTGCGCTGCGGCCAGGCGTACATCGAGCACTACCATCGTTATGACCCCTTGTTCGAGCCGTTGAAGGAGGCCCCCGGGCAGGTCGGCCACCTGCTGGCCCAGGACATCCGCCATGGGCCATACCGCGAGGCGATCTACCAGCGCAATGGCATGATCGAACGGTTGTCCAGCGTGTACCTGGACGAACAGGCGCGCCCAGTGCAGTTCAACCTCTACCGGCACCACGATCAGGGTTTTTTCAACGACCAGGAATTGCAGATGTGCGAAGCGCTCAGCCCGGCGCTGCTGCAGCTGTTGCGCGGGCACCTGGCGCTGAACAGCCTGAACCCGGTCAAGAACCCTCAGCAGCAGTTGCTGCAGCGCTGCCCCGAGCTCACCACGCAAGAGTTGAACATCTGTGCCCGCCTGCTACAGGGCATGACCCATGCCGGCATCGCCGCCGACCTGGGCATCAAGGAAAGTACCGTGAAGACTTACCGTAACCGGGCGTTCGACCGGCTAGGCATCCACTTTCGCAGCCAGCTGTTCGCGTTGTTCTCGGCCCAGGGGTAGGGCGCCCTGGCAGCACGATCAAATGTGCTTGTCGGGAGATGGAGTGATGGCGGCTAGGTGCCTGTCTTGGGTTTGGAGGTGGGGCAGATATCGAGCGCCGCCCGCGCGGCGCATCGCGACGCAAGGCCGCTCCTACATTTGTTTCGGGCCAGTTACGTCTGAAGTATTGGCGCGCGGCCCCTTGGCGCCCGCCTCGATTTCGCGCCGTACAAACAAGGGCTCGCGCGCGCTGGCACAGACATGACTGGCCCGAAACAAATGTAGGAGCGGCCTTGCGTCGCGATGCGCCGCGCGGGCGGCGCTCGATCTGATAGGCGCTGAAAATGCCAAGCCAGGCACCTGGTGGCCCCGAATAGAATCTCCAGGCGTTTCATTGGTGTTTCTGAAGCACCACAGATTTGGCCGGCCTGGCTTGCCCAACCAGAATGTCTTCGAAAAACGCCCCGACCGGCTCCGTGGGGTGGCACAGCTGAATCTCCAGTACCCAGACCATCTCGCTCGGTACGATGTCCAGGTCGGCCAGTTTGTCCTGGCCGAACAGCGCATGGGGGAAGTCGGCGATGCGGTGCCCGGCCAGGTTGCGCTCCAGCTGCCAGCCTTTGGCCAGGGCGCTGCGCTCGGCGACGTCGTACAGTTCACGGCCGGTCAGCCCGTCGCACCAGGCTTGGCGCGTCTCTTCGAACACCTCGTGCAGGGCGGTGACGCAGGCCTGATACAGCGGGTGCTCGCCGAACACGAAGGTGTCGCCATAGTCGCCTTCATAACCATCCCACACCGGGCCGAGGTCGACCACGGCGATGTCGGTGGCACGCAGCCGGCGCTGCAGGTCGATGCCCTGGCGCGGTGTGCGGATGGTGTCGTCGCCAAAGCGGATATAGGTCGGGTGCCAGGTGTGCGACGCGCCCATTGCCTGCAACGTCTGGCCTGCCATGTGCAACGCCTCGGCGGTGGTCATGCCGACTTTCAGCTGGCTGGCGATGGCCGCCAGGGCCCGCACCGACTGCTCGCGGGCGGCGAGCATGCCGTCCAGCGAGTAGCGCGGGCCGACTTTTTCCAGTACCGGGTCCAGCGTGTCGAGCATCGCGGCCGCCGGTACCGATGCGCCGCTGGGTACAAACGCTTCGGCGACAAAACGGTGTGCCTGCACGCCCGCTGCAAGGCACAGCGCGCGGGCCTGGCTGATCATCGCAGGGTTGCCGCAGGCATAGACCTGGGTGTCGGCCCACGGGTGAGCGTGCGTCAGCGCAACCTGTTGCACGCGGGCTTGTGCCGACAGCACCCGGTGCCAGCGAAACCGTGGATGGGCCTGGCTGGCCTGGTCGAGAAACGCGCTGTCATAGAAGTCGGCCTGCGCTGAACCGCCCCAATACAACGTGACCTGGGCAGTGCCAGACAGGGCCGTCAGCAACAACGGCTTGATGCCGGCATAGCCGGTGCCGGTGGCGAACAACACCACGGGGCGTTCACCTTCGTGTTGCCAGGTGCAGGCGCCCACGGGCCCTTCGAGCTGCAGCGCGTCGCCCACCTGCAGGGACGGCAGGGTGCCTGCGGTGAACAGCCCGCCGCTGAGGGTACGAATATGAAACACCAACCGCCCTTGGTCCTGCGCTGGCAGGTTGGCGATGGAGAAACAGCGGCTGTCGCCGTTGGCCAGGCAAAACCTCAGGTACTGGCCGGCGCGTACCTCGAGGGGCTGCGTGGGTTGCAGCACCAGTTCGGTGATGTCCACGCTCAGGGCGCGTTTGCTCAGCACATGGGCGCTGATCTGCAGGGTCGGCGTGTCCACTGACCAGCCGGGTATTTCCAGGCGCATGTCGCTGCAGGCATGGCTCTGGCACAGCAGCATCTCGTTGGCGGCGAGGGGGTAGCAGGGCGCGGGCGTGTCGTCGCTGCGTTGTTTGGCCCGATACTGGCCCGCCACCACCTTGACCTTGCACGACCCACAGGCGCCGCGGCGGCACGAGAAGGGCACGGACAGGCCGCTGGCGAGCATTGCATCGAGCAGCAAGCCTTCGGCGGCTTCGAAGCGCTTGCCCGAGGGCGAGAGTTCAATGACATGGCGATCGTGCATACAGACCTCAGGGCGCAAGGGTGGGCTGGAGAGGCCTGATTGTTGCGTTTAGACTAGGACCACAAGAACCTCCAGTTCTGGATAATTCACATGGTCCAGCTTCGCAAATGGCGGCCGCTGCTCAAGCTCGATGGGGCTCAGCCGCAGGCCTCGTACCGCAAGATCGTCGAAGGCCTGGTGACCGCCATCGTCGAGGGCCGCCTGCGCCCCGGCACACTGTTGCCCGGCACGCGGGAGATGGCGCAACTGCTTGACGTCAATCGCAAGACGGTGATCCTCGCCTACGAAGAGGCGGTCACCAAAGGCTGGCTGGAGAGCGTGCAGCGCCGGGGCACCTTCGTCAGTACCCGGCTCGCCGCGGGCACGCTGCCTGCGCGCGGCGCGCCGCCGACCTTCGCCCTGGCGCTGAACGACGCGCCAGCGGTGGCGTATTTCACCCACAGCGAGCAGGTGACGACGCTGCACCATCGGCCGGGCGCGCTGTTTTTCGATAACGGCGCCTGTGACCATCGCCTGCTGCCCCAGGCTGTGTTGCATCGCTATTACCGCAAGGCCTTGCGCACCAGTTTCACCACCAACACCGTGCGCCATGGCTGCGAGGGCAGCAGCCAATACCTGCGCAGCGCATTGGCCGACATGCTGCGCCATAACCGCAGCCTGAACGTGGGAGCAGAACACATCTGCCTGACCCAAGGCGTGCAGATGTCGCTGTACCTGACGGCCAGCGCATTGCTCAAGCCGGGTGATGTGGTGCTGGTCGAGCGCCTGAGCTACCCGCCGGCGTGGGAGATATTCCGCCAGTTGGGGGCGCGGCTGGTTACCGTCGACCTGGACGAGGAGGGTTGCCGGGTCGATCAGGTCGACGCGTTGTGCCGGGCACACGACGTTCGCATGATGTACCTCACCCCGCATCACCAGTTCCCGACCACGGTCAGCCTGCATGCCGCACGCAGGCAGCAATTGCTGGAGCTGGCCAGGCTGCATGATTTTTGCGTGATCGAAGAAGATTACGACCACGAGTATCACTTTGCCGGACGCCCCTACTTGCCGCTGGCCAGCGACCCTTCGCAGCGCCATGTGATCTACATCGGTTCGCTGTCCAAGTCGTTGGGCAGCACCTTTCGTTGCAGCTTTATCGTGGCGCCGCCGAATGTGATCGAGGTGCTTGAGCGTACCGCGGTGCTGACCTTGGGGCAGGGGGATGCGGTCATGCAACGGATGCTGGCGGACCTGATCAATGACGGCGAGCTGAAAAAGCACCTGCGGCGGGTGTCCAGCGAGTACCGTCGGCGTCGGGAGACCTTGTTGAGTTGCCTGCGCGATGCCTTTGGCGAGCAGATAGCGGTGCAGGCACCGGAAGGCGGGTTGGCACTGTGGGTGACGTTCGACGATGCGATCGATGTCGACCAGTTGGCGGCCAAAGCGTTGCAGCTGGACCTGGTGCTGCGCGGCGGCGGCCAGTTTTCACCGTTCGGCCACCGCGAAAATGCCTTGCGCCTGGGCTTCGCCTCGCTCGATGTGGACGAGATCCGCCGTGCGACCCAGCGGCTGGCACAGGCGGCAAGCGACCTGGGCAGCCTCAGTCGGCCGCAGCTGCCCGCACCGTCCGAAACCCCACATGAGACGTTGCCAGGTACACCGTCTGCGGCTGCCGTGCCGAAGGCCGGTAGCGCATGCAGGCATCCGCCGAGCACAGGTGTGAACCCCCCTTGATCACCACCACCGGCGTACCGGGTTGTACGGGGTCGTAGCTGTCGCCCAGCGCCGGGCCCGTGGGGTCGAGGGCGGCGTCGCGTGCCTCATCATGCCCGGGGCGATAGCCGCTGCGCGTCAGCTCCCAGACGTTGCCGCCCGCGTCGAACAGGCCAAAGCCATTGGCCACGAAGCAGCCCACCGGGGAGGTGCCGGTGAAACCGTCGAGCGCTTGATTGTGATACGGGAACTGGCCCTGCCAGGTATTGGCCATGGGGTTGCCGTTGGGCCGCTCAGCCGTGCCCCAACTGAAGTCCGCATCCTGCAGGCCACCGCGCATCGCGTATTCCAGCTGCGCCTCGCTGGGCAGTGTGCGCCCGGCCCAGCGGGCGTAGGCCTGGGCATCGCGCAGGGTCACCTGCACCACCGGGTGGTTGGCCCGATCGTGCCAGTGGCTGCCGGGCCCCAGGGGGTGGCGCCAGTTCGCCCCGGCAACGAATTGCCAGCCGGGCCGCAACACCTGCGCGCCTTGCTTGAACACCATTGCGCCTGGCACCCGCAGCGGGTCTGGCAGGTCGGGGGCGGCCTGTGCGTCGATGCCCTGTTCGGCCTGGGTCACGTAGCCGGTGGCCTGTACGAAGCGGGCGAACTGGGCATTGGTGACCGGGTGCACGTCGACCCAGAAGGCCGAGACCTTGGCCCGGTGCGGCGGGCGTTCTTCGCTGTAGAAGCGGTCTGAGCCGAAGCTGAACGTGCCCCCGGCAACGCGGACCATACCGTCTCGCCAAGGCCCCTGGTGGGGCTCTGGCACGCCGCTGTAACTGCTGCATAGCAGCGCCGGTGCAGGGGGCACCGGCCAGGCGGCATACGCGGCGGCAAGCACGCCGAGGGCGAGTACCACACCCCCGAGCCTCCGGGGGGTCATGGCTTGCGGACCAACGCGGGGGAAACAGGCCGCCCCTCGGCCGTGGTCACGATGTTGTTGCGCTGGGCGTAGCTTTTCCAGTCGCGCAGCAGTTCGGCCACTTGCATGGGCTGTTGCGGGGCCAGGTCATGGCGTTCGCCTGGGTCCTTGCTCAAATCGAACAAACGCCAGGCCGGCGCTGCGTCGGTGGTATCGAACAACAGCTTGAGGTCGCCCTTGCGCAAGGAGGCATTCCCGTTGATTTCCCAGCCCAGGGCCTCGTCGCGGGGGTGGATCTGGGTGTCCTTGCCTTCGAGGTAAGCCAAAGCTGATGTGCCTTGGGGGGGCACGATATCGCGGTCGCGGTACTTGATGCCTGGCAAGGACGCACCGGCCAGTTGCAGCAAGGTCGGCATGATGTCGCGGACGCTGGCGAGCGCTTCGCTGCGCCCGGGTTTTATCGTCGCCGGGTAGTGGACGAAGGCCGGTACGCGAATTCCGCCCTGGTAGGTGGTCATCTTGTAGCGGCGGCTGGGCAGGGCGCTGACCTGGGCCCAGGCCGAGCCGATCATCAGGAAAGAATCGGGCCGGCCGTAGTTTTCCAGGCGGTTGTCGAAGTTGCTTTTGATCCACGCCGGGTCTACACGGTTGGCATTTTCCGGGCCATTGTCGGACATGAACAACACCAGGGTGTTGTCGAGTTCGCCCGTGGCCCGCAGATGCTCCACCAAGCGTCCGACCTCGGCGTCCAGCGCCGCTACCATGGCTGCGTAAACCTCCATGGTGCGGGCTGACTGCTGCTGTTGCTCAGGGCTCAGCGACGCCCAGGCCGGCACGCCTTCCAGTTGCGGCTCAATCGGGAAGTCGGCGGGCACCAACCCCGCCTTGCGCTGGCGCTCAAGCCGTTCGCGGGCAATCTGCTCATAGCCTTGGTCATAGCGGCCGCGGTATTGCGCCAGGTACGCGTCGGGTGCCTGCAGCGGCCAGTGCGGTGCGGTGTAGGCGGCAAAGGCGAAGAACGGCTTGTGGCTGGCCTTGCCCTGGTCGATGGCGTCGATCAGGCGGTCGGTGAACCAGCGGGTCGAGTAGAAATCGTTAGGCAGCTCCACCGGCTCGCCGTTGTGGCGGAAGGTCCAGCTGTAGTTAGGCAGCAGGCCCATGTTGGTTTGCTTGAAGTGCGCCGCCCCCCCTTCGAGCAGTACATAAGCCTGGTCGAAACCGCGGTTCTGCGGCTGCTGCGCCGGGGTCATGCCCAGGTGCCATTTGCCGGCGATGTAGGTGCGGTAGCCGGCATCGCGCAACAACTCGGCGAGCGTGGCCACGTTGGCCCCCAGCACACCTTCATACCCCGGTTGCACTTCGCTGCCCGCCGGCAGCCGCCCGCGCGACTCGGCCATCATGCCAACCCCGGAGAGGTGCGGGTCGTTGCCGGACATCAGCATGGCGCGGGTGGGGGAGCAGCTGGGTGCGGCGTGAAAGTCCAGCATCAGGCGCCCGTCCGCCAGCAGCTTGTCCAGGTGGGGGGTAGCGATTTCACTGCCCAACGCAGACAGGTCGGAAAACCCCAGGTCATCCGCGACCACCAGCAGAATGTTGGGTTGTTTAACGGTTGGCGCGGCGAACGCTTGGCTCGCGCCGAGCAGAAGCAGGCCGAAAGCAAGCAAGGGCTTAGAGGGTGTCATGGGGTTCTCTTTATTATTGTGGGTGGAATGCACCACATGATTTTTTTATTTAATGATCTTGTCAAGGAAAGCAAATCGCAGGCGCCCGTGGCTGAAACGCTTCTTTACGGGCTTTGCCAGGCAACGGCCCTGAATCGGGGGTTTCAAAAGTGTTCGATCAGCGAACACTGATCGCGCAGCCGCAGCGGTAATATGCGCTGGCGCCTATTGACGGCACCATCGTTAATCAAAATAATCGTTAACAGAGTTATCCATTTTCACAACAACAAGAAAGGATATTCTGATGACCAAGCCGTTGACGGGGGCATGTCTGTCCCTGGCGCTGTTATCAATCGCTCCGCTTTCACAGGCTGCCAGCCCCTTGGAGGACAGTCGGCCGGGGCGTCCCGGCGCGCCGCGCTGGGTCGAGGACTACCGCTTTCTGGATGCACCGGGCAAAGCCACCGATCCGTTCGATGGCCTGCGCTACCATCGCTTGTCCGACAGCGCTTGGCTGCAATTGGGCGCAGAGGCGCGCTACCGCGCCGATGCAATGGACAAACCGTTCTTCGGCTTGCGCGGCATCAAGGACGATTCCTACCTGATGCAGCGCCTGCAGGCGCACGCCGACCTGCACCTGTTCGACGATGCGCTGCGCGCCTTCGTGCAGGTCGAGAACACCCGCGCCTTCGGCAAAGACCTGTACTCGCCCAATGACGAAAGCCGCAATGAAGTGCGCCAGGCCTTTATCGACCTGAACCATGACTTTACCGGTGGGCGCTACACCACACGCGTCGGCCGCCAGGAAATGGCCTATGGCAACCAGGTGTTCGTGACCTACCGCGATTCGCCCAACATCCGCCAGACTTTCGATGGGCTGCGCGCCAGCCTCAACCTCAAGGACGGGCGCAAGCTCGATGCCTTTGCCGTGCGGCCCGTAGAAACCGGCGAGGACAGCTGGGATGACGGCAGCAACAATGCAGTCAAGTTCTATGGCCTGTATGGCACGCAGCCGCTGACCCAGGCGTGGAACATCGACCTGTTCGCCTTCGGCCTGGAAACCGACGACCGCACCCTGGCGGGGGAAACCGGTGACGAGAAACGCTACACCTTCGGCACCCGCGTGTTCGGCCGTTACCAGGCCATCGACTGGAGCTGGGACCTGGCGGCCCAGCGCGGGCACCTGGGCAACGCCGACATTCGGGCCTGGGCGGTGTCCAGCGACACCGGGTACACCTTCAGCCATCCGTGGAACCCGCGCCTGGCCATGCGCCTGGACGCCGCCAGTGGTGACAGCGAGGTGGGCGATGGCAAGGTCGGTACCTTCGACCCGTTGTACCCGCGCAATGGCGTCTACGGCGAGGCCAGCCTGACCACCTTGAGCAACGTCATCGTCATTGGCCCGACCTTCGGTTTTTCACCTTGGCGCAACCTGCGCTTCGAGCCCGGCGTGTTCGAAGTGTGGAAACAGAACACCAGCGACGGGGTATACATGCCTGGCATGAGCGTACTTGCCAACACCCGCGGCACTGGCCGGCACGTGGGCACCATCTACCGGGTCAACACCCGATGGTTGCCAACGCCTAACCTGACGCTCGACCTGGACCTGAAGTACTACGACATAGGCGCTGCCATTCGCGATGCCGGGGGCGACGACGCCTCGTTCGTGTCCATGCGCGCCACCTTCAGGCTCTGATTACCTTACGCATAACAACAAGAGGGCTGCACATGAGTGGTTCAATCGCACATTCGCACCGACCGGTACTGACTATCGGTTTGTGCTTTCTCGTCGCCCTGCTCGAAGGGCTCGACCTGCAAGCCACCGGTATTGCGGCGCCGCACATGGCCAAGGAATTCGCCTTGACTCCGGCGATGCTGGGGTGGGTGTTCAGTGCCGGCTTGCTCGGCCTGTTGCCTGGCGCCTTCGTTGGCGGCTGGCTGGCTGACCGCCTGGGCCGCAAACGCATCCTGATCATGGCCGTGTTGCTGTTCGGGCTGTTCTCCCTGGGCACCGCACATGCCTGGGACTATGCCTCGCTGCTGGTTGCCCGGCTGATGACCGGGCTGGGGCTGGGGGCGGCATTGCCGATCCTCATCGCCATGGCCAGTGAAGCGGCCCACGAACGCTTGCGCAGCACGGCCGTCAGCCTGACTTACTGCGGTGTCCCCCTAGGCGGCGCCATCGCGTCGGTGATTGGCATGGCAGGCTTGGGTGAGGGCTGGCGCCTGGTGTTCTATGTCGGCGGTTTCGCACCGATCGCGATTGCCTTCGTGCTGATGGCCTGGCTGCCTGAATCCCAGGCGTTTCGTGCCCAGGCCGCGACCACGGGCACGCAGAACGGGCTGGCAGCGCAACTGTTCGGCCCAGGCCGGGCGAGCCGCACGCTGCTGCTGTGGCTGGCGTGCTTCTTTACCTTGACCGTGCTGTACATGCTGCTCAACTGGCTGCCTTCGCTGTTGATTGGCCAGGGCTATACGCGGCCGCAGGCCGGCGCGGTGCAGATCCTGTTCAACCTGGGCGGCGCGGCGGGGTCATTCCTCACCGGGCGCATGATGGACCGTGGCCATGCGGGGCGTGCGGTGTGCATCGCCTATGCCGGCATGCTCGCCTCGTTGGCAGGCCTGGGCCTGTCCACCAGCTTCGGCTTGCTCTTGCTGGCGGGTTTTACCGCAGGCTATTGCGCCATCGGCGGCCAGTTGGTGCTGTATGCGCTGGCCCCCACGCTGTACCCGACACACGTGCGCGCCACGGGGGTGGGCGCGTCGGTGGCCGTGGGCCGGTTGGGGTCGATGGCCGGGCCGTTGGCGGCCGGGCAGATCCTCGCTGCCGGCGCAGGCGTAGGCGGTTTGTTGCTGGCGGCCTCACCGGGGCTGGTGGTGGCTGCCGTAGCGGCGATGGCACTGCTGGGGCGCGGTGCAGCGCAGGCCGAAGCTGCAGCCTCGGGAGGTGTTGCGCCATGAGCCTGGGTAAAGCACTTGCCGTCATGCTGTTGAGCGGTTGCGCCGCACTGGCCCAGGCGGCCAGCTATGAACCGCCGCCGCTCAAGCTTGAGCCACTGGCGCGCTTCAGTGTCGACCTGGTGGCACCCATCTGGGAGCTGGGCAGCACCAGCGGGCAGGGCAAGCGGCGCATCATCCCCATCACGGGTGGGCATTTCGAGGGCGCTCGGCTCAAGGGCACCATCCTCAACAACGGCGCGGACTGGCAAGTGGTCACCCCAGAGGGGGTGGCCATTATCGACACCCGTTACCTGCTGCAGACCGATGACGGTGCGTTGATCTACCTGCGCACCGAGGGCTACCGCTTCGGCCCGCCCGAGGTAATGAAGAAAGTCGCCGCCGGCGAGGACGTCGACCCCAGCCTGTACCAGTTCCGCATCACGCTGCGCTTTGAAACCTCGGCCCCGCAATACGCCTGGCTGAACCGCACGGTGGGCGTGGGCAGCGCCATGCGCCTGGGCAATGCCGTGGTCTACGACGCATTCGAAGTAAAATAGATAATTTCATTAATGGTTAATTGACTTAACTATCTGGCCGGGCTAATGTTCGGCCAACCACAAAGAACAATCAGTACAAGAGGTGTGTGATGGGCCAATACGACAACCGCTGGCAGACCGTGAAAGTCACCGTCGAGCAAGGCATCGCCTGGGTCAGCTTCAACCGTCCTGAAAAGCGCAACGCCATGAGCCCAACGCTCAACCGTGAAATGCGCGATGTACTGGAAACCGTCGAGCAGGATGCCGACGCACGCGTGCTGGTGTTGACCGGTGAGGGCAGCGCCTGGACCGCCGGCATGGACCTCAAGGAGTACTTCCGCGAGGTGGACGCAGGCCCCGAGATCCTTCAGGAGCGTATCCGTCGCGATGCCTCGGAATGGCAGTGGAAGCTGCTGCGCTTCTACAGCAAACCCACCATCGCCATGGTCAACGGCTGGTGCTTCGGCGGTGGTTTCAGCCCGCTGGTCGCTTGCGACCTGGCCATCTGCGCCGACGAGGCCACCTTCGGCCTGTCTGAAATCAACTGGGGTATTCCACCGGGCAACCTGGTCAGCAAGGCCATGGCCGACACCGTGGGCCACCGTGAATCGCTGTACTACATCATGACCGGCAAGACCTTCGACGGGCAGAAAGCCGCGCAGATGGGGCTGGTCAACAAGAGCGTGCCGTTGGCGCAGTTGCGCGATGAAGTGGTGCTGCTCGCCCAGGACCTTCTCGACAAGAACCCGGTTGTGCTGCGCGCCGCCAAAAACGGCTTCAAGCGCTGCCGCGAGTTGACCTGGGAGCAGAACGAGGACTACCTGTACGCCAAGCTGGACCAGGCCCAGCTGCGTGACCCGGAGCACGGCCGCGCGCAAGGCCTGAAGCAGTTCCTCGACGACAAAAGCATCAAGCCAGGCCTGCAAGCCTACAAGCGCTGAGCGGCCGCGGTTTTCATTCCCGAACAATCAGAAAAGAGGAATGCCCGATGTTCGAGGTGCCCTTGTTAATTGGCGGTAAGGCCCGTGCGGCCAGCGACGGCGGCACGTTCGAGCGTCGCCATCCTGTCAGCGGCGAGGTGGTGTCGGTGGTGGCCGCCGCCACCCTGGCCGACGCCGACGCGGCGGTCGAAGCGGCGCAGGCGGCGTTTCCCGCCTGGGCCGCGCTGGGGCCGGGCGAGCGCCGTGCGCGCTTGCTCAAGGCAGCCGATGCGCTGGATGCCCGGCGCGACGAATTTCTGGCCATGGCCGGGGAAACCGGGGCCAAGGCCAACTGGTACGGTTTCAATGTGATGCTGGCGGCCAATATTCTGCGTGAAGCGGCGTCGATGACCACGCAGATACAGGGCAGTGTCATCCCCTCCGACGTGCCTGGCAGCTTTGCCATGGCCCTGCGCCAACCCTGTGGGGTGGTGCTGGGTATCGCCCCCTGGAATGCCCCGGTGATTCTGGCCACACGCGCTATTGCCATGCCCCTGGCGTGCGGTAATACCGTGCTGCTCAAGGCCTCCGAAGCCAGCCCGGCGGTGCATGGCCTGATCGGTCAGGTATTGCAGGCGGCCGGTTTGGGCGACGGTGTGGTCAACGTCATCTGCAATGCCCCGCACGATGCACCGGCAGTGGTTGAGCGTCTAATCGCCCATCCGGCGGTGCGGCGGGTGAATTTCACCGGGTCTACCCATGTCGGGCGCATCGTTGGGCAACTGGCGGCGCGTCACCTCAAGCCTGCAGTGCTCGAACTGGGTGGCAAGGCACCGTTCCTGGTCCTGGCCGATGCCGACCTCGAGGCTGCGGTCGATGCGGCGGCCTTTGGTGCCTACTTCAACCAGGGCCAGATCTGCATGTCTACCGAGCGGCTGATCGTCGACCAGGCGGTGGCCGATGAGTTCGTGGCCAAGCTGGGTGAGAAGGTGCGCCGCTTGCGTGCGGCTGACCCCTCGCAACCTGACGCGCCGCTGGGCTCATTGATCGATGCCGGGGCTGGTGAGCGCATACAGGCGCTGGTCGATGATGCCGTTGGCAAGGGTGCGACCCTGGTGGCAGGTGGCGAACGTACGGGCAGCGTCATGCAGCCGGTACTGCTTGACCACGTCAATGCGGGCATGAAGCTGTACCGCGAAGAGTCGTTCGGGCCGGTGGCAGTGGTGCTGCGCGCCAGCGGCGACGAAGCGCTGCTGGCCCTGGCCAACGACTCCGAGTTCGGCCTGAGCGCGGCGATCTTCAGCCGTGATACCCAACGTGCCCTGGCCCTTGCCCAGCGCCTGGAGTCGGGCATCTGCCATATCAACGGCCCGACGGTGCATGACGAAGCGCAGATGCCGTTTGGCGGGGTCAAGGCCAGCGGTTACGGCAGCTTCGGCAGCACGGCGTCTATCGATGCCTTCACCCAGTTGCGCTGGGTTACCGTGCAACATGGCGCGCGGCACTACCCGATTTGACCCACAACCTCACAACAACAATAGCGAATGCGCCTGGCGCCCCTCGGCCCTTGGCGCACTCACGCAGAGGTAGCCTTCATGGACTGCGAAACCCTCTCCGTTGCCCAGCGTGCGCCGTTGCGCGCCGTCAAGATCGGGCAGCCCCAGGTACAGGTGCGCCAACAGGGCGACGTGCTGTACCTGGACCCCGTGGAAACGCTCGATGCCTACCCTGCACGGCTGATGGAGCGCTTGCTGCATTGGGCGCAGCAGCGCAGCGAGCAGACGTTTGTCGCGCGCCGCGCTGCCGACGGGCAGTGGCAGCACATCACTTACGCCGCCATGTTGCAGCGTGTTCGACGGATCGCCACGTGGCTGCTGGGCCAAGGCCTGAGCGCCGAACGCCCGCTACTGATCCTCTCGGGCAACGACCTTGAGCACGTGCAACTGGCCACGGCCGCGCTGTATGCCGGTATTCCCTATTGCCCGGTATCGCCAGCGTATTCACTGTTGTCCCAGGATTTTGGCAAGCTGCGCCATATCGTCCAGACACTGCAACCGGGCCTGGTCTTCGCGGCTGATGCCGCCTACGGCAGGGCCATCGATGCGGTGTTCGAACCCTCGATTAACCTGGTGCTGGGCCAGGGCGAGCTGGCGGGTTGGGCGAGCACGCCATTCGCCGAGGTACTGGCCACCGTCGCCCAACCCTGTGCCGACCAGGCTTTTGCCGCCTTGCGCCCGGACAGCCTGGCCAAGTTCCTGTTCACCTCCGGCTCCACCAAGCTGCCCAAGGCGGTGGTCACCACCCAGGGCATGCTGTGTGCCAACCAGCAGATGCTGTTGCAGACCTTCCCGGAGTTCGCCGAAGTGCCGCCAGTGCTGGTCGACTGGCTGCCGTGGAACCACACCTTTGGCGGCAGCCACAACGTCGGTATCGTGCTGTACAACGGCGGCACGCTGTACATCGACGATGGCAAGCCGACGCCGCAGGGCTTTGCCCAGACGCTGCACAACCTCAAGGACATTTCCCCCACGGCGTACCTGACCGTGCCCAAAGGCTGGGAGGAACTGGTCAAGGCACTGGAGCAGGACCGCGCCCTGTGCGAGCGGTTCTTCCAGCGCATGAAGCTGTTCTTTTTCGCCGGTGCCGGGTTGTCCCAGGCCATCTGGGACCGCCTTGACGCCGTGGCCGTGGCCCACTGCGGCGAACGCATCCGCATGATGGCGGGGCTGGGCATGACCGAGACTTCGCCGTCGTGCACCTTCACCACCGGGCCGCTGTCGGTGGCCGGCTACATCGGCCTGCCGGCCCCGGGGTGCGAGGTCAAGCTGGTGCCGGTGGACGGCAAGCTCGAGGCGAGGTTTCGCGGGCCCCACGTGATGCCGGGGTACTGGCGCTCATCGCAGCAGACCCAGGAGGCGTTCGACGAAGAGGGGTTCTACCGCAGCGGTGATGCGGTGCGCCTGTGCGACCCCGGCAATCCGCAGTTGGGTTTGATGTTCGACGGGCGCATTGCCGAGGACTTCAAGTTGTCCTCCGGGGTGTTCGTCAGCGTTGGGCCGATGCGCACCCAGGTGATCTTGCAGGGTGCGCCCTATGTGCTGGATGTGGTGGTGTTGGGCCCGGACCGCGAATGCCTGGGTTTGCTGATCTTCCCGCGCTTGCCGGAATGTCGGCAGTTGTCCGGGCTTGGCGCCCAGGCCAGTGACGCCCAGGTGCTGGCATCGCCCGCCGTGCGTGACTGGCTGGCCAGCCTGCTGGCCACGCTCAACCGGGGCGCGACAGGCAACGCCAGCTACATCCGCTTCGCCGGCCTGGCCGCCGAAGCACCGTCCATCGACCGTGGTGAGATCACCGACAAGGGCTCGCTCAACCAGCGCGTGGTCCTGCAATTGCGGCACGGCCTGATCGACAGCCTGTATGCAGGGCCTGGGCCGTTGCGTGTAGACGCACCATGACGGCCCGGGGGCAGTTCCGCACGTTTGCGGCGACCGCGTTGCTAGAGGGCATCCGTACGCCGTGGGTCGATATCAATGGCGCATTCGGCCTGGTCTCGCCGACCGACCTGGGCATCAAGGCCGGCCGCGCGGTGTTGCAGCGTGCCAGGCTCGATGCCGGCGAAGTCGACAGCGTACTGGCCGGCTCCATGGCCCAGGCAGACTTCGATGCCTACATGCTGCCCAGGCATATCGGGCTTTATTGCGGTGTCGACCAGGCAGTGCCGGCGCTGATGGTGCAACGGATCTGCGCCACCGGTTTCGAGCTGCTGCGCCAGGCTGGTGAGCAGATTCAGGCGGGGGAGGCGGGCACCGTGCTGTGCGTGGCCGCCGAGTCGATGTCGCGTAACCCGATTGTCGCCTACACCCACCGTGGCGGGTTCAAGCTGGGCGGCGAGGTCGGCTTCAAGGACTTTCTGTGGGAGGCATTGTTCGACCCTGCGGTGGGCATCAGCATGATCCAGACCGCCGAGAATATCGCCCGGCAATACCGCATCCCCCGCGAGGCCGTAGACGCCTGGGCTGCCATGAGCTTTGCGCGGGCCATGGAGGCGCGGGCGCGCGGGTGGTTCAGCGACGAATGCGTCAGCGTCTGCAGCGAAGTGTTCGAAGCGCCCGGCTTGCTGGCGCGCGGTATTCGCCTGCCGCGTGGCGTTGAAGCTGTCACTGAAGACAGCCACCCACGTGCGACCGCGTTCGAACGTCTGCAGCAACTGCCCGCGCTTTACCCGCAGGGGGTGCAGACTGCGGGCAACAGCTGTGCGGTGGCGGATGGGGCGGCGGCGGTGTTGATGTGTTCGGCCGACGCGCTGGTCGGGCATACGCCTTTGGCCTGGTTGCGGGCCAGCAGTGTGGTGGGCGTGGCGCCCGAGGTGATGGGGCTGGGCCCGGTACCGGCCATCCGCTTGCTGCTGGCGCGGGCTGGGCTGGCGCTGGACGACATTGCCTGCTTTGAAATCAATGAAGCCCAGGGGGCACAGATCGTAGCGGTGCAGCAAGCGCTGGGCATTGCCCCCGAGCGGTTGAATGCCTGCGGCGGCGCTATCGCCTTGGGCCATCCGCTGGCCGCTACCGGCCTGCGCCTGGTCATCAGTGTGGCCCGGCAACTGCGCGCCAGTGGCCAGCGTTTTGGTGTGGTCTCGGCCTGCGTCGGCGGCGGCCAGGGCATGGCCTTGCTGCTGGAAAACCCGCTGGCCATGGTTTGACAAGGAGTTTCACGTGCACAGCTATCGCGCTCCGCTGCAAGACATCCGTTTTGTGATCGATCATTGGCTGCAGGCACCGGCGGCGTGGGCCGAATGCGAGCGCTTCGCTGGCGTCGACAGTGCCCTGGCGCAACAGTTGCTGGAGGAGGGCGCGCGCTTTGCAGAACAGCAACTCGTGCCGCTGAACAGGCCCGGTGATCGCGAAGGCTGCCGGTTCCAGGACGGCCATGTGAGCACGCCAACCGGGTTTCGCCAGGCTTACCAGCGTTATGTGGACGGCGGCTGGCCAGGCTTGGCCTGCGCGCAGGCGCACGGCGGGCAGGGCCTGCCGCTGCTGCTCGGCGCTGCGCTGCACGAAGTGATCTACGCCTGCAACCATGGCTGGGCCATGTACAGCGGCATTGCCCATGGCGCCTACGAATGCCTGCGTCAGTTTGGCTCTGCCGAGCTTCGCCAGGCCTGGCTTGGCAAAATCGTCAGCGGTGAGTGCCTGCCCACCATGTGCCTGACCGAACCCCAGGCCGGTAGCGATGTGGGGCTGCTGCGCACACAGGCGCGGGTAGATGAAGCCGGGGCTTATCGGCTGACCGGCAACAAAGTATTCATTTCCGGCGGCGAGCACGACCTGACCGACAATATCCTGCACCTGGTGCTGGCGCGGTTGCCCGATGCGCCCGCAGGCAGCCGTGGGATTTCGCTGTTTCTGGTACCCAAGCTGACTGAGCAAGGCCGGCTCAATGGCGTTCATTGCACCGGCATCGAACACAAGATGGGTATTCACGCCAGCGCCACCTGCAGCCTGAGCTTCGACCAGGCCGAAGGCTGGCTTGTCGGCGAGCCGCAGGGTGGCTTGGCAGCGTTGTTCGTGATGATGAACAGTGCCCGTACCTACGTGGGCCTGCAGGGCTTGGCCCATGCCGAAAGCGCTGGCCAGCGCGCCTTGGCGTATGCGCAGGCGCGCCTGCAGATGCGCGCGGTGCTACGCCCCGAAGGTGCATTGGCCGCTGCGGCGGACCCTGTGGCTTTTCACCCGGCCGTGCGCCAGGTGCTCTGGCAGTCTCGGGCGATGACCGAAGGCATGCGGGCCATCGGTTATTGGAGCGCCCACCTGATTGACCTTGCCGAGCAGGCGCAAGGCATGGCCCGGCAAGCGCTGGAGGCGCGCATCGCCTTGCTCACCCCGGTGGTCAAAGCCTTTTTCACCGAGCAAGGGTTTCAACTGGCCAGTGACGCGCTGCAGGTGTTCGGCGGTTACGGTTATGTTACCGAGTCGGGCATCGAGCAAACCGTGCGCGACAGCCGCGTGGCGATGATCTACGAGGGCACCAACGAGATCCAGGCCAACGACCTGTTGCTGCGCAAGGTCTTGGGCGATGGTGGCGAGGCCCTGCAAGCACTGTTGGCCCACGTGCTGGAAGAAGCAGGCCTGGCCAGCGACGCTGAAGGCATGCGCTGGGCGCAGCAGCTGCGCGTTGCCAGCGACGGCTTGCAGGCGTGGGTGGGTGGGCTTGTCGAGCACGATGACCAGGAGTACGCCTACCGCGCTGCGGGTGATTTTCTCCAGGCATTGGCAATGTTGTTGCTGGGCCATGCCTGGGCCCGGTCGGCGCGCCTGGCACTGGTGCACGCGGATCAACCGTTCTACCGGCGCAAACGCCAGACGGCGGCGTATTTCTTTGACCATCTGTGGTTGCGTTTTGCCTATCGGCTGCAGCGGCTGCACGCGGCGCAGCTGCCATTGCCGTTCGTGGGCTGACACCACCCTTCAAGCCCGCTCTGGAACCTGTGGGAGCGGGCTGGTCCCGCGAATGGGGCCACGCGGTGCCTGGCACCGGCTTAGCCGGTGTTCGCGGGACCAGCCCGCTCCCACAGGTTCTCTGCGCGACAGCGCAGTTCAAAGGGCTGGGCAACCCTTCCGGCAGCCTAATAAGCCTTGCGCAGCAGGGCGAGCAACTGCTGGCGCTCGTCATCATTCAGGTTGGCAGTGGCGGCGCGGTCGCTTTCTTCGGCGACGCCGTACAGCGTTTTCAGCAGCTTCTCACCCGCCTTGCTCAGGTACAGGCCATACGAGCGCTTATCTGCCTTGCTGCGCACCCGCAGGGCCAGCCCGGCTTCTTCCAGTTTGTTGAGCAGGGGCACGACCTGGGGCGGCTCGATGTTCAGCGCCTTGGCCAGCTCGGCCTGCGTGGGGCCGGGGTTCTGCGCGATGATCGCCAACGCGGAGAACTGTGCAGGCCGCAGTTCGTACGGTGTCAGGCAATCGACAAGGTGCTGGAACACCTTCATCTGCACGCGACGCAAGGCGTAGCCAACCAGGTCATTGAGGTCTGCCGGCGCGCTGGCCTCGCTGCCGTCGGCGCCCGATTGGAGTGCAGGGGAAGTCTTCATGCGGTCTCGTGTGTCAGGGGTGGTAGGGACAAAAATGATTAACAAGTATAACCGATGCCGAGCGCCTGCAAACAGCGCCACCTTCCGGGTGAGGGGCAGCCTTCGCAACCGGCTGCCACCGCTCAGGCTTACTCCATGGCCTCCGCCACCCCCTGGTCCTCACCCAGGAACCCGCCACTCTGGTGCTGCCAGAGCCTGGCGTAGGTGCCGTTGCGGGCCAGCAGTTCGGCGTGGGTGCCTTGCTCGATGATGCGCCCCTCATCCATGACGATAAGCCGGTCCATGGCCGCGATCGTGGACAGCCGATGGGCGATGGCGATGACGGTCTTGCCTTGCATCATCTCGTTGAGGCTTTCCTGGATGGCGACTTCGACTTCCGAATCCAGCGCGCTGGTGGCTTCGTCGAGCAACAGGATCGGCGCGTTCTTGAGCATCACCCGAGCAATGGCAATGCGCTGGCGTTGGCCACCGGAGAGCTTGATACCGCGTTCACCCACCAGCGTGTCGTAGCCGCTATGGCCTTGCCGGTCGCTCAATTGTTCGATGAAGCCGTCGGCCTGGGCATTGGCCGCAGCCGTGCGGATTTGCGCGTCGGTTGCGTCGGGGCGGCCGTAGGCGATGTTGTCGCGGATCGAGCGGTGCAGCAGGGAAGTGTCTTGCGTGACCATGCCGATGGCGCTGCGCAGGCTGTCCTGGGTGACCTGGGCGATGTTCTGCCCGTCGATGCGAATCTCGCCGCTGTCCACGTCATAGAACCGCAGCAGCAGGTTGATCAGCGTCGACTTGCCGGCGCCGGAGCGCCCCACCAGGCCGACTTTTTCGCCCGCGCGGATGTTCAGGCTCAGGCCGTTGAGCACCTGCCGTTCACCGTTGTAGTTGAAGCTGACCTTGTCGAAGGCCACTGCGCCGCCGCGGGTTTCCAGCACGCTCGCGTTCGGCGCATCCTGCACCTTGGGGCCGCGGGTCAAGGTGGCCATGCCGTCCTGCACGGTGCCGATGTTCTCGAACAGGGCGGTCATCTGCCACATGATCCAGTGCGACATGCCATTGACACGCAAGGCCATGGCGGTAATCGCCGCCACGGCGCCGGTGCCTACCTCACCCTGGTGCCAGAGCCATAGGGCATAGCCGCCTGCGCCAAGGATCAAACCGACCACCAGGGCCTGATTGACGATCTCGAACTGGCTCACCAGGCGCATCTGGCGAAAGCCGGTTTGCTTGAAATCCTCCATCGCCGCACGCGCGAAGTGCGCTTCGCGCTTGGAGTGCGAAAACAGCTTCACGGTGGTGATATTGGTGTAGGCGTCGGAAATTCGCCCGGTCATCGATGAGCGCGCATGGGCCTGCTCCTGGCCGACTTTGCCCAGGCGTGGCACAAAGTACACCATCGCCAGCCCGAATAGCGCGACCCAGGCAATGAACGGCAGCATCAGCTTCAAGGCGAAGCCGCCCGCCAGGGCGATGATGGCGATGAAGTACACACCGATACCGGGGGCGATCTCGATGAGGGTGAACAGCACTTCGCGCACTGCCAGCGCCGTCTGCATCACCTTGGTGGTGACCCGGCCAGAGAACTCGTCGGAAAAGAACGACAGGCTTTGCCGCAGCATCAGGCGATGGAAGTCCCAGCGCAGGCGCAGCGGCAAATTGATCGCCAACACCTGGTGCTGCACCATCGTGCGCAGTGCCACCAGCCCGATACTGGTCATAAGCACGATGCCGATACCCCACAGCACGCTGCGTTCCTGCCCGGCTGCAGCGCCGCCGGCCTGCCAGGTCGAGAGCAGGTCGACGACCTGGCCAAGGAAGGAAAACAACCAGGCTTCGTAGATCGACACCGCCGCGCTGAGCAAGGCCAGCGCAAGCACATAGCCACGGGCACCACGCGTACACGCCCAGAGGAAGCGCAGCAGGCCGACCGGTGGCGGCGGCGCCTCGTCGGGTGGGAAGGGGTCTAGCCGTCGTTCAAAAACACCAAGCATGGTGGGCTCCCAAAAGGTTCAGTTGTACCGCGCGCTGGCGTCAGATGCCAGACCGACATGGAAACCGAACCCCTCAGGCTTGCCACTGGCCCATGCGCTGCGCGGGTCAGGCCTGCGCCGCACGCATCCCATCAGAGGCCACGGATTGCTTGCGCACTGCCCGATAGAGCAGGCTGGACACCATGAACCCTGCAAGGGCCAGCAGGCTCATCAAGGTGAAGACGACGGTATAACCCTGCTGGCCAGGGAAGTGGTCGAGGATCGCGCCGTAGATGACGTAGGCAAACATGCCGGGTGCGTAGCCGATCAGGCAACCGATGCCGAAGGCGGACCCGGTGATGTGCTGGGGTATGCCGACTTCACCCATGGGCGCCCAGAACACGCCGCGCATGGAGAACACGATCAGCGCAAAGGACAGGGTGGCGGCCATGCCGGCATAGATGAAGCCCGGGCTTTTGGGGATCAGCAGGATCACTGCCATCACTGGCAACAGCGCCAGAAATGCCCATTTCAGGTAGCGGCTGGTGCTTTTGAACTGTTTGTCGGCAATGAAACCGCCGGCAGGCCCGCCCAGGATCTTCAGGAAGTACTGGTTGATGATGCCGTAGGCACCCACCAACGCCACGGGCAAGCCGTACATTTCCTTGAGGTAGGGGATGAAGTAGGTCAGGCCGCAGTAGACGATGTAGACCATGAACACGTTCAGGCTGACCAGCCAGATCCCCGGTACCTTGATCGCTTCCATCAGGTTCGCCAGGCCGTTTTTCGGTTTGGCCACCGACGGCGCGTTGCCGCCTTTGAGCAGGAACCAGGTCAGGGTGCCGGCCAGCAAGTCGATCACCGAGTAGAACAGGATCGCCGACTTCAGGCCGTTTTCGCCCGAGCCCATGGCAACGAACACCCCCAGTGCGGCAAAGGCGACCAGTGTATCCACCACGCCACGCCCGCCTTCGAGCAGGCCGAACAGGCGCCCTTGCTCCTGGTCGTTACCCAGGTTGCGGATAGCCTTGAGCAGCGAGGGCCAGAACAGGCAATCGGCGCACACGGCCAGCAGGCTGAACACGATCAACAAACTGCTGAACGGGGGGAAGGTTGCCAGGTACACGCCCAGGCAACCGGTGCCGATTAGCCCGAGGGGGATCAGCTTGCGCGTCTCGAAGCGGTCGGCGAGCAGGCCGCCAACCACGAACAGGGCTGTGGCGATGACCGCGTTGGCACTGAGCAGCAGGCCGATTTCAGTGTGGCTCAGGCCCATGAATTCCTGCATGGGAACGTAGAAAGCGTCCTTCAGGTTCGCCAGCTTGTAGACGGTGCCGCCGCCCAGGATGAGGATCAGGAATCGGAGCCATTTGGCTTTGTTCTGGGATGTCATTGTTGTTCTCCGCAGGTAATCGGGTCGCCAGGGTCAAGCGTTGGCCAAGGTCAGCTCGGCCAGGGTGCGAAATTCGCCCAGCAGGCCGCGCACGTAGGCCACCTGGTTGTTGGCCCAACGGTGTTCGTCGGCCAGCATGCGCGCCAGGGTGAAACCGGCAGGCAGCGGGGTTTCGCTCATTTCCCGATAAGCGATGAAGGGGTCGGCCGCTTCCTGCTGCTGGCGGAAGGCCGGGGCCACGTAGTGGTTTTCCTGTTCGAGGATGAAGGCGATCACCTGCGGGGCTGTGTCGCCCAGCATCAGCAATTCGTACAGCATGCGTGCACTGGGCAGGTCGTCCTCGGCGCTGCCCTGCAGCACGCCGTAATGGCCGAAGCCGTTCTGTTCGGCGACGATGCGCACCCCCTTGAGGTGGCTTTGGCGGATGTGCGGCGCCAGGTTGCGCAGGGCTTGCAGCGGCTGTTCGCAGGCATTGATCATGTTGCCGAAGTCGAACAGGGCATGCAGGCGTGGGTGGTCGAGGCGCTTGAGCAGTTGGGCGATCTCGTCGCTCTTGAGCTCTTCGTGCTGCTCGAAGTCAAAGTACAGGTCGTGGGCGTCGGCCTGTTGCGCCAGGTAGTGCAGGTCGCTCTCGATGATGTCCATGACCCGCGACAGCGTGCCCTCGTAACGCGAGTAGACGCGGATGTTGCGTACCCCCAGGGCCTTGGCGATGGCGATCACCTGGTCGACATCCTGTTTCAGCGTGCTGCTGATTTCCACGTGCACGTCCAGCCCCAGTGCCTGGGCCTTGTCGGCAAACGCCTGGAGCTGGCCGGGGGACATCTGGCTCAGGCTGTTCTGCTCGCCGTCGAGCACGTGCAGGCTCAGGCCTTGCAGTTCGTGGCGATAGGCGAAGTCCAGCAGGTCGGCGGGGGTGACGTGGCCGTGGGTGAGGTTGGTCAACAGCGGATAGGCGTGGGCAAACAGGCGCACCTGTGCAAGGCGTTCGAGCAACCGTTGGGCCAAGGCGGGCGTCAGCATGGGGGCTGCCGTGTGTTCGACCACGTTGTGGCTGAGCAAGGCGTTGAAACGTTCCTGGATCTTATTGTTCATTAGCGTCGTTCCTGGTTCAGACGCCGGGTTTTGCCGGCCCAGCCTTTATCGCGCCAGTCAGGAACGTTCGATAGATCCATTATCCATCAATCGATAGGACCACTTGCCCGGCCTCAAGCGTTGCCGGGCAGATACCCCAGTGCGCGCAGGGCCCGGGCCAGCGCCTCGACCCGCGTCGCGGCCTGGTTTTCAGGCGTGCCGGCAAAGCCGATCAGCAGCGCCGGCGGTTGCGCATGGGCGATGCTGTAGTCGCTCAAGGGGTAGGTGTGGATGCCATGCTCGGCCAGTTGCCGGGCGATGTCTGCGTCGCTGAGGTGGGTGGGCAACCAGGCGATCAAGTGCATGCCGGCATCGGCCGGGGTGAGGGTGAAGAAGCCGCCAACCTGCAGTTCAAGTTGTTCGATCAACGCCTGCTGGCGCGCCTTGTACAGGCCGCGTATGCGGCGGATGTGGCCAATGAAGTGACCTTGGGCCATGAAGTCTGCGGTGGTTGCCTGCAGCAGCGTCGGCGGGCTGCGGTCCATGACTGCACGCAGGGTGCAGAAGGGCTCGACCAGCGCCGGCGGCAGAATCACGTAGCCCAGCCTGAGTGATGGAAACAGCACTTTGCTGAAGGTGCCGACATAGATCACCCGGGCCATCTGGTCCAGGGCGTACAGCGCGGGCAGCAGGCGGCCGCTGTAGCGCAACTCGCTGTCGCAATCGTCCTCGATGATCCAGCTCTGTTGCTGTGCGGCCCAGTCGATCAGTGCCTGGCGCCGCGCATAGCTCAAGGTGACGCCCAGCGGGTGCTGGCGCGAGGGTGTGCAAAACACCAGCCGCGCCTCAGGGCACTCGCTCAGCCCTTGTTCGACATCGATTCCGTCAGGGTCGACACGCAACGCCGTCACCCGTGCCCCTTGCGCCTGCAACGCAATGCGCGCGGCGATGTGCCCCGGGTCTTCCATCCACACGCTGTCCTGAGGGTTGAGCAACAGCATGCCCAGCAGGTTGAACGCTTGCTGCGCGCCGGACACGATCACCACCTGCCCGGCCTCGCAGTCAATGCCACGGGCATCGAACACGTACTCGGCGATCGCGCTGCGCAGGGCGTGCAAGCCTTGCAACTCGCCGTACCCCAGCATCGCCTTGGTGGGTTTGAGCAGGTGCTGGTTCATCAGGCGTCGCCAGACCGCCTGGGGGAACGCTTCATAGGTGCTGTGGCTGGGCAGGAAAGACGTCGGTGTGGCGGGGTCCCAATCGGCGTACGAAATGCCGCGAAAATGGTCGCTACGCAGCGACAGCATCGACTGGCTCAGGTCGGACAGGCGCGGTGGCGGCTGCTGTTGCTCGGCCTGGCCGCCCCGGCTCTCCCACTCGCTGCCGACATAGGTGCCGGCGCCGGTGCGCGAGGCCAGGAAACCTTCGGCAATCAACTGATCGAACGCGTTGAGAATGGTGATTCGCGACAGCCCCAACTCGTGGCTCAACGTACGGGTCGAGGGCAGGCGGACGCCGCCCTGCATCCTGCCGTTGAGTATCTGCTTGCGAATCTGCAGGTACAGTTGGCGGTACAGGGGAAGGGGGCTGGCGCGGTCCAGCTCGATGGCCGACAGCAGCAAACCTGCGGCAGTTTTCATGGCATGTTCGTCTGCGGGGGAAGTAATTGAGCCTGAAACCCTCAGGCCTGCAGAAGCCAAGGGTATCGGGCGTTACGCGATAAGTCATCCGTAAGCTGAGCATGGCTGTGCTCGCCGCTCAGGGCTGCGCCCGCAGCCGCCGCCACAGGGTGCTGCGGCTGACGCCCAGGCTACGTGCGGCTTGCTCCATGTTGCCGTCGTAGCTGGCCAGCGTACGCCGGGCATGCGCCGCCTCGGCGGCCTTGCCCAGGCTGCGCAGGTTGTCGTTGACGGTCAGTGGCTGGGTGGGGGCCTGCGGCTGTTGGAAAAACTCCGGGAACAGGCTGGCCAGGGCGATGCCATCGGCGCCCTCCAGGGCGGGGGCACACAGGGCGGCGCGCTCGGCAATGTTGTCCAGCTCACGGATGTTGCCCGGCCAGCTGTGGCGCAGCAGCATGGGCAGCAGCGGCTGCAACTGCGGTGCGCCAAGCCGTGTTGTGCCGTGCCGGGCGAGCAGCGCTTCGAACAGCGGCAGGATGTCTTGAACCCGCTCACGCAGGGGCGGCACCACCAGGCGCAGGATGTTCAACCGGTAGAACAGGTCGGCGCGAAACTGCCCGCTGGCGATGCGCGCAGGCAAGTCGCAATGGGTGGCGGCAATCACGCGGATATCCACTGGTGTCGGCTCGCAGGCGCCCAGGCGCAGCACCTCGCGCTCCTGCAGCACGCGCAGCAGGCGGGTTTGCAGGGCCACGGGCATGTCGCCGACTTCGTCGAGGAACAGCGTGCCACCGTGGGCCAGCTCGATCAGGCCAGGCTTGCCACCCTTGCGCGAGCCGGTGAACGCGCCATCTTCATGGCCAAACAGCTCGCTTTCGAGCAACGACTCAGGCAAGGCCGCGCAGTTGATGGCCACGAACGGCCCCGGCTGGCGGGCGCTGGCGTGGTGCAGGCTCTGCGCCAGCCATTCCTTGCCGGTGCCGCTTTCACCGGTGATCAGCACCGTGGCGTTGCTGGTGGCGTAGCGCTGCGCCAACTGCACGGTCGCGCGAAACGCCGGGGCGTCGCCGAGCAACTGATCGAAACGATAGCGGGTGGTGAACGGCTGTGGGGTGGGCGGCTTGCGCGCGCGCCGGGACCGCGCGCGCAGGCGGTCGAAGGCCTGGCGCAGGCTGTCGCTGTCCAGGGCGAGCACGCCTTCGGCGCCGGCCGCATCAGCCAGCTGGCAGACCGTAGGCGAACCGATGATGACTTCGACGCCGTCCTGCACCAGGCGCTCGACCTGCACCCGGGCTTGTTCCAGGCTGGTATAGGTGTGTTGCTGAACCCGCAGGTCGAACAGTGGCGGCGGGGTGGCCGGACCGGGGTGCTGGCCAAAGTTGAGCACGCCGACCCGCTTGGCGCGGCGGCGGGCCAGGGTGAGGGCGCGGGCCAGGTCGCATTGGCCTGGGTGCAGGGCCAGCACTTTGGTCGTCAGGTGCTGGCGCAAGTACTCGGCGACGGCACCGGAACACAAAATGATGTCTGCCCGCTGGTGGCGGTCCAGGTCGCGCGCCAGCGGCAGCAGTTCGGCCAGGGTGGTTTCGATCACCTCGATATGGGCCTGCTGGCGGTAGTCGGCGCTGACCTGTTCGATCAGGCGCGCCATGCGGCTGGGGGCCGGTGGCTGGCGCAAGTGGGTGACCAGCGCGACCACGCGTGGCAGGTAGGCGGCAACGGGCATGCAGGCTCCTTGCTATAACGGGTTGACCAGGTGCCCGCCATCCACGGCCAGGACACTGCCGGTCATGAAGCCACCGGCGTCACTGGCCAGCAACAGCACAGGTCCGTCCAGCTCGCTCAATTGGCCCAGACGCCGCATCGGCACGTGATCCTTGATGTAGCCCTGGCCGGCCTCACTGTCGAAGTAGGCCTCGTTCATTTCGGTCTTGAAGTAACCCGGGGCGATGGCATTGACCCGGATCCGGTGGCGGGCCAGCTCCAGCGCCATGGCCTTGGTCAACTGCACCACACCGGCCTTGGCCGTGCAGTAGTGGCTCAGGCCGGTGCCAACACGCAGGCCCAGGATCGAGGCGATGTTGATGATGCTCCCGGCGCGGCCGGCCTTCACCAGGCGCTGGCTGGCGCATTGCGCCACATGAAACACGCCGTCGAGGTTGGTCGAGAGCATGTGCTGCCAGTCCTGCCCGCTCAGTTCGAGGAAGCGCCCAGGGTCGCCGATGCCGGCGTTGTTGATGACCACATCGACCACGGCAAAACGCGCCTCGGCCTGGTCGAACGCCTGTTCGACACTGTCGCGCCGGGTGACATCGAGCACCACGGCCAACGCTTCTCCGCCTTGGGCTTGAAGTTGTTCGACCAGCGCCTGCAAGCGCTCGGCCCGGCGCGCCGCCAGCACCACGCGGGCGCCTGCGGCCTGGGCCAGGCGCGCGAAGTGGGCACCCAGGCCGCTGGAGGCACCGGTCACCAGCACGGTCTTGCCGGCCAGGGTAAAGGGGGTAGCTAGCATGGTTTCTCCTTGTTCGATGATCAAGCTGGGACTTGTGGAGGGCTGGGGTTTCTTCACAGCACTTCGAACAGGCCGGCCGCACCCATGCCGCCGCCTACGCACAGGGTCACCACCACATAGCGCACCCCGCGCCGTTTGCCTTCGAGCAGGGCATGCCCGACCATCCGCGCGCCGCTCATGCCATAGGGGTGACCGATGGCGATGGCCCCCCCGTTGACGTTCAGGCGCGCCGGGTCGATGCCCAGTTTGTCGCGGCAGTACAGCACCTGGCAGGCAAAGGCTTCGTTCAGCTCCCACAGGCCGATGTCGGCGACCTTCAGCCCGTGTTGCTTGAGCAGGCGCGGCACCGCATACACCGGGCCGACGCCCATCTCTTCCGGTGCCAGGCCGGCCACGGCGATGCCCCGATAGAGGCCCAGCGGCCTGAGGTTGCGCTGTTCGGCCAGGCGCGCATCCATCAGCACGCAGGCGCTGGCACCGTCGGACAGCTGGCTGGCATTGCCAGCGGTGATACAGCCGCCCTCGACCACCGGCTGCAAGCCTGCCAGGTCGTCAAGGCGAGTCTGCGGGCGGTTGCCTTCATCTTGCGTCAGGGTCACCTGGCGGTAGCTGACTTCGCCGGTGTGCCTGTCCTTGATCCTCTGCTGGGCGGTCACTGGCACGATCTCGGCCTCGAACAGCCCGGCTTGCTGGGCGGCGGCAGTGCGCAACTGCGATTGCAGGGCGTAGGCATCCTGCGCAGCACGGCTGATACCGTAGCGTTGGGCAACATGCTCGGCGGTGTGCAGCATCGGCATGTAGGCGTGCGGTACCTGTTGGATGACCGCGTTGTCTTGCTCGGCCAAGGCCCATTCGAGGTTGCGCACCTGCACCGCGCTGATGTTTTCCTGGCCGGCGCCGACGGTAACGTGCATGCCATCGACAATGATCTGCTTGGCGGCGGTGCCAATCGCCATCAGCCCGGAGGCGCATTGCCGGTCCAGGGTCTGGCCACTCACCGAAACCGGCAGGCCGGCCGCCAGCGCGCTCATGCGGCCCAGGTTCCAGCCGGCGGTGCCAGAGGGCATCGCGGTGCCCATCACCAGGTCTTCCACTTCGTCGGCGGCGATGCCGGCGCGGGCAACGGCAGCCTTGATGGCATGGGCGGCCAGGCTGGGTGAGCGCAGGTTGTTGAGGGCACCGCGAAAGGCCTTGCCAATCGGGGTGCGGGCGGTCGAGAGAATGACGGCTTCTTTCATCAGGGTTTCCTTGTTGGCGAGGGTTTTTGCAGCTCAGTGGCCTTGCACGCGCAGCTTGCCGCTGCCGGCCAGGCGCCGTAGCAAGGGCGCTGGCTGCAGCCACAGTTGGCCATAGGCGCCGAGGCGCTCGCGCAGTTGCTCAATGCCTGCCAGCACGTTGTCCAGGCCCAGGTCGCGGGCATAGTGCAGCGGGCCGCCACGCCAGGCAGGGAAGCCGTAGCCGTTGGTCCAGACCAGGTCGATGTCGCCACTGCGCAAGGCGATACCTTCGTCGAGCAGTTGCAGGCCTTCGTTGATCAGCATGAACAGGCAGCGGTCGTGGATTTCTGCGTCACTGATGCTGCGCCGGTTGATGCCCAGCTTGCCGGCCAGTCGCGCTGCGATCTGCACCACCTCGGGGTCTTCGATGCGCTCGCGGCCTTCGTAGCGGTAGAACCCGCGCCCGCTCTTCTGGCCATGGCGGCCCAGGCTGTAGAGTTCGTCGGCCAGGCGGAAGTAGCTCGGGTCG
Organism: Pseudomonas sp. Irchel s3f19; assembly: GCF_900187555.1. Lineage (NCBI taxonomy): Bacteria > Pseudomonadati > Pseudomonadota > Gammaproteobacteria > Pseudomonadales > Pseudomonadaceae > Pseudomonas > Pseudomonas sp. Irchel s3f19. The sequence goes on along the minus strand of NZ_FYDW01000007.1, from coordinate 158,563 downwards.
TGGGCCAGTTCGTTGCGCCGCGCCTGCCGCACCAGGTAGCCCACATCGATGCCGGCCAGGTCGTACATGGCGAATACCCCCATGGCCAGGCCCAGGTCGGTGAGCACCTTGTCCACCTGGGCCGGCGAGGCGCCTTCGAGCACCAGGCGATGGGCTTCGCGGGCGTAGGGTTCGAGCATGCGGTTGCCGATGAAGCCGAAGCACACGCCAGACACCACCGGCAGCTTGCCGATGCGCTTGGCGATTTTCAGCGTGGTGGCCAGTACGTCGCGCGCCGTGGCCCGGCCACGTACCACTTCGAGCAGGCGCATCACATGGGCCGGGCTGAAGAAGTGCAGGCCGACCACGTCTTGCGGGCGGCGGGTGCTGGCGGCGATGCGGTCGACATCCAGGGTCGAGGTGTTGCTGGCCAGGATCGCGCCGGGCTTGCACACCCGGTCGAGGGTGCGAAACACCGACTGCTTGATCGACAGGTCCTCGAATACTGCCTCGATCACCAGGTCAGCGTCAGCCAGGTCGGCATAGTCGAGGGTGCCTTGCAACAGGCTCATGCGCTGTTCGAGTTGCGCGGGGGTCAGCTTGCCGCGGGTGATGCTGCTTTCGTAGTGTTTGCGGATCTGTGCCAGGCCACGGTCCAGTGCCTCGGGCTTGAGCTCCAGCAGGCGCACCGGCAGGCCCGCGTTGATGAAGTTCATGGCGATGCCGGCGCCCATGGTGCCGGCGCCGATCACGGCGACCTGAGCGATGCTGCGCAGCGCGGTGGCAGCGTCGATACCCGGCACTCGCAAAGCCTCGCGTTCGGCGAAGAACTGGTGACGCAATGCCGTGGCCTGGGGGTCTTGCAGGGCTTCGCGGAACAGTGCTTGCTCGCGTGCCAGGCCCTCGGCCAAGGGCAGCTCGCAGGCCGCGCGCAGCGCTGCCAGCACCCGCAGCGGTGCCCGTTGGCCGGGTTTGCGTACAGCCAGTTGCGCCGCGTGCGTGTCGAAGAAGTCATCGGCCAGGCCCTGTGACAGCGGCGCAGGCGTGAGCGCAGGGGCGGGATGCGCGAGCTGCCTGCGGGCAAAGGCGCAGGCCTGTTCGAGCAGGTCCTGGCCGGGCTCTACCAGGTGGTCCACCAGGCCCAACGTCAGGCCCTGGCGGGCATCGATCGGCTCGCCGCCGAGCATCAGTGCCAGGGCGGGTGCCACGCCGATCAGCCGTGGCAGGCGCTGGGTACCCCCGGCACCGGGCAGCAGGCCCAGGCGCACCTCCGGCAAGCCCAGGCGGGCAGTGGCGCTGGCGACCCGGTGGCTGCAGGCCAGGGCCAGTTCCAGGCCGCCACCCAGGGCCACACCGTCGAGCGCGGCGATCAGCGGTTTGCTGAAGCGGGCCAGTTCATCCAGCAGTTGGGGTAGGGCGGGTTGCTGCCAGGTGCGTGGGCTGCCGAATTCGCTGATGTCGGCGCCGGCACTGAACGGCAGGTGGTGCCCATGCAGGATAATGGCCTTCACTTCAGGGTCGGCGGCGGCCCGTGTGCAAGCCTGCATCAGCGCCTGGCGCAGGCCGTGGCCGAGGGCATTGACCGGGGCGTTGCACAGGCCGATCAGGGCCAGTTGGTTGTCGCGACGGTAGTCGATCAGTTGCATGGGAACCTTCTTGTGAGTGTCCTGGAAAAACAGGTGGTGGCCCGGAGCCTTGGCCACCACCGGAAAAACCGCTGCCGTGCAGGGTCAGCGGGCGAAGGCGCTGTCGCTGATGCGCATCAGGTTGTCACTGCCGGTGCGGATCAGCGTTTCGTGCAGGCTTGCCCTGGGCAGCAGGCGCTGCAGGTAGAAGCGCGCGGTCTCGCGTTTGCCCTGGTAGAACGCGACGTCCTCGCTGCCGGCCGCCAGTGCCTGTTCGGCGACGCAGGCGGCACGCAACCACAAGTAGCCAATCAAGGTGTAGCCGCAGAGCATCAGGTAGTCGTACGCGCTGGCACCAACCAGGTTGGCATCCGTGGCGCTGGCGTCGCGCAGCCACTCGCTGACCTCGCGCCAGGCGATCACACGGTCGTGCAAAGCCTGGGCGAGGTCGGCCGACGCCGAAGTGGTGTGGATGAAGGTTTCGATTTCAGCCAGCAGTTCGGACAAGGCCTCGCCGCCATCGGCCAGTACCTTGCGGGTCAGCAGGTCGATGCCCTGGATGGTGTTGGTGCCTTCGTAGATCGCGGTGATGCGCACATCGCGGGCGATCTGCTCCATGCCCCATTCGCGGATGAAACCGTGGCCGCCGAATACCTGGATGCCCAGCTGCGCCGCCTCGTTGCCGGTCTCGGTCAGGAAGCCCTTGGCAATCGGCGTGAGCAGGGCCAACCGGCGTGCTGCCGCCTGGCGCACGCCCGGGGTGGCGCCGTGGTGCAGCAGGTCGACGCCTTTGGCACAGGTGTAGGCGAGCATGCGACCGCCTTCGGCGTAGGCCTTCTGGGTCAGCAACATGCGCCGTACATCGGCGTGGCCGATGATCGGGTCGGCCGGCTGGTCGGCCCGCAGGCGCGGTGTGGTGCGCATCTGCAGGCGGTCGCGGGCATACGTCAGGGCACCCTGGAACGAAGCTTCAGCGTGGGCCTGGGCTTGTTGTGATACGGCCAGCCGCGACTCGTTGATGTAGGTGAACATGGCGTTCAGGCCACGGTTGGCCTCGCCCAGCAGGTAACCGGTGGCGCCATCGAAATTGAGCACGCAGGTGGCGTTGCCGTGGATGCCCATCTTGTGCTCGATGGCGCCGCAGCTGACGCCGTTGGGTTGGCCCAGGTTACCGGCTTCATCCACCTGGCGCTTGGGCACGGCGAACAGCGAAATGCCTTTGACCCCCGCTGGCGCGCCTTCGATGCGTGCCAGCACCAGGTGCACGATGTTTTCCGTCAGGTCGTGCTCACCCGCCGAGATGAAGATCTTGCTGCCGTTGATGCGGTAGCTGCCGTCGGCCTCGGGCCGGGCGCTGGTGCGCAGCAGGCCGAGGTCCGAGCCGCAGTGGGCCTCGGTCAGGCACATGGTGCCGCTCCAGCGGCCGGCAATCATCGGCGGCAATAAACGCTGGCGCAGCGCCGCGTCGGCATGCTCGCTGAGGGTGCTGATGGCGCCACCGGTGAGGTTGCCGTACATGCCCCAGGCGTGGTTGGCGCTGCAGACCATTTCGTGGTTGACGAAGCCCAGCGAAGGCGGCAGGCCCTGGCCGCCGTAGGCGGGGTCCTTGTCCAGGCCCAGCCAGCCATTGGCGGCGAAACGCTTGAAGGCATCGGCGAAGCCCGGCGGGGTGCTGACCTTGCCATCCTGCCATTGGCAACCGTGCTGGTCGCCGACGGCGTTGAGCGGCGCCAGTACCTGTTCGGCGAACTTGGCGCCTTCCTCGACGATGGCGGCGAAGGTGGCCGCGTCGGGGGCTTCGCAGCCGGCCAGCTGTTGATAGTGGCTGCTCAGGTCGAGCAGTTCCTGGGCAACGAAGGTGATATCGCGCAACGGGGCTTTGTAGCTGGGCATGCCGGACTCCTGGCTGGGTGGATTCGGCATGTTGTAGCAGGCAGGCCTGGGTGCCGCGTCCACCCCCCCGGTGGAATGGGGGGTGGAATCGGCGTTGCACGGGGTGGAGTCAGTTCAGCAGTTGCAGTTCGCGTGCCGAGCACAAGGCGCTGTCGCGGTCGACCACGTCGAGTTTGCGGAACAGGTTGTTGATGTGGGTCTTGACCGTGCTCAGGCTGATGAACATCGCTTCGGCGATCTGCCCGTTGCTCTGCCCACGTGCCATGCGTTGCAGCACCTCCAGCTCACGGCGTGACAATGGCACGATCAACGCGCTGTCGGCGTGCTCTCGGCCGGCCAGCAACGGGCGGAACAGGCTGTTGAGGCGTTCGCGTGGCGGTGCCGGGGCGGCCAGGGCCAGGCGTTCGCGAACCTGCGGCAGCAGGAGTTGGCGCAAGGCTTCGAGGAAGGCGTCGCCCTCGTACTGCAACAGTTGCCCGAAACCGTGCTGACACGCCAGTTGCAATGCTTGTTCCAGGCTGTGCAGGGCGTCGTCGTGGGCGCCGCGGTCCTGGTGCAGGGCCGCGTCGAGCAACAGGGTGTCGAGCAACAGCCGGCGGTTCAGCTGGGCCTGGGCCTGAGCCTGCAGTGTTGCCAGGATCTGCCGCGCCTTGTCCCGCTGCCCCAGGTGGCGCTGCACCCAGGCATAGGCCAGCCACTCCTCCGGCAGCAGCTGCTGGTCATACTGGCGGTTGCACCAGTGCCACTGGTCGAGCCAGCGAGGCAGGTAGTCCGGGTCGTTGTCGCGCAGCGCCAGGCGCGCCAGCCAGGCCCCGGCCTGGCGATACAGGGTGAACAAGCGGTACTGCAGGGCCAGGCGCCGCACTTCGGCCCAGCGCGCCTTGGCCTGGCTGGTCTCGCCCAGCGCCCAGTGCAGGCAGGCCTGGTGGTGGAACACCCAGGGCAGCGTGGCGCTGTGCGGGAAACCCAGGGCCAGCACTTCGGCCTGGGCCAAGGCGTGGCGCGCCTGGGTCAGCTGGTTGGCCTGCAGCAGCGCCAGCCCTTTACCCAAGTGCCGGAACAGTTCGTAGAAGCGCCCCGAGCTGCCGGCGGCGGGCAGTTCGGCCATGTTCTGCAGGCGCGCCCAGGCCGCTTCGCTGGCACCTTGGGCCAGCTCGATCTGGCCCAGCAGCAGTTGCAGCAAGTTGGTGTAGCCGCTCAGGCCGAAGCCCTGCAACTCGACCAGGGCACGGCTGGCTTCGGCGTGGGCCGGTTGCAGTTGACCCAGGGCCGCCAGGCAGTTGGCCCGGTCGAAATACAGCACCGAACGCGCCGCGTTGTGTTGCCCGAACTGCTGCAGTGCCCGCGCCGCAAGGGCCAGGCCGTGCGCCAGGTTGCCGCCCAGGTAGGCCAGGCGGCTGCGCAGGAACATCACCGTCTGCTGTACCCGCTCGGGGTGCCGCGGCACTGCCTGGCGACGCTGCAGGGCGTACAGCTGGCGAAGGCATTGGCACGCCTGGGCGATATCGTTGGTGACCATCACCGTGGAGGCTTCGGTCACCGCCAGGGTGAAGCTGTCGTTGCCGGCATGGCCGGCCACTTCGTCGAGTACATCGACCAGGGTGTTGACCTTGCCCTCGCGCAACAGCTCGAAGCCATGCCGGTCGACGATGCCGAGCACGGCATCCAGGTCTCTGGCCCGGCCGAACTGGTAGATCGCCTCGGTGTAGCGCCGCTGCACCAGCAGCCAGTTTGCCGCCTGGCGATGCAGCAGGCGCAGGCGCTGCGGGTCGCGTTGTTCGAGGCGCTGGTAGAGGCTGTTGCGCAGGGCAGGGTGGTAGCGGTATTCGGCGTGGCTGGCGTGCGGCACTTCGATGATCAGGTCCAGGCGCTGCAACTGGCGCAGCGCGGCCGCGACATCGGTGTCGGCGGCCAGTTCGCGAGCGAGGCCTGCATCGAACACCTGGGCCACGGCGGTATGTTCGAGAAAGCTGCGTAGCGCCGTGGGCAAGTGGCGCAGGCGTTCTTCTTCAAGAAACTGCCGGGCATGGGCATAGGCCTGGCGGGTGATCGGGCGCAGGTCGGCGGGTGGCTGGCCGGTACTGTGCAGTGCCTCGCGGTAGGCCTCGAACCAGAACAGCACGCCACTGGGCCAGCCCTCGCTGCCAGCGCGCAGTTGGTACAGCGCATCGCTGCCCAGCCTGACATCGCGGGCCAGTGCCAATTGCCGGGTCTCTTCGCTGTCCAGGGCCAGTTCACGGGCGCCCAGCAGCACCAGCCGACCGTTACGGCGCAGGTGGGCCAGCGGCAGTGGCGGTGGGCCTTCGCTGGCGGCAATCAGGCGCAGTGCCGCGGGCGGGTCGTGCAGCAGGGTGTCGAGGTAGTGCCAGGCCTGGGCGGCGTTGAGCAGGTGCAAGTCGTCGATCAGTAAGGTCACGGGTGCCTGGCGGGCTTCGAGGTCGGCCAGGATCTGGCTCCACAGCAGTTCGCCCTGGGGCGTGTCGCGCGCTTGCGCGGGCAACTGCAGCGCTGCGTGCAGGTGCAGCAGCAGGGCCAGGGGCTGGTTCTCGGCACGGGTCAGTCGCAGCCAGGCGAAGGGGCCTGCCAGGCGGCGGGCGAACTGGCCAAGCAATGTGCTTTTGCCATAGCCCAAGGGCGCTTGCAGGAGGATGACAGCGCCGTCGTCCAGCGCACTGGTCAGCTGGTCGAGCAACCGTATGCGCAGTAGGCCCTTGGGGGGATCTGCGGGCGGGCGCAGCTGGTTCGGTTTGAGCGCGGGAAGGTGCATGGCAAGCAGTGCTCCGTCGGGTCAGCCAGACATCCTAGCCGAGGGGGCGCTTGGTGCGTGGGAATTTTGGTTGTTGGTTGGGGGGGCGGGGTGTAGTCGGGGGATCAGGGGGCTGCAAGGCGCTTGGCTCAGGTGTTGAGGTGGGGCGTAAATCGAGCGCCGCCCGCGCGGCGCATCGCGACGCAAGGCCGCTCCTACATTTGTTTCGGGCCAGTGAGGTCTGTGGCATTGGCGCGCGAACGCCTTGTTTGTACGACGCGATATTGAGACAGGCACCCAGGGGCCGCGCGCAAATGCCTCAGGAATAATTGGCCCGAAACAGATGTAGGAGCGGCCTTGCGTCGCGATGCGCCGCGCGGGCGGCGCTCGATTTCATAGGCGCTGAAGATGTCGTGTCGAGCGTGCACCCCTGAACAACCGTTTCAAAAATGAAACCGCCCCGTTCAAACCTGCCCAGAACACCCCGCAAAACCATACCCAACCCATTGATAAACAAGACGTAACTAAATATCAAAAAACCTGGCAGTCATCTTGCTATTGCCCTGTTCACCTACGAACAGCCAACCGGACCGCCTATGCCAACCCGTCACCACGCGCCGCAACCCAGCGCTCGCCTCGACATCGCCAGCGCCCATGAGCCACTGTCTACCTACCTGACTCAGCAATTCGACACCCCGCCAGTGCACATCACCCGCAGTGAGCGGTTGTCAGGCGGTGCCATCCAGGAAAACTGGCTACTCGAAGCCGATGTCGCCGGCAAGCCCCAGCGTTGGGTCCTGCGCACTGACGCGGTGTCCGCTGTGGCCGCCAGCCTGAGCCGCGCGCAAGAGTTCGCGGTGCTCAGCGCCGTTCACCAGGCCGGCGTCAAGGTGCCCAAGCCACTCTGGCTGTGCCAGGACGTGCAGGTGATCGGCCGCAGCTTCTTCATCATGCAGGCCCTCGACGGCAATGCCAGCGGCCACCGCCTCACCCACGACCACGCCGCGCCTGAGGGCAACTCGGCGCTATGCCGGCAGTTGGGTGCCAACCTCGCGCGCCTGCATCAGTTGCGTCCGCCGCAACCGGCGCTGGCGTTTCTGCCCGCTGCAGCGCCTGACGCGGTGCAGGCCAGCGTCGATCAGTACCGTAGCTTTCTGGATGCCTTGCCAGGTAGCCATCCGACACTGGAGTGGGGCTTGCGCTGGTGCGAGCTGAACAAGCCTGCGCCCTTGCCCGCGTGCCTGATCCACCGCGACTACCGCACCGGCAACTACCTGGTCGAGGCCGGCGCGTTGACCGGCGTGCTGGATTGGGAGTTCGCCGGCTGGGGTGACCCGCGTGAAGACCTGGGCTGGTTCACCGCACGTTGCTGGCGGTTCGGCCGGCCGGACCTGGAGGCCGGCGGCGTCGGCCGCCTGGATGACCTGCTCGCCGGATACCGCAGCGTGTCGGCGCTGGAACTGGACCGCCAGGCGCTGCGCTTTTGGCAAGTCATGGCCCACCTGCGCTGGGCAGTGATCGCCCTGCAGCAGGCTCAACGCCACGTGTCGGGCCAGCAACGTTCGCTGGAGCTGGCGTTGACCGGGCGGATGGTCAGTGAACTGGAACAGGAAATCATCTTGCTCACCCGTGGAGGCCACGCATGAACCAGCCCGATGCCCATGACCTGCTTGTGACGGCGCACGAAGCCCTGCTCACGCACTTGCTGCCGGCGTTGCCGAAAGGGTTGCACTACGAAGGGCGGATGGTCGCCAGCGCCATGCTGATCGCCAGCCGCGAACTGGCGCAGGCAGCGGACTGTACCGAGGTCGAGCGCCAGGCCCTGGAGGCCTTGCTGGCACAGGGCGGCCAGGCAGTGACCGAGCTTGAGCAGGCCCGCGAGTGGCTAGCGCGGAACATTCGCCAAGGGGCCTACGATCAGCACGCTACGCGCTTGCTGGAGGCACTGCGGGCAATCAACCGGGCGCAGTTGAGCATCAGCAACCCCAAGGTGCTGGCCCATGACTGAATTGCCCGTACAGCGTCGCCGCTGCTATCTGGTTCGGCATGGCCATGTCGATTACTTCGACGCCGACGGCCGCCCACTCGACCCGCGCACTGTACCGTTGTCGGCGCAAGGCGTGGCCCAGGCCCAGGCGTTGGGCCGTGTGCTGGCGCACACTCGGTTCGACCGTGCGGTGTGTTCGGACTACCCGCGCACCCGCCAGACCCTCGACCAACTGCTGGGCCACCGCGCCCTGGAGGTGGAACAGCGCGCCGCCTTGCGCGAGGTGCGGGCCGGCCGCCTGCGGGAAATCCCCCTGGATTGCCTGTACCGCGAAGTGGCCCAGGCCTACCAAATGGCCGACCACCACGGCGCTGCCTTTCTGCGCGGTGAACCCTGGGCGGCGTTCCAGCAACGGGTATTAGACAGTTTCCAGCAATTGCTGGCTGAGCCCGGCTGGGCATCGCTGCTGCTGGTCAGCCACGACGCCGTCAACCGCATCCTGCTGGCCTGGGCCAGCGGAGCCGGGCTGGGCGGGCTTGCCGCCTTCGAACAAGACCCTGCCTGCCTGAACATCGTCGATATCGACATGGCGGGCGCGCAGGTAACCCACGCGTGCATACGCACACTCAACTACACCCCCTACGACCCCGGCAAGGCATCGATCGACAAGACCGTCATGGAGCAGTTGCATGCCGCCATCGACCCGCGTCGCCTGCACGCCTGAGCCTCTACAAGGAACCCCACCATGCATTTTGCCCTGCCAGCTGAACAGCTCGCCCTGCAAGCCAAAGTCCGGCACTTCATTGCCGAATCGGTACTGCCGATGGAGCATGACCCCCGCCAGACAGCCCATGGTCCATCGCCTGAGCTGCGCCAGACGCTACTCGACAGGGCCCGTGAACACGGCCTGCTGACCCCGCATGCCTCGCGTGAAATGGGCGGCCTGGGTTTGAGCCATATCGAGAAGGCGATCATTTTCGAAGAGGCGGGCTATTCGCCACTGGGGCCCGTCGCCCTGAACATCCACGCGCCCGACGAAGGCAATATCCACCTGTTGGAACACGTGGCCACGGCGGCGCAGAAAGACCGCTGGCTGCGGCCACTGGTGCAGGGCCACATCCGCTCGTGCTTCGCCATGACCGAGCCGAGCCCAGGTGCCGGCTCCGATCCCTCGATGCTGACCACCCAGGCCGTGCGTGACGGTGACGACTACGTCATCAATGGCCAGAAGTGGTTCATCACCGGTGCCGAAGGCGCGCAGCTGGCGATCATCATGGCGCGCATGGAGGACGGTAGCGCGTCCATGTTCCTGACCGACACCGACCGCCCGGGCTTTATCCTGGAACGCATGATGGGCTCGCTGGACAGCTGCTTTGCCGGCGGCCATGCGGTGTTGCGCTTCGACAACCTGCGGGTGCCGGCCAGCGATGTGCTGGGCGAGGTGGGCAAAGGTTTCCGTTACGCCCAGGTGCGCCTGGCGCCGGCCCGCCTGACCCACTGCATGCGCTGGTTGGGCCAGGCCCGCCGCGCCCATGACGAGGCCTGCCACTATGCCAACCGGCGAATGTCGTTCGGCAAGCCGCTGGGCGAGCATCAGGGTGTGGGCTTCATGCTCGCCGACAACGAAATCGACCTGCATACCACGCGCCTGGCTATCTGGCATTGCGCCTGGGTACTGGACCAGGGCGAGCGTGGCAATTTCGAGTCGAGCATGGCCAAGGTGCTCAGCTCCGAGGCCATCTGGCGGGTGATCGACCGCTGCGTGCAGGTGCTGGGCGGGCAGGGCGTCACGGGCGAATCGATTGTCGAGCGGATCTTCCGTGATGCCCGTAGCTTCCGTATCTATGACGGCCCCAACGAAGTGCACCGGATGAGCCTGGCGAAGAAGATCCTCGCCCGTGCCGCCACGGGGGGCGGGCAATGTGTGCCCGCGAAAACAGCTACATGACCGGCCAGGCCATCGCCGTCGATGGTGGCCTTTCAGCGCTCTGAGCGCTTGTGCCATGCGCGCTGTCATCAACTGAAAAACCGTTGTCGTCCGATGATAAGCGCCGCTTGGCGCAACGGCCTAAATTGCCCTTCAACACGCGGTTTATCGGTTAACAAGAACGACAAGAAAGGAGATTGGCATGGCCAAAGCGGTACGTTTCTACGAAACCGGAGGGCCTGAGGTCCTGCGCTACGAAGACGTCGAAGTCGGCGAGCCGGGCCCTGGGCAGGTGCGCCTGCGCCACGTGGCGGTTGGCCTTAACTACGCCGACACTTATTTTCGCAACGGCACCTACCCGATCCCGCTGGCCAATGGCATGGGCGTGGAAGCGTCGGGTGTGGTGCAGTCGGTGGGCGAGGGCGTCAGCCATGTGGCCGTTGGCGACCGGGTGACCTACACCGGCTTTATCAACACCCTCGGCGCCTACAGCACCGAACGCCTGATCCCCGCAGCAGCACTGATCAAACTGCCGGAAACCCTATCCTTCGAGACCGCCGCCGCCATGACCATGCGCGGCCTGACGGCGTCGTACCTGATGCGCCGCCTGTACGACTTCAAGCCGGGTGACAGCATCCTGCTGCACGCTGCGGCGGGCGGCGTCGGCCTGATCGTTTCGCAGTGGGCCAAACTGCTGGGCCTGACCGTGATCGGCACGGTGTCCACCGACGCCAAGGCCCAGGTGGCACGCGCCCATGGTTGCGACCACACCATCAACTACAGCCACGAGGATGTGGCCAGCCGCGTGCGTGAGCTGACCGACGGCGTGGGCGTCAACGTGGTCTTCGACAGCGTCGGCCGCAACACCTTCATGGGCTCGCTGGACTCGCTCAAGCGCCGCGGCCTGATGGTCTGCGTGGGCACTGCGTCCGGCCCCATCGAACCGTTCGACCCGCAGATCCTGGCGATCAAGGGGTCGCTGTTCATGACCCGGCCGGCCCTGGCCGACTATATCGCCGAGCCGGCGGAAAAAGCCCGCCTGGCCAGCGAGCTGTTCGACCATGTCAGCAGTGGCCGCATCCGCATCGAGATCAACCAGCACTACGCCCTGCAGGATGCGGTGCAGGCCCACCGTGACCTGGAGTCACGCAAGACCACGGGTTCGTCGATCTTCGTCATCTGAGGGGGCACTGCCATGCAAGTCGAACAACTGACCTGCGCCATCGGTGCCGAACTGGTGGGCGTCAGGCTGGCCGATGCCATTCATGATGACGGCCTGTTCGCCGAGATCCGCGCCCAACTGCTCAGGCACCGGGTGCTGTTCTTGCGTGACCAGGCCATCAGCCGCGCCGAGCATGTGGCCTTTGCCCGCCGCTTCGGCGAGCTGGAAGACCACCCGGTCGCCGGCAGCGACCCGGAGCACCCTGGCCTGGTGCAGATCTACAAGCGCCCCGACCAGCCGGCCGACCGCTATGAGAACGCCTGGCACACCGACGCCACCTGGCGCGAAGCGCCGCCGATGGGCTGCGTGCTGCGCTGCGTCGAATGCCCACCGGTAGGCGGCGACACCATGTGGGCGAACATGGTGCTGGCCTACGACAACCTGCCGGCCGAGATCAAGGCCAGGGTCGAAGGGCTGCGCGCCCGGCACAGCATCGAGGCCAGCTTTGGTGCGGCCATGCCGCTGGACAAGCGCCTTGCGCTCAAGGCGCGTTACCCCGACGCCGAGCACCCGGTGGTGCGTACCCACCCGGAAACCGGCGAGAAGGTGCTGTTCGTCAATGCCTTCGCCACCCATTTCAGCAATTACCACACCCCCGAACGCGTGCGTTTCGGCCAGGACGCCAACCCCGGTGCCGCCGACCTGCTGCGCTACCTGGTGAGCCAGGTGTACATCCCCGAGTATCAGGTGCGCTGGCGCTGGACACCTAACAGCATCGCCATCTGGGACAACCGTAGCACCCAGCATTACGCCGTCATGGACTACCCGGCCTGCCATCGCAAGATGGAGCGTGCCGGGATCATGGGCGACAGCACCTTCTGAACAGACAAGAACAAGACTGAGGATCAGACATGCAATTCTTCGACGACTCGCTGCACCCGGAAAACATGGAAAAGGTAGTCATCACCGTGGCGCCCTATGGCCCCGAGTGGATGCCGGATGATTTCCCGCAGGACATCCCGGTCACCATGGATGAGCAGGTGCAAAAGGCAGTCGACTGCTATGAAGCGGGCGCCACGGTGCTGCACCTGCACGTGCGCGAACTCGATGGCACCGGCTCCAAGCGCCTGTCCAAGTTCAACGAACTGATCGCCGGGGTCCGCGAAGCGGTACCGGACATGATCATCCAGGTGGGTGGCTCGATTTCCTTTGCGCCCGAAGGCGAAGGCGAAGCGGCCAAGTGGCTGAGCGACGACACCCGGCACATGCTGGCCGAGCTGACCCCCAAGCCTGACCAGGTGACGGTGGCGATCAACACCACCCAGATGAACATCATGGAGCTGCTGTACCCGGAGTACCTGGAAGGCACATCGCTGGCCAGCCCCGGGATCCAGGCCGCCTACAGTGAAATGACCGTGCCTGCGGGGCCGGCCTGGGTCGAAGAGCACCTGCGACGCCTGCAGGCGAGCCACATCCAGCCGCACTTCCAACTGACTGGCATGCATGCCCTGGAAACCCTCGAGCGCCTGGTGCGCAAGGGCGTTTACAAAGGCCCGCTGAACCTGACCTGGATCGGCATTGGTGGCGGCTTCGACGGCCCCAACCCGTTCAACTTCTTCAATTTCGTGCACCGGGCGCCGGACGGTTGCACCCTGACTGCGGAGTCGTTGCTCAAGAACGTGCTGCCGTTCAACACCATGGCTCTGGCCATGGGCTTGCACCCGCGCTGTGGCATCGAAGACACCATCATCGACCAGCACGGCAAGCCGTTCACCTCGGTGCAGCAGATTCAGCAGACCGTGCGCGTGGCGCACGAACTGGGGCGTGAGGTGGCCAGCGGCAAGGAAGCGCGCGCCATCTACCGCATCGGCGAGCAGTACGCGACCGTCGAGCAGACCTTGCTGGCCAACGGCATGGCGCCGAACCGCCGGCCAGGGCAGAAGGGCGTGCCACAGCGCGCGTGATGAATGAGCAGGGGCTTGTGGGAGCCGCTTGAGCAAGGCAGTTGCTCCCACATGTTTTTGCAGGGCCCATAGAGCGCTGTTGTTCTTCCAGTAGTACCTGATCGGCTGTTACCCATAACAACAAAAACAACCCAAGCCAGATACCCGAGGAGGCAGCATGGCCACCTACCACGCCAGTGCGTCAGAACCCGGCGCTGATACATCACTGGGCATCCCCCGGCGCTACGCCTGGATCGTCTTTGCCCTGACCTTCGGTTTGTTGATCTCCGACTACATGTCGCGGCAAGTGCTGAATGCCGTGTTCCCCCTGCTGAAGCAGGAGTGGCAGCTCAGCGACAGCCAGCTCGGCCTGCTCAGTGGCATCGTCGCCTTGATGGTCGGCCTGCTGACCTTTCCGCTGTCCTTGCTCGCCGACCGCATCGGCCGGATCAAGAGCCTGACCTTCATGGCGGTGATGTGGAGCCTGGCCACGCTGGGCTGCGCTGTCGCCGAGAACTACCAGCAGATGTTCATCGCGCGCTTTCTGGTCGGCGTCGGCGAGGCCGCTTACGGCAGCGTCGGCATCGCCGTGGTGGTGGCGGTGTTCCCGCGCGAGATGCGCGCCACCCTGGCCGGCTCGTTCATGGCCGGTGGCATGTTCGGCTCGGTGCTGGGCATGGCGTTGGGCGGCGTGATGGCCCAGCACCTGGGCTGGCGCTGGGCGTTTGCCGGCATGGCGTTCTTTGGCCTGGCCCTGGCGGTGCTCTACCCGTTGATCGTGCGTGAGGCGCGCATTGCCCCGAGGGGCCTGGCCGATGCCGCCGACAAGGCTGCGCTGAAGGCATTGCGGCCGTTGCGCACGCTGTATTCCAGCCGTTCGGTCATCAGCGCCTACGTGGGCAGCGGCTTGCAGCTGTTCGTCGGCGGCACGGTGATCGTCTGGTTCCCCAGTTACCTGAACCGTTACTACGCCATGAGCACCGACCAGGCCGGCGCGGTGGCGGCGCTCATCGTGCTGTGCAGTGGGGTGGGCATCGTGCTGTGCGGCATGCTGTGCGACCGCATGGGGCGCAACCGCCCTGATCGCAAGATCAGCCTGGCCATCGCCTATTGCCTGGGCAGTTGCGTGCTGCTGTCGGTGGCCTTCGCCTTGCCGGCGGGCATGCCGCAACTGGTGCTCATCTGCCTGGGCATGATGATAGCCGCCGGCACCAATGGCCCGTCCAGCGCCATGGTCGCCAACCTGACCCACTACACGGTGCATGGCACTGCCTTCGCCACCCTGACCTTGAGCAACAACTTGCTCGGCCTGGCCACCGGCCCGTTGATCACCGGCAAGGTGTCCGACCTGATCGGCTTGCAGGCCGCCTTTGAACTGGTGCCGTTGATCAGCATCGCCGCCGCGGCGGTGTTCTTCTACGCCAAGCGCCACTACCACCGTGACATGGCGCGCCTGGCCCTGGGCGAAAGCATGCCAGCGCCTGTCGAGCCTGTACTGGAGGCCCGAACGTGAACCCTTCGTTGTCGATTGATGTGTACGTCGATTTCATCTGCCCGTGGTGCCTGATCGGCAAGCGGCAATTGCAGCGTGCGTTGGCGCAATTGCGCGAAGCGCGGCCAGAGGTCGTGATCAACCTGGCTTGGCAGGGCGTGCAGTTGTTGCCCGACCTGCCTGTGGCCGGCCAGCCGTTCGCCGCGTTCTACCGGCGCCGCCTGGGCAGTGACGAGGCGGTGCGCCAACGCCAGGCCCAGGTACAGGAGGCCGCCAGTGCGGTAGGTGAACAGCTCGATTTCAGCCGCATTGCGCGCATGCCCAACACTGCAGACGCCCATCGCTTGCTGTTGCATGCCGCCGAGCTGGGCAGCGAGCAGCAGCTCGAAGCGCTGCTGGAGCGGCTGTTTGCCGCGTATTTTCGGCTGGGCGAAGACCTGGGCGACCGCGCCACGCTGTTGCGTATTGCCGAGCAGTGCGGTTTTGCGCCTGCCGCGCTGGCCGGCAGCCTGCGCGGCGATGGCCGGCCGTTTGCCAGTGCCAGCGCGAACATCGCCAGCCGGGGTGTGCCGTGTTTCGTGTTCGACGATCATCTGCCCGTGTTCGGTGCGCAGCCGCCAGAGGCGTTGCTCGACGCCATGCAGCTCGCGCTGTCGCGTTCGGCAGCAGCGGGGGCCGGCGCATGACGCAGCGTATCGAGGTGCCGGCCCAGCGCGTGCCCACGGTCGGCGGGCGCGCGTTGTTCGAGCATGCAGGCAAAAGCCTGGCGCTGTTCAATATCGCCGGGCGTTTGCTGGCCATTGACGACAACTGCCCGCACCAAGGGTCGTCGCTGTGCGCCGGCCAGCTGGACGGTGGTGTGATCCAGTGCCGGGCCCATGGCCTGCGCTTTGACCTGGCCAGCGGCTACCTGCTCAATTCCACGGCGCTCAAGGTGGCCAGCTACCCCGTGGAGGTGGAGGGTGACCGGGTGTTCATCGTGATGGCCTGCCAGGAGACCCTGTCATGAACAGCCTGGCGCTTGCCCAGGCGATGGAGGCCAGGGTGTCCTCGGCTTTTTTAGGTTTCTTCACGGAATGTTGGGGAAGTGGGGCTGGTAGGTGCTTGTCGGGAGATAGGATGATGGCGGCTAGGTGCCTGTCTTGGGTTTGGAGGTGGGGCGGAGATCGAGCGCCGCCCGCGCGGCGCTCGATCTGATAAGCGCTGAAAATGCCAAGCCAGGCACCTGGTGGCCCCAAATACAATCTCCAGGCATCCACAACTCCCACTACACCAGGCGCTCAACGCGTGGTGACAGGCCCTTGCGCGGCGCTGCGGGCGCGTTTGTGCGGCGTGTGCAGGTCATGCTGCACACGCCAGGTGGCCGGTGGCTGGCCGAACTGGTTGATGAACCAGCGGGTGAATGAACTGTGCATGGAATAGCCAAGCATGTCGGCGATACGCCCCAGTGAATAGCCGGGGCTTTCCAGGTAGCGCAGCACCAGGTCGCGACGCACGCTGTTGACCAGCTCGCTGAAGGTGGCGCCATCCTCTTCCAGGCGGCGCTGCAAGGTGCGCACGTTCATGCCCTGGGTCTGGGCGATGTGCTCGATGGTGGCGCGGCCCATCGGCATCAGCAGAAAGATCGATTTGCGCACCTCGTGCACCAGCGAAGGGTTGCCGTCATCCTGCAGGGCACACACGTAGCGTTGGGCCAGCCGCGCCATGGCTTCGTTGGCCTGTGGGTTGGTCGTGTCCAGGTCGGCGGCGGAACAGACGATGCCATTGAAGTCGCTGTTGAACTCCAGCTTGCAGCCGAAGATGCGGCGGTGGATGGCCAGGTCGGCGGGGGCAGCGTGAGTGAAATTGGCGCTGACCGGGTGCCAGTGCGCGCCCAGCAACGCCGAGCAGAAGCGGTGCATGACACCAATGGCCAGCTCGATGGCCTGGCGGCTGTGCATGGGCTGCTCGGTGATGACTTCCTGGCGAATGATCACCGTCTTGCCGGTTTCTTCGACGTGAATCGCCAGGGCATTGTTGAGCACATGGCGATATTGCACGATCACCTGCAGCGCATCGCGCAGCGAATGCTGGTGGCTGATCAGCAGGCTGACTTCACCAAAATCCGACAACTGGCGCAGTTCGGCCATGCGCAGGCCGAAGGCTTCGCAGCCGCTCAGGCGCGCCGACTCTTCGAGCACGTTGATGGCAGCAGCGACTGGAATGCGCTGGTCGGGGGCTTCGAGCAATGAAGCGCTGAGGCCAGCCTGGGCCAGCAGCCCATGGCCATTGAGGCCCAGATGGCGGGAGACTTCCAGGTAATTGGTCAGCGAAGCAGCACGGGCGAGCACGGTCATATTTGTTGTTTTCCACGTGTTCTTGATGGGCGTCCCGCTGCGCTGGCGGGTAGTCACTTATAGCGTTTGTGTCATCGGATGCAAAGCCATTTTCAGACCGCTGGTCCCACTCACCAAGGGCGTGCGGGCCGCCATGCCAACTGTGTCATCAACTGAAAAATGGCTGACGCGCAATGTAAAGCGTGTGCCGGAACGACGCTTTACTCTGGCCCTCAAGCAGTCGGCAATCGACCGAGTGATCCAGAGCAAAGGGCCCTGACATGGAAAAACTGCAAACCGCCGCTACCGTGCTGATCGTTCCCGGTCTGCGCGACCATGTGGCAGAACATTGGCAAACCCTGTTGCAGGCTCGCCTGGCCAAGGTGCGTGCCGTGCTGCCGCTGACAACCGACACGCTCAGTTGCACGGCGCGGGTCGAGGCGATCGAGCGTGAACTGGCCGCAATCGATGGCCCGGTGATCCTGGTCGCGCACAGTGCCGGTGTGCTGATGGTGGTGCACTGGGCCGCACGTTATCAGCGCCCGATCAAGGGCGCCTTGCTCGCCGCCCCCCCTGACCTGCAAAGCGACTGGCCGCAAGGCTACCCCAGCCCTGACAGCCTGCGCGCCCACGGCTGGGCGCCGCTGCCGGGCGGCCCGCTGCCTTTCCCAAGCCTGCTGGCGGCAAGCAGCAATGACCACCTGGCCAGCCCCGCCGCAGTGGCCGGCATGGCCGCGCAGTGGGGCAGCGAGCTGGTCGAGCTCGGTGCCGTCGGCCACCTCAACCCTGCCTCGGGCTACGGCCCATGGCCCCACGCCGAGGCCCTGATCCGGCAACTCGATTACTAGGGCGCATCTATCACCCAAGCAGAGACTCACCCAAGCAGAGACATCGCATGAACAACAATAAGAACGTTCTCTTCTGCCTTCCCCGCTTTAACCTCATGGCCACGCTGCTGCTGATCGCCGGTGCACCCGCTGCCCAGGCATTTCAGCTGGACATCGCCGACCCCGACTGGAGCGTGCGCTTCGACAACACCGCCAAGCTGAGCTATGGCCAGCGGGTCGAAGGCGAAAACGCCAAGGTCGCCCGCACCTCCAATCTCAATGACGGCGACAAGAATTTCAGTGTGGGTAGCGCGGTTACCCAGCGCCTGGACCTGCTCACCGAGCTGGATATCGTCTATCAGGGCAGCATGGGCATGCGCGTCAGCGCCGCCAGCTGGTACGACCATGCTTATGACGACGTCGGCTCGAACAGCAACCCGTTCCCCGGCCAGCAGGGCAATGCCGGCAACCTGGTGCTGGCGCGCCCGGCCGCAGGCTTGCCGGCGGGCACCGTGCTGGCCGGCGGCCCGGCGCGTCATCATGGCCTGAGCCGTTACAGCGACCGTTACTACAATGGGCCGTCCGGCGAGTTTCTCGATGCCTTCGTCTTCTACAACACCGAGATCGGCGACGAGTCGATGTTGAGTGGCAAGCTTGGCTGGCACTCGGTGTACTGGGGCGAGACATTGTTCAACGCCGCCAACGGCATCAACTATGGCCAGTCGGCACTGGACCTGGCCAAGCTGTACAACGTGCCGGGCACCGAAACCAAAGAGCTGTTCCTGCCGCGCAAGCAGCTGTCGTTGAGCTTCACGGTCAACCCCGAGCTGACGCTGGCGGCGCAGTACTTCCTCGAGTTCGACAACTCGCGCCTGCCCGAAGGCGGTACCTACATGGGCGCCTACGACATGCTCGGCGAGGGTGGCGATATCTTCTGGCTGCCGGTGCCCAATGCCGTTGGCGGGGCCGGTGCGTTCTACGGTGCACCCCGCGGGCATGACATCCGGCCACGCAACGCGGGCGACTTCGGCCTGATGGCCAAGTGGAGCCCGGAATGGCTCGACGGCACCCTGGGCTTCTACTACCGCAACACTTCCGACCCGACCCCGGCCGTGCTGATCAATGCGCCCAACCTGCACACCGGCAGCCTGGACGGTACCAGCTATATGGCGGCCTACGCCGACGACATCGATATCTACGGCATCAGCCTGGCGAAGAACGTCGGGCCGGTGAGTGTCGGGCTGGACGTCAACTACCGCGAGAACATGCCGCTGATCAGCAACTTCACCACCATCAACGGGCCGCTGTACCAGGCCTTGGTGGGCACGGCGGGCGGCACCAACCTGATCGGCGAGGTGCCGGGCAACGGCGAGACCGGCCTGGCCCGCGGCAAGACCTTGCATGTGGTGCTCAACGGCCTGGTCACGTTCGGTGCCACGCCACTGTGGGACGCCTCATCGCTGGCGGTGGAGGGCGCCATGACCCACCTGGTCAGCGTCGACAAGGGTGAGCAGACCTTCAAGGGTGATTCCAGCTACGAGGGTGTCGACAAGGTCACCACCAACGCCTACACCCTGGCGGTCAACTTCACGCCGACTTGGTTCCAGGCGCTGCCTGGGGTCGATATCTCCATGCCGCTGTCCTACAACGTCGGCCTCAAGGGCAACTCTGCCGTGCAACTGGGCGGCAACGAGGATTCGGGCAGTTACTCGGTGGGCATCGCCGCCGATGTCTACCAGAAGTACAAGTTCGACCTGAAGTATGTCGACTCCTTCGGCAAGTTCGATACCTGCGAAACCGGTACCGACAACAACACCCCAGGCACCAACGGGCGCTACCAGTGCATCCCCGGCCAGATTACCTCGCAGGCAGGCCTGGCGCCGTTGTTGAAGGACCGCGGCATGGTCACCGCATCGTTCAAGACCACCTTCTGAAACGCCACTACAACAACAAGCGGAGAAACGCGATGAAGCATCTCAACAGCCTGCTGTGCGCCTCGCTGGCGGTCATCTTCGCCGGGCATGCCCACGCGGGCGCACCGGCCCAGGACGTCGCCCGGCTGGGCAAGGACCTGACCGTGGTGGGGGCCGACCAGGCGGGCAACGCCGACGGCTCCATCCCGCCCTACGAGGGCGGCCTGAACACCCCGCCTGCCGGTTTCAAGCAAGGCGATACCCTGCGGCCTGACCCCTACACGGCGGAAAAGCCACTGCTGGTGATCGATGGCAAGAACGTCGAGCAGTATCAGGGCTCGCTGACCGCCACCACGGTGGAGCTGGCCAAGCGCTTCCCCACCTTCCGCATCGAGGTCTACCCGAGCCACCGTACGGCGGCATTGCCCAAGGCGCTGCTGGACAACACCCTGAAAAATGCCGCCAACGCCAAGTCGCTAGAGGATGGCCTGGCCATCGAGAATGTGTTGCCTGGCGTGCCGTTCCCCATCCCGCAGTCGGGCGCCGAAGCCATGTGGAACCACCTGCTGCGCTACCAGGGCGTAGCGCAGAAGGCCAAGTACGATTCGTGGAACGTCGACGCAGCCGGTGTGGCAGCCCTGGCCACCACGGGCCTGGCCTACAACGCCTACCCGATCTACGAGGACCTGAACAAGGTCATCGGAGCCAAGGACATCTATTTCCAGACCAAGCTGTACTTCGAAGGCCCGGCACGCCGTGCCGGTGAGTCGATGATGCTCAAGGATGCCGCCAACCCTCTGGTGCAGGAACGCCGCGCCTGGCAGTACCTGCCGGGCCAGCGCCGGGTGAAGTTGGCACCGAACCTGGCTTACGACACGCCAAACCCCGGTACGGCCGGCTCCGGTACCTTCGATGATGTGTATGTGTTCAACGGTGCGCTGGACCGCTATGACTGGCACCTGGTGGGCAAGCGCGAAATGTACGTGCCGTACAACACCTACCGGTTGACCTACATCCACGACCCGAAAAGCCTGACCACGCCCAACCACCTGGCGCCAGACCAGGTGCGCTGGGAGAAGCACCGGGTCTGGGTGGTCGAGGGCACCCTCAAGGGCAATGCCCGGCACATTTATGCCAAACGCCGCTTCTACCTGGACGAGGACAGCTGGTTCGCCCTGGCGTCCGACCAGTACGACGCCCGAGGCCAGTTGTATCGCGGCTCCTACAGCTTCTTCACGCAGAGCTACGACGTGCAGATCCCCAACAACAACCCGCATGTGGTCTACGACCTGGTCGGCGGCAGCTACAACATCAACGGCCTGATCGGCCCGCACGGTGGTATCGAGTACATCAGCCCTCTGTCCAAGGCGCAGTGGTCGCCCGAAGCCCTCGCCGGCGCCGGTATTCGCTGACCCCCGACGATCAACCTGCCGGCCGCGCCAGAAGGGCACCCGGCAGAGTCTGCAGAGGATGTGGCATGGCTTGTTCAAGAAAATGGGCGCCCTGGGCGCTGGCGTTGGCCATGGCTGTGGCTGGCGTTCAAGGCCCGGCGCGGGCGGCTGGGTATGTCGATGTGCTGGACTTGCCGGCCAAGCCGAGCGCGCTGGCGGTGCTCAGCCCCTTGCGCGATGTGACGCGGGCGGGGGATCGGCTGGTGGCGGTGGGGCCGCGTGGGCACATCGTGTATTCCGACAACCAGGGCCAGGACTGGCACCAGGCCAGTGTGCCGGTCAGTGCCGACCTCAACGCCCTGGTGTTTGCGAATGCGCGCGAAGGCTGGGCGGTGGGCAACGATGGCGTGGTCCTGCACAGCCGCGACGGGGGGGCGAGCTGGGCCCGGCAGCTTGACGGCCGGCAGATCGGCACGCTGGTCGAGGCGCATTACCAGGCCTTGGCCAAGGCGCATCCGGACGACCCCCAATGGCCGGCATTTGCCGCCGAAGGCCAGCGGCTGGTGGAGGAGGGCGCCGACAAACCCTTGCTTGGCGTGTGGTTCGTCGACGCCCGGCACGGTTACGTAGTGGGCGTGTTCAACCTGATCCTGCGCACCGACGACGGCGGCAACAGCTGGGTGCCGATGCAGGACCGCACCGACAACCCGCAAGGCCTGCACCTCAATGCCATCCATGCAATCGGTGATGAGCTGTACGTGGCCGGTGAACAGGGCTTGCTGCTCAAGTGGCAGGCTGGGCAACAGCGTTTCGTCAGCTTGCCCAGCCCCTACCAAGGGACCTGGTTCGGGGTGCTCGGTAAACCCGGCGAAGTGCTTGCGTATGGCCTGCGTGGCCATGTGGCGCGCAGCAGTGACGGCGGGCAGAGCTGGGCCCGGGTGAACACGGGGGTTACGCAAAGCATCACGGCTGCCAGCATCGACAGCAACGGCGACTACTGGTTGTTCAGCCAGGCCGGCCAGGTACTGCGCAGCCGCGACGGCGGCCTGAGTTTTGCCGTGCAGCCGCAGGTGCCGCCGGCGCCGGTGACCGCTGCGGTGCAGGCCCGCAGCAACGGCACCGTACTGGTGGGTGAACGCGGTGTACGCGTGCTGCCGGCCCGATAACAACCCCAAGCATTCGAAGAGAACTCGTGATGGCCAACATCAAGCAAGACACCCTGCCGGTGATCCGCGACCTGAAGGATTTCGATCCCCGCTCCGGCAACCTGCTGGAGCGCATGGTCTTCAACTACCGCCCGCTGTTCATGCTGTTCATGGTGCTGGTCACGGGGGTATTGGGCTACCTGGCGCTGACCCGCCTGGAGTTGCGGCCCAGTTTCGAGAAAATGATCCCGCAGAGCCAACCCTACATCCAGAACTACCTGGACAACCGCAAATCGCTGCGCGGCCTGGGCAACTCGGTGCGGGTGGTGGTGGAGAACACCCAGGGCGACATTTTCGACCCTGAGTATTTGACTGTGCTCAAGCAGATCAACGACGAGCTGTTTCTCGCCCAGGGCGTGGACCGCGCCTGGATGAAGTCGTTGTGGAGCCCCGGGGTGCGCTGGACCGAAGTCACCGAGGAGGGCTTTCAGGGCGGCACGGTGATGCCCGACGACTACCAGGGCAAGCCGGCCGACATCGAGCAGCTGCGGCAGAACATCAACCGTGCCGGCATCGTCGGCAGCCTGGTGGCGACCGACTTCAAGTCGAGCATGCTGGTGGTGCCGCTGCTCGACCACGACCTGGCCACCGGCCGCGGCATCGACTACCGGCAGTTCTCGCAGATGCTCGAACAGCAACTGCGCGACAAGTACGAGTACGCCGGCGACAGCAAGGCGCGCAGGGCAGGCGAGGAGGGCCACGGCAAGTACAAGGTGCGGGTCATCGGTTTTGCCAAGCTGATGGGCGACCTGAGCGACGGGCTGGTCCAGATGATGATGTTCTTCGCCTTGGCGGTGGGCACGTCGCTGCTGATCATCTACCTGTATACCCGCTGTGTGCGCAGTACCTTGCTGGTGGTGTGCTGTTCGCTGGCGGCGGTGGTGTGGCAACTGGGTATCGTCGGCTGGCTGGGGTATGCCATCGACCCTTATTCGATCCTGGTGCCGTTTCTGATCTTCGCCATCGGCGTCTCGCATGCGGCGCAGAAGATGAACGGCATCATGCAGGACATCGGCCGCGGCACGCACAGGCAGGTAGCCGCGCGCTACACCTTCCGGCGCCTGTTCGTGGCCGGGGTCACCGCGCTGCTGGCCGACGCCGTGGGCTTTGCCGTGCTGATGCTGATCGACATCCCGGTGATCAAGGACCTGGCGATCACCGCGAGCATTGGGGTTGCGGTACTGATCTTCACCTCGTTGCTGTTGATACCGGTGGCGCTGTCGTATGTCGGCGTGGGCCGCAAGGCCGCCGAGCGCGCCCTGCGCATCGACCGCCGCGCCGCCGAGCACCGCGGCTTCGGCAAGCTGTGGGATGCGCTCGACCGCTTCACCACGCGCAAGTGGGCGACCGGCGCGGTGCTGGTGGCCGTGCTGATGGGCGCAGTTGGTTTCTGGGCAAGCCTGCAGCTGAAGATCGGCGACCTCGACAGCGGCGCGCCGGAGCTGCGCGCCGACTCGCGCTACAACCGCGACAACGCCTACATCACCCGCCACTACGCACTGTCCAGCGACCTGTTTGCGGTGATGATCAAGACCCCACCCGAAGGCTGCCTGAGCTACCAGACGCTGATGCTCGCCGACCGCCTGGCCTGGGAGCTGCAGCAGTACCCGGGCGTGCAGACCACCGTTTCGTTGGTCAACGCCGTGCGCCAGATCACCGCAGGCTCGTTCGAGGGCAACCCGAAGATGAGCAGCCTGCAGCGCAACCAAGACATGCTCAACTATGCCGCCCAACAAGCGTCGGTCAACGCCCCGGAGCTGTTCAACAACGACTGTTCGCTGATGCCGGTGATCGCCTACCTCAAGGACCACAAGGCCCAGACCCTCGACGATGTGGTGGCTATCGCCGACCGCTTTGCCCGCGAAAACAGCACCCCAGAGCGCCAGTTCATGCTTGCGGCCGGTAGCGCCGGCATCGAGGCGGCAACCAATATCGTGGTCCGTGACGCCAACCGCACCATGCTGCTGTTCGTCTACCTGGCGGTCACGCTGTTTTGCCTGATCACCTTCCGCAGCTGGCGAGCGACCTTGGTGGCGCTGTTGCCGCTGGTGCTGACCTCGGTGCTGTGCGAGGCCTTGATGGTGGCGATGGGCATTGGCGTGAAAGTGGCCACGTTGCCGGTCATCGCCCTGGGTGTCGGCATTGGCGTGGACTACGCCTTGTACCTGCTCAGCGTGCAGTTGCACTACCAGCGCCAGGGCCGCTCGTTGGGCGAGGCCTACCAGAACGCCGTGGCCTTCACCGGCCGGGTGGTCGGCCTGGTCGGCATCACGCTGGCGGCGGGCGTGGTCGGTTGGGCGTGGTCGCCGATCAAGTTCCAGGCCGACATGGGCATCCTGCTGACCTTCATGTTCCTGTGGAACATGCTGGGTGCCCTGGTGCTGATCCCGGCGTTGTCGTACTTCCTGCTGCCGGACAAGCGCTTTGTTGCCGCCGAGCCCGAGACGTGTGCTGCGCCGACGCCACCTGACGAGCGCGTGTGCCAACCCCAGGCGCCCACGCGGATGAGCGCGTGAGTGCCCTTTAGTCGAACCGAACACGAATAACTGGAAGCTACCTACATGGCCAAGACAAAAATAATGCCGCCGGCAGCCGGTGCCTATGCCTACCCCCTGCTGATCAAACGCCTGCTGATGTCAGGGGTACGCCACCAGCCGGAACAGCAGATCGTCTACGCCGACAAGCTGCGCTACACCTACCGCGACCTCGACCAGCGGGTCCGGCGCCTGGCCAATGCGCTGCGTGCGGCCGGGGTGCAGGCCGGGGATACCGTGGCGCTGCTGGATTGGGACAGCCACCGCTCGCTCGAGTGTTTTTTTGCCGTGCCGATGCTGGGTGCGGTGTTGCACACGGTGAACGTGCGCCTGTCCCCCGAGCAGGTTGCCTACACCATGAACCACGCCGAAGACGACCTGGTGCTGGTGCATGACGACTTCGTGCCGCTGCTGGAGCAGATTCACGGTCAGCTGGGGACCGTGCGCGGCTACGTGCAGCTTACGGACGCGCAGGCGCCGGCCACTTCGTTGCCCGTGCTGGGCGAGTACGAAGCGCTGCTGGCCGCCGCCAGCCCTGAAGCCGAGTTCGACGACTTCGACGAGCATTCGGTGGCGACGCTGTTCTACACCACTGGCACCACGGGCAACCCCAAAGGGGTGTACTTCTCCCACCGCCAGCTGGTGCTACACACCCTCAACGAACTGGGCACCTTCGCCGCCTACGATGGCCAGCCACTGTTACGGTCCAGCGACGTGTACATGCCCATCACGCCGATGTTCCATGTGCACGCATGGGGCGTGCCTTACGTGGCCACGATGCTGGGGGTCAAGCAGGTGTACCCCGGGCGCTACGAGCCGAACACCCTGGTGCGGTTGTACCGCGACGAAGGGGTGACGTTCTCCCACTGCGTGCCCACCCTGTTGCAGATGATGCTGGACTGCGAGCAAGGCCAGCACACCGATTTCAGCCGCTGGAAGATCCTGCTCGGTGGCAGCGCGTTGACCCACGGCCTGGCCCGCCAGGCCAGCGAGCGTGGCATGTTGATCTACAGTGGCTACGGGATGTCCGAGACCTGCCCGCTGCTGACCCTGACCCACTTGCGCGAAGCCGACCTGGCCTTGCCCATGGCCGAGCAGGTCGCGCAGCGGATCAGAACCGGCGCCCCCGTGGCGATGGTTGACCTGCGCATCGTCGATGCCCAGGGTAACGCCATGCCTCACGACGGTGAGTCGCTGGGTGAAATCGTGGTGCGCTCACCCTGGTTGACCCAGGGCTACCTGCACGAGCCGCAGAAAGGCGCCGAACTGTGGCAGGACGGCTGGCTGCACACCGGTGACATGGGCTCGATCGACCGCCACGGGGTGTTGGAGATCAAGGACCGGATCAAGGACGTGATCAAGACCGGCGGGGAGTGGATCAGTTCGTTGACCCTGGAAAACCTGATCAGCCAGCATGCGGCGGTCAGCGCCGTGGCGGTGGTCGGCATCCCTGACGAGCAGTGGGGCGAGCGGCCTATCGCCCTGGTGGTGCGTGCATCAGACGGCAGCCTTGACCAGCCGATGCTCGAGGCGCACCTGAAGCAGTTCGTCGACTGCGGGCAGATCAACAAGTGGGCGATTCCGCGACAGGTGCATTTCGTTGCCGATATCCCCAAGACCAGCATTGGCAAGATCAACAAGAAGCTGATTCGCGAGATGCACACGGGGGCTTGAGGCGCCGTTGCAGGCGGTGCTGCCTTCAAGGTGGCGCCGTCGGCGTATCCGCAAGCCTCTGTAGCAATGTTGCAAAGCCCGTTATGATGCGCGCCATGCGAGCCCATGACTTCCTAGCTGTGATGACCTGTTCATGGGCACGTTCTGCATTGGCCTAAGAGTACCTGCACAGTGAATATCAGGCGGATCGAGTGCTTTCTTGCAGTGGTCGATCTAGGCACCGTGACCGCGGCCTCTCATAAACTGCACCTGGCTCAGCCAGCGCTGAGCCGTCAGATCCAGACCCTGGAGCAGGAGCTGGGCCTGCAGCTGTTCGAGCACCATCGCAACCGCTTGGCCCTGACTGCTGCGGGCCATACCCTGGTGCCGCTGGCGCGGCAGTTGCTGGAGAAGGCGCGCAGTATCCGCATTGCCGCGCAAAGCCTGGCCAGCGGCCAACTGCGCGACCTGCGCATCGCCGCCACGCCTGCCACCATCAGTGAGTTGATCGCGCCATTCATCACTACGCTGGGCAGGGACGACCCGATGATCCTCACCGTGGATGCGCCTCATGCCGATCTGCTTGAGCGCTTTCATCAAGGCATGGACATGGTGGTTACACCCAGCGCCCTCGACAGCGACCTGCGTAGCCTTTACCTGGGACGGGCGCCCTTGCGCGCCTATGTCTGGGCAGCGCACCCATGGGCGCTCGAAGGGCGCAGCGAGATAGCCTTGGCCGAGCTGCTGCAACACGACTTGCTGCTGCTCGGCAGCCAGAACATCAGCCGCATCCAGCTGGACCTGGCGGTGGCTCGTGCAGGGCTGGCTTACCGTGGGGTGAGCGAATGTGGCCACGCCACTGTGTTGCAAGCGCTGTGCGCAGCCGGGCGCGGCATTGGTATCGTGACCGACCTGCCGCGCTTCGGTGCGTACAGCCTGCGGGTCATTGACCCGCTACCCAGCCCTGCGCAACCTTACCTGGGCATTGACCTGCACGCCGGTTGGAGCGCTGAACATTACTGCCCGCAAGCCCTGGAGGCCATCGCCTTGCGGCTGGCAGGCTTTCTGCAAAGCATCGATTAAGCGCCGGGCACGGTGGCCAGCCTCACCTGCTGTGGCGCGCGCGCGATGCCAGACACGACACCCCAATAGAAGCATGCCAGCGACAACACCAGAACCAAGGCCTGGTCCCACGGCGCCGGCATGAGCCCGCTGCCACCGAAGTTGCCAAGGCAGCTGATCAGCATCAAGCCCAGGAAGTAGGCGACGATCCAGGCGCTTGAGCGCAGCTGCTGGGCAAAGCCAACCCCCGCGACTTGTCTGCCTCGGGCCACCAGGCAATAGACCAGCATCAATAGCAGGAACGCGCCGAGCATCCACGACAGGGTCTTCCAGCCCACCCAATAGAAGATGAACGTTGCACTCACGAATGCCAGTGGCGCGATCAGGCCGATGCCGCGGATCCGATAAGGCCTCGGCAGGTCGGGCGCGTTGAGGCGCAGGGTCATCACGCAGATGGGTAGCAGCGTGAACAGCATCACCCCAGCTGCCGAGTTCACCTGCACCAAGGCCTCCCAGGAGGGAAACGGCAACGTCCAGAACAGCGCCATGAACAGCGACAGCCACAGGGCCAGCCGGGGGACGCCGGTGTTGGCGTCCAGTGCGGTGAAGCGTTTGAAGAACGTGCCATTGCGCGCCCATGCATACACCTGTCGTGCGGTTGCCGCCAGGTACACGTTGCCGGTGCCGGCGGGTGAGATCAGGGCATCGGCCATGATCACTTTGACCAGCCATGCCAGGCCCAGCATGCTGGCCAGGTCGGCGAATGGCGTACTCATCTGCAGGGCGCCCCAGCCTTGGTTCAGCATTGCACTGGGCACCGCCCCGATGAAGGTCACTTGCAGCAGCACATACACCAGCGTGGTGATCAGCAACGAGAAGAAGATCGCCAGGGTAATGGTGCGCGAGGGGTTCCTGACCTCGGCGCTGAACATCACGATGTTCTGGAACCCGCCAAAGGCAAAGATCAGCCCCGCAGTGGAAACGGCGGCGGTGATACCGCTGACGCCGTTTGGCGCGAACGCATGGGCGGTGAAATTGCTGGGTTCGAAATGCAAGGCCAAGGTCACGATCACCACCGCCGGCACCCCCAGCTTGATGACGGTTACCAGCGAATTGGCCTTGCCGAACGACTTGACCCCGAAGTAGTTGATCAGGAAGAACACCCCGATCAAGCCGGCCTGGAACCACCAGCCGAGCAGGGTGGGTTCTGCACCGCCCAGCGCGGGCAGCCAGGCGCTGGCGTAGGTGCGCACCGCCACGGCCTCGAGCCCGGCCACGCACGAGTACATGATGAACGCCGCAAAGCTGACGATAAACCCGATCAGAGGCCCGTGGGTCATGGCCGGGTATCGGACCAACCCGCCGGTCTTGGGCAGCGCACTGCCCAGTTCGGCCAGGGTCATGGCGATGAAGAAACTGGCGAATGCAGCGATCAGCCAGGAAATCCAGGCGGCCGGACCGGCGATCTTCACCGCCAGTAGCGATGAAAACAGCCAGCTTGAGCCAATCATTGACCCGACGCCGATCAGGGTCAGGTCGAGCAGCCCCAGGTTGCGCTTGAAGGTAGCCGTATTGCTCATGGATGCCCCACTGTTTGGAATATGTTGTTCTTGTTGGCGACGCAGGCAAAGCGCTGATTGTCGGCGACCGGGCACGTGGGCCTCGGTCGCACGTGTGCCGGAAGTCAGGCAACCTTATGCAGGCTGCGCGTTGCCCGGCCATCTTTGGTCAGGCTGTACAGGTCCTTGGGGTCGGGCAGTTCAGGGACCAGTTCGATGCTGCTGCCAAGGCCTTCCTGGCTGCTCAGCTCGTAGAGCAGGCGCAGGGCCGAGTAGTCCTCAAGGGCGAAGCCCACCGAATCGAACACGGTGATCTCGTCCTTGCTCGTGCGACCGTGACGGTCATTGGCGATCAGGGTCCACAGTTCGGTAACCGGAAAATCACCGGGCAGTTGCTGGATATCGCCTTCGATACGCGTCTGTTGCTCGTACTCGACGAACACCGTGCCTTGGCGCAGCACCTGCGGGTCAAGCTCGGTCTTGCCGGGGCAGTCGCCGCCCACGGCGTTGATGTGCATGCCTGGCGCCACCATGTCCGAGGTGAGGATGGTGGCCAGGCATTTGTCGGCGGTTACCGTGGTGATGATATCCGCGCCGTGCACGGCCGCCTCGGCCGATTCACAGGCAACCACCTCAAGGCCTGGATAGTCCTTGAGGTTGTGCAGCAGCTTTTGCGTGGCGCGAGGGTCCACATCGAAACACTGCACCCGTTGAATACCCAGCAGGGTGTGAAACGCGATGGCCTGGAACTCGCTCTGGCAGCCATTGCCGATCAAGGCCATCACCTTCGCGTCGTCACGGGCCAGGTACCTGGCCGCCAGTGCTGAAGTGGCAGCGGTGCGGATTGCAGTGGTCAGGGTCAGTTCCGAGAGCAGCAGCGGGTAGCCGGTGGCGACATCGGCCAGCACGCCGAAGGCCATGACCGTGGACAAGTTGTGCTCGATGTTGCCTGGATGGCCATTGACGTACTTGAAGGCATAACGCCCGGCATCGGCGATGGGCATCAGTTCGATGACGCCGACATCGCTATGGTTGGCCAGCCGTGCAGACTTGTCGAAGGCCTGCCATCGACGGAAATCATCTTCGATGTAGTCGGTCAGGCGGCGCAGCAGGGTATCGACCCCATGACCGGACAAGTACTCGCTGAGGTCTGAAACGCTGATGAATCGGGTCATGATGTCAAAGGCTCTTGTTGCTGAAGGATTGTTGCTTGTTCCACAGTGCGGGCGTGAACACCCCGCAGTGGCGTTCGATGTCTGCTGCCAGTTGCAGGCAGCGCTCGTCTTCCAGGGGGGCGCCGATCAGTTGCACACCTTGCGGTACGTCTGCCTGCACGTCGGTCGGCACGGCAACCGCTGGAAAACCCAGCAGGTTCACCAAGTACAGCGCGCGTTGGGCCTCAAGCAGCGCTTCAAGCTGTGCCGGGGCGCCAAGGTCATAGTTGTCCGCGAACGGCGCCTGGGCCGAGACCGGCATCAGCACGGCGTCGTAGGCCTGCAGCCACAGGTTCCATTGGCGACGGATCAGGTTGCGCAGGCGCAAGTCGCGCAGCAGCTGACCGGCATCGGAGGCACCGAAGTGGGCATTCATGCCGTTGACCACCTCGTTGATCTGCGCTGAGCCATGGCGTGCGACACCCTCTACGAACAATGCAGTGGATTCGGCGGCGACCAATCGCCCCCAAAGCATCGCGCCTTCCAGGGCCAGTGGCGGGCGAACCTGTTCTACCTGGTGCCCGGACTCGGTCAGCGCCAGGCACGCGGTGGCTATGGCACGTTCCACTGCCGGGCTGACACCGCTGTCGAACGGGTCGATGCAGCAGGCCACGCGCATGGGGCGATCGATGCGCCCGGCGTTGCGCCCGGCGCGCCAGTCCGGGTCGAGGGCGGCGGGCTGGCTCATCGACGCAAACGCCAGTTGCAAGTCCTGCACATTGCGCGCGATCGGACCCTGCACCGAAAACAGTTGGGAAATCGGCGGGCGGCCCTGTTCACAGGCGGGCGAACCGTTCGCGATGCGGCCCATGGACGGGCGCAAGGTGGTCACGCCACAGCAGTACGCCGGGTAGCGCAGCGAGCCGCCCATATCGTTGCCATGGGCGATACAGCCAATGCCTGACGCCACGGCCGCCGCTGCGCCACCTGACGAGCCACCCGGCGTCAGCGCCGCGTTCCAGGGGTTGGAGGTGGCACCGTGCAGCGGGTTGTCAGTGAACCAGCGGGTGCTGAACTCCGGCGTGTTGGTCTGGCCAATGATGATCGCCCCATCCTTGCGCAGGTTGGCCACTACGGGTGCGTCGTGTTCGCAGCGTTGCGCGGCCAGGGCGGGAACCCCATCGGAGTTGGCGTAGCCTGCCTGGTCGACATTGATCTTTACCGTGACCGGCACGCCGAACAGTGGCGGCAGCGTGTCACCGGCGCGGCGCTGCTGGTCCATCCGCCGAGCCTGCGCGAGGCTTTGTTCGTAGTTGCGGGTGACCACAGCGTTGATGCTGGGGTTGATCGCCTCGCAGCGATCGATGTGCTGCGTGACGACTTCTGTGCAGCTGACTTCACCTGCCGCGATCCGTGCACGCGTTTCGGTGGCACTCCACTTCCAGATTTGCATTGTTCATCTCTCTGATCAAAGCTGCGCGGCGCGGCACCCGGGGTGATAGCGCGCGCGTAGCGGGTGGGCTTGAAGCAAACTCAACGCACGGCCTGGCGCGCTTGGGCGTAGGCCGGGTAGGCCAGCACAAACTCGACGTGGGCGCGTACACCGGTGCTCAGCGTGGCTTCATCCACAGTGAACGACGGGCTGTGGTTGACCGGTGCGCTGCTCATGTCCTGGCCGGCAGGGGTGGCACCCAGCAGCACGAACAGGCTGGGCACCTGGGTGGCATAGTGGGCAAAGTCTTCGCTGGCGGAGAATGTGTAATCCAGCCGCGCTGCCTTGCCATCGGAGGCGCGCTGCAGCGCCGTAACCGTTGCCTGGGTCAGCGCTGGGTCGTTCATCAGCACGGGGGCGTATTCCGACAGCTCCACCTTGGGGGCCACCCCGTGGGCGAGGGCGATGTGCTCCACCAGGTTTGGCAAGTCGCCGAGCAGGGTCTTGCGGATGTCGTTGTTGCTGGTGCGGAGGGTGCCCAGCATCGTCAGGTCCTGCGGGATGACATTCGGCGCAGTGCCACCGTGAATGCTGCCGATGGTGACAGCTGCCATGCCTTGGGTCAGGTCTGCCCGGCGGCTTACCAGGGTTTGCAAGCTGGTGACCACCTGCGCTGCGGCGACTACCGGGTCCTTGCTCTTCCACGGCATCGAGCCGTGGGCCTGCACACCTTGCAGCGATATACGCACCCCATCGGCGCTGTTCATGGTCGCGCCGGGGCGGTAGCGCAGCTCACCGGTCGGGATGCCAGCCACCACATGCAGGCCGAACAGCGCCTCGATCGGCGGGTCGGTCAGCACGCCTTCGGCGATCATCTTGCGTGCCCCCACCTCGGCACCCTGGGTGAAATTGTCGATGTCCGCGCCACCTTCTTCAGCCGGCTGGAAGATGAACACCACGGTCCCGGCCACCTGTTCGCGATGCTCGGCCAGTAACCGTGCCGCCCCGAGCAGCATGGCCGTGTGGGCATCGTGGCCACAGGCATGCATGACTGGGGATGATTTGCCCTGGTACTGGGCAACCGTGTTGCTGGCAAACGGCAGGCCGGTCTGTTCCTGCACGGGCAAAGCATCCATGTCGGCACGCAAGCCCATGACCGGCCCAGGCTTACCGCCCTTGAGCACGCCGACCACGCCGGTACGGGCAATGCCGGTGCGCACCTCGATGCCCAGTTCACGTAGCTGCTTGGCAACCAGCTGGGCCGTTTGGAACTCCTGGTTGCCCAGCTCCGGATGCTGGTGAATCTGTCGCCGGATCCGCACGACCTCGTCCTCGACCTTCAAGGCAGCGTGCTTTACCCAGGTGCCATCAGGCATGCTGGCCCAGGCCTGCACGCTTGGCGCGCCTAGCAGGGAGCCGATCAGTACGGCAAACAAGGGTTTCATGGAGGTTCTCCTTAGAAGGGGGGCGTTGCTGCAGCGCTCAGAAGAGCTTCACTGGCAGGTTGACGATGAGGCGGAACTCTTCGAGATTGCCTTCGATCTGGTTGCGGCTCGCGCGATGCCAGGCGTTGCCGGTGAGGACGCTGAGGTTCTTCATGCGCCCGGACTGCACCACGTAGTTGAGAAAGGCGCCCACTTCGTAGTGGCTCTCGCCGTTTTGGCTCGACGCC
The DNA here is from genome assembly GCF_900187555.1 of Pseudomonas sp. Irchel s3f19. Classification (NCBI taxonomy): domain Bacteria; kingdom Pseudomonadati; phylum Pseudomonadota; class Gammaproteobacteria; order Pseudomonadales; family Pseudomonadaceae; genus Pseudomonas; species Pseudomonas sp. Irchel s3f19. The sequence goes on along the minus strand of NZ_FYDW01000007.1, from coordinate 125,092 downwards.
CAGCCGTAGGCTGCGTTGGCGCCGCCGTCGTAAGCGGTGCCGTCGATGTTCCAGCCCTTGATGTACCAGAGGATGGTTTTCAGGCCGGGCACGCCGTAGGCGGTGAAGTCATTGGTGTACTTGACTTGAAACGAACGCTCGTTGGGGCCGTTGTAGTAAGAGAGCATGGTGTTGGGCAGTGAAATGGCGTTGGATTCGCCGACATAATCGAAGTACTCGTCCCCGACCACCTGCTGCAGCCCGAACTTCACCGAGTGGTTGAGGTAACGCTGGGTCAGGCTCAGGCCGTAGACCTGTTGGTCGATTGCCCCGGCCAGTTCACGCCCGCTGGAACGGGTGTGATACAGGTCGGCCTGCACTTCGCTAGCCCAGGCAGCGTTCCACTCGTGGCGGGAGTTGAAGCCCAGATAGGCGCGGTCCCATATGGCATCGAAGCGGGAAAGATAGAGGCTGGCCGTTGCTGCCGTGTTCAGGTTGTAATCGCCGCCGGCATAGGCAACCCAATCGCTTTCAACCTTGCGCGTGGTCATGGTCGACGTCAGGTCTTCGCTGCCTGCGCCGGTGCGTGGCGTGGCCCGGTCGAAGTAGCCCGCCTTGAGCGTCAGTGCGCCGAGGTCGTGGCTTTCCAGCGACACGCCGTCGAACGACGCAGGTAAGGTCCGGGTGTCCGCATAGTCCATGACGGGGGTGCGTACCTGCTGCCTGCCGACCTTGATCACGGTTTGGCCGGCCTTGAGTTTGGCCGCTGCGATACCGACCTTGCCCCAGTCGTCGACCACATCGCCGTCGCGCTCCACGAGCAGCCTGCTGCTGCCGCCGGCTGCCGCCAACCCACTGCGTTCAAGCGCTACCGCGCCATACAGCGACAGGTCGATACCCAGGCCAACCGGGCCTTGGGTATAGCCTGAGACGAAATCGAGCCTGGCGCCTTGCAACCAAGCCGTACGGTCGTTGACCGGCTTCGCGCTTCCTTTGTCTGGAGCCAGGAAATAGGTGCTTTTATGGCCTGTCTCATGGGAGTACCAATGGCGCAGGTTCATGGTCAGCGAACTGTCTTCGAGCAAGCCTGGCTGGGCCTTGCCCATAACCGGGGAGAGGGAGAAAAAAGTCGCAAGGGTGCCGGCAAGCCAGCGAGCGTTAGCCTGTTTGTTAAGCATCGGTGAGTGCCTGTTAGTTATTTTTGTGGCAGGGCGCAACAGGGAGGGGCGGGCTAGGAACATGTGTGCACATGCAAGGCCGCCGGGTGAGGGGAAGACTAAAACGGCATAACTATGCCGTCTAGTACCGATATTCTTTTATTACCATGCTGTTACGGCATACAGGTTGGTACCTAGGGGGCAGAGTCGCCGCGCACCTGTGCGCGCCTCAATCCAGGGTAGGTACGAATACTCCCGTCTTCACTTTGCTCATCGAGACCAGCGTCTTGAACCGCTTCACGTTGTTGCTCTGAAAAAACAGTTCACGCGTGAGCTGCGTGTACTGCTCCATGTCGCGCACCAGCAGGATCAGCACAAAGTCGCACTCGCCGGCGACATAAAAGCACTGCTGCACCTGCGGGCAGGCCAGAAAGGTCTTTTTCATGGCGTCGAGTAAATCCACTCGCTCGTTCTCGACTTCCACCTGGGCGATGACCGTGAGTGTGTAGCCAAGCTTTTGCGCATCTACCTGTGCAACGGTGCCGCGAATGACGCCATCCTCGGTCATCTTTTTCAGCCGCCTGTTTACCGCTGCGGAGGAGAGATTGACCTGGCTGCCAAGGTCCAGTTGTGAAGTACCAGCGTCGCGCTGCACCGCGTCGAGCAAGGCCAGGTCGAAGTGATCGAGGGGCATGGTGAATAGTCCGTAATGGAAAGGGTGTGGAGTGATGTAAATCGTAATAGAAGTTCATGTCTTCACTGAAAATCAAGATTCTAGTGCGCAGCAGCTGAATAGAATTTCTCCATAGGTTGATCAGGGTGCAAGACCGGGGCTTCCGGCACCGTTTGCGCACCATCGGCTGATTCCTTCTCTCGATCCCAACCCGCTGAGGCCTGAATGCAGCGGTAGGGGCGTCTTGTTGCCTGTTGAAAGGAGTGCTGCATGTTTATCGCCAACCCCAAGGCCAGCCGCCAGCCTTACCCGGACTCGCTAAAAGCGGTCATGAGCATCGCCAAGGCCCATGAAAGCCGCCAGTGGCTGTCCCACTGGTCACAGCTCAATGCGGGAGCAACACCCTTGTATTCCCTGCCTGACCTGGCAGGTGCGCTTGGTGTGGCGCAGATCATGGTGAAAGACGAATCCGTGCGCTCGGTGTTGGGCAGTTTCAAGGCTTTGGGCGCACCCATCGCGCTGGTGCGGCTGGTCTTGCGGACCTTCCCTGAACAGCAGTTTGACCCGCATGGGCTGCTGGACGGTAAATACGCCGGGGTGCTGGCGGACTTCACCGTGGTCAGTGCCACCGATGGCAACCACGGCAAAGGGCTGGCGGCTGCCGCGCAAAGCATGGGTTGCCGCTGCGTGATCGTGCTGCATGCGCAGGTCAGTATCGAGCGCGAGCAGGCCATCGCCGCCTACGGCGCACAGATCGTGCGGATCACTGGCAACTATGACCAATCTGTCGAGCACGCTGCTGCCCTGGCCGCCAGCAACCACTGGGTGGTGGTTTCCGATACCTCCTACGACGGTTACGAGGTGATCCCCCGTGATGTCATGCAGGGCTACGGCACTATCGCGGCGGAAATCGTCGAGGCGACGGCTACGGCTGCGGCACAACCTGCTTTCACCCATGTTTTTCTGCAAGGCGGGGTAGGTGGCCTGGCGGCAGGCATCGTCAGCTACCTGTGGGAGCGGTACGGGGCAGACCGGCCGACCTTCATCATGGTTGAGCCGGTGCAGGCCGATTGCTTGTACCAAAGTGCGCTTGCCGGCAGACCGGCACGGGCGACCGGCTCGGTGGACTCGGTGATGGCCGGGCTGGCGTGTGGCGAAACCTCGCCGTTGGCCTGGCGGTTCCTGGCCGCCAGTGTCGATTACTTCATGACCATCGAAGATGACCAGGCCATCGCAGCCATGCGCCGCCTGGCCGCTGGCAGTGCGCGGGACATTCCACTGGTGGCGGGTGAATCGAGTGTCGCCGGGCTGGCTGCTCTCGGTTGCCTGGTCGAAGGCGCAGGCCGCGCTACAGACCTGGGCATCAACGCCAATTCACGGGTGTTGTTGATCAGCACCGAAGGCGCCACCGCCCCCGGTGTCTACGCCGAGCTGCTGGGCGAGAGCGCGGAGTCGGTGCTGGCCCGCCAGAGCGCCTGGGCGCCCGCCGCCTGAGCCCTAGGCAGGTTTACCCAAGGGCTTGGGCCAAGCGCTTGGGTGCTCCACACAAGAACAACAATCGGAGACTCCATGAACACGATAAAACGAGACATCAGCCCGTGGTCGCTGATGCTGACCGGCCTCGGCTCCATCATTGGCTCAGGCTGGCTGTTTGGCGCCTGGCACGCTTCGGCCATTGCCGGGCCGGCTGCAATCCTGGCATGGGTGATTGGTGCAGTCGTCGTCCTTGCGATCGCCCTCACATATGCCGAAATGGGCGCCATGTTCCCGGAATCAGGCGGCATGGTGCGCTACGCACGGTACTCGCATGGATCGCTGGTGGGTTTCATGGCCGCATGGGCAAACTGGATCTCGATCGTTTCAGTCATCCCCATCGAAGCGATTGCCTCGGTCCAGTACATGGCCTCCTGGCCATTCCCCTGGGCGAGGGCGTTGGTGCATCAGGGTGAACTGACCAGCACAGGGCTGGTCGGCAGCGGGGCATTGGTACTGGTGTATTTCGCCCTCAATTACTGGGGGGTGAAACTGTTCGTCAAGACCAACACGGCCATTACCGTGTTCAAGCTGGTGGTGCCTGCATTGACTGCGGTGGCGTTGAGCATGGCCAGCTTCAACAGCGAGAACTTTGGTGACGGTTCAGTCTCCAGTTTCGCCCCCTATGGGTGGTCAGCCGTGTTCACGGCCGTTGCCGCCAGCGGCATCGTATTCAGTTACAACGGTTTCCAGAGCCCGGTCAGCCTCGCCGGGGAGGCCCGCAACCCGGGGCGTAGCATCCCGTTCGCGTTGATCGGCTCGGTGCTGATCGCTTTGATCATCTACGTGCTGCTGCAGGTGGCCTTCATCGGGGCAGTAAGCCCTGAAAGCATTGCTTCGGGCTGGCACAGCCTGAACTTTGACTCGCCGTTGGCGCAGCTGGCCTTGGCGCTGAACCTCAACTGGCTGGCGATGCTGCTTTATCTGGACGCGTTCGTGAGCCCATCGGGTACGGGGGCGATCTATACCGCGACCACTGCGCGAATGATCTATGCGATGGAGAAGAACAACACGCTGCCCAAGGTGTTCGGCAACCTCCACCCCCTGTATGGCGTCCCGCGTCAGGCGATGTGGCTGAACCTGGCGGTGAGCTTTGTCTTCCTGTTCTTCTTCCGGGGGTGGGGCACGCTGGCTGCGGTGATTTCTGTCGCGGTGATCATTTCGTTTTTGACAGGCCCCGTCAGCGTAATGTCCTTGCGGGTGCATGCAGCCGATGTCAAACGCCCTCTGCGTTTGAAGGGCATGCCCGTCATAGCGCCATTTGCCTTCATCTGTGCATCGCTGGTGTTGTACTGGGCGCGCTGGCCATTGACCGGCCAGGTCATCCTGCTGGTGATCGGTGCTTTGCCCCTGTACTTCTACTACCAGGCCAAAAGCGGCTGGACGGGGTTTGCTCGTGAGGTGCGTGCCGCAGTGTGGTTGATCGGCTATTTGCCGGCCATGGCGCTGGTGTCCTGCATCGGCAGTGAAGCATTTGGCGGGCTTGGCATCTTGCCTGAGGGTGTGGACATGGCCGTCGTGGCAGCTGTCGCATTCGCGTTCTATCGCTTGGGGGTTCGCAGTGGCTACCGCACCCCGTATCTGGCCGAGAGCAGTGTCTGGCACAACGACGACGCGGCGCACTCGATACCTCAACCGTCTGATCGACACCCTTCGCTGACCCAGTAACAGGAGACTTCCAGCATGAGCAACGAGCAAGCATTCGAGCAGCGCATCAAGCAATGGCGGCACAACTTCCATCGCCACCCTGAAACCGGATTCGAAGAGTTCACGACAGCAGACGAGGTTGCCAGCATCCTCACAGGTCTAGGCCTGGAAGTGCACAGGGGAATAGGCGGAACAGGGGTTGTCGCAAGCCTGACAGTCGGGGAAGGGCGTGGGGTAATCGGCATTCGCGCCGACATGGATGCCTTGAACATCACCGAGCAGGCGAAAGGGCGCGCTCACGCGTCCTGCAACCCTGGAAAGATGCATGCCTGTGGCCACGACGGGCACATGGCAATGGTCCTGGGCGCTGCAGCGCTTCTGTGCAGTCGGCGCGACTTCGAGGGTACCGTCAGGTTCATCTTCCAGCCGGCCGAGGAGCACGGCCGCGGTGCCAAGGCGATGATGGCGGACGGGTTATTCGAGCGCTTTGCGGTGGATGCCATCTACGGTGCCCACAACATGCCAGGCATGCCGGCAGGCCATATCGCCACGCGCGCCGGGGGGATCATGGCCAGCGAAGATAACTTCGTCATCCATATCCAAGGGCGGGGCACCCATGCGGCTCGGCCGCACATGGGTATCGACCCCTTGGTGATTGGCGCCGAGATCGTACTGGCGTTGCAAACCATCGTTTCGCGCAACGTCGACCCCAGCTTGCCTGCAGTGGTTTCCTGCACCGAATTCATCACCGACGGTATTCGCAACGCCATCCCCACGCATGTGACGATCAAAGGGGACACCCGCAGTTACAGCCCTGAGGTGCAGCGTCTGCTTGAGCAGCGCATGCGCGAGATCAGTGAAGGCATCTGCCGAATGCATGGCGCCACCTGCAGGTTCGAGTACAGCCACGAGTTTGCGCCGACCGTGAACTGGGCGAACAATACCGACATTGCCATTGCAGCTGCACGCAATGTGGTGGGTGACAAGGCCGTAGACCCAGAGGTGTCACCCATGATGATTTCCGAAGACTTCGGCGCATTCCTCCAGACGGTGCCAGGCAACTTCGTGTTCATTGGCAACGGCGCAGAGGGGCAGGACGGAGCGACGCCCCTGCACAATGCCGGCTATGACTTCAACGATGAAATACTGGTGACCGGTGCGCGGTACTTTGCCGAGTTGGTGAGGGTCAGTCTTCCTGGAACACACGTGAAAGAGTAAGAAAGTGTAATTCGGCGCCTGTGATCGCATTCTGGTCTTGGGTTGCCCGACCAAAACCCGCACAATCGCCGGCTTTTTTCGCCACAGGAAGCCGCCATGCAACGGATTGTGATTCTGGGAAATGCCGGCAGCGGCAAATCGACCCTTGCCCGCGCCTTGGGCAAGCGCCTCGGCCTGCCGGTGGTTCACCTGGACACCCTGTTCTGGGAGCCCGGCTGGGTCGAGCCTGACGCCGAGCAGTTCCGCACCCGGGTGGGTGCAGCGATTGCGGGGCAGGCCTGGGTGTGTGAAGGCAACTATGCCCGGCGCACCTTCGACCTGCGCCTGCCCCGTGCCGACCTGGTCATCTGGCTCGATACGCCTCGGCTGACCTGCTTCAAGCGGGTGATCGTACGCAGCGTGATGAACCGGCCCCGGTCGGACCTGCCCGCGGGGTGTACAGAGAAGCTCGACCGGGCGTTCCTGACGTTCCTGAATTTCGTGTGGCAGTTCGACCGTGGCTACCGCCCAGGTATCGATGCACTGCGCCAGGCGCTCGGGCCCGATGTTCCTACCGTGCACTTGCGCGGCGGCCGGCAGATCGATGCATTTCTAGAAAGCTTGCCCGCAGCCGGCATGCTCGCCTCAGGCGGGCAGTAGCGCCCGCAACGCGGCGGTCACGATGATGGCGAACAGCACCACCGGTAACAGGCAATACCGTGAAGCGGCATACGCGGTGAGCGCCAGGGCGACGAGGTCGGCTGGGGAGCCAGAGACCAACCAGGGCGCTAGCAAGGCGACCAGCAGGCAGCCCGGCGCGGCGCCGATCATGGCTTTGCCCATAGATAAGCGCCGACCAGGCCCGCCAGCGTACCCGCCAGCACGTACCAGGCACCGGGAATCAGCAGGTAGAACAGGTCAGCCGTGATCAGGCTGAACAGCCAGGGCATGGCGGCGTGCACGCCTCGCCACATGCCGTTGAGCAGCACCAGCAAGACTGCGCTAAAGGCCATGTCCAATCCGTAGCTGCGCAGGTCGCCCAGCAGCGGCAGCACCAGCGCGGGTGAAGCGTTCAGTAAGGGTTCAAGGGTTGTCATGGCTTCCTCCAGTGGAGGCAAATTATTTCAATGTATCGCTGAAATTGGCTTGCGTAGTTGCGCGCATGCGCCGAGGATTTGGCATCAGATGCCGAGAAACTCCATTTAAAGGTTTTGTATGCCAATCAAACTCGACGCTATCGATCGCCGTATCCTGCGGGCGCTGCAACGCGACGGCCGTCTACAGAACCAGGAGCTGGCCAAGCAGGTGGGGCTATCCCCCTCGCCGTGCTTGCGGCGGGTGCGCCTGCTGGAAGAAGCGGGGGTGATCGAGCGCTACGTGGCGCTGGTGGACCCGGCCAAGGTGGCGCTGGGCCTGACCCTGTTCGTGCGGGTGTGGCTCAAGCGCCAGGACCAGCAGACCACCGATGAATTCGTCGAGGCAGTGCGCCTGCTGCCCGAAGTGGTGGAGTGCCATGTGATGGCGGGCGATTGCGATTTGCTGCTGCGGGTGGTCGCGGCGGACCTGGACGCTTACCGTCGGTTCCAGATCGCGCACCTGACCAGCCTGAGCGTGGTGCAGAACGTCAAGACTGAAGTGCCTATGGAGAAGATCAAGTTGACGACCGAGTTGCCGGTTTGAAAGGCGCTTCGGGCATTGGTGGGAAGGTAGTAGGGCTGCGATGTGCTTGGCGGGAGATAAGGGGAGAACACTAGCCGCCGCCACCCTATCTCGAAGACGGTCGCCACCAACGCACCCCACAAACTTGGCCTAAAGTTAGTCCCACACACGGTGGCGCAATGCAATTATTTGCCGATCGCCACAACTATTCTCATCGGCAAATGTCACTTTCCGGAGCCGGCACGATTCTCGGGGCACCGGCTAGGCATATCGGAGCGAACTTGACATGGCAGCACTGCAAAGCAGTACGTTGGAAGCGATTGTCGGCAATCAGGCGCAGTTGCAGCGTAGTTGGCTTGAAGCTCTCGAAGCCAAGGGGGCGGCGCGTAATATCCGTGAACAGGACCTGCGCCAGGAGACCCGTGATTTCCTGCAATTGGTGATCGACGGCCTGGGCCGTGAGAGCAGCACCCACATTGGCGCCGAAGGCTGGGAGGAGACGCGCCGCTTCCTGGAAAAACTCTCTGCCAGCCGTGCGCAGGTCGGTCAGGAATCCCACCAGACCGCGTTCTTCATCTTTGCCCTGAAAGGGCCGCTGTTCGACCTGCTTCAAGCCCATTACCGCGAGCAGCCCGCGCTGCTGGCCGAACAGCTTTGGGAAATATCTTCACTGTTCGATGCCTTCGGGCTGCACACCATCCGCACCTACCAAAAAAACCGCGAGGCAGTGATCAAGCGTCAGCAAGAGGAACTGCTGGAGCTGTCCACCCCGGTGGTGAAACTGTGGGAGGGCGTACTGGCGCTGCCATTGATCGGCACGCTTGACTCCCAGCGCAGCCAGACGGTGATGGAGTCGTTGTTGCAACGCATCGTCGACACAGGCTCGGAAATCGCCATCATCGACATCACCGGTGTGCCGACGGTCGATACCCTGGTGGCCCAGCACCTGCTCAAGACCGTAACCGCCATCCGCCTGATGGGCGCCGACTGCATCATCAGCGGCGTGCGCCCGCAGATTGCGCAAACCATCGTGCACCTGGGCCTGGACCTGGGCACCCTGACCACCAAGTCCAACCTGGCCGATGCGCTGAAACTGGCGCTGTCGCGCCTGGGTACCACTGCTGGCGAGCGAGTGTGAGGCAATGGAGCGTATCCCCATATTGCAAATGGGCGAGTTCCTGCTGGTGACCATCCAGGTCGACATGCATGACCAACTGGCACTGCGCCTGCAGGACGATCTTACCGATCGCATCGAACACACCAGCGCCCGGGGCGTGCTGATCGACATCTCGGCGCTGGACATGGTCGATTCGTTCATCGGCCGCATGATCGCCACTATTTCGGGGTTGTCACGGATCATGGATGCCGAGACCGTCCTGGTCGGCATGCAGCCAGCGGTCGCGATCACTTTGGTGGAGCTCGGGCTAACCCTGCCCGGGGTCAGCACTGCACTCAATGTCGATCGTGGCATGCACCTGTTGCGCAAGCGGGTAGGCCGCCCATGACCATTCGCGAGCATGGCAGCCAGCCGGTACGCATCGAACAGGACGTCGTGCTGGCCCGCCAATTGACGCGCAAGCTCGCCAGTGACTGCGGCATGCGCCTGGTCGACCTGACCAAGCTGGTCACGGCCGTCAGTGAACTGGCCCGCAATACCGTGGTGTACGGCGGGGGTGGCGACATGGACTGGGAGGTCATCGAAGAGGCCGGCCGTACGGGTGTACGTCTGGTCTTCCGGGATGAGGGGCCAGGCATTGCCGACATCAAACTGGCGTTGACCGATGGCTGGACATCCGGCAGTGGCTTGGGCCTGGGCCTGACCGGGGCGCGACGCCTGGTCGATGAGTTCGAGCTGGATACCGCTCCCGGGCGAGGCACCCGGGTAATGATCACCCGATGGATATGAACCTGACTGCAAGCCTGACCCAGGTCCTGCGCATTGACGATGCTACCCAGGTCGGGCACGCCCGACGGGTCGTGCAGAAACTCGCCGAACAGCAGGGCTTTGACGCCACCGATGCGGGCCGGGCGGCCATTGTCGCGACCGAACTGGCCAGCAATGTGCTCAAGCATGCCAAATGCGGCGAACTGCACCTGCGCGTGCTTGGCCCTGCCAGCCAGCCTGGCATCGAACTGCTGGCGGTGGATCGCGGCCAAGGTTTCGACCTCAACCATTGCCTGGTCGACGGTTACTCCACCGGCGCAACCGCGGGTATTGGCCTGGGCGCTGTCAGCCGCTTGGCGCAGGTATTCGATGTGCACAGCGATGCCCAAGGGGCCGTGGTGCTGGCGCGCCTTTATAAACAGGCTGATACGCCCAGGGACATTCGCCTGGGTATCAGCCAGCATTCGCTGCATGACGACCCGGCCTGCGGTGATACGTGGCACGTGACGCTCGGCGAGCAGCGTTTGAGTGCGTTGCTGATCGACGGCCTGGGCCATGGCGAGGAGGCTGAACGCGCCGCTAAGGCCGGTGCCCAGGCGTTCGCCCAGAGCCCGTTCAGTGCACCGCTTCATCTGCTGGGCGAATTGCACCAGGCCATGGCAGGTACGCGCGGTGGGGCTGTTGCGATTGCCCAGTATGAAGGGGGGCACGACAGCGTGAAGTTCATCGGCATCGGTAACATTGGCGCAACATTGGTCGGTGGCGATAGACCGCGTGGCCTGGCCTCTCACCCGGGCATCGTCGGTGGTCAGTACCGCAAGGGGCAAGTGTTCGACTACGCTCATGTGAAGGGGAATCTGTTGATAATGTTCAGTGACGGCCTGCAATCTCGCTGGAACCTCCAAGCCTACCCGGGCCTGGTGCACCGCCACCCGGCCGTGATCGCTGCGGTACTGCATCGCGACTTCTGCCGTGGGCGGGACGATGTGACTGTGCTGGTGCTCGACCTGGAGACCGTGCATGCCTGAGTCAACGCCCGAAAACCGCGCCGCGCAGGCTGCCTGTGTGGCACGCCTGCAGGCCGAAAATGAAGCGCTGCGCGCAGAACTGGAAGAAACCAACCAGGGGGTGCTGGCGCTCTACGCAGAGCTGGACACCCAAGCCGAGCAGTTACGCCAGGCATCGGACCTGAAAAGCCGCTTCCTTTCCTACATGAGCCATGAGTTCCGCACGCCGCTGGGCTCGATCCTGAGCATCACCAGCCTGCTCGCCGATGAGGTGGACGGGCCGCTGAGCAAGGAGCAGCAATTGCAGGTGGCCTTCGTCAGCATTGCAACGCGCGAACTCAGCGACATGGTCGACGACCTGCTCGACCTGGCCAAGATCGAGGCCGGCCGTATCACCATCTCGCCAGCCTGGTTCGACATGCTCGACCTGTTCGCCGCCTTGCGCGGGATGTTCCGGCCGATTGTCGACACCGGTAGCGTGGACCTGATCTTCGAAGAGCCGGAGGGGTTGCCGCGGATCTACACCGATGACAAGAAACTGGCGCAGATCCTGCGCAATTACATCGCCAATGCCCTCAAGTTCACCACCCGCGGTGAGGTGCGGGTGTCGGCGCAACTGCTGGGCAGCGACCAGATCCGTTTCGCTGTCACCGACACCGGCATCGGCATCGCCCCTGAGCTGCTGGGTGGCTTGTTCGAAGACTTCGCCCAGATCGACTCGCCGCTGCAAAAACGCCTGCGCGGCACCGGCCTTGGTCTGTCACTGTGCAAACGCTTCGCGGCCTTGCTGGGCGGCGAGGTGGGGGTGGAGAGCGTGCCGGGCGCCGGTTCCACGTTCTTTGTCATCATTCCGCTGGCTTTGGCTCAGGAGGGCGCTGATGAACCCTGACATTCGCCTGCTCATCGTCGACGACAACGCAGCCACCCGGTATGCGCTGCGTCGGCGCCTGGCGTTGCATGGCTATCAGATCCTCGAAGCGGGCACCGGTGGCGAGGGGTTGGCACTGATCCACAGTGAGCAGATCGATGGGTTGATCCTGGATGTCAACCTGCCCGACATGAGCGGCTTCGATGTTGTCCGGTTGCTCCGTGCCGACCCTGAGACCGCCTTGCTGCCGGTGATTCACGTGTCGGCGGCGTCGATCCAGACCGGCGACATCATTACCGGGCTCGATGCCGGTGCCGACGCCTACTTGGTGCACCCGGTGGACCCGGATGTACTGGTCGCCACCCTGCGGACCCTGATGCGGGTGCGCGATACCGAGCGGGCACTGCGCGCAAGCGAGGCCAACTTCCGGGAAATTTTCAACAATGTGTCGGCACCGATCGCCGTGCTCGATGCCGGGCTCAAGGTGCATGAGTGCAACCGTGCATTTACCCAGCTGATCCAGGACAACCGCAACCCCGACACACTGCAGGAGTGCTTTGTCGACGGCCAGCATGCCGCCATTGTCGCCTTGCGCCAGCACATGGCCGATGGCCGGCGCTGGCGTGGCACCCTGGGCATGAGCGTGCGCGGCCTGCAACGCGACACCGAATGGCAGCTCTCGCCCTACCGGGCGCCGGGGTTATGCCTGGTGTTTGTCGAGGACGTCACCGAGCATCGCCACCGTGAGCGCTCGCACCTGGCGCGCCTGGACGACGCCAATACCCGCCTGGCGCGGGAAATGGCGCAGCGGGCGCAGACCGAGGCGCAATTGCTGCAATTGCAGAAGATGGATGCCCTGGGCAGCCTCACAGGCGGGATCGCCCATGATTTCAACAACCTGCTGACCGGTATCATTACCAGCCTGGAACTGATCCGCAAACGGGTGGGGCAGAACCAACTGGAGAAAATCCCCACCTACGCAGACGCTGCGCTCAGTTCGGCCATGAGCGCGGCATCGCTGACCCACAGGCTGTTGGCGTTCGCACGTCAGCAACCGCTCGACACCCGCCCAGTGGACGTCAACGAACGGGTTCGTTCGCTTGAAGAGCTGATCACCCGCACCATTGGCGAACGTATCGTGCTGCAGCTGGCGCTTTCCAGCGAGCCGACGATTGCCCTGGTCGACCCGATCCAGCTGGAGAGCGCAGTGCTCAACCTGGTGATCAACGCCCGTGATGCCTTGGCCCAGGGTGGGCATATCTGGGTCAACACTGCCGCGAGTTGGTCGCACGGCAATGCCTACCTGCAAGACGGCCCCTATGTGGCGGTGACCGTACGCGACGATGGCGCTGGCATCGAGCCTGAGGTTTTGGAAAGGGTCTTCGACCCCTTTTTCACCACCAAACCGGTCGGCCAAGGTACCGGGCTGGGGTTGTCGACCATCTACGGCTTTGCCCGCCAATCGAGCGGGCATGTGTCGATCCGCAGCGTGCCAGGGCAGGGCACCGAGGTGACGTTGATGTTGCCGGCCAGTAGCCGTCAGGTGGCCTGTGAGGAGCAAGCGTCGCCGTTGAACCAGCAGGGCGCCGGCGAGCATGTGCTGGTTGTCGAAGACATGGCCTCGGTACGCCTGTCGGTGGCAGAAGTGCTGGCCGATGCGGGTTATCGTTGCACCTTGGCGGAAACCACCGAACAAGCGCTGGACTGCTTGCGTGAAGACGCCAGTATCGAATTGCTCTTGACCGATGTCGGGCTGCCAGGCATGAGCGGCCGCGAACTGGCGGATATGGCGCGTAGTTACCGCCCGGCGCTACCGGTGCTGTTCATGACCGGCTACGCCGAGACTGCGCTGGATCGTCAGGCGTTCCTGGATACCGGGATGGACCTGCTGATCAAACCGTTTCAGGTCAGTGACCTGCTCCATAAGGTGCGAATAGGCCTTGGGTAGCGCAGGGCGCATCTGCTTGCCGCGCAGTTAGACTGTTTTCGTCGTTGCGCCCAGGCGATGAGCGGTGATAAACCAGATAGCTGAATTCACGTCTGTCAGCCATGTTCTTAGCTTGGCATCTGCTGCTATGTTACTTGACGTCTGGCACAGCGGCGCAACCGTTTCAGCGTGCATCTCAACCAGCTTTGGATATCGTCCCCATGCATCAAACCCCTGACGAAACAATTCGCGCCGCGTTGCAGAAGTCGCACGCCAGGCTTCATCGCCAGCATGAACTGGTGGTCGAGTACGGCGTCATGTCACTCAAGTCGTCTGACCTGGATACGTTGCTGACCCAAGCCTGCTCTGCCGTGGCCAAGGGCATGGACACCCGCTTTGCCAAGGTGCTTACGCCGATACCCGACAGCGATGAGTTTTTGCTGTCCCATGGTGTGGGTTGGGATGACGCTGATATCGGGCACGCCACGGTGGGTGGCGATATCGCCAGCCCTGCGGGCTACGCCATCTCGACCTACAGGCCTGTGCTGTCGAACCATCTGGGGCAGGAGCAACGTTTCAGAACCCCCTCGCTGCTCAAGAAATACGGCATCGAGCGAGCGATCAACGTGCCTATTCGAGGCACCACCGCCCCCTTTGGCGTACTCGAAGCGGACAGCAGCAATGGCGAAGACTTCATCGAAAGCGACCTGGTGTTCCTGGAAGGCATTGCCAATGTCATCTCCATGGCGGTGGAAAGGATCACGGCAGGCGCAGAAATGCAGTCTACGGACCCGTATTCCGAAAGTGTGCTGAACGCCAGCCCTGACTGCGTGAAAATCCTCTCGGCGAGCGGTGATATCGAGTTCATGAACGATGCTGGCATGTGCCTGTTGCACATCGGCGACCTCGCTCAGATACGTGGGGTGGCGTGGCCGCAGATCTGGCCAGATGAATCCCGCAGTGTGGTGCTGGACGCTATCAGAAGAGTAGCGGGTGGGGAGTCAGCGCGCTTCGAGGCGTTCTGCCCGACCCTGCAGAATGAGCCGAAATGGTGGGATGTGACGGTGGCGCCAATATTTGGCGAGCAGGGCGAATTTGCAAAGATTATTGCCGTGTCGCGTGACATTACCGAACGTCGGCATCATGAAGCCCAATTGTTATCGTTGATCGATGCACAAAATACCAAGTTGAATAAAACCGACCTGCACCTGGAAGAAATCCACCACCGGGTGAAGAACAGCCTGCACTTGGTCAACACCTTATTGCTGTTGCAGGCAAACATGGCCGCTGATGAAGCGGTCAAACTGCAACTGGAAACAGCCGCGACCCGGGTATTGACCATTGCCAGCGTCCATGAGCGTCTTTATCAGAATGCTGAAACGCAACACGTGCGCGTCTCGGATTATCTAGAGGCGCTACTGGGTGATCTGGGCAAGGCATTGGCCGACCGCAAGATAGTGCTGCATGCTGACACGTTCATTCTTGCGCCCGAAAGAATGGCGCCACTGGGCCTGGTGATATCCGAACTGATCACTAACTCGCTGAAGTATGGAAGAGGCACGGTGGATGTCAGCGTAATGGGCCACGGTAATCATGCCCTGATCACGGTATCGGACGAGGGCGATGGCTTTCCGGAGTCTTACCCCAAACCTACCGGTACCGGGCTGGGCATGCGCCTGGTAAAAAGCTATTCGGGCTATGGCAGCCTGGCGATCACGGTGGATCGCAGTGAACGTAAAAGCACGATTCACGTGCGCTTCAAACTCTAGCGACATGCGCCTGCGTTCTGGCCCCAGGGCAGCAATGCCACCCCGGGGTCAATGGCATCAACGATTTTTGTCCTGGTGCTGCGTATCGCCTTGATCGGCTTGACCGCCGCCCATACGGCCAGGGTCAGACGGGTTTTGCCCGGTGGGTTGATCAGTACCTGCCTGACCTCCCTTGCTACCGGTGTCGCTGGAGCGTTCCCAATCCTTGTTCATCTTGTCTTCAGGCTTTTGCCCAGGTTGCTGGCTGCCTTTTTGTTTGTCGGGCATGTCACCGCCTGCACCCTGGCCACCTCTTTGGCCTGCATCGCCGGCCTTGGAGTCGGCGTTGTCGCCTTGATTTGCGCCCCTGTCCTGATTGTTAGCCATGACCGCATACCTCTATTCGAACACAGGAAGGTCTGTGTTCAGTTGTGACTCCGTGACCGTTTGAGGCTGTTCATTTATTGCGCCAGATTCAGACAAAACGCCTGAACAACTGGGGGAGCGGCATTTGTGGCTCCAATAGCCTCGGTGCTGTTGGCATTGGAGGCTGCGAATTAAAAAACTTTGCATGAGTCGTCTTGAGTCTTTGTCATAGTCAGACTAATACTAAAGAACTGCCGGAAGAGGGCTGATCATGCATAGGCGATTTGTTGTGGTTCCCGCCGTACCTCGTCAGAAAGAGATCTTGCCTCGGCGCATCGGTTTCCCCAGTGCCCTGGGCGAGGGCTACGACTTATACGACACACAAGACAAGATCCGCCTCAGTTTGAGTTTCTCAACACGCGCCGAAGCCGAGTTCGAATGTGCAACCCGCAACACTTACGACGATGCCAATGATGTGAACTTCGCCGGCAGCGGTTGAGCTGGCAAAGGCCAGGGCGTTTCCCTGGGCATTTCACAGCACAGGCTTGCCGCCCGTTACTGCGTAGCGCGCGCCAGAGATATAGCTGGCCTCATCGGACCCGAGCAATACGTACACCGGCGCCACCTCGACGGGCTGCCCCGGCCTGCCCATCGGGTAGCCCGAGCCAAAGTTCTTCACAGCCTCATCGGGCATGGTCGCCGGGATCAGCGGCGTCCAGATTGGCCCAGGGGCAACGCTGTTGACCCGGATGCCCTTGTCTGCCAGCAATTGCGCCAGGCCTGCAGTGAAGTTGGCGATGGCGCCTTTGGTGGCGGCATAGGCCAGCAACTTGGGCGAGGGGTCATCGGAGTTGACCGAACTGGTGTTGATGATCGAGCTGCCTTTGGGCATCGACGGCAAGGCCCGTTGGCAAATGCGGAAGATAGCAGTGATATTGACATCAAAGGTCATCACCCACTCGTCATCGTCGATTTCATCCAGCGACTCATGTGCCATCTGAAACGCCGCGTTGTTGACCAGGATGTCGATACGGCCAAATTGCGCCACGGTCTTGTCGACGATGTCGTAGCACTGCTGTTTTTGCCGCAGGTCACCGGGCAGCAGCAGGCATTGCCGGCCTGCGGCCTTGACCCAGCGCGCGGTTTCCTGGGCATCGTCGTGCTCATCGAGATAGGCAATGGCAACGTCTGCCCCTTCGCGGGCATAGGCAATAGCCACCGCACGGCCGATGCCGCTGTCGGCACCGGTAATCAGCGCGATCTTGCCATCGAGCCGGCCGCTGCCGGTGTACGTCTGCTCGCCACAATCGGGGTAGGGCTCCATCTTGCGTTGAGCGCCTGGCACGTTTTGCGGCTGTGACGGGAAGGGTGGGGTGGGGTAGTCGCGCATGGCAGAAGCTCCTTCAGCTGAGAACGTTCATACCGATTCGAAAGGGGTGTAGCGCGAGTGTTGGAGTGGATGCCGGGTTTCAACGACGGACGGTCAGGCCACGCAGATACACTGAATTTTTCGCTCGCTCGATGGTTCTATCGCTGAACAGCCCGCATTTCGCGCAAGGCTTAACGACACTGGAGCCTGCAAGTGCCTCGTATCATCACGCCATCGACGCCTGAACATGAGATCGAGGAAAAGAATGCAAGAATGTTTGGTACCGCCAAGGAACGTCTTGATTTCTATCGAAGGGAAATCCAGTACGAAACCACCATCCTGGCCAACCGTACCGACGCCTATCTTGCTGCACAGTCTTTTCTGGTGATTGCGTTCGTGTCATCCATGGGCAACCTGAACCAGAGCTGGGGTGAGATGTTCACCCTGATCGTGCCTGCCTTTCTCGCGCTGCTGGGTGTTTTGAGTTCGCTCAATGCCTGGCCGGGTATTCGCGCTGCCTATCGGATCATCGATCACTGGCAGCTCAAGCAAAGCCACCTGCTGCGCAGTGAGCCGATGATGGGCTTGGCCTACGACGAATCGCCGCTGTTCTGTGAGGCTGAAACCTCCCGGGCAGGGCATCGAAAATCCCTGCTGTTCTCACTTCGCACGCCTTGGATCTTTCTCGGCTTCTGGGTGCTGCTGGGCACTTACGCGGTGTACATCCAGCTGGCCTGATCGGTTGGGGAGGGCGGGGCCTGATTGCACCGCCCTCATCAGCGCTATGCGAAGTCGCTGCCCAGGGTTCCGGGTGCAGCCCCCGGAACAAGAATGACTTTTCGGCAACTGTCCTGTTTCTGGTCGAACAGCTTGTAGCCAAGGGCTGCTTCTTCCAGGGCAAGTCGGTGCGTAACGATCATCTCCGGTTGCAGGCGCCCGGCCTCGATATGTTCCAGCAGTTCAGGCAGGTACTTGTGCACATGGGTCTGGCCCATCTTGAACGTCAGGCCCTTGTCGAACGCGTCACCGAACATGAAGGCATGAATGAAGCCGGCATACACCCCGGGCACGCTGACCACGCCGCCGCGGCGCACGGCAGCGATGCTTTGGCGCAAGGCCTTGCCGCTGCTGCCCTCGATCTTCAGCGCCGTCATCACGGTTTCTGCGGTGCTGCCCTTGGCCTCGAAGCCGACTGCATCGATCACGGCATCCACACCGCGCATCCCCGGTGTGTGGCGGATGATGCTGTCGGCCGGGTCGTCATCCTGCTCGAAGTTGATCGGGACAACCCCGTAAGCCTCTTGGGCATACGCCAGGCGGTAGTCATTGTCATCGACCATGAACACGGTCTGTGCCCCAAGCATTCGCGCACAGGCAGCGCTCAGCAGCCCCACCGGCCCGGCACCGTAGATTGCCACCGACGAACCCGGGCCGACTTCAGCATTGATCACCGCCTGCCAGGCGGTCGGCAGGATATCGGAGAGAAACAGCACCTTGTCATCGGCCAGGTCGGTGGGCACTTTGAACGGGCCGACATTGGCTTTGGGCACGCGCACATAGTCGGCCTGCCCGCCAGGAATGCCGCCATACAGATGACTGTAGCCAAACAAGGCAGCCCCCGGTGGGATGCCTTTCTTGTTGACGATGGAGCCGCGCCCCGTATTGGTGGTTTCGCACGCGGCAAACAGATCGTGCTGGCAGAAGAAGCAATTGCCGCAGGCGATGACGAAGGGGATCACCACACGGTCGCCAACCTGCAGGTGGGTGACGTCCTTGCCGGTGGCCTCGACGATGCCCATGAATTCGTGGCCGAAGATATCGCCCGATTCGGTCTGCGGGATCTTGCCCCGATAGAGGTGCAGGTCCGAGCCGCAGATGGCGGTGGCCGTCACCCTGAGGATGATGTCGTCCGGCTCCTGAAGGCTGGGGTCAGGCACGGTATCGACCCGGACATCGTTGGCTCCGTGATAGGTCAACGCTCTCATGGCATGCATCTCCTGCAGTGGTGGATGTACGAGGCTAAGCAGAGGAAACTGGCGGGCACGGCAAAGTTCAGACCAACAGGTTCAGCGGCGACTTCGACCGTTGATAGTTCTGAATGAACCTATCTTGCTGCCGACGGCTCGATTGTCAGAAGCGCGCGGGATGACCGGGATGAATGCGTTTACACAGCAGGCAGGGCTGGCGCAGCGCCGCCTCGAAGCCATCAACCGATGGTTCCAGCATTTCGACGACCAGCAATTGCGCCGCGATTGCCCCAGCAGCTATCACGAGCAGCTGCTACGCCAGGCCGATGAAATGGACCGCTTGCACCTGATCGAATGGCAAGAGTGGCGTGACTTGCGGCGCCTGGCCGATTGGGCCTTTCTCAAGGCGGTGGCGGGCCTGGATTATCATGCTTTTCATACCCCCGTTGTGCATGCATACGGGCGTGTTACAGCGCCGGCACCTCATTCAGGAACACCAGGATGAATGATTTTCAGGTCGCCTGAGTGGCTGCCAGCCCGGCGCGGTTTGAGGCCGATACAAAACCTGGCGGCACGGCTGCAGCGCAGCCATGCCGCGGGGGGCCGACCTGGTGCATCTTCGACAATACCGCTTCGGGCGCAGCCTTGGGCAATGCCCTGACAACGCTGGCCTGCCTGAGCTGAGGGCGTGCTACAGCAGCTTATCGAGCGTGATCGGAAATTCCCTCACCCGCTTGCCGGTGGCGTGGTAAATGGCGTTGGCCACCGCCGCTGCCACCCCGACCACACCGATTTCCCCCACGCCCTTGGAGCCCAGCTCGTTGACGATGTCGTCGTGCTCTTCGACGAAGATAACCTCGATTTCACCGCTGTCGGCGTTTACCGGTATGTGGTATTCCGCCAGGTTGTGGTTGAGGATTCGCCCCAAGCGGTGATCGGTTTGCGTCGCTTCGTGCAATGCCATGCCGATACCCCAGATGACACCGCCGAGGATCTGGCTGCGTGCGGTCTTGGGGTTGACGACGCGGCCCGCTGCCACAGCGCTGACCACCCGGGTGACCTTGACCGAGCCCAGGTCTTCATCGACCTGCACCTCGACGAACACGGCGCAATGGGTCGCGGTGGCGAAGGGTTTGCGCTTGGCGCTGGGCGCTGCTTCGACCTGCACCTCGAAAAACCCCTCGGGGGCACTGGCCACGATGTCCGCAAGTGCAAGGCGGTGGTTGCCTGCCTGTAGGTAGCCGTCAGCGAACGTGATTTTTTCAACCGGCGCTTTACCGACCTCAGGGTAATGCTGGCGTGCATGCGCAAGCACCTTGCTGCGCAGGGCCAGGCACGCCTGGCGCACGGCCGAACCTACCGACGACACCGTGAAAGACCCACCCTGCAGCGGCGCGGTCGGCAGCGAAGAGTCCCCCAGCACAAAGGTCACGTCTTGCACACGGGCGCCAGCGGCGTCGGCCGCGATCTGCGTCATGACGGTGTAGGTGCCGGTGCCGATGTCGGTAGTCGCGCTGCTGACGGTCAAATGCCCTGCGCCATCGATGCGCGCCTTGGCACTGGCTTTCATCTGCATGGCCTCCCAGACCCCGCCTGCCATGCCCCAGCCAACCAACTGCTGCCCATGGCGCATGCTGCGGGGTTGTGGGCGGCGGTTGCCCCAGCCAAAACGCTGGGCACCCTGGTCATAGCAGGCCAACAGCTCCTTGCTCGAATAGGGTTTGCCCTCGTTGCCATTGATGGCAGCGAAATTGCGACGGCGCAGCTCTAGCGGGTCGATATCGGCTGCGCACGCCAGCTCATCCATGGCGCATTCCAGGGCGATCATCCCGGACGCGGCGCCCGGTGCGCGCATGTCCAGCGGGGTGTACACATCCAGGGGCGCAAGGCGGTAGCTCAGGGCAACGTTGTCGCACTGGTAGAGCATGCCGCTCCATTCCACCAGGTGCTCGGTGAAGTCCTCGAAGCGTGAGGTCTGGCCAAGCGCGTCATGGGCAATCGCCAGCAACCGCCCCTGCGAATCGGCCCCCAGGCGCAGCCGTTGCTGGGTGCGGGGCCGGTAGCCGAAGGTGAACATCTGCTGGCGGGTCAGCGTGACACGCACCGAACGTTGCAGGTGCAAGGCCGCCATCACCGCCAGGGGCAGCTGGTACTGCGGGCGCAACCCCGAGCCGAAGGCACCGCCGACGAACGCTGCCAGCACCCGGACTTTTTCCTTGGGCAGGTCGAATACCTTGTGCAGGTAGTCCTGGCAATTTTGCGTACCTTGGGTTTTGTCATGGATTTCCAGGCTGCCGTCGGCCTGGTACAGCACCGTCGAAGCATGGGGCTCCATCGGGTTGTGGTGTTCGTTGGCAGTGAGGTAGGTCGCGTCTACCTGCACCGCGGCGTTGGCAAACTGCCCGGTAAAATCGCCGCGAGGGGCGGGCGTTTCGGCGGGTGCCGGGTGCGTTTTGTCGAGTACGCTGGCCAGGTCGGTTTCATGGGGTTCTTCGAGGTACTCGACCTTCACCAGCGATCCTGCATACCTTGCCAGCTCCAGGCTTTGCGCGACCACCAGCGCCAGGGGCTGGCCGCTGTACAGCACGCGATCGTTGAACAACGGCCGAAATGGCGTGCCCTCGGCCGAGTCGGCGTCACTGTAATCGTCGTCGTAACTGGAAATGCGAGGGCGATGGGCATGGTCCAGCACGGCGATTACCCCCGGCACGCTCAGTGCCTGGGCAGTGTCGATGCTCAGCACCCGCCCACGGGCGATCGTGCTGGACACCACGCTGCCATGCAGCAACCCGGCCTGTGGGTACTCGCCCGCATAGCGCGCCTGCCCGGTGACTTTCGCCACACCGTCGACACGGTCCATGGCCGTGCCCACTACCGCTGTTTTGATGTTCATGAAGTTGCCCCCCTGGCTTTTGCCCCGAGCGCCGCATCGCTTAATGCGCGCACGATGGCACGTTGCGCGAGGGGCACCTTGAAGCCGTTGTGGGCCAAGGGTTCTGCCCCTTGCAGCAGGGCGTCGGCCGCTTGGGTGAACAGCGCCTGCGTGGGCGCCTGGCCGATCAACGTGCGTTCGACAGCCGGGTCTCGCCAGGGCTTGTGGGCCACGCCACCCAGCGCCAGGCGTGCGTCCTGGATCACGCCGCCATTGAGGTTCAACCCGGCGGCAACCGATACCAGTGCAAACGCATAAGACGCCCGATCGCGGATCTTCAAATAGCGGTAGTGGTCTTCGAACGTGGGGGGCGGCAGTTCGAGGGCGGTTATCAGCTCATCGGCGGCCAGTTGATTGTCGCGCTCCGGTGCGTCCCCGGGCAGGCGGTGGAAGTCGGCGAAGGGTATCTGGCGTTTGCCGGCCCGGCCCTGCACATGGACCACGGCCTCGAGCGCTGCCAGCGCCACACACATGTCCGAAGGGTGTGTCGCAACGCAGGCATCGCTGGCACCGAGGATGGCGTGGATACGGTTCAGGCCTGTGCGCGCCGGGCAGCCGCTGCCTGGCTCGCGCTTGTTGCAGGGTGTGCCGGTGTCATAAAAGTAGTAACAGCGGGTACGTTGCAACAGGTTGCCGCCGGTACTGGCCATGTTCCGCAACTGCGGCGAGGCGCCTGCCAGAATGGCCTCGGCCAGCAGGGGATAGTGCTGTTCGATCACAGAGGCCCAGGCCAGCTCGGCATTGCTGACCAGTGCGCCGATCAGCACGCCACCGTTCGCGGTGGCCTGAATACCGTTCAACCCGAGGCCTGTTATGTCGATCAGGCGCTCGGGGCGCACCACGTTTTCTTTCATCAGGTCGACGAGGTTGGTGCCACCGGCGATGAAACGTGAGGACACGTCGGCCAGGCCGACGGCTTCGCCGACCGATGCCGGCTTGTGGTAGCTGAACGGCGTCATGCGCGCGGCCCTCCCTGCAGGTTGGCCTTGGCGCGCATCAGCGGCAGTGCTTCTTCCACCGCCGCGATGATGTTGCTGTAGGCCCCGCAGCGGCAGAGGTTGCCGCTCATCTGCTCGCGAATGGCTTCGCGCGTGCAGGCGCGCCCTTCTTCTGCCAGGCCAACGGCGGAGCAGATCTGGCCTGGGGTGCAGTAACCGCACTGGAAGGCATCATGGGTAATGAATGCGCGCTGCAGGGGGTGCAGTTCGTCACCCTCGGCCAGGCCTTCGATGGTGACCAGGTCAGCGCCGTCACACATGACGGCCAGGGTCAGGCAGGCGTTGACGCGTTTGCCGTCCCGTAACACCGTGCAGGCACCGCATTGGCCATGGTCACAGCCTTTCTTGGTGCCGATCAGGTCCAGTTGCTCGCGCAGTAGGTCGAGCAGTGTCGTCCAGGGGTAAACCTGCAGCGACCTGGCCTGGCCGTTGATTGTCAGGCGGAGGGGGTGTGCTTCGCCACTCTGGGGGGAGTTTGCGCTCATTGGGTGTCCTCACGATTGGGGGTCGCACAGTCGACTGCGTCTACGGTGTGCGACTGACCCTGGCGGGCAAACGTTCAGCGTTTCTGCCCAGCTGCCGTCACTTCTTCCCCGGTAACACCGAACTGAGCACCTGCTTGGCCGTCTGCACGATGACCCCGGCCTGGTCAGGGTCGCCCTTGAGCAAGGTACTGGCGAATTTCTTCGCCTGTTCCAGCTTGATATGCGGCGGCAGGGGCGGCACGTTGGGGTCGGTCTTGAACTCGATCAGCACCGGGCGATCGGCGTTCAGTGCGCGTTCCCAGGCGGCTGCGATGTCTTCTTCACGGTCGACGAAAATGCCCTGCAGGCCGATGGAGATTGCGAACAGGTGGTAGGGCACGTCGGGAATCGACTGCGACGCTTCGAACTTGGGGTCGCCTTCCATGACCCGCTGTTCCCAGGTGACCTGGTTGAGGTCCTCGTTGTTGAACACCGCACAGATCCATTGCGGGTTCTCCCACTGCTGCCAGTACTTGGCCACGGTGATCAGCTCGGCCAGGTTGTTCATCTGCATCGCGCCATCGCCGACCAGGGCCACCACCGGGCGCTGCGGATGGGCGAATTTCGCGGCAATGGCATAGGGCACGGCGGCGCCCATGCAGGCCAGGCCGCCGGACAATGAACACTGCATGCCTTGGCGAATCTGCAGGTCGCGCGCATACCAGTTGGCGCAAGAGCCGGAATCACTGGTCACAATGCTGTCGTCTGGCAGGCGCGGGGACAGCTCGTACACCACGCGCTGCGGGTTGATCGGCTCGGCATGGACCATGGCACGTTTGGCCAGGGTGTTGTCCCAGCGTGCGCGCCAGCCTTCGACCTTCTTGCGCCAGCGCCGGTCGGTCTTGTGTTGCAGCAGGGGCAGCAATGCACGCAAGGTCTCGCCAGCGTCACCGACCAGGTTGACCTCCATGGGGTAGCGCAGGCTCAGCATGTCGGGTTGCAGGTCGATCTGCACGCCACGGGCCTGGCCCTCCTTGGGCAGAAACTCGGCATAGGGGAAACCCGAACCGACCATCAGCAGGGTGTCGCATTCGTTCATCATCTGGTAGCTGGGCTCGGTCCCCAGCAAGCCGATGGCGCCGGTCACCCAGGGCAGGTCATCGGCTACTGCAGCCTTGCCCAGCAGCGCCTTGGCCACCCCAGCGCCCAACGTGTCTGCGATGGCGATGATTTCATCGGTTGCCTGCAAGGCCCCGGCGCCCACCAGGATGGCGACCTTGCGCCCGGCGTCGAGCACTTCGGCGGCGCGTTGCAGGTCGCTGTTATAGGGCACCACCTTGGGTTTGCTGTAGCCGATGCCCGAATGCACGGTGCCGTGGGCACGTGGCGGTTCGTGGTAGGGCAGGTCCTGCAGGTCATTGGGCAGAATCACCGCCGTCACCCGCCGCTCGCCGACGGCAGTGCGCACGGCGCGGTCGAGCAGGTGGCGTACCTGCGAAGGTGTGGAGGCCTGCTGGACGAATGCACCGGCCACGTCCTTGAACATCGACAGCAGGTCCAGCTCCTGCTGATAGTGGCCACCCAGTGCCGCCCGTGCCTGTTGGCCGACGATGGCCAGCACCGGCATGTGGTCCATGCGCGCGTCGTACAGGCCCGTGAGCAAATGCGATGCGCCGGGGCCTGAAGTGGCAATGCACACGCCCAGTTCGCCGGTGAACTTGGCGTGGGCACTGGCCATGAACGCGGCCATCTCCTCGTGGCGCGCCTGGATGAACTGGATCTTGCCGTTGGCCCGGCTCAGCGCGCCGAACACGCCATTGATGCCGTCGCCGGGGTAGCCGAAGATGCGCCGCACCCCCCATTGATACAAACGCTCCACCAGAAAGTCGCCTACCGTGCCCGTCATTGTCTGCTCCCGTGCTGTGGTCGATAGGGGTCTGGACTGGGCTTGCGCTGGGAAAGTTTCAACGGTGTGAACAACTGCTAGCGCGGCGGCTGGCGTGACGACCCCGCCGCTTCAACCATTGGCAGGGCAAGTGCCGCTTGACGACGCGGCGGCCTGGCTGATCAGGGCCGCCAGGCGCTTGACGTTGGCTTGCTGGGCAATCACCACGTCATCGATGCTGCTGCCAGCGGCGGTCTGCAAGGTGCTGCGGCAGGTCAGCTGGGTATTGGCTTCGCGGGCGCGCAAGCGCCACCTGGCGTCCAGCAGTGCGTACTGCCCCGGCAGTGAATCGAAGCGTTGCACATCCACGCGCAGGGACAGTTTGCGAGCGGGGCGGGTATTGCTCAGTTGGTCGACCAACGCGCTGCGCAGCTCATCCACCAGCGTGGCGCCCCACCACTGCGTCTCGAGAATCGCCAGGCTGCTGTCGCCCTGTCGGATCACCAGCTGTGGCCGGTCGACCTGTGGCGGAACGCTGACACTTTCGATCAGGATCTCGTCCGCGGCGTTGTGCGACGTGGGTGCCGGCTGCGCCGGCGTGAGGGTATGGAACTGGATCGGGTCGCTGCGGCAAGCGCCCAGGGCCAATAGCGCGACCAGCAGGGTAATCCTTGGCAGCTGGGTCATGTTCAACACTCCTGTGGTCATTTGCGGGGCGGCCCTTGCAGGTCCATCGGCCCCGCGTTGTCCGGGCGGCCACGGATCAGCGACTCGGGGTTGCGGCCCAGGTAGTCGGCAAGCTCGCGCAGGGAGCGCGACATGCGCCCCAGCTCGTCGAGCGTCTGGGTCAGCTGTTCACGCTGTGGCGAGTCTTCGGCCAGGGTCGAATTGGCCGACTTCAGGGTATTGCTGACCTCTGCCAGGGTGTTCTGCACCCCTGGCAAGGTCCGTGCGTTGAACTGGGTCAGGCCCTTGCGCAGCTCTACCAGGTTGGCATCGAGGTTACCGGCAATACGCTCCAGCGGCAGCCGGTTGAGCTTGTCGACCATGGTCTGCAACTGCTCCTGAAGCAGCTCCAGGCTGCCTGGTATGGTCGGGATGACCACCGGGCGGGCCGTCGGGTCGAAGGCCACCTTCTCGGCTTTGGGGAAGAAGTCCAGGGCGATGTACAGCTGGCCGGTGAGCAGGTTGCCACTGCGCGCCTGGGCACGCAGGCCGTTGTCGATGAAGGTGCCGATCAGCTTGGCGGCGGAGGCTTCGTCATTGGGGTCGTGCTGCAGGGCCTTGATCATTTTCTCGTGCGCACGGCCCAGGCGCTGAGGGTAGATGACGATGCCGACATTCACCGGGAAACTGCGTTTGACTTCATCGTAGTCCAGGTTCACCGCGACCACTCGGCCAATCTCCACGCCCAGGAACTCGACCGGCGCACCGACCTTGAGGCCGCGCATCGCCTGGTCGAAGCGTAGCGCCAGGTACTGCGCCTTGCCGGCGGGCGGGGCCAATGCACCGGCCTGGTCGGCGAACAGTTCAAAGCGCTGGTTCTCGCTGGCGGCCGTGTCGTTCGGGTTGTAGTCCGGCGCGCGGAAGGCGATGCCGCCGACCAGGATCGACGACAACGACTCGGTTTTCAGCGCAAAACCATTGGCGCCGACCTCCACATCAATGCCGCTGGCGTTCCAGAAGCGTGTGTTGGCGCTCACGAAGGCGTCGTTGGGTGCATGGATGAAGATCTCCACGTCCACCCCTTTACCTTCCTGGTCGAGGGCGTAGGCGACCACCTGGCCGACCGGGATCTTGCGGTAATACACGGGCGAACCGATGTCCAGCGAGCCTAGGTCCTGGGTGTGCAGGGTGAAGTGCTTGCCGGGCTCGCCGTAGGTGATGGCCGGCGGGTTCTCCAAGCCGATGAAGTGCTTCACGCGGGTGCTCGACTGGCCGATGTCGGCGCCGATGTAATCGCCCGAAAGCAGGGTGTCGATGCCCGACACGCCACCGGCGCCGATGCGCGGGCGGACTACCCAGAACTTCGAGTCCTCGCGGGTGAAGCTCTCGGCCTGCTTGTCGAGCTTGACGGTGGCGTTGACGTTTTTCTGGTCGTCACTCAGGGCCACTTCGGTGACGTGACCGATCACCACGTTACGGTAGCGTACCTCGGTCTTGTTGGCCGCCAGCCCCGCGCCGGTCTTGAAGGTGAGGGTGATGGTCGGGCCTTCCTGCATCAGGTTGTGCACGACCAGGGAAAGCCCGACCAGCACGGCCACGATGGGCACGATCCACACCAGGGAAAAGCCGAAGCGCCGAGTCTTGACCGGTGCAGGGCCGGGAATGGGCGGGCGGTCATTGCTGGATGGGGTCATCCATGAGCTCCTTGTCAGGTGGCGTGTCCCAGATCATGCGGGGGTCGAAACTCATCGCTGAGAGCATGGTGAACACCACCACCAGGCCAAAGAACAGGATGCCCGGACGCGGCTCGATGTCACCCAGCGATTGAAACTTCACCAGCGCCGCGACCAGCGCTACCACCAGCACATCGAGCATCGACCAATAGCCGATCAGTTCAACGAAACGGTAGAGCTTCGAGCGCTGCTGTTGCGCCCAGGTACTGCCGCGCTGGACGGTGATCAAGAGCATCGACAGGGCCACGAACTTCACCCCCGGCACAGCGATGCTGGCGATGAAGATGATCAGCGCAATGTCCCAGGCGCCGTGCTCCCAGAACTCCAGCACGCCGCTCATGATGGTGCTGTCGGCGCCGCTGCCGAGCATCATGGTGTTCATCACCGGCAGCACGTTCGCCGGTACATAGAAGGCCAGGGCGGCCAGCAGGTAAGCCCAGGTGCGGCCCAGGGAATTGGTCTTGCGCCGATGCAAAGGGGCGTCGCAGCGCGGGCACTGGTGCGGTTCGTCGTGCATGTCGCAGGCCAGGCCACAGCTGTGGCACAGGCACAGGTCAAGCTCGCTGGCGGTTGGTGGCCGGCTCATGGCATGTCCCACAAGTCACGAATATCGCGCCCGGCGATACGGATCATCAACAGGCTCAACACGGCCAGTGCGAGCAGGCCGATACCCGGCAGTACATCGAGCATACCGGCGAGTTTGAACACCGCCACCATCGCCCCCAGCAGGCACACTTCGAGCATGCTCCAGGGGCGCAAGGTCTCCAGCCAGCGCATGCACAGCTTGAACGCGGGGGAGCGGCGGGCGGTGAGGGCAAAACCTAGCACCCAGATGAGCAACAGCAGCTGGAAGGCGGGGGCGATGATGATCGAAATGGCCGCGACCATGGCCATGAAGGTAATCGGCCCCTGGCTCAATGCCAGCACCGAGTCCCATAACGTGGCACTGTTTTTAAGCCCCTGCAGGCTGATGCTCATCACCGGGTAGAAGTTGGCAAACAACCACAGCACCGCAGCCGTGAAGCTTAATGCCAGGCGTTGTTCCACCGTCAAGCCGTTGTGCCGCTGCAGCACACCGCCGCAGCGCGTGCACACGGTTTTCTGATGTTTGGCGAGCAATGCCTTCTGATAAACGCAATCGCAGTGCTCGCAGATGATCAATTGCTCGGGTGTGGACATCATGATGCTCTGATCAACCGGCAGTGAGGCCTTTCTGAATATAGAAGCGCTCTAGCATTAGGCAAATGGCCGGCGGACGAAACACGGATTGGCCTTTGGCTGGCCAGGGGGCGTACGCGGAGTGTTCGCCTTGGGGTTTTCAGTGCCTATGAGATCGAGCGCCGCCCGCGCGGCGCATCGCGACGCAAGGCCGCTCCTACATTTGTTTCGGGCCAGTGAGGCCAGTGGCATTTGCGCGCGACCGCCTTGTTTGTACGACGCGATATTGAGGGGGGCACCAAGGGGCCGCGCGCCAATGCCAGAGGAATAATTGGCCCGAAACAGATGTAGGAGCGGCCTTGCGTCGCGATGCGCCGCGCGGGCGGCGCTCGATCTCATAGGCGCTGAAAATGCCAAGCCTGGCACCTGCGGCGCTCGATCTCACAGGCGCTGAAAACCCCAAGCCTGGCACCTGCAAGCCCTAACCCTATCTCGCGCCAAGCCCCAATCCGCCCCCCCTCTACACCCATCGAACCCCAAACCCGCTACCCAAGTAGCATTCGTCCCCCCGTGCGTCCTCCGTACACTCAAGCCTCAGACACCCCGCGCCGGAGACCACGATGCAGCAGGCCCAAAACGACGGTGTTGTCAGCGCCATGTCACAGGCAACCGACGCGCGGCTGGCGGCCCAGGACCTGGCGCGGCAACTGCTGCACCCGCACCTGGGCTTCGTGCTGTTCTTCTGTTCGGCCGAATACAATCTACGCGAGCTGGGCGAGGCCCTCGAACAAGGTTTCGGCGGCATCCGCCTGGTCGGTTGCACCAGTGCCGGCGAAATCACCCCGCTGGGCTACGGCCGCAATTGCGTGACGGCAGTGGGGTTCGATCATCGGCATTTCTCCATCGCCACCGAACTGATCGATGAAATGGAGCACTTCAGCCTGATCGACGCCCAACAGCGGGTCGAGCGCCTGGTCGGCACCTGCCGCAGCAATACCCTGGCGCCGATCAAAGGCCACAGCTTTGCCCTGACCCTGCTCGACGGTTTGTCCAGCCGCGAGGAGATGATCCTCGCCGCCCTGAGCGCAGCACTGGGGGACATCCCGCATTTCGGCGGTTCGGCCGGCGATGACAACTACCTGACCCGCACCCATGTGTACTTCGGCGGCGCCTTCCACAGCGGTGCGGCGGTGGTGGTGCTGGTCAACACCTGGCTCGATTTCGAAGTGTTCACCACCCACCACATCCTGCCGCGCCAGGAAAAGCTGGTGGTGACCGGCGCCGACAGTGCCCAGCGCCGGGTCTTCGAGCTCAATGCCGAACCCGCTGCCGAGGAGTACGCCCGGCACATCGGCGTGCCGGTGGCCGAGCTCGATCACCGGGTTTTCGCCGCCCACCCGCTGGCAGTACGTCTCCACGACCAGTACTACGTGCGGGCGATCCAGCAAGTGCACCCGGACCTGAGCCTGAGCTTCTACTGCGCGGTGGAGAACGGCATCGTGCTCACGGCCATGGCCCCAGGGCCACTGTTGCCGAACCTGCACAACGTGTTCGATGGCTTGCACCGGCGCCTCGGCCCGTTGCTGCTGACCATCGGCTGTGACTGCTTCCTGCGGCGCCTGGAGCTGGAAGCCCAGGGCTGCCTGGCGCAGGTCGGCGGGTTCTTGCGCGAGCAGCGGGTGATGGGCTTCAACACCTACGGAGAGCAGTTCAATGGCATGCACATCAACCAGACCTTCACCGGGGTCGCCATTGCCCGCAACCGAGCTGCGCTCAGCCGCTGAACTGCAGGCCGAGGTCGCCCGGCTGCAGCACGAAAACCATAAGCTGCAGCGGATCAATGGCGCACTGATCGAGCGCATCGAGTCCGGCGTGACGCGTGGCAACGACCCGTACGCGGCGTTCCAGCATTCGGTAGTGCTGGCCGAGCAGGTGCGTGAACGCACCGATGCCCTGAACCAGGCCATGGCCGAGCTCAAGGCCGGCAACCATCTGCTCGGCGAAGCCCGACTGCGGGCCGAGACGGCCCACCAGCACCTGATCGACGCCATCGAAAGCATCTCGGACGCCTTCGTGCTGTTCGATCAGAACCAGCGGATCGTGCTGTGCAACAGCCGCTTCAAGGCCTTCTGGGCCAACACCCGGGTGCGCATCATTGCCGGCATGCGCCTGGCCGAGGTCAAGCGGCTGATGACGGCCAGTGGCCTGTTCAGCGAAGAAACCCGCGGGCACGCCGACGAGCACCTGCTGTACCGGCTGTACAACGGGCGCTGGCTGCAAGTCAGTGAACGGCCGACCTGCGAAGGCGGGCGAGTGATCCTGTTTACCGATATCACCGAGGTCAAGCTCAGCGAAACCCTGCGCCGCGAGCAGGCCGTGGCACAGAAGTCGCACCTGTTGCAGCGGGCGGTGGACAACCTGTCCCAGGGGGTGGCCATGGTCAATGCCGAGGGGGTTCTGGAGCTGTGGAACCGGCGTTTTCTGGAGCTCAGCGGCTTGGCTCCAGTCGCTGCCCACCGGCCCTTTGCCGAGGTGATCGGCGACAGCGAACTGAGCCTGTTGACCCCAGACAGCCGCGACGCCAACGGGCGGGTCATCCACGAGTGCGAACAACGCCTGTACGACGGGCGCATGCTGGAAATCCGTACGCATCCGCTGCCCACCGGCGGTTTCGTCAACACCTTCACCGATATCACCGAGCGCTACCAGCACGCCGAAGCCCTCAGCGAAAGCGAGCGCTGGATACGGCTGATTACCGACCATGTGCCGGCGCTGATCGCCTACCTCAATGCCGACCTGGTCTACGAGTTCACCAACAAGGTCTATGAACAGTGGTATTGCTGGCCGCGCGGCGTAATGCTCGGCCAGAGCCTGCGCGAGGCCCACAGCGAGCAGCATTACCAGCGCCTTGAAGCCTACGTGACGCGGGCGCTGGCGGGGGAGAGCGTGACGTTCGAGCTTGCCGAAACCAACATCAACGATCAGGAGCGCTACATGCTGGGCTCCTACGTCCCCAACCGCCTGGCCAACGGTGAAGTGGTGGGGATCTTCGTGCTGATCCGCGACATTACCGAGCGCCGCAAGACCGCCGAGGCCCTGCACCAGGCCTACCAGAACCTGGAGCAACGGGTGCGCGAGCGCACCGCCGAACTGACCCGCCTCAACGACCAGCTGCTGCGCGAGATCGATGAGCGCAGCCACGCCGAATCGCGCTTGCGCGAGGCCAAGCGCGAGGCCGAGCAGGCCAACCTGTCGAAAACCAAGTTCCTGGCCGCCGTCAGCCATGATCTGCTGCAACCCTTGAACGCGGCGCGGCTGTTCACCAGCGCCTTGCTCGAGCGCCGCGAGCCGCAGCAGAGTGTTCAACTGGTGCGTAATGTCAGCAATTCCCTTGAAGACGTGGAAAACCTGTTAGGCACCCTGGTGGACATTTCCAAGCTTGATGCCGGGGTGATCAAGGCCGATATCGCACCCTTCGCCCTCAGCGAGCTGATGGACAACCTCGCCGCCGAGTACGCCCAGGTGGCGCGCAGCGAAGGGCTTGAGTTGCACTTCGTGGGCTGTTCGGCCGTGGTGCACAGCGACATCCAGCTGCTGGCGCGGATTCTGCGCAACCTGCTCAGCAATGCCATCCGCTACACCCGCAGTGGCCGCGTGGTGCTGGGCTGTCGGCGCCAGCACCGCGGCCTGTGGATCGAGGTGTGGGACAGCGGGATCGGCATCGCCGAAGAACGCTTTGACGAAATGTTCCAGGAGTTCAAGCGTGGCGATGTGCAGCGCCCGGACCAGGACCGAGGCTTGGGCCTGGGTTTGGCTATCGTGGAGAAGATCGCCGGCATCCTCGGCCATCGGATCCGTGTGCGCTCATGGCTCGGCAAGGGCTCGGTGTTCGCTGTCGAGGTGCCGCTGAGCGCCACCGCGCCCAAGCCACAGCCGAGCCTGGCAATCAGCGAGCCGATGCTCGAACGCCTGCGCGGGGCGCGGGTCTGGGTGCTGGATAACGACGCGGCGATCTGCGCCGGCATGCGCACACTGCTGGAAGGTTGGGGTTGCCGGGTGGTCACGGCACTCTCGGAGCAAGACCTGGCGCGCCAGGTGGACAACTACCACGCCGAAGCCGACCTGCTGATCGCCGACTACCACCTGGGCAACGGCTGCAATGGCGTTGATGCGGTGGCGCGGATCAATGCCCGCCGTGCGGTGCCGTTGGCGGTGATGATGATCACCGCCAACTACAGCAACGAACTCAAGCAACAGATCCGTGAGTTGGGCCACACCCTGATGCACAAACCGGTGCGGCCTATGAAACTCAAGACCGCGATGAGCCACCTGCTGGCCGGCAACGCCACGCAGCCTGATCAGCGGCGCAGGTAGTCGCCGAAGTCGATATCGCCGGCACTGAGGATCGCCTGTACACGATTGTGCACATTGAGTTTGCGCAGAATCGCCGAGACATGGGCCTTGACCGTGGTTTCGGCGATATCCAGGGTGTAGGCGATCTGCTTGTTCGACTCGCCCTTGGTCATGCGTTCCAGTACCAGCAGTTGCTTGCGGGTCAGGGCCTGGAGCATCTCCGGCGGGAAGCTCGGGGCCTCGTTCAGGCGTCGGCTGGTGCCGGGCTTCTGGGCGCGGATGATGTCTGGGGGCAGGTAGACATTGCCGTTGAGGATCTGCTCGATCGCTTCGATCATCTGTGAGCGCGGCGAGGACTTGGTGATGAACCCCACGGCGCCATAGGTGATGGCCTGCAGCACGATCTGTTTTTCCTGCTCGGCCGAGACGATCACCACCGGTGTGGTCGGTGCTTCGTTGCGCAAGGTGATCAGGCCATTGAGGCCGTGCATGCCTGGCATGTTCAGGTCGAGCAGGATCAGGTCGAGGTCGTCATGCGCTTGGGTCAGCGCCAGGGCGCTGTCCAGGTCGGCAGTTTCCATGACTTCGCTGCCTTGGAAACCATCGCTGATGACGTTGTGGATGGCTTCGCGAAACAGTGGGTGATCGTCGGCAATCAGAATTTTGTACATGGCCTTTTCACCTCGTTGTTCTTGGATGGGGCGGGCACGCGTTCGCAGGCGGTCAGTTCAGGGAAAGGGCTCTGGCTGCGCGGCTTGCAGCGGCAGCTTGGCGTTTTGCCAGGCGTCCAGGCCATCGCGATACCAATACAGGTTCTTATAGCCCAGGGTCGCTGCGCGTTTTACCGCGTTCCAGCTTAACCAGCAATCGGCGCGGCAGTAAAAGACCAGCGGTTGATCCATATGGCCGCCGGTGGCTTTTTGCAGATGGCGTGCGAAGTAGGCTTGCCAGGGCGGGCTCAGCTCACCGTCACCGGTGTTGGCCAGCCAGTAGCTGCCGGGGAGGTTGGTGTGGGGGTGGTCTTCGATGAAGCGCCCTTGCAGCCATTGCCGGCGATAGACATCGACCAGCACCGGCCTGGGCTGTTGCCCCAGCAGGCCCTGCAGTGTGGCGGTATCGATAACCTGGGCGCCCTCGACCTGGTGCGGGGTCGGGCTGCGATAGAGGGCGGTGCGATAGCCCTCGGCGGAGAACAGCGGCGTCGTGTCGGCCTGGGCGACGCCCAGCGACAGACTCAGCGAAAGGGCCGCCAGCAAAGGGCGCGGCAGCCTGGGCAGGGCACGTGGCATGG
Organism: Pseudomonas sp. Irchel s3f19; assembly: GCF_900187555.1. Taxonomy (NCBI): domain Bacteria; kingdom Pseudomonadati; phylum Pseudomonadota; class Gammaproteobacteria; order Pseudomonadales; family Pseudomonadaceae; genus Pseudomonas; species Pseudomonas sp. Irchel s3f19. The sequence continues at coordinate 90,630 of NZ_FYDW01000007.1, read as the reverse complement.
CTTTGTCCTTTTTGTTATAGGCCCATTACATGCCAGCAGGGGTGCTTTGTGAATGCGACGATAGACAGCAAAGCCAGTACTAAAGTAGTAGTTGGCCGTGGCTGATGACCCCAGTGGGTTGCGGGCCTATGCAGAAAGTAGCGGTTACCCGGCACCAAGGTAGTAAATCCGCTGGGGGTGCTCGGTTCTACGATGGGCAGCAGCGCACCCCAGGCTGGGCGCGCAACCCTTGAGGAGAACCGCCTATGCGCCTGGTCAAAGTGCTGCTTCTGCCGTTGCTGCAGATCCGCTGGGCGGTGCGCCGGGGCAGGGGGTTGCTGGATGAGCTGGCCCAGGCCCAGGCCGCCAATGCCCAGCTGACTCAGGCCCTGCTGGCGGTGCAGGAGCAGGAGCGCACACGGCTGGCGCAGGCCCTGCACGATGACCTCGGGCAATACCTGGCGGGCATCCGCGCCCAGGCCTGCCTGCTGCGCAGGGTGGCCGACCAGCCTGCGCGGGTGGAGCAGACCGCGCAGGCCCTGGCACTCCATTGCGATCACCTGCAGCAGGGCTTTCGTGCGCTGGTGCACGACCTGTATCCGGTGGCCTTGCACCAGGTACCGCTGGCCGAAGCCTTCGGCCAGTTGGTAAGCCAATGGCAGGCCAGCCAGGGCATCGATTGCCGCCTGCGGGTCGCTGAGCACCTGCCGACGCTGAGTGGGGCAAGCCGGGTGCACTTGTATCGGTTGCTGCAGGAGGCGTTGACCAATGTCGCCCGGCATGCCGGCGCCAGCCAGGTGCGGGTACGCCTGCAACGCAGCGCCAAGGGCGTGCGCCTGCTGATCCGCGACAACGGCTGCGGCGCATGCCAGCCCCAGCGCCCCGGGGTGGGGCTGCATTCGATGGCCGAGCGCGCCCGCAGCCTGGGCGGCGAATTGCGCATCCTCAGCCGGCCGGGTGCCGGTTGGGCGCTGGCCCTGAACATGCCCGTGGAGGTCTGATGAATATCGTCCTGGTCGATGACCACGCGGTGGTCCGTCAAGGTTACGCCAGCCTGCTGCGGGCAGTGCTGCCGGCGTTGCAGGTGCGCGAGGCCGCCAGCGGCGAAGAGGCCCTGGCCCGGGTTCAGGAGCAAGTGCCGAACCTGGTGATCATGGACTTTGGCCTGCCAGGCATCAGCGGCCTGGAAACCACCCGCCGCCTGCGCCAGCGCCTGCCACAGTTGCGGGTGCTGTTTTTCAGCCTGCACGATGAACTGCCCCTGGTGCGCCAGGCGCTGGATGCGGGGGCCTCGGGTTACCTGACCAAGAGCGCGGCGCCCGAGGTGTTGATCGAGGCGGTGCAGCGGGTGTTGGCCGGGCATGCCTACATCGAACAAGGGTTGGCCACCCAGCTGGCGTATACCCCACAACAGAGCGCCAGCGACCCGCACATGCGGCGCATGACCCAGCGTGAAATGGAGATTTTCGTGATGCTGGCCAAGGGCACACCGATGCGGGTGATTGCCGAGCAGTTGTGCATCAGCGCCAAGACTGTGTCCAACCACCTGACGTTGCTCAAGAGCAAGTTGCAAGTCAGTTCCCATGCCGAGCTGGTGCATCTGGGAATCGACATGGGGGTGGTGAGGGTGGCGGGGTGAGGGTGGGGATGAGGATTGTGGGGGGCACACAAAAAATCTGGCAGGCCCCAAGCGTTCGGCTTGATAGGTTTGGCGCTCGATCTCACAGGCGCTAAAAACCCCACGGCGAACACCCCAACTCATTTATCCCAAGTCTCAGGACACCCCGCACACCCCTCCATATTCGCCTCCTGGAAATTCCCATAATGCTGCCGCGCCCCGCGCAGGTCGGCCCCTGCCAGGTTGCTCTGGCCAAACTTGGCTTCCTGCAGGTTGGCATCGCCAAGCTTGGCCCCTTGCAGATCTGCCTTGCTCAGCCAGGCCATCTCCAGGTCCGCCGCCTGCAGGTTGGTCTGGTGCATCTTCGCCCCAGAAAGCCGGGCGAACTGCAGGTACGCAGCGCTCAGGTCGGCACTTTCAAACTGCGCACCTTGGGCGAACAGGCCCCAGCCTTGAATGGCAATGAGCCGGGCATGGCTCAGGTCTGCCAAGCGCAGGTTGCTCTGCTGCAGGCTGGCGCGGGTCAGGTTGGCGCCCTGCAAGCGTGCTTTTTCCAGGTTGGCCAGGTCCAGCTGGGCATGGCGCAGGTCGGCCTCGCGCAGGTCGGCGCCGGCCAGGTTCATCTTGCGCAGGTCCTGGTTGGCCAGGTTGGCGCCACGCAGATTGGCCCCCGGGCACTGGCTCGCTTCGGCGATGACACAGCCGTTGACGGTCAAGGGGGTATCGTTGCCATCGTCGTCGGCGTTCGCGGCCAGGGCAGGTGTCAGGGCCAGCAGCAGGGCAAAAGGCAGGTAGTTCATGGCAAAAGGCTCTCGGCGAAAGGAGGGCTGTTGCGGGGCGCGGGCTGGCCGCGCCCCGCAGGGATCAACGCTGAGCGGTCTTGGTGTCCCAACTCGGGATCTTGAACACCCAGAACGAGCCGCCCTGGGCCACCGGCTTGGTCAGCTCGGCCATGTCGCCGCCCCACAGCGGCACGGCGCCGCCGTAGCCCACGGTCACGCCGATGTACTGCTCGCCGTCCTGTTCCCAGGTGATCGGCGGCGAGACGATGCCGCTGCCGGTCTGGAACTTCCACAGCTCCTTGCCCGTCTTGGCGTCGAAGGCCTTGAAGAAGCCGTCGCCCGTGCCGGTGAACACCAGGTTGCCCTTGGTCGCGAGTACGCCGGCCCACAGCGGCAGGTGCTCCTTGTGCTCCCAGACCAGCTTGCCGGTGCTCGGGTCCATGGCGCGCAAGGTGCCGACGTGGTCGTCGTACATGCGCTTGATGCGAAAACCCATGCCCAGGTAGGCCGAGCCCTTCTTGTAGTTCACCTCCTCGGTCCAGTACTCCTCTTTCCACTGGTTGCCGGGGATGTAGAACAGGCCGGTGTCCTGGCTGTAGGCCATGGGGTTCCAGTTTTTACCGCCCAGGAACGGCGGCGAGACTTCCACTGGCTTGCCCTTGGTTTCACCCGGTAGCGGCTTGGCCGGACGCTGGCCGGGATTTTCGACCGGGCGCCCGGTCTTGAGGTCGATATGGCTGGCCCAGGTGATGTTGTCGACGAAGGGGAAGGCGTTCTGCAGTTTGCCGTTGTTGCGGTCCACCACGTAGAAGAAGCCGTTGCGGTCGGCGTGGCCGGTGGCTTTGACCACCTTGCCGTCCTTGTCCTTGTAGTCGAACAGCACCAGTTCGTTGTTGCCGGAAAAGTCCCAGGCATCGTTCGGCGTGTGCTGGTAGAACCACTTCACCTCGCCGGTGCTCGGGTCGACGCCGACCTGGCCCGAGGTATAGAGGCTGTCGTAGTCGTGGGGGTTGCCATCCTTGGAGGTGCGCGCCCAGGTATTCCAGGGGCCAGGGTTGCCTGCGCCGACAATGATGGTATTGCTCTCGGCGTCGAAACTGGCGCTCTGCCAAGGGGCGCCGCCGCCGTGGCTCCAGGCCTCGACCTTGCCGGTTTCGGTGGTGGCGTCGTCTGGCCAGGACGGCGCCTTGACGTCGCCGGTCGGCGTGCTGTCCTTGCCGTTCAGGCGGCCCATGTGGCCCTCCACGAAGGGCCGCATCCACACTTCTTCGCCCGTGTCCGGGTCACGGGCAAACAGCTGGCCGACCACGCCGAACTCATCGCCGGAGCTGCCGTGGATCAGCAACACCTTGCCGCTGGTCTTGTCCTTGATCAGCACCGGGGCGCCGGTCATGGTGTAGCCGGCGCTGTGGTCGCCGAACTTCTTGTTCCACACCACCTTGCCGGTGCGCTTGTCCAGGGCGATGAGGCGGGCGTCGAGGGTGCCGAAGTAGATCTTGTCGCCGTAGATCGCCGCCCCCCGGTTGACCACGTCGCAGCACGGGCGAATGTTGTCCGGCAGGCGGTGGTTGTAGGTCCACAGGCGTTTGCCGGTCTTCGCATCGAGGGCGAACACCCGTGAGTACGAGCCGGTGACGTAGACCACACCGTCGCTGACGATGGCCTGGGATTCCTGGCCGCGCTGCTTCTCGTCGCCGAAGGAATACGACCAGGCCGGGGTCAGCTTGAACACGTTCTGGTCATTGACCTGGGCCAAGGGGCTCCAGCGCTGGGCGTTGGTGCCCATGCCGTACTGCAGTACGTCCTGGGTGGTCAGGTGGTCGTTGGCGATGTCTTCCCAGGTCACGTTCTTGCCGGCCGGTGCCGCGGGCGCGCTGGCCGCCGTGGCCGCCGTGCAGAGGGCCAGGCTACCGGCCAGCAGCAGGGCCCGCACGCCCAGGGCCAGAGGGGAAAGGGCGGGTAGCGATCTTATTGTCATGGTTGCAGTTCCCTGTGGAGTTTTGGCCTGCACAGGGTGGGGCGGGGCGGCTGTCGGGGATACGGAAAAAGTCCCGCACTTGCCGGGAAAAGTTCCCGGTCGGCACCTCATTTGGCCCTTCGCCACAAGCCCTACTACCAAGGGAGTACGGCCCGGCCACCAAAGCAGCATACGGCCGCCTGCGGGCTGTTTCTAAGATGGCGGCACGGCCTCTGTGGTTGAGGCCTTGCGTGCAACTTGAGGGCATAACAATGACAACAAAACGCAACGTCTTGCTCGCTACAGGCCTGCTGGCCGGCGCTTTGCTGACCGGTGCGGCCTGGGCCCATGGCAACGTGGTGCCCCAGGCAGTGGAAACCAAGGGCTTGACCCCGATCAAGGACGCCGGGGTCAGCCTGGACGGCGACGGCTGGGCGGCGGTCAACCCGTACCGTACCTCCGCCGAGCACGACAAGGCCGTGGAAATCGGCGCCTCGGCGTACAACCAGAACTGCGCTGCCTGCCATGGCCTGGAAGCCAAGTCCGGCGGCATCGCCCCGGATTTGCGCATGCTCGATGTCGGCGAGGCAGGGGATGAGTGGTTTGTCGAGCGGGTGCGCCACGGCGCGGTGCGTGACGGGCGGGTGTACATGCCAAAGATGGCCGACTACCTGAGCCAGGAAGCCCTGTGGGCAGTGCGCACCTACCTGGACAGCGTGCACGTCGAGGAGTGACAACCCTAGGAGCAGGTGATGAACTGGCGAACGACTATGCTGCTGGCCTGCTGGATGCCCTGGGCAGCGCAGGGCCTGGCCACTGAAGCGAGTGCCCACCCGGACCCGGTACCGTCGGTGATGTGGGACTTCTACCACAAGCAGTTGCTGGGGCAGGCCGCTTTCGTCTTCGATGATCGGGTCAAGCTGCTGGCGCCGCCCTTTGCCGAGGACGCACGCCAGGTGCCGCTGGAAATCGACGCCCGGGCGTTCGCCGGCGAGGTGGTACGCATCATTGCCTGGGCCGAGCTCAACCCGCTGCCGCGCATCGTCGATTTCGAGCCGGGCGAGCGCGTGCTGCCGTGGCTGTCGGTGCGCATCCGCATTGAGCAGGCCACGCCGCTGCGTGCGGCGGTGCTGACCCGCGACGGCCTTTGGCATGTCGGCTCGACCTTGATCGATGCTGCAGGTGGAGGCTGTACGGCGCCCAGCGTGGTGCGCAGCCAGCCCGGCTGGGAGGAACACCTGGGTGAAGTGCTGGGCGGTCGCTACCCGCGAGGCGATACCAGCCGCCTGCGTTTGCAGGTGGCCCACCCGATGGACAACGGCCTGGTCAGCGGCATCCCCGAATTCTTCCTCAACCATGCCGAGTTGCAAGACGCGGATGGCCAGCGCCTGGCCAGCCTGGAACTGTACCCGGCGGTCAGCGAAAACCCCAACCTGGGCTTCGATATCCAGGGCCCTGGGCTGACCCGGCTGGTGTTGCAGGACAACAGTGGCAACCGCTTCGAGGCGACCGTTCGTTGAGCGTGTTGCTCGCTTTCATTCCCTGACCCGAGGCGCCCGCCATGCGTTGGACCTTGCTGTTGCTGCTATGCCTGGGCCTGCCGGCCTGGGCCGACCTGGACTATCGCCTCACGCCCCGGCAGATCGCGCAGGGCACCTGGTTGCTGGAGGGCAGCACCGACAATTTCGCCAAGGGCAATGGCGGCAATGTCGTCAACACGGCGTTCATTGTCACCGACTGCGGCGTGGTGGTGATCGACAGCGGGCCGTCCAAACGCTATGGCGAGGCCTTGCGCCAGGCCATTGCCGCGATCACCGACAAGCCGGTGGTCGAACTGCTGCTGACCCACCACCACCCCGACCATGTGCTAGGCAACCAGGCGTTTGCCGATGTGCCGATTGGCGCCCTGGCAGGCACTGGCGAGCTCTTGCGCCAGCAGGGCGACGCCATGGCCGAGAACATGTACCGCCTGGTCGGCGACTGGATGCGCGGCACCGAGGTGGTGCTGCCGACCCGAGTGCTGGAACCAGGCGTTCATGAGGTTGGCGGCCACCGGCTGCGGCTGTTGGCGTTGGGCGGGCATACCGGCGCTGACCTGGCGATTTTCGATGAGCAGACGGGCGTGCTGTTTGCGGGTGACCTGGTGTTCCATGAGCGTGCTCTGACCACGCCCAACAGCCCGGGGCTGGAGGTTTGGCTCAAGGACCTGGATACCCTGCAAGCCTTGCCCTGGAAGGTGGTTGTACCCGGGCACGGGCCGGTGGCCAGCGATGCGCGGCCGTTTGCGCAGATGCGCGACTACCTGGGCTGGCTCGATGGTCTGATGCTTGAGGGGGCGGCGCGGGGGGATGACATGGTCGAGATGATCCGCAGCCCGATACCCGAGCGGTTTGCCGGTATCAGCTTGAGCCGGTATGAATTGATCCGCAGTGTCAGCCATCTTTATCCGCGTTATGAACGTCAGCGGTTGCAGCGGGTTGATGGGGGGAGGGTGGGGTTGTAGCGATCGGTTTGGCATTTTTGGCGCCTGGGTCATCGAGCGCCACAACCCTCAAACTGAACCCCGACCCTTCGCGCCCCTACTACCAAATGACGAGACCTCCACTGCCAACGATGCATTCGTCTGGCACGCGGGGCTTTTTACCATGGCTCCATCGCCCGTCGTCGGACAGGCATCGACCCGCAGAGGCTCAGCATGATCTACGCACAACCCGGAACGCCAGGCGCTGTCGTGGCCTTCAAACCCCGCTATGGCAATTTCATCGGCGGCGCGTTTGTGCCACCGTTGGGTGGCCAGTACTTCACCAACAGCTCGCCGGTCAATGGCCAACCGATTGCCGAATTCCCACGCTCCACTGCCCAGGACATCGACCTGGCCCTGGACGCCGCGCACGCCGCCGCCGAAGCCTGGGGCAAGACCTCGGTGCAGGAGCGCGCGCGGGTGCTGCTGAAGATCGCCGACCGCATCGAGCAGCACCTGGAAGTGCTCGCTGTGACCGAAAGCTGGGACAACGGCAAGGCCGTACGCGAAACCCTCAATGCCGACGTGCCGCTGGCAGCAGACCACTTTCGTTATTTCGCCGGCTGCATCCGCGCCCAGGAAGGGGGCGCGGCAGAGATCAACGAACTGACCACGGCCTACCATTTCCATGAACCGCTGGGCGTGGTCGGGCAGATCATCCCGTGGAACTTCCCGCTGCTGATGGCCGCCTGGAAACTTGCCCCGGCCCTGGCCGCCGGTAACTGCGTGGTGCTCAAACCCGCCGAGCAGACGCCCTTGTCGATCACGGTGTTTGCCGAGCTGATCGCCGACCTGCTGCCCGCAGGTGTGCTGAACATCGTCCAGGGCTTCGGCCGTGAAGCCGGCGAGGCCCTGGCCACCAGCAAGCGCATTGCCAAAATTGCCTTCACCGGTTCCACCCCGGTGGGCTCGCACATCATGAAGTGCGCGGCCGAGAACATCATCCCGTCCACCGTGGAGCTGGGCGGCAAGTCGCCGAATATTTTTTTCGAAGACATCATGCAGGCCGAACCTGCGTTCATCGAAAAGGCCGCCGAAGGCCTGGTGCTGGCGTTCTTCAACCAGGGCGAGGTTTGCACCTGCCCGTCACGAGCGTTGATCCAGGAGTCGATCTACGAACCGTTCATGGCCGAGGTGATGAAGAAGATCGGCAAGATCACCCGCGGCAACCCGCTGGACACCGAAACCATGGTCGGCGCCCAAGCCTCGCAGCAGCAGTACGACAAGATCCTCTCCTACCTGCAGATCGCCCAGGACGAGGGGGCGCAGTTGCTCACCGGCGGCGGCGCCGAGCGGCTCGACGGCGACCTGGCCAGTGGGTACTACATTCAGCCGACCCTGCTCAAGGGCCACAACAAGATGCGCGTCTTCCAGGAAGAGATCTTCGGCCCGGTGGTGGGCGTGGCCACCTTCAAGGACGAAGCCGAAGCCTTGGCGATCGCCAACGACAGCGAGTTCGGCCTGGGCGCAGGGCTGTGGACCCGCGACATCAACCGCGCCTACCGCATGGGCCGGGCGATAAAGGCCGGTCGCGTGTGGACCAACTGCTACCACCTGTATCCGGCGCATGCGGCGTTTGGTGGTTACAAGAAGTCTGGGGTGGGCCGCGAGACCCACAAGATGATGCTCGACCATTACCAGCAGACCAAAAACCTGCTGGTGAGCTACGACATCAATCCGCTGGGCTTCTTCTAAGCGCACACAGGCCCAGCGGTAGGGTGCCGCTGGGCCTGGATGCAACGACGCACGCGCAGAGGGCTCTGGGTGGGCGCCTCTGCGCGCGCGTCACCCGTTTGCGTAATGTCCCGTGTCACCCCCTACCAACGCACCCCGCAAGCTCGTTCCAAAGTAGCATACGGCCCGTCGCCCCCCCGTGCATTAATGCCTCTACCGGAATCGCCCGGCAATAGAAGAGGACTGCCCCATGTGGACTAAACCCGCTTTTACCGACCTGCGCATTGGCTTCGAAGTGACGATGTACTTCGCCAATCGTTGATGGCCTTGCGGCCATCGTTGCGATGGCCGTTTCTTCTCTGGGAATTGCAGCCCATGCTGGAGATCCTCCAGTTCAAGCTCGATATGCTGTGGAGCATGCTCGATGCCATGAGCATGGCGTATGAGCTGCAGCGGCTGCCGTATCACAGCGTCACTCGGGACAACGTCTGGCATCGGGGGATTATCCTGTGAAGCTGATCGAGCGTGAGCAGGCGCTGGCCTTGCGCCGCGGTTTTCGCCTGCAATGGGAGCCACGCCAGGATTGCCATGTGCTGCTGTACCCCGAAGGCATGATCACCCTCAATGCCAGCGCCGGCTGGGTCCTCGAATTGCTCGACGGCCAGCGCAGCGTGGCGCTGATCATCGACAGACTGGTGCAACGCTTCCCCGGCGTGCCGGGGCTGGATGAAGATGTGCTGGCGTTTCTGGAGGTGGCCCGTGCCAAATACTGGATCGAATGAGCCACGCCCGGGGCCGCCGCTGTGGTTGCTGGCGGAACTGACCTACCGCTGCCCGCTGCAGTGCCCGTATTGTTCCAACCCGCTGGACTTTGCCCAACAGGGCGAGGAGCTGACCACTGAAGAATGGATCCGGGTGTTCCGCGAGGCGCGGGCAATGGGCGCCGCGCAACTGGGCTTCTCTGGCGGCGAACCGTTGGTGCGCCAAGACCTGGCAGTGCTGATCGAGGCCGCGCGGGGCATGGGTTACTACACCAACCTGATCACCTCCGGCATCGGCCTGACCGAACAGAAAGTCCGCGACTTCAAGCGCGCCGGGCTTGACCATATCCAGATCAGCTTCCAGGCTGCCGACGAGGCGGTCAACAACCTGCTGGCCGGCTCGCGCAAGGCGTTCGCGCAGAAGCTGGCGATGGCCCAGGCGGTCAAGGCCCAGGGTTATCCGATGGTGCTGAACTTCGTGACCCATCGGCATAACATCGACCAGATTGCCGAGATCATCGAGCTGTGCCTGGCCTTGCAGGCGGACTTCGTCGAGTTGGCGACGTGCCAGTTCTACGGCTGGGCCGAGCTCAACCGTGCAGGCCTGTTGCCGACCCGTGAGCAGTTGCAACGGGCCGAACGGATTACCCAGGTTTATCGCCAGCGGTTGGAGGCCGAGGGACATCCATGCAAGCTGATTTTCGTCACGCCGGACTACTACGAAGAACGCCCAAAGACCTGCATGAACGGCTGGGCCAATCTGTTTCTCGACATCACCCCGGATGGCACTGCGCTGCCGTGCCACAGCGCCCGGCAGCTGCCCGTGAGCTTCCCCAACGTGCGCGAACACAGCATCGAGCATATCTGGAACGACGCCTTCGGCTTCAACCGTTTTCGCGGCACGGCCTGGATGAAGGAGCCCTGCCGCTCCTGCGATGAAAAGCACCAGGACCTCGGTGGCTGCCGCTGCCAGGCCTACATGCTCACCGGCAATGCGGCCAATGCCGACCCTGTGTGCAGCAAGTCGCCGCACCACGGCGTCATCCTCCAGGCCCGGCAGGAGGCGCAGGCAGCGGGGCAGGGCATGGTGCAACTGACCTTGCGCAACGAAAAGGCGTCGCGCCTGATTTTTCGGGGCTGAGCCCTTGCCACCCTTTGGTCTGGTTACTTTCGTTGCGGGATGCTTTACGCTGGCGGTTACCTTTCAGAACAAAAAAAACAGGCTTTCCGATGAGCCAGAGCTTCAGCCCGCTTCGCAAGTTCGTTTCGCCTGAAATCATCTTTGGTGCCGGCTGCCGGCATAACGTCGCCAACTACGCCAAGACCTTCGGTGCCCGCAAGGTGCTGGTGGTCAGCGACCCCGGCGTGATTGCCGCCGGTTGGGTGGCGGATGTCGAGGCCAGCCTGCAGGCGCAAGGCATCGATTACTGCCTGTACAGCGCCGTGTCGCCCAACCCGCGGGTCGAAGAGGTAATGCTCGGCGCCGAGATCTACCGGGAAAACCACTGCGACGTGATTGTCGCCGTCGGCGGCGGCAGCCCGATGGATTGCGGCAAGGCGATTGGCATCGTGGTCGCCCACGGGCGCAGCATCCTTGAGTTCGAAGGCGTGGACATGATCCGGGTGCCCAGCCCGCCACTGATTCTGATCCCCACCACGGCCGGTACCTCGGCCGACGTCTCGCAGTTCGTGATCATTTCCAACCAGCAGGAGCGCATGAAGTTCTCCATCGTCAGCAAGGCCGTGGTGCCGGACGTTTCGCTGATCGACCCGCAAACCACCCTGAGCATGGACCCCTTCCTGTCTGCCTGCACCGGCATCGACGCGCTGGTGCATGCCATCGAAGCCTTCGTCTCCACCGGCCACGGCCCGCTGACTGACCCCCATGCGCTGGAGGCCATGCGCCTGATCAATGGCAACCTGGTGCAGATGATCGCCAACCCGGGCGATATCGCCCTGCGCGAGAAAATCATGCTGGGCAGCATGCAGGCCGGCCTGGCGTTCTCCAATGCGATTCTTGGCGCGGTGCACGCCATGTCCCACAGCCTGGGCGGGTTCCTCGACTTACCCCATGGCTTGTGCAACGCCGTGCTGGTGGAGCACGTGGTGGCGTTCAACTACAGCTCGGCCCCGGAGCGCTTCAAGGTGATTGCCGAGGTATTTGGCATCGACTGCCGCGGTCTCAACCATCGGCAGATCTGCGCGCGCCTGGTGGACCACCTGATCGCGTTGAAGCGCGCTATCGGCTTCCATGAAACCCTTGGTCTGCATGGGGTGCGCACGTCCGACATTCCGTTTTTGTCGCAGCACGCGATGGGTGACCCGTGCATCCTCACCAACCCTCGCGAGTCGAGCCAACGTGATGTCGAGGTCGTCTATGGCGAGGCCCTCTGACGAGCAGCAGCGGGCACTGGCCGGGCTTTTGGGGCTGGGCGACCACTCGGCGCGCAAGAGTCATTACCCGGAACTGGCGGCGCGCCTGGACGAACTGGAAGCCGAGCGCAACCGTTACAAATGGCTGTTCGAGAACGCCGTCCACGGGATTTTCCAAGCCAGCCTGCAAGAGGGCATGCGTGCCGCCAACCCGGCGCTGGCGCGCATGCTCGGTTACGAGAGCCCGCAGGCGGTGTTGTTTTCCCTGACCGACCTGGCCGCCAACCTGTTTGTCGGCGGCGCCCAGGAACTGCAAGCGATTACCGCAGCCTTAGCACGCGAACACAGCCTGCACGGCTACGAGACCCGCTTGCGGCGCAAGGACGGCAGCCACCTCGATGTGCTGATGAACCTGCTGCTCAAACCCGGCCAGCAAGGGCTGGTGGAAGGTTTTGTCGCCGACATCACCGAACGCAAGCAGGCCCAGCAGCGCCTGCAACAGCTCAATGACGAACTGGAGCAGCGGGTGGCTGCCCGTACCGATGAACTGCTGGAGGCCAACCGCAACCTGCAACAGCAGATTACCGAGCGTAAACAGATCGCCCGAGCCCTGCGCGACGCTCGCGACGCCGCGGAAACCGCCAACCGCAGCAAGGACAAGTACCTGGCTGCCGCCAGCCATGACCTGCTGCAACCGCTCAATGCCGCACGCCTGCTGATCTCGACCTTGCGCGAACGGCCATTGCCGGAGGCCGAGCAGGTGCTGGTGGAGCGTACCCATCAGGCTCTGGAGGGCGCCGAAGACCTGCTCACCGACCTGTTGGACATTTCCCGGCTCGACCAGGCGGCGGTCAAGCCTGACGTGGCGTTGTACCGTCTCGATGAACTGCTCGGGCCGCTGGTCTCGGAATTCCGCTCGGTGGCCGACGCGGCGGGCCTTAAACTGCGGGCACGCATCGGTGACTACGCTATCAGCACCGACCTGCGGCTGATGACGAGGATCCTGCGCAACTTTCTCAGCAACGCCTGCCGTTATACCGACCAGGGCCGGATCTTGCTGGGGGCCAGGCGTCGCGGCGCCTGTTTGCGCCTGGAGGTGTGGGACACCGGGCGTGGCATCGCGCAGGATCGGCTGGAGGCCATTTTCCTTGAGTTCAACCAATTGGACGTTGGCCGCGCCGCTGATCGCAAAGGCGTAGGCCTGGGTTTGGCCATCGTTGAGCGGATCGCCAAGATTCTCGGTTACCGGATCCAGGTGCGGTCATGGCCGGGCCGTGGCTCGATGTTCAGCATCGAGGTGCCGATCGGCGAGAAAGTACCGTTGCCAATCCACCAGAGCGCGCCGCAGCCCGGCGCCGGTAACCCGTTGCCCGGCCGCCGGCTGCTGGTGCTGGACAACGAAGTGAGCATTCTCGAAAGCATGCGCGCGCTGCTGGCTCAGTGGGGCTGCGAGGTGGTGACCGCGACCGACCAGGCAGGGGCCTTGTTGGCCTTGCAGGGGCAGGCACCGGAGCTGATCCTGGCGGATTTTCACCTGGATCACGGGGTTGTGGGTTGCGAGGTGGTCCGGCACTTGCGTGAGCATTTCAACGCCCCCATCCCTGCGGTGATCATCACCGCAGACCGCAGCGATCAGTGCCGGCGTGCTTTGCAAAAGCTCGGTGCGCCGCTATTGAACAAGCCCGTCAAACCGGGGAAATTGCGCGCGGTATTGAGCCAGTTGCTGGGTTAACAGGCCCCTGCAGCCAAGGTGAACGTCACGACTGGAGCTCGGCAGCCGTGTTCTTCTTCCAGCCCCTGAGGTTCATGAGGCATAGCACTACCTGCAGCACAATCAACGCCCAGGCCTGAGCGTGCCAGCCCCAGACTGACCATAGTAGGTTGCTGGCAATGAAACAGCAGAAGCCAATCTTGCGACGCCCGGCGCGGCGCGAGCCTATGCACCAGGCGGCCAGTACCGTGACCGCCATGGCAGGCCATTCCAGCAATTCGATCCAGTTCGCCATCAACGCCAATCCCAACGCATTTTCTTACTGGGCGCCTGCCAGGGCGAGCCGAGAGGGCCCCGGCACGGCGCACTCGATTCAAGCGGCGCGCTGCTCGCTCTTGAGCAGTTTCTTCTGCGCTTCCATGGCCAGCCCCAGCTCTTCAAGCTGGCCCTTGCCCAGCAGCTTCTTGGCCGTCGGGAACAGCTCGCCTTCCTCTTCCTCGATGTGATGCTCCAGCAGCTCTTTCATCACCTTGACCCGCCCGGCGAATTCGAGGGTGCCGGTTTCGGTATGAAGCAGATCAGGCAACACCAATGAATCGACGGTGCGGTGCTCTTCCTTCGCTTCGTAATACATCTTGGCTTCTTCCTTGCCACCGGCCTGCTTGATCGCAGGGTAGAGGATGTCTTCCTCCAGGGCGGTGTGGACTTGCAGTTCCTGTTCAATCCGATGCAGCAGTTCAGCGCGTTTCTTTACGGCACGTTCAGTGGTCGAAGACAGTTCTTCCAGCAGCTTTTTCACCACGTTGTGGTCTTGAACCAGCAGATCGATAGCATTCATGTCGTCACCTCAGTGCGGGCGGGTTAGTACAGGCTTACTAGGCATTGAGTCGACCTTGTGCAGCAGGGTTCAACAAGGATGATGGTTGGCGTGCTTGTCTTGGGCTTGGAGGTGTCGCGAAGATCAAGCGCCGCCCGCGCGGCGCTCGATCTGACAGGCGCTAAAAATGCACTGGCGGGCACCTTGTAGCCCAAATGCAATCCCCCCCCAAAAAAAACAGGGAATTTCGAATTGGCATGGAAATCTCTTGGTAACTATGAGAAATAGTTCATCTCAATAACCCTGTTTCAACCTCCTACCAAAAATAAGCAGAAGGGGGCTTCATGAGTTGTCTGATTTGCGCGGGAAGTGCCGAATCCGTCGAGTGTTCGACGGGGTGGGAAGAGCGTCACTGTTCGCAATGCGGGTGCTACCGAATGTCCCAAGCGCTGATTCTGGTGATGATGGAAGAGGGGCAGATCTTCGATACTGCACGGATGCGTGAGTGGCTGACGACGCGGCGCAGTGTGGTGCCCGTCCCGTCTATCGAGCTTCATCACGCCATCCTGGTTCAGTAAACCTAGGACGAGACTGTGGCCCTCATGAAGTGTCCGTTATTCAGGCGCGGTCCCCGCGCAGCCAGCGCTCGTAGTAGTGACCCAGTCGGGTCAGCCCATACAGGGCGCCCTCGTGCATGACCTGCGCACGTTCCCCAAAGAATCGCTGGGTACGGGTAAACACTGCGATGGGTTCGCCGGCAAAAGCCCAGGCAAAGCACAGTGTGCCGGGTAAAACCCCCGATGCCTGGCCAGGCCCGGCTACGCCGGTGGTTGCGATGACGACATTGGCATCGCTGTCCTTCAACGCACCTAATGCCATTTCCCAGGCCACGGCCTCGCTGGTCAGGCCATAGCGCTCGATGGTTTGCGGGTTCACGCCCAACAGACGCTTCTTGGCCGTGGGTGAGTACACCACGTAGCCGCTTTCAAGCACTTCCCCTGCACCCGGGTAGGCGGCCAGCAATGCAATCATGCAGCCTGCCGTGCAGGATTCTGCGGTGGTGAGTACCAACTGGTGGTCTTTGAGGTAGCCGAGCACTGCCAGCACGGGATCGCACGCCATTTTGGTTTCGACTCATGAATGCTTTTGCGGTGGACGTGGTACACAGGCAAATGGTTCAGCGCGTTATTGCCCGTTTCGTCTGAGCTGAGGCGCAGGCCCCTTGAGCGATGCAAGGGGCTGCAAGGGGCAGGTTCAACCTGCCAGGGCGCTGATCAACTGCTGGTTGAACGCGGGAATATCATCTGGCTGGCGGCTGCTGATCAGGTTGCCATCAACCACCACCTGTTCATCCACCCAGGTGCCGCCGGCGTTGCGGATATCATCCTGCAGTGTCTTGTAACTGGTCATCCGCTTGCCTTTGACCAGGCCACTGGACACCAGTAGCCATGCACCATGGCAGATCACCGCTAGTGGTTTACCGGCCGAATCGTGGGCTTTTACCAGTTCCTGCGCGCCGGCTATCAGGCGAATGGTGTCGGAGTTCTGTACGCCGCCAGGCAGTACAAGGGCATCGTAGAGGTCGAGCTGGGCATCGTCGAAGGTTGCATCCACGGTAAATTCGTCGGCAGGCTTGTCATGATTCCAGCCGCGAACGGTGCCTGGCGTGTCACTCAGGATATCGACCACTGCGCCGTTATCTTTCAAGGCATCACGAGGACCGGTCAGTTCCACCTGTTCGAAACCATCGGTGACTAGAAAGGCCACGCGCTTGCCACTGAGTTGCGCACTCATCGGGTATCTCCTTTTATCAATACACCTGAGAAAGAAGGCCTGCGACAAGCCAGCAAAGTTCCGACGCTGTGCGTCAGCGTCCTCACATTTTTTTGTGCAGGGGTGCATCCAAACAGGACGGTGGCGGGTAATCAGGACAGGGCAGCCTTGCTGCAGCCCCGACCACCCCCTATCAGGAGTTTGCACGATGACCTTCACATCCGTTCCCTGCTCGCTCGTCGCTGGCCTGGCCCTGGTTCTGGCCTCACACACAGCCCACGCTCAACAAGGCCTGCCTGATGCCGTGAAGGTGCCCGAAGGCCACAAGGTGGTCCTGGAAACCGTGGGCGTGGGCGAAATCACCTACGAATGCCGCGACAAGGCCAGCATGCCGGGGCAGACCGAGTGGGTTTTCGTAGGCCCGAAAGCGGTGCTCAATGACCGTTCGGGCAAGGCAGTGGGCGACTACTTCGGCCCGCCTGCCACCTGGCAAGCCAAAGACGGTTCGAAAATCACCGGGACCCAGCTCGCTGTGGCGCCCGTGGACAAGACCGCGCTGCCGTATCAACTGGTGAAGGCCAACCCCGCCGAAGGCCCAGGTGCCATGCACGGCGTCAGCTACATCCAGCGCGTTGCGACCCATGGTGGCGTTGCGCCGCAAAGTGGCTGCACGGCGCAGAACAAAGGCGAGCGACAAATCGTCAAGTACCAGGCTGACTACGTGTTCTGGGCCGCCAAATGATCGATGTTGTGGCAGCCGGCGGGTGATTGATCATCTACCCTTACCGCCAGACCTGGCCTCAAGGCTGGGGCTGCACTCGGTAATGCTAGGAGTGATCGAACGTTGAACCTGCCTGTTACCCCCTTCGATTTTCAGGCATGCCTGGCGGCGTGCGCTCAAGGCGATCGGCGCGCCTTGCAGGCGCTCTACACCCATGAAGGCGCACGCTTGCTGGGCGTTACGCGGCGCATCGCCAGGGATGACGCAACCGCCGAGGATATCGTCCACGATGCCTTCATCCGCATCTGGACCCGCGCCGCGAGTTTCGACCCGGCGCGCGGTTCGGCACGGGGTTGGATCTACAGCATCACCCGGCACCTGGCGTTGAATCACATACGTGACGTGCGCTGTGAAGTCGCTTTTGACGAAAGCGATATCGACGCCATCGGCGCCGTGTTCCCGGGTGCCGATGATGAGGCATGGTCGGGTTCGAGCAGGATCTACCGCTGCCTGGAGCAACTGCAGCCTTCACCTCAACGGTGCATCCTGCATGCTTATGTGGACGGGTGCAGCCACATCGAGATCGCTAGCCTGCTCGACGCGCCACTAGGCACCGTCAAAGCCTGGATCAAGCGAAGCCTCAAGGCTCTCAGAGAGTGCATGGGATGAAAGCGGATGCTGCCGATCAAGACCAGGACGCGCTGGAGGCGCTGGCAGGGGAGTACGTACTCGGCACACTGCCTGCCGACCAGCGCGCGGCGCTGGCCGCGCGCATGGCGCATGACCCGCGCCTGCAGCGGGCTGTGGATGCGTGGGAAGAACGCCTGCTGGCCCTGACCCGTGTTGCCCAACCCTCAACACCCAGCCCCCGCTTATGGGGGCGTATAGAGCGCAGCCTGGACGAGCGCGCGGGGTGGTTTGCCAAACCGTCCGTGGCGTGGTGGCAGCGTCTTCGCCTGTGGCAGGGGGTGAGTGCCGTGGGCATCGCAGCGAGCCTGGTGCTGACGTTTCTGTTGCTGGTCAGCCAGGCACCGTCGCCGCGCTACCTGGTGGTGCTGGTTGCACCGACGGACCAGGCGCCGGGATGGGTGGTGCAGGCAAGCGATGGGCGGGCCTTGGAGCTCATCCCCCTGGGCCAGGACGCTGTACCTGACGGCATGGCACTGCAGTTCTGGACCAAGGGCTCGCAATGGCCCGCACCCGTTTCGCTGGGGCTGATCAAGCCAGGCGAGCAATACCGCGTCCCCGCCAGCAGCATGCCGCCTTTAGAACCCGACCAACTGTTCGAGCTGACGCTTGAAAAAGCCGGTGGCTCGCCCACCGGGCGGCCGACCGGGCCGGTGAAATTCATAGGCCGTGCGGTGAAGGTTATTTGAGCATGGAGGCTGCTCGGTCGCCAGCCGACGGCATGTTTCGACCTCGCTCATTGGGCCATGAAATCCCGTGGGGGTGGCGTGAGTTCGGCCAGCAGGTTTTTCAAGCCATCACCCCATTGCTTGCGGATCTGGCTGTAGTAAGGGTCGTCATGATGAATGCGAACCGGCTCCCTGGCTGTGCAGCTGTCTTTGCCATACACCAGCAGATCCAGGGGCATGCCCACGGACAGGTTGCTGCGGATGGTGGAGTCGAATGAGATCAGGCCGCAGCGCACCGCCTCGTCCAAGGGCGTGTGGTAGGTGAGGTTACGGTCCAGGATCGGCCTGCCGTACTTGCTCTCGCCCAATTGCAGGAAGGGGGTGTCTTGGGTGGCCTGGAAGAAGTTGCCCTGGGCATAGACGTTGTAGATGCCCATGGGGCTGCCAGCGATCTGCCCGCCCACCATGAACGAGGCGCTCAGATCGATCTGGGCTGTCAGCTTGCTGCGGTCACGGGCGACCACTTCGCGCAGGGTTTCGGCCACCAGTACCGTTGCATCGTAGAGCGTGGCGACGTTCAGCAGGTGGGTGCCGGAGCCCCGGCTGCGTTGTTCGAGCAGGTTGACCACCGATTGCGAGGTGGCGAGGTTGCCGGCGGTTTGCAGGACGATCAGCCGCTCGCCGGGCACGCTGAAAACGAACAACTTGCGAAACGTGGATATCTGGTCGATGCCGGCATTGGTGCGTGAGTCGCAGATGAATACCAGCCCGTCCGCCACGTGCATAGCGACACAGTAGGTCATGCTGTTTACCTTGTGCTTTGAATGGAGGGCCCCGCCGCACACGGCATGCCGGGGCCTGCTGGTGTTGCGCCAGGGGGCTACTGGCGATGCACCTGAACGCTTGCCTGCATGGATTCGACGCCGCCACCCCGGCGCACTCCGCGGACTGGGCAGGCATCGAGGTAATCCAGCCCGACGGCCAGTTTAAGGTGACGCTCGGGCCGGGTGAGGCGGTTGGTGACGTCGAAGCTGTACCAGGCTTCATCGATCCAGGCTTCAGCCCAGGCGTGGCTGGCCAGGTGGGTTTCGTCTTCGGTGCACAAGTAGCCGGACACGTAGCGTGCGGGGATACCCAGGCTGCGGGCGCAGGCCAGGAACGCGTGGGTATGGTCCTGGCACACCCCGGCACCGCCGGCAAACGACTCGATGGCGGTGGTGCCCACCGAGGTCGCGCCTGGGCTGTAGGGCATATGGTCGGCCAGGCCTTGCATCAGCGCAGTCAACGCTGCCCGGTCGCGGCGCTCGCCACACTGCTGAGTGGCGAAGGCCTTGAGCGCGTCACTGGCCTGGGTGAGGTGGCTGCTGCGCAGGAACGGCAGGGGCGACTGGCTGCCGGCCTCGTGCTCGCAATCCGGGTCGATTTCCACCTGGCCGCTGGCCGTCAGGGCCAGGTGGCCATGGGGCTTTTCCAAGGTCAGCACGTGCAGGATGTTGCCATAGGGGTCGATCTGGCTGTTCACCTTGCAGGGCAAGTCCAATTGCCAGTCGAGGATACGTTGGCGCTCGCTGCTGCGCGGTGTCAGGCGCAGGAACTGGATGCTGTTGCAGACGTCACTGGCGTAGCTGTAGGTGGTGTCGTGGCGGATGGACAGTTTCATATGACCTCCAGATAGGCGTTATGGACGGTCTGGCCCAGTTGGTGGATGCGGCCGATGAAGTCGGTCAGCCACAGGTGCAGCCCGGCTTCGAGAATCTCGTCGATGGCGGTGTAGCGCAGTCGTGCGTTGAGTTCGGCGGCCAGCCTTTGTGCGGCGCGGCCGGTATTGCCAGGCAGGCCGGCAAGAATCTGGTCGAGCTCATCAATGCAGGCATGCAGCGAACGCGGCACGTCAACGCGCAGCAGCAAAAGCTCCGACACCGGTCGCGCGCTGGGCGCGTTGCGGTAGATTTCATTGAAGGCTTCGTAGGCGGTCAGGGCGCGCAACAAGGCGCTCCACTGGTAATAACCGCGTGCAGAGTCGTCGCTGACCTCCTCGGAGGTTTCCCCGAACATTTCATAACGGGCATCGAGCAGGCGCAGGGTGTTGTCTGCCCGCTCGAGGAAGGTGCCCAGGCGAATGAAACTGTAGGCATCGTTGCGCATGATGGTGCCGGAGGTCGCGCCACGGAACAGGTGCGAGCGTTCCTTGACCCAGTCGCAGAACTGGCTGATGCCGTAGCGCCCAAGGCCGTTGCTGGCGATGTTGCGCATTTCGATCCAGGTGGCGTTGATGTTTTCCCACATGTCGGCGGTGATCCGCCCACGTACAGCATGGGCGTTGGTACGGGCAGCTTGCAGGCAGCAATAGATGCTGCTGGGGTTGCTCGCGTCCAGCGCAAAGAAGTGCAGCATGCGCTCGGGGTCCAGCTCGGTGTGCTTGCGGATGTAATCGTCCAGCGTACCGGACGCCAGCAGCGACATGGCCAGCTCGGCGTGGCCATCCGAACGCCCGGCTTGCGGCATCAGCGACAGCGAGTAGCTGACCTCGAGCATGCGTGCGAGGTTTTCGGCGCGTTCCAGGTAGCGGGACATCCAGTACAGATCGGAAGCTGTTCTCGAAAGCATGGGTCAGTCCTCCACCACCCAGGTGTCCTTGGTACCGCCGCCTTGCGACGAGTTGACCACCAGCGAGCCTTCTTGCAGCGCAACGCGGGTCAGGCCACCGGGCACCAGGCGGGTTTCACTGCCTGACAGCACAAACGGACGCAGGTCGATGTGGCGCGGCGCAATGCCGCTTTCGACGAAGGTCGGGCAGGTGGACAGGCACAGCGTGGGCTGCGCGATGTAGGCGTGCGGGCGCGCCTTGATGCGGGCGCGAAAGTCTTCGATCTGCGCCGCTGTGGCGGCAGGGCCGACCAACATGCCATAGCCGCCGGAGCCTTGGGTTTCCTTGACCACCAGCTCGGGGAGGTGGGCCAGGACGTGGGAAAGGTCCTGTGGCTTGCGGCATTGCCACGTGGGCACGTTCTTCAGGATCGGCTCCTCGCTCAGGTAAAAGCGGATCATGTCGTCGACATAGGGGTAGATCGACTTGTCGTCGGCAACGCCGGTGCCCACCGCGTTGGCCAGCACCACGTTGCCAGCCCGGTACACCGAGATCAGCCCCGGTACGCCCAGCATCGAGTCAGGGTTGAACGACAGTGGGTCGAGGTATTCGTCGTCCAGGCGGCGGTAAATCACATCCACCTGCTGTGGGCCGGCGGTGGTACGCATATAGAGATGGTCGTTGCGCACGAACAAGTCGGCGCCTTCGACCAGCTCGATGCCCATCTCCCGGGCCAGGAATGCATGCTCGAAGTAGGCGCTGTTGAAGCGCCCCGGAGTGAGCACCACGGCGGTCGGGTTGTCCAGCGGGCTGGCACTCTTGAGTGTGTCCAGCAGCAGGTTGGGGTAGTGGTCGATGGGGGCGATGCGCTGGGCGGCGAACAGCTCGGGGAACAGGCGCATCATCATCTTGCGGTCTTCGAGCATGTAGCTGACGCCGCTGGGCGTGCGCAGGTTGTCTTCCAGTACGTAATACGTACCGTCACTGTCACGCACCAGGTCGACGCCGGCGATATGGGCGTACAGCCCACGGTGCAGATTCAGGCCCTGCATGGCGACCTGGTAGCCCTCGTTGGCCAGCACCTGCTCGGGCGGAATGATGCCGGCCTTGAGAATGCGCTGTTCGTGGTAGATGTCCTGCAGGAACAGGTTCAGCGCCTGGACGCGCTGGATACACCCGCGTTCGACGATGCGCCATTCGCTGGCGCGGATGCTGCGCGGGATGATATCGAAGGGGATCAACCGCTCGGTGTCTTGCTGGTCACCGTACAGGGTGAAGGTGATGCCGGCCCGATGAAACAGCAGGTCGGCTTCGTGCCGCCGCTGCTCCAACAATGCCAGCGGCGTGTTCGCTAGCCAGCGGGCGAACTCCTGATAGTGCGGGCGGCAACTTCCGTTTGCCTCATACATTTCATTGAAAAAAGCCCGGGACATACCCCCTCCTTGCCACGACTCGTCGGCAGTGTTGTTGCACATTCATCCATTCACAACGCGGTGCGGTACTGCATTTACTTGTGGATGCGGTTTTTATGGATCGCCTCGGGTTAAGGGGTGAACTCGCTTTGCAATGACAATGCCGGAACGGGCAGGGCGGATGAATCGGGAGGGAAAATGGCGCTAAAAAAGCAGATGTGCGCGGTTTAGTAGCAGAAACGCGACGGTATCAGACGAATTGGCGGGGATTTATGGCACCTGGATGTAGGGGCGAATGCCGAGCGCGCGGCTGCCCTGCATCAATTGAGTGCAAGGTTTGGCGTGATGGCAGGGTTGAACCAAATCTGGGCAGGCTTGCCTCTTGTCAGACGGCGGCGTGCATCTGGTCGACGACCATCACTCGGTTACGGCCGGATGCCTTGGCGTGGTACATGGCTTTGTCTGCGCTACTGAGCAACGCACCGAGTTCACTCGTGGGGGCTGTTGCGAACGCCAGGCCTATGCTTGCGGTCACCGGGTGTTCAACGTTGACGTTCAGTTTGGCTATCAGGGCCCGCAGGCGCTCGGCGATCTCGGTGGCGGTGTGCAGAGGCGTATCGGGCAGCAGGATGGCGAACTCCTCGCCGCCCAGCCTGCCGGCTATGTCGTCATCCCGCAGGCTGGCGCTGATCACGGCACCGATCCGCTGTAGCACCTGGTCGCCCGCCGCGTGGCCGGCCGTATCGTTGATCTGCTTGAAATGATCGACGTCCAGCATCAGCACGGCCACGAAGGTACAACCCTCCCTGCAGCGGGCGTGCTGCACCGATGCAGAGTCGAAAAAGGCACGTCGGTTGTTCAGCCCGGTCAGTTCGTCCGTGCACGAAGCCACCATGGCAAGCCGGTGAGCGTGTTCCATTTCGTGTTTCAGGCGCCACGCGGTCAACAGGGCTGAGGACAGGCTTTGCGTCGCGTTGACGACGAACGATGCGAACACCAGTACCGCCAGTGCGATCCCCTGCTGCAGCGCGGAAGGCTGCACCACCAGCCAACCGGTGCAGGGCAGCAGCACCAGGGCGATCGATACCACGGTCATGTTGCGGTATGACGAGTAACACGACACGGCGCTGACCGACATGCCCACGGCAAACAGCATGATCAATGTCTGCCCCAGCAGGTCGTCGGCCGGCATCACAGCCAATGCACCCAAGCCCCAGGTTGCCGCCGACAATACCAGCGTGGCCCAGTAGCGCCACTCCCAGCGTTCAGCCGTGCGCTGGCTGGCGGGAGCGCGCAGGTAGGTGATGAACATGGCGGTACGCAGGGCCGTCGAAAGGCTGAGTACGGCCATCCAGGCGACCACCTTTTGCTGGTCGAAACGCTCCCAGCCCAGCCAGCACAACATGATGGCTGCCAAGTAGCTGCCCAGCACAGCGGGCGCTGACTGGACGAACAGCTGTTTCAGGCGGTCCGTCCTTACCGAGTGCGCTATCTCATCGCGAGGATCAAGGCCTGTCATGGCTGCCGCCGCCACGCTTGAACGGTAGCGCGTTGCGGCACTTCGCAGGCACCTGCAACGGTTGTCAGCAGTTCACGTTGCTGCATGAGGTTTCCCTTGATCGAAGTCGGTGCTGGCGACGCGCAGTCGAGTTTCGCCGAACATAGCCTGTTTCATGACAATCCGAAAGCCAGGCACTTGGGTGTCGTACGGGCTGATCCCCGCCGGTGAGAGGGTGATTGAATCTCAGAGCAGGATGTAGTCGCTGTATTGACGCAGCCCGCCATGGGCACCTTCGATCAAGTGCACATAGCGCCCGCCCACCAGGTCGACGGGCAGGCAGTCGTCTACTTCCAGTACTGCATCGGTATGCGGTTTGAGCCAGGCCGACTGCAAGCGTTGCTTGCCCAGTTGCTTGGCTTGGGCCTTGTCCCTGGCCACCACCAGCAGGTAGCGGTGCGCCTCGCCAAACACGTTGGGCTCGTAGCCGCCCAGGTTGATGAAGAACAGCCGTGGGTCATCCGCGCCTGGCGCCAGCGGGCTGAACGCGACACGGTAGCGATCGATGCCGTCGACTTCCAGCCACGAGTCGATGTGCAGGCCCGCACGGCTGCCGAACCAGTCCTGGCACAGTTGCGGGTACGCCTGCTCCAGTGAATCGGCCTGTGCGAACAGCACGTCGTGTACCTCGATACTGGCCCGTGGGTGGCGGCCACCGAGCATGACTACGTACAGCATGAGCAATTCCTTCAGGGGGCAGTAGACGGCGTATTTTGCGGGATTAGCAGGGCGTGTGTGGAGTGCGTAGAAATCTGTACAAATTCATCTAATATCTATGCAATAAGTTAGTATTGTATAGTATTTTTCGAGGTGTCGAGGCCTGCAGGGCGTTCTTCGCCCTCTGGCTCGATCCGCAGTCCAGGGACCCGCAACTGCCTCAGCGCCTCCTCGGGCTGGCCGCGGGCAACGACCGAGGTAGCTGAACATGTACAAAGCGCTGTTGCTGGTTGCCTGTCTGCTTCTGGGAAGCTGTGGCAATGTCGGTGTCGAGCACTATGCCCAGGCGCAACCGAAGCTGGACCTGGCGGCGTTCTTCTCGCGCCCGGTGCAGGCCTGGGGGATGTTCCAGAAGCGTTCCGGCGAAGTGGTGAAGCGCTTCCACGTGCGCATCGACAGCCGCCGCGAAGGTGAGCGGCTGATCCTCGACGAGCATTTTCTCTACAGCGATGGCACGCGCCAGCAGCGTACCTGGACACTGGTGCCGGACGGCCCTGGCCGCTGGCGGGGGACAGCGGGGGACGTGATCGGTGAGGCGCGCGGCGAAGTGGCGGGGAATGCGCTGCGTTGGCGTTACCAGCTTGACCTGCCGGTCGACGGGCGGCACTGGCAGGTGGACATGGACGACTGGATGTACCTCATGGATGAAGACACGCTGATCAACCGCACGAGCATGAGCAAACTGGGCGTGGAAGTTGGCCAGATCACCCTGTTCTTCCGCCGCTTGCCAGCGGGCACGCCCTGAAGCTGATCGCGCTTGCCCCGCTCAACGTGAGGGCGACGCCGCGAGACGCGAAAGCAGTGGCAGGGCCAACGCCCACACCGGCATCAATAACAGGCCGGTTTCCATCGTGCCCAAAGGCAAGGCGACATCCGCCAGCCTGGCGCCGCCGACATACGCCAACGGGCCGCCGAATGCGCCCAGCAACGCGCCGAGCCAGTAGCGCTTGCCGGCCCATGCCAGGCTGTGGCGCATGCCGCTGGCCAGCACCCACCACAGCAGTGCCAGCCACAGCGGCAGCGGCCAGGCGTCGAAACCGAACACGCCCAGTACCCCCAACACGCTATCGAGCAGGCAGCCGGCCAACGCAACGCGCCACAGTGCCTTGCCCTCGGCGTTGAAGTTCGGGCACAGGCGCAGGTGCACTGCCAGGCCCAGAGGTACCAGCAGCAGCAACCAAGGGCGTTGCGCGCCCAGCACGCAGGCCCACCAGCCGGCCTGTAACCAGAGCGCATTGGCGACCAGCCAGCAGCTGCGCATCACGCACTGCCAGGCCAGGGGGCGCGCCGTGCCTGGGGGGCCGCCCACAGCAGGTGCGCGACACCGATGGCGCGCTCCTCGAAGCCGCCTTGGCAATAACACAGGTAGAACTCCCACAGGCGCTGGAACATGTCGTCGTAGCCCAGGTCCATCAGCGCTGTGCGCGCCTGGCGCAGGTTTTCGCGCCAATGCTGCAAGGTGCGGGCATAGTCCAGGCCAAAATCCTCCAGGTGCACGAGGTTGAGTGCAGTCTGCCGGCTGGCGGTGTCCAGCATCACGCTCAGCGAGGGCAGGGCGCCACCGGGGAAGATGTAGCGCTGGATGAAGTCTACCGAGCGCCGTGCCTGGGCATAGCGCTGGTCGCGGATGGTGATCGCTTGCAACAGCATCAGGCCTTCGGGCTTGAGCAGCGAGGCGCACTGACGGAAGTACACCGGCAGGTAACGGTGCCCGACAGCCTCGATCATCTCGATCGATACCAATTTGTCGAAGCTGCCTTGAAGGTCGCGGTAGTCTTCGCGCAGCACCGTCACGCGCTGCGCCAGCCCCAGGGCCTGAACGCGCTGCAAGGTATGGGCGTACTGGGCTTCGGAGAGTGTCGTGGTGGTGACCCGGCAGCCGTACCGGGTGGCGGCGTGGATTGCCAGGCTGCCCCAGCCGCAACCAATCTCCAGCAGGTGATCGTCAGCGCGTAGTTCGAGCTTCTGGCAGATGCGCTCCAGCTTGTGCAACTGGGCGTGCTCCAGGGTTTGCCCGGGGTACTCGAACTGGGCGGCAGAATACATCATGGTCGGGTCCAGTAGCCGCTCGAACAGGGCATTGCCCAGGTCGTAGTGCGCCAGAATGTTGCGCCGGGCGCCGCGCCTGCTGTTGCGGTTGAGCCGGTGCAGCAGGCGCAGGGCAGGGCGGCCGAAGCGGGCCAGGCCACCTTCGAGCGCATCGAGCACTTCCAGGTTGGCGACGAACAGTCGCGTCACCAGTGCCAGGTCGGGGCTTCGCCAGTAGCCATGGATGTAGGCTTCGCCCGCGCCGATCGAGCCATTACCGGCGATCAGGCTCCAAGTGGCGTCATCGAGGATCTCCACCTCGGCCTGGAGCAGGCTTTCGGCATCACCGAAGCTCCACTGCTGCCCGTGGCTGAGCAGACGCAGGTGGCCGTGGCGCAGTTTGCCCATCTGGGCCAGCACGGCGCTTCGTGCAAGCCCGCCGAGTAAGGGCGCAAGGCCGGCGAACTTGCTAACGCTCAGGGTGGGATTCGACATGTTCAGGGTCCTCGCAAGGTTGGCCGAGCGCCAGGTCACCCTGGCGGGTGGTGTGGTCATGGACGGGGGTGCGTTTGAACAACAGGCGCAGCGCTTGCCAGTAGATGGCCAGAACGGTGTGCAGGCTCATCCAGGGAAAGGTCAGCACGTAGCGGCGCAGCGCGGGTGCA
Source organism: Pseudomonas sp. Irchel s3f19 (assembly GCF_900187555.1). Classification (NCBI taxonomy): domain Bacteria; kingdom Pseudomonadati; phylum Pseudomonadota; class Gammaproteobacteria; order Pseudomonadales; family Pseudomonadaceae; genus Pseudomonas; species Pseudomonas sp. Irchel s3f19. Next base: position 63,621 of record NZ_FYDW01000007.1, on the reverse strand, counting down.
TCCAGTGGCTGGCGCTGCAAGGTGAGGTCAGCCTCGAACACCTTGCGGCCGCCTTGCCAGTTCTGCATGTGAATGCGTACATGCGCCGCGTCCAGGCTGAAGCGCAGGTGATAGTCCATGTCCAGGGGCATGAACGGCGACACATGGAAGGCCTTGGCTACGGTGAAGCGCTTGGCAAGGTTGCCCTGCACTGGCAGCACGTAGTGAAAGCGTTCACGCCACGGCGTGTTGCGCACCTCCAGCAGAATCGCCGCCAGGCGCCCGTCGCGGTCATGGCAGAAGTAGAAGCTCACCGGGTTGAACGACAGCCCCCAGCAACGCAGTTGCGTGAGCAGGCGCACCGGGCCTTCGGGCATATGCCCTGTCGCCTGGTGGACCAGCAAGCGTGCGGCCTGGGCCAGCGGTTCGCCCTGGCGGGTCAGCGCGGGCAGGTAGTCGGTCTCGCGCCAACACAGCGGTGCCAGGCGCCAGCGCCCCAGCCAGAGAGACAGTTTCAGCAGCCAGGTTTGCTCGTCCAGGTCCAGGTAGAACATGCCGATCCGGTAACGGAACGCGTGGCGCCGCGGCGTCAGGCGCCGGTGGCTGACCCAGCCCAGGCAAAGGCTGCTGTTCACAGCTGCTCTCCAAAGTGCGCGGCCACTTTCAGCGCGCTGACTACCCCGTCTTCGTGAAAACCATTACCCCAGTAGGCGCCACAGAAGTAACTGTGTTGCTGGCCCTGCAACTGCGCCTGGCACGCCTGCGCGGCGGAGGCCGCAAGGCTGTACTGCGGGTGGGCGTACTGGAAGCGGGCGATGATCTGTGCCGGGTCTACCTGCGCGGTCTGGTTGAGGCTCACGCAGAAGGTGGTCGGCGCCTTGATGCCTTGCAGCAGGTTCATGTTGTAGGTCAGCGCCGCGGGGGCCTGCTCTGGGCCGCCCAGGCGGTAGTTCCAGCTGGCCCAGGCGCGCCTGCGGCGTGGCAGCAGACGGGTATCGGTGTGCAGCACCACGTCGTTGCTGGCGTAGCCGATGGCGCCGAGCACGGCGCGCTCCTGCGGGCTTGGGGTGTCAAGCAGCGCCAGGGCCTGGTCGCTGTGGCAGGCGAACACCACATTGTCGAAGCGTTCGCTGCCGGCAGCGCTGACCAGGGTGACGCCACCTTCGTCGCGGCTGACCCGGTAAACCTTGCAGTTGAGGCGGATGCGTTCGGCAAACGGTCGGCACAGCGGCGCAACATAGCCGCGCGAACCCCCTTTGATCACCCGCCACTGCGGCCGTTGGGTGACCGACAGCAAGCCGTGGTTGCGACAAAAGCGCACGAAGAACTCAAGGGGGAAGCCGAGCATGTCTGCGCGGGACATCGACCAGATGGCCGACCCCATTGGCACGATGTAGTGGTCGATGAACCGCCGCCCATAGCGGTGCGCCTGAAGGTAGGCGCCCAGGGTGGTGTTGGCGTCGATGCGCTGGGCGTCGAGGTCGGCGACTGCCTGGCGGTTGAAACGCAGAATATCCCGTAGCATCCCCCAGAACCCAGGGGACACCAGGTTGCGTCGTTGGGCGAACAGTGTGTTCAGGTCATGACCGTTGTATTCCAGGCCGGTGATCGGGTCATGCACCGAGAAACTCATCTCGGTCGGCTGCGAGGCGACCTTGAGCTGGTCGAGCAACCGGATGAAGTGCGGGTAGGTCCAGTCGTTGAAGACGATGAAACCGGTGTCTATTGCATGGCGCTCACCTTGCCAGATCACATCGAAGGTATGCGTGTGCCCCCCGACCCATTGCTCGGCCTCGAAAACCGTCACTTCGTGCTTGCGTGACAGCAGATGGGCGCAGGTCAGCCCCGCGATGCCACTGCCGATGATTGCTATACGCATGGATCATCATTCCTGTTCATGACGGGCAAGGCGTTGGCCCAGTGCCAGGCGCAGGCGCGCGGGCAGTGCCCCGAGCAGGCGCAACGCCCAGGTAAAAAAGCCGGGGAAATTGATTTCCAGCGGGCGGCGCTGCAGACGCCTGGCGATATGCTGGGCTGCGCGGTGCGCGGGCCACAGCTGCGGCATGGGGAAATCGTTGCGCCGGGTCAATGGCGTGTCGACGAAGCCGGGGCTGACCAGGGTGACCGCGATGCCCTCGTGTGCCAGGTCGATGCGCAGTGACTCCACCAGGTAACGCACCGCAGCCTTGGACGCGCCGTAGGCGCCAGCGCGAGGCAAGGCCAGCCAGCTCACCGAACTGCCCATCACCACCAGGTGGGGACGTTGGCCGGCGCGAAGCAAGGGCAGTGCCGCCGCCAGGCAGTAGCTGGCACCCAGCACGTTGGTGCGCAGCACACGTTCGACCACGGCCGGATCAAAATGGCCCGGCTCCAGGTATTCGCAGGTGCCTGCATTGAGAATGGCCATGTCCAGCCCGCCCCAGGCCTGCTCGATGCGGGCAGCGATAACGGCCACCTGCTGCGGGTCGTCAATATCGCCAATGGCCAGCAATACCTGCCCGGGGAACCGTTCAGCCAAGGGGGCAAGGCGCTCCGCGTGGCGCCCCCCCAGGGCAACCTGGTGGCCTTGCTCCAGCAGTGTCTGCGCGAGTGCGGCACCGATACCGCTGCTTGCGCCGGTCAGCCAGCAGCGGCTCATGCCAGCCTGCCTTTGAGCCAGCGGATAGCACTGCCCATGACCGGAAGGTGTTCATACAGCAGGGCGCCGGCGTCGAAATAGTCCTGGTGAAAATGCACGCGGTCGCGCCAATGCAAGCAGCTGCAGCCTTGCAAGGTGATCTGCTGGCCGCGGGCCAGGCGTGGGTGGCAAAACTGCAGGGTCCAGCGCAGGTAACCCTGCCCGGGCCTCACCTCGTCGGCGCTGGTGAAGGCGTAGCGGATATCGTGGGCGTTGGCGTACAGCTGCTCGAAGTAGGCCCGCAGGGCCGGCAGCCCCTGTATCTGATGCAGGGGATCGCGAAAGGTGACCTCTTCGCTGTACAGTTTTGCCAGCGTGTCGAGGTTGCCCCCATCGAGGCTGGCGAAGCGCTCGGCGAATTGCTTTAGGTACGCTGACATGCTGGGCTCCAGTCAATCCTGTACAACGATGCTTTGTTGTACAGGTATAGCTGAAGCCTAAGTCTTAATCTATACAAATTAACGATCGTGTATAGGTTTTTTGGGTCAGCCCTTGGCCTGGCCCAGTTGCCGGCGCAATTCAGCCACTTCCGCCTCCAGCTCGCGAACCTTCTCCTCGGCGAATACCTGCGCTGTGACATCGCGCTGGATGCCGATGTAGTACGTCAGTTTGTCCGCTTCGTTGTGCACGGGCGTGATGGACAACTCGTTCCAGAACAGGCTGCCGTCCTTGCGGTAGTTGCGCAGTATCTGGCAGCAGGGGCGGCCTTCGCGGATTGCCTCGCGGATGGTGGCGATGGCCACCTGGTCATGATCCTCGCCCTGAAGAAAGCGGCAGTCCTGGTAGAGGATGTCGTCGGCGCTGTAGCCGGTCAGGCGCTCGAAGGCCGGGTTGACGTAGATAAGGATGCTGTCATTGCCCTCCTGCTCGGCGACGACGACGCCATCGTTGGAATGCTCGACCATCAGTTGCAGGAGTTTTGCGTTGATCATAGGGCCCACCCACAGAAATCTCGTATGCGATATGCGCAGCGTAGCCTCTGTGCAGAAGGCTTCGGCGCCGTGTGCTGTATGATGAACCAAGGTTGCTCGCCGCAGAAGGTGCAGATGGGTTTAGAATAGGGCACCCCCCGGAAGCCCACTCGCCATGACAGACGCCACCCCACCCGATTTGCTACCCATGCGCGACGTGGTCAGCCTGACTGGCATCAATCCGGTGACCTTGCGTGCCTGGGAGCGGCGCCACGGGCTGATCCGCCCGCAGCGCACCGAGGGCGGCCATCGCCTGTACACGGCCCGGGATGTGCAGCGTATACGTGACATCTTGCGCTGGACCTCCAACGGCCTGCCCATCAGCAAGGTCGGTGACATGCTCGTAGGCCAGCCTGAGGCGTCTGTGCAGCCGCATTCGGCCTTTGACGATTGGCGCGCCGCCGTAGTGCGCGCAACCCAGGCATTCGATGCGCAGGCGCTGGAAGGGATCCATGGCCAGTTGTTCACACTCATGCCCAAGGCCACCGTACTGCGTGAAGTGCTGATGCCGGTGTGGCATGAGCTGGCTTCAGGCAGTGCGTTCGGCCAGCGTAGCCAATGGCTGTTTCTCGATACGTTCCTGCGCGCCCGCTTGCTGCTGCGCCTGCAGATGAACCAGCCCGATGCGCCGCGCGTACTGCTGGCGGGCACCGAAGGGCAAGCCGAACTGCAAGTGTTGTGTGCCGGGCTGCTGTTGAGCGGCGAGCAACAACGCATCGAGGTGCTCGGCTGCGGGCAACCGCTGGAAGAGCTGCCTCTGTTGTGTGCGGCGATGCAGCCGGCGGCACTGGTGATTGCGCTGCAGGCACCGGTTGGCCCCGTGTTGGCCAGGCGCCTGCGCGCGTTGCAGATGGAGATTGCCTGCCCGCTGGCGCTGATAGGCGCAGGCCTAGCGGGCTCTCAGGCGGCGTTGCAAGGCATTGCGTTGTGCCTGCTGGACGAGCAAGGCGCCGACGTCGCGGGCAAACTCAACGCCTTGCTCAGCGGCGCCCTGGATTTCTGACCCTCTAGCGGCAGGGGCTCTGTACAAAAAGTTTTGTGAGAGCAACTGCCTTGCTCAAAACTCTAAAACAGGCATGACCCCCGTGGGAGCGGGCTTGTCCCGCGAACACGGGCGAAGCCCGTGCCATCGTTCGCGGTGCCTGCTTCGCGGGGCAAGCCCGCTCCTACAACGATGGATGACCATACTTTCGTACAAAACCTAGGAAGGCACGCGATCTTCAGCTACCACACGGTTACGCCCATTTTCCTTGGCCAGGTACAGGCGCTCGTCGGCACGCTTGAGGATGGCTTCGGCGGTGGGGGTCTCTGTACTGCGGTAAGCCACACCGATAGATAGCGTCAGTGTGCCGACCTGCTTCATGGGCGTGGCGCTCAGCGTCGAGCGAATACGCTCGGCGACCTCTTTCGCAGTACTCGGCCCGGTGTTCGGCAGCAGCAGGCAGAACTCTTCGCCGCCGGCCCTGCAGGGCAGGTCCCCTGCACGGGTACAGTCACGGATCACCTGCGCCACCTGCTGCAGGGCCAGGTCGCCGACATCATGGCCGAAGGTGTCGTTTACCCGCTTGAAGTGGTCGATATCCAACGCCAGTACCGCATAAGCCTGCTGCGATGCATCCAGGGCCTCAAGTGCTGCCTTCATCGCGCGCCGGTTGCCCAGGCCGGTCAAGAGGTCGGTTTCGGCGGCGGCGTTCAAGGTGCCGATCTTCTGTTGCAGGTGTTGCGCCTGCATCACCAGTGCCTGGCGGATCGCCGCAGCCTCTGCGTACCAGGCATTGATCGCGGACAGTTCTGCCGTTGCATTGGGCGCCGAAAGGTCGATGGCATGGCCGGCCAGCGCACGTAACGGGCGGGTGATCAGCATTACGCCGAGCAGTATCAGAGCAAAACCGACCACCCCGGCCGGGATGATCTTGATCAGCATGTCGCGCATCAGCTTGGCCAATGGCGCCAGTGCCTGTGCCCGCGGTTGTTGCACCACCACAGCCCAGTTGGAGCCTTGTACATGGGCAAACCCGGCGAGCATCGGTACCCCTCGGTAGTTGACGGTCTCCAGGGTGCCGTTTTCACCGTGCAGGGCGATGTCCACCGTCTCGCTCCAGCCGAGCACTTCACCGATGCGCTGTTGGTCGGGGTGGTAAAGCAAGCGGCGGTTGCCGTCGGCGACGAAGGCGAAGGTGCCATCGAGGTGATGTTCGCCAATCAGCGAATGCATCACGCCACGCTGCTGCAGGTACACCGAACCGCCCACCAGCCCGAGAAACTGGCCGGCCGGGTTGAAGATCGGCTGCGACACGAAGACGATGAGCTTGCCGTTGGCCGCGGTGAATGCCTGGCTGACCAAGGGCTGCCGTTGTTTGAGTGCTGCGTGCAACTCAGTAGACGCCACCGTCGAACCGATCTGCACCCCGGGCGGGTATGCCTGCAGGATCTTGCCTGCAGGGTCGGTGATCAGCACGCTGTTCAGTTCCGAGTCCTGGGCCTGCAAGCGAAGTGCTTCCTCCTCTAGCAAGGCTGGGTTGGCAATGTCGCGGCCCAGGCGCTGGCTGCTGTATTTCAGGCGTTCATTGACCGAGTACAGGAACCCATCGATGCTGGAGGCCACCTTGAAGGCATAGGCACGGTTGGCTTCTAGCGCCGAGTGGACCAAAGCATCGCGTTGCACGCCGTAGGCCGTGATCAGGCCATTGCACAGGGTGCCCAGCACGGCAAGTAGAACAAAGCTCAAAATCAGGCCACGCAGGCCGATATGTGATGACAGAATGTTGCCCATGAGTACGTCGTAAGCCTCAACTGCTGGAAATGCTGGCAGAAGCTTAGACAGGAATCGGGTTGTGCACCGAAACCAAGCCAGGCACCCCTTCCCCATGCGCCTCACAGGCCTATCCGAACATCTCCTTGCAATTAATTACATTTGAGTGCGCCAGCATTTTGCCTCCGTGCTGTAAGATTGACGGTTAAGCTAAATCGCATGCTAATTTGCTATTTTTTTGACGAAGATCAAAATGCCACCCTAGCGCGCATGCGATATTCCTCCCGAAATCCGTTTCAATTCTTAATTCAGAGCCAGTGTTTTGACGAATGGAATGCCGTTGTTGGCAATCTCCGGCTTAGGCGCCGAAAGCAGCCAGCTTCATCTACAAGGACTGTATTGGTTGGCCTGTGACACCGCAGAAGACGCCACCTTGCTCTGCCGCCAGGTGGTGGAGGGGTTGCCCGAACCAACGCGGGCAGCCCTGATCGCCGATGCGCAAGGCATGGGTGATGTGCTGAGTGCACTGGATGCCGCAAAGGGCCCGGGCGAGCTGGCGCTGTATGAAGCCAACCCTCACGCCACCCTGCACCTGGTCGATGATCTGCCCCGTCTCGATGTTCCTGGCCGTGTGCTTGTCGTGCTGGCGCCTGCCGGTGCCTGGGCAGACGGCAAGGTCGAGCGCTGGTGCGAGGCGCTGCGCCCGCTGTTGTTGGCCGAGGCGGCGCTGCTGCTGGTCATCAGCGGTGGCCAGAGTGCCGGCTTGGTGGAGCGCCTGCGCGTGTTCAACCAGGGCGTCGACGGCCTGGCCCAGGTGTATCGCGGCAAAGGCGGGGTCCGTTACCTGCAGCACTTCTGGAGCAACCCGCTTGGCAAGGCGGGCACCCGGGACATGGAGCTGGTGCGCCTTGACGCGGGGTTTGCCGTTGCCGGTACGCCGCAGGCGCCCACCGATACCGGTGGCGATGAGCTGTTGTGCCTGGCCCAGCGGCCGGTCCTTGAAGGGGCGCCTGCTTTCTCCGAGCACTGGCAGGTCTGCGAAAGCCTCGACGAACTGGCTGACCGCGCCAGCCGAGCGGTGTCCGCCACGGTCATTTTCGCCATGGATGGCGGGCAGCGCCTGGACAGCCTGGCGCGCCAGCTGCACCGCTTGCGCCAGTTGCGTGGCAATGCCTTGAAGCTGGTAGTGCGCGAAATGGCGCCCACCTTGCGCTACCAGGATGAACAACTGCTGCTGGCCTGCGGCGCCACCCAGATCGTGCCGTTTGGCGCCAGCCTGTCACGCTTCCTGACCATGGTGGAAAGCATCCAGGGTTATGTCTGGCGCCGACACCTGCCAACCGACTTCGATGCCTTGCTCACGCGTTTGCGGCCACTCGCGATCTGCGGCTTGGTAGCGCCTGATGCGTTCGCCGAAGCAGTGCAGAACATGTGGCACGGTGTGCGTAACGGCGAAATCGTCCACCAGTTGTTGGTGCTGCGCCCGGCCCCAGGCCTGACTCCCCTGCAGGCATGCTCGCGTACGGTGTTCCGCCGCGACGGCGACATCGCTTGTGTGGTCGGGGAGGTGTTGTTTCTGTTCCTGTTTGCCTGCCGTTCCGAAGGCGTCGAACAGGCACTTGATCACATCTTCCAGTTGTCATGGAAAGAGCTGTTCATCAGCCAGGAAGTGCTTGCCGGCGTCGACAGCCTGGCCGCCCCGGCCTTCCTCGATAACCGCTCGCCGCAGCCGCCGCGGGTCGATGCAGCGGCGCAGTTACCCACGCAAGCGCGGCCGGCACTGGCGCCGCGCCGGGTCGCCTTGGGCAAGCGGGGCGCAGTATGAACTTCACGCAATTGCTGCAAGTGATCGCCCTCACTGCGTTGGTCACCTTGGGCCTGGCCTTGCTGGTGGTGCGCCTGCGCGCAGTGTTGCGCGGCTGGTTGCACCGCCGCCTTTCCCCCCGTTACCTGAAACCGCTGGGCGTACGCCACCGCGCTGCACGCCAGGAACCCCGTAATGACTAATACCACCGTCACGCTCCCGGTTCTGGCCCGATGGCCTGGTCTGGGAGCGTGGAACCTCTATTTTCTGGCCAAGTTCCTGCTGGTCGCTCTGGGCATGCTCGACTTCCAGGCGCTGCCGAACCTCTTGTTCGCAGCGTTTCTGCTGATCCCGTTGCCGGGCAAGTGGTTGCGCATTGCGCGCCAGCTAGCGGCGCTGCCGATTGGCATCGCGTTGTTCTACCAGGACACCTGGTTGCCGCCGTTCAGTCGCCTGCTGGCGCAGCCGGGGGTACTCGATTTTTCGTGGAACTACCTGCTCGAACTGCTGGGCCGTTTCATCAACTGGAACCTGATGGGCGCGCTGGCACTGCTGTTGGTGGGGTATCTGTACCTGCGCCATTGGCTGCGCCTGAGTACCCTGAGCCTGTTAGGGCTGGGCTGGCTGGCCGTCGGCGGGCTGCCGTCACTGGGGTTCACTGCGGGCCAGGCGCCCGGCACGGTGACTACCAGCCCCGCTGCGCAGGCGCAGGCCACGGCGGTGGCCGACAACGCCACGCTCGACGGCTGGCTTGAGCAGTTCTTCGCCAGTGAGCGTGAACGAGTAACGGCGTTCCCTGCCATGAATGCCGAGGAGCAGCCGTTCGACCTGCTGGTGATCAACATCTGCTCGCTGGCCTGGGATGACCTGTCGGCCGTGGGGCTGCGTGACAACCCGCTGCTCTCGCGCCTGGACGTGGTCTTCGATCAGTTCAACTCGGCCACGTCCTACAGCGGGCCGGCCGCCATCCGCGTACTGCGTGCCAGCTGTGGGCAGTCGTCCCACGCGGGCCTGTACCAGAGCGCCCCGGAGCAGTGCCTGTTGTTCCAGAACCTGGCCAGGCTTGGCTTCCAGAGCAATACCTTGCTCAACCACAGCGGGCGCTTCGACAACTTCATCGGCGATATCACCCAGCAGCACATGCCGCAACCTGGCCTGCGCAACACCGATTTCCCGCGGGCACTGGTCGGCTTCGACGGCTCGCCGATTGCCAGCGACCTGGACGTGTTACGGCGCTGGTGGGGCCAGCGTAAAGGCACGCCGGCCGAGCATGTGTCGCTGTTCTACAACAGCATCAGCCTGCATGACGGCAACCGCATCGTCACCGCCGACGGCGGCACCCGTGTGGCCGACTACGCCACTCGCGCCAACCGCCTGTTCGGCGAGCTGGGCACCTTCCTCGACGAACTGGAGCGCAGTGGCCGCCGCGTGGTCGTGGCCATCGTCCCAGAACATGGCGCCGCGCTGCATGGCGACCGCATGCAGCTGTCGGGCATGCGCGAAATCCCCACGCCGTCGATTACCCATGTGCCGGTTGGCCTCAAGTTCATCGGCATGGGGCAGCCTGCGCGCAGCGAGCCGCTGCGGGTCTCGGCGCCCACCAGTTACCTGGCGTTGTCCGAGCTGATATCGCCGGTGTACGCCGGCCTTGGCCAGCAGCAGGCATTGGACGTGCCCAGCCTGCTGAACGACCTGCCGACCACCGAACAGGTCGCGGAAACCTCCGGTGCGCAGGTCTTGAACTACCAGGGGCGCGCCTACATGCGCCTGCAAGGCCAGCCTGACTGGCAGCCTATCCCCGAGGAGAGCCGATGAAGCCTGGCAACGCTGACCCTGCCGACCGTAGTGACGACATTGCCCAACTGCGCCAGCACCTGGATATGCCGGACCTGAACTATCAGGATATTTCCATGCTGGTGGGGGTTCAGCAGGCCTTGCAGCGCTGGCCGTTGCTGGGTGAAAGCTGCCGGTCCAGTGCCCAGGATGGGCTGCTCATGCCTGCACCGAAGGGCGAGGCGGTGTTGCCATGACCAGCCTGGCGTTGCACGGCGTGCGCGGTGGCCTGGGGCGCAGTGCCTTGCTGGCCGCGCTGGGCTATGCGCTGCAGGGCGTGGGTGAGCGGGTGCTGTTGATCGACCTGTGCCCGGACAACCTGCTGGGGCTGCATTTCAACCTGCCGCTGGAGGCGCGCGAGGGCTGGGCGCTTGCCGAGCGGGAAGGGCGGCCGTACACCGACGCTGTATACGAGGTGCTCGATGGGCTGTGCCTGATGCCGTTCGGCAATGCACCTGGCGATGCGCTGCACCCGGCGGCCGACGCTGCAACCTGGGCCGCTCGCCAGGTTGAACTGGCCGAACACTTCGACTGGTTGCTGTTCGACGTGCCGCAGTTACCGGCCGCGACTGCGGGCCACTGCGTCGAGACCGATGTGCAGGTGCTGGTGGCCGAGGCCGAAATGGCCAGCCATCTGCTGCTCGGGCGCCGCCCCATCGAGCGCTACGACCTGCTGCTGATCAACCGTTACGACCCGGCCAGCCGCTTGCAGAGCGACCTTCTGATGGTGTGGCGCGACCTGTTCCGTGATCGCTTGCCCCTGCAGGTGGTGCACCGCGACGAGGCCTTTCTCGAGGCCTTGGCGTGCAAGGCCCCGCTGGGCCATTACGCGCCGCAGAGCCTGGCCTGTCGGGATGTGCAGAGCCTGGCAGTGCGCTGCCTGACGAGGCGGCAGTCGTGACCCTGAACCCTCTGTCGGCTTACGCCTGGTTCACCACACGCGGCGCGCAGCGGCCGGTCGCCTGGCTGTTTACCTTGGGTGTGGCGCTGGCTGTGCTGTTCTTGCGCCTGGAGTCGCCCGCCTGGCAGGCCCTGTTGGCCGAGCGTCAGCGCCTGTACCCGCAGTTGGCGGGCAAGCGCCCGAGCCTGGGCGACCCCGTGCGGGTGTTGATCCAGAGCCTGTGGCTGCTGCTACGGCGCCAACCGCTGCCACGCCAACCAAGGCCGGCCAGCAAGGCCTGGCGTGCCGTGCGCGGCCACTGGCACACCACGCGTCAGAGGGTGCAGCACTACCGTGGCCGGTTGATCGACCGGCTGCAACAGTTGCCCGCGCGCTATCGGGCCAGTGCCTTCAAGCAGGCAGCTTCGGCACGCCTGCGTGGCTTGAGCGTATTCGCCCGCTGGGCCTTCTATGGTGTGCTGACGCTCTGCGCCTTTGGCCTGGCCTTGCTGTGCGTGACCGAGCCGTTCGGCTACCTGGCACAGTTGATGTTCATCTGCCTGCTTCTGGGTATCGCCATGCTGGTGCGGCACATGCCGGGCCGCTTTCCGACCCTGATGTTGATCGTGCTGTCGACCATCATCTCTTGCCGCTACCTGTGGTGGCGTTATACCTCGACACTGAACTGGAACGACACCACGGACCTGGTGTGCGGGGTGATCCTGCTGGCTGCCGAGACCTACTCGTGGTGCGTACTGATTCTTGGCTACATCCAGACCTGCTGGCCGCTGCAGCGCAAGCCAGCGAACCTGCCGGCCAACCCCGGGCACTGGCCGACGGTCGACCTGATGATCCCCACCTACAACGAAGACTTGGCGGTGGTGCGCACCACAGTGCTGGCCGCCCTGGGCCTTGACTGGCCACGCGAGTGCTTGCGCATCTACATTCTCGACGATGGCCGACGCGATGCGTTCCGCGCCTTCGCCGACGAGGTCGGCGTGGGCTACATCGTGCGCCCGGACAACAAGCACGCCAAGGCCGGCAACCTCAACCACGCGCTGGGTGTGACCGACAGCGAGCTGATCGCCATCTTCGACTGCGACCACGTGCCGGTGCGCTCATTCCTGCAGATGACGGTGGGCTGGTTCCTCAAGGACCCGAAGCTTGCGCTGGTGCAGACGCCGCACCACTTCTTCTCGCCAGACCCGTTCGAACGCAACCTGGGCTCGTTCCGCCGCCGGCCCAATGAAGGAGAGCTGTTCTACGGCCTGATCCAGGACGGTAACGACATGTGGAATGCGGCATTCTTCTGCGGTTCATGCGCGGTACTGCGGCGTACGGCGCTGCAAAGCATTGGCGGCTTTGCCGTGGAGACCGTGACCGAAGATGCCCACACCGCCTTGCGCATGCACCGCCAGGGCTGGTCTTCGGCCTACCTGAGCATCCCCCAGGCGGCAGGCCTGGCCACCGAGAGCCTGTCGGCGCACATCGGCCAGCGTATTCGCTGGGCGCGTGGCATGGTGCAAATCTTTCGTACCGACAACCCGATTTTCGGCCGCGGGCTGAGCCTGTTCCAGCGGGTGTGTTACGCCAACGCCATGCTGCACTTCTTGGCCGGCCTGCCGCGGCTGGTGTTTCTGACTGCGCCGCTGGCGTTCCTGTTGCTGCATGCCTACATCATCTATGCCCCTGCCTTGATGATCCTGCTGTACGTGTTGCCGCACATGATCCACGCCAGCCTGACCAACTCGCGCATGCAGGGCAAGTACCGGCAAACGTTCTGGGGCGAGGTCTACGAGACCGTGCTCGCCTGGTACATCGCCCGCCCCACCACGGTCGCGCTGTTCGCGCCGAAGAAGGGCACCTTCAACGTCACCGCCAAGGGCGGCTTGATGGAGCAGGGGCAGTTCGACTGGCGCATCGCCCAGCCTTACCTGTGGCTTGCGGCACTCAACGTGGCCGGCCTGGGCTTTGCCGTGTGGCGGCTGTTCACCGGCCCCACGGCGGAAGTCGGCACGGTGATCGTCAGCTCGCTGTGGGTGGTCTACAACCTGCTGATCATCGGCGCCGCCGTTGCCGTGGCCGCCGAGGTGCGCCAGGTACGCCGCGCCCACCGGGTGCAGATGCACTTGCCGGCGGGGCTGGTGCTGGCCAGCGGTCACGCCTACCCCTGCACCCTGGTCGATTACTCCGATGGCGGCGTCGGCCTGCAGTTGCACCAAGGCCTTGCGCTCAAACCCGGGGCGCAGGTACGCCTGCTGCTCAACCGTGGCCAGCGCGAGTTTGCCTTCCAGGCCAGCGTCACCCGTACCGTCGGGCAACACGTGGGTCTGGTGTTCCACGACCTGAGCCAGCAACAGCGCATCGACCTGGTTCACTGCACCTTTGCCCGTGCCGATGCCTGGCTTGGCTGGCACCAGCAACACGAGGCCGATCGCCCGCTGCGCAGCCTGGTCGAGGTGCTGAAGCTGGGCGCTGTCGGTTACCTGCGCCTGGTCGAGCACATGCCGCCGTGGCTGCGGACATGGTTGCGCCCGCTGCGCGCGCTGGTGCATTGGCTGGCCAGCTACAGGCCCCGCACGCCGCGGCCTATCCCTTTCATGAACCCTGTTGATCGAGACGCATGATGACTGGTTATCCCGCGCGTACCTGGGGCCTGGCGATGGCGCTGTTTGCCGCCTTGTCGCAGAGCGCCGCTGCCGCCTCCGAAGCCCCGCTTGCCGAGCCCGTCGTACCCAAGGTGCCGAGCTGGCCGGTTACGAAAACCTTCGAGCAGCTCGGGCATGCGTCCGACAGCCTGCTGCTGGGGGTGCGCAATAGCGAACACATCGAGTTCGGCCTGCGTCGCGACCGCCTCGCCACCGACGCCACCTTGCAGCTGGACTACACGCCTTCGCCCGCGCTGTTGCCGAACCTGTCACACCTGCGCGTCTACCTCAATGACGAGTTGATGGGGGTAGTGCCGGTTGAGAAGGAGCAACTTGGCCAGCGCGTGCGCCGCCAACTGCCCCTGGACCCGAAGCTGCTCAGCGACTTCAACCGGGTCCGCCTGGAGTTTGTCGGGCATTACACCGACATCTGCGAAGACCCGGCGCACAGCGGCCTGTGGCTGAACCTGAACCGCAAGAGCCAGGTGCAGTTGCACGAGCAGGCACTGGCGCTGGACAACGACCTGGCGTACTTCCCGCTGCCGTTCTTTGACGCGCGCGACACCGGCAAGGTCGAGCTGCCGGTGGTGTTCAGTGGCGTGCCGAGCTTGGGTGAGCAGCGTGCGGCCGCTATCCTGGCGTCTTACTTCGGCAGCCAGGCCGGCTGGCGCAAGGCAACCTTCCCGGTGCTGTACAACCGCCTGCCGGCCAGTGCCGACACCCCCAAGCCGAGCATCGTGTTTGCCAGCAATGAACGCCGCCCGGCATTTCTCGCCGACCTGCAGCAGTTTCCGCTGGTCGACGGCCCGGTGTTGCAGATGATCGACCATCCGCACGACCGCTTCAGCAAGGTGCTGTTGGTATTGGGGCGCAACGATGACGACCTGATCAAGGCAGCTTCGGCGCTGGCGGTTGGCAACAACCTGTTCCGTGGTGCCCGAGTGCAGGTCGAGCAGATGACCGCGCTGCAGCCGCGCAAGCCCTACGACGCGCCAAACTGGACGCGCACCGATCGGCCGGTGCGCTTCGCCGAACTGCTCGACTACCCCGAGCAACTGCAAGTCAGTGGCCTGCAACCGCGGCCGGTGACGCTGTCACTGAATTTGCCGCCAGACTTGTTCGTCTGGCGCAACCAGGGCATCCCGTTGCGCACGCTGTACCGTTATACGGCACCGGCAGTGAGTGACGAATCGCGCCTGAGCATCAGTGTCAATGACCAGTACATCACCAGCATGCCGCTGGTGGGCAACGACCGGCGCGGCGGCACGCTCGAGCAGGTGCGCCTGGCGGTGTTGTCCGGTGACAGCAGCGCACTGACCGAAAACTCGCTGGTGCCGGCCTTGAAGATCGGCGACCGCAACCGCCTACGTTTCGATTTCAGCTTTGCCAGCACCCTGGGCAGCGCCCAGCGCGATCATTGCCAGACGTCGCTGCCGGTGGATGTGCGCGCGGCGATCGACGAAAACTCGACCATCGACTTGTCCGGCTACCACCATTACATCGCCATGCCCGACCTGCGCGCCTTCGCCCGCAGCGGCTTCCCGTTCAGCCGCATGGCCGACCTTTCCGAAACCCTGGTCATCATGCCGGCAAAGCCCACGGCGATGCAGGTTGGCACCTTGCTCGATGCGGTTGGTGGGCTGGCCGGGCAAATCGGTTACCCCGCGCTTGGCCTGAAGCTGGTCGATGACTGGAAGCAGGCAACGGCCGCCGATGCCGACTTGTTGCTGATTGGCAGCTTGCCCGAGGCCTTGAGCGATGCGCCTAACCTCGGCCTGCTGCTCAGCGCCCAGCGTGACTGGCTGCTGCAAGGCCGTAGCGCAGGGTTGCCAGGCAGCCAGCGCTTCGACACCGCGCCGGTGGCCGCGAGCAGCCGTGTGGCGGTCAGCGCGCAGGCGCCGATCGCGGCCATCACCGGGTTGAAATCGCCGTTCCACGAGCAGCGCAGCGTCGTCGCCCTGCTGGCCAACAGCGACAGCGATTACAGGTTGCTGCGCGACGTGCTGGGTGATGTGGGCAAACTCGATGCCGTGGCCGGTTCGGTGACGCTGGTGCGCAGCAGTGGCGTCACCAGCCAGTTCGTCGGCGAGCACTACTTTGTCGGTGCGCTGCCCTGGTGGATGTTGCTGTGGTTCCACTTGTCCGAGCACCCGGTGTTGCTGGCGGCGATCGCGGCCCTTTGCGTGGTGCTGTTTGCCTTCTTGCTGTGGCGGGCATTGCGCTGGGCTGGCCGTCGTCGCCTGGGCGAGCGCGGGTGATGGTGCGTCCGTTGCTGGTAGGGCTGGTCGCCTTGGGCTTGCCCGTTTTCGCCAATGCCGCACCCGCCTGCCCGTGGCCGGCCTGGGAGCGCTTCAAGGCCGAGCTGGTGAGCGTGGACGGGCGGGTCATCGACCCGAGCGATGAGCGCCTGATCACCACCTCGGAAGGGCAGAGCTATGCGCTGTTCTTCGCTCTGGTGGGCAATGACCGGAAGGCGTTCGCGCAGGTGCTGGGCTGGACCGGCAATAACCTCGCCGAGGGCGACCTGGCGCGGCACCTGCCAGCCTGGTTGTGGGGCCGCAAGGGCCAGAACCAGTGGCAGGTGCTGGACGCCAACAACGCCAGCGACGCCGACCTGTGGATTGCCTACAGCCTGCTGGAGGCGGGGCGGCTTTGGGAGATGCCTGCCTATACGCAACTGGGGCAGCACATGCTATGGCGCATCGCCGCCCAGACCGTGCGCAAGCTGCCGGGCCTGGGGGTGATGCTGCTGCCTGGTGACTACGGCTTCGAGGATGCCAACGGCACCCGCTTGAACCCAAGCTACCTGCCGCTGCAGGTGTTGGACCGCTTCAGCCTGGTGGACCCGCTGTGGGGCGAACTGGCCGCCAATACGCGGCGTCTGTGGCTGGCTTCGTCGCCAAAGGGCTTCGCCCCGGACTGGCTGCTGTGGACGCCGGCCGGTGAGCTGGCTGCGGACCCGCAGCATGGCAACGCCGGCGACTACGACGCCATTCGCGTGTACCTGTGGGTCGGCATGCTGGCCGAGGGCGCGGCGCAACGTGCCGAACTGCTGGCTCATTATGCCCCGATGGCGGCAGTGACCGCACACCAAGGGCTACCGCCAGAACGCGCGGATGCGCACAGCGGTAACACCAGCGGCCATGGCCCGGCGGGGTTCTCTGCAGCATTGCTGCCCTTGCTGGCCGCGTCGCCAGCGCACGTTGCCAGCCTTGCCGCCCAGCGTCAGCGCCTGCACGAGCAGCCAGTCGAGGTCAAGGCCTATTACGGCCAGGTGCTGGCGCTGTTCGGCCAGGGCTGGGATGAAGCCCGTTACCGTTTTGACCCGCACGGCCGCTTGTTGCCGGCCTGGAGCGCGCCATGCAGCAAATGATTGGTGTGGTGATGCTGGCGACGCTGGCGTGCCAGGCCGTAGCGCAACCCAAGGATGCCGCTGAACAGCGCCAATGGCTGCTGGACCAGGTGCGTCGGGGCGAGGCATTGCACCGTGACGATCTGGTGCGCGATGCACTGGGCCGCCTGCAATTGCTGGAGCCGCGCAACCCGGACGTGCTGCTGGCAGCCCTGAGCCTGGCGTTGCGTGACAAGAACACCACCGAGGCCCAGCAGTTGCAGGCCCGGATCACTGCCCTGGCGCCTGGCAGCCTGCAGGCACGCCAGGCCACGCGCCTGCTTGCGCTGCAGCAGCCAGAGGCCGTGCGGCGCTTGCAGCAGGCACGCCTGTTGGCCGTCACCGGGCGCAATGAAGAAGCGCTGGCGGCGTATGAGCACTTGTTTGCGGGTGAACCGCCCAGCCTTGAGCTGGCCCTTGACTACTGGCGCGTGCGCGGCAACCTGCCAGGCCAACGCCCTGAAGCCATCCGCCAGTTGCAGCAACTGGACCGGCAGTACCCCGGCAGCGCCGGGCTGCGCCAGACCCTGGCCGGTTGGCTGTTCGCTGAAAACCGCGACCGCGAAGCGCTGGCGCTGCTCGATCAACTGTCGCGAGACCCTGGCGCACGCGATGCCGCTGCCCAGCGCGAGTTCGACTACCTGTCCGGGCAGGCGGTGAGCACCGCCAGTGCGGCGGCCTGGCAAGCCTTCCTGCAACGCTACCCAGCCTCGCCGCTGCTGGCCCAGGCCAGCGATAACCTGCAACAGCAGCGCAAACTGCTGGCCGACCCATCCTGGCAGGCTGGCCAGCGGGGCAAGGCGTTGCTCGACAAGGGCCGTAACGCCGAAGCTGAAGCACAACTGCGCCGGGCGCTGCGCCAATATCCGGACGATGCCAGCCTGTACGGTGCCCTGGGTTATGCGCTGATGCGCCAGAGCCGCTACCAAGACGCCAACGCTGCGTTCCGGGCGGCCAGCGTCAAGGAGCAGGACACCTACTGGATCAGCCAATGGAAAGACCTGGAGTCGTCCAGCCAGTACTGGGCGCTGCTCAACAAAGCTGAGCGGGCATTGCAGGCAAACGACCTGCGAGGCGCGCGCGCCCTTTACCTGCAGGCACGCCAGCAGCGTCCCAAGGATGAATACGCCTTGCTGGGCCTGGCGGATGTCGCGCTGGCAGAGGGCGATGCGGCAGCTGCCGAGCGCCAATTCCTGCAGGTGCGGCGCATGGCGCCGGATAACGAAAGCGCTGTGCGTGGCCTGATGCGTGTGTACCAGGCGCAGTCGCCAGACAAGGCGCAGGCATACCTGGACAGCCTGCCGCCACGCCAGCAAGCGCAGTTCGCCAGCCTGCGCCGCAGCCTGGAACTGGCGCGCCTGCGCCAACAGGGTGATGAAGCCCTGCAGCGCGAAGACTGGCAGGCGGCCAGCCAGGCGCTGGGCCAGGCAACTGCCTTGGCCCCCGATGAGCCTTGGCTGGTCTATCATTTGGCCAACAGCTTGCGTCACCAGGGGCGCACCGCCGAGGCCGACGCAGCATTCGCCAGGCTGGTGCAGCACCAGCCACTCGACCCGGCAACCCGCTATGCCCACGGTCTGTTCCTGGAGTCCAGCGACCGTGATGCCTTGGCTCTGGACAGCCTGGGCGCAGTACCGCAGGCAACCTGGAACCCGGACATGCACGCGCTGCAGCAGCGTATTCAACGGCGCATGACCCTGGCCTCGGCGCAACAGCTGCAGGCACAAGGCCGTGGTGCCGAGGCAACAGCTTTGCTGGAAGCCAGTCTGGCGCGTGGTGAAGGTAGCCCGGATGACGTGATGCTGTTGGGCGACTGGGCAGCAGCGCGCGGTGAACCTGGCAAAGCGCGTGGCTATTACCAGCGTGTACTTGCCGTGCAGCCTGGGCGTGCTGATGCGCGGCTTGGGGTGATGGAAAGCGCCGTGGCCGAAGGCAACCTGGCGCAGGCCCGGCACATGCTGGGCGTGCAGGTGCCACAATTTGCCGCTGATGACAGCAACGCCCAACGGCGTTTGGCGGCGGTCTGGGTCGCCTTGGGCGAACACGAGCAAGCGGCCAGGCTGCTCGACCGGATTGCCGCGCAGCAGACGCGCCCCGATCCATTGCTGCGGCGCGACGCCGCCCGCTTGGTGGCGCAGGATGACCCGCAACGGGCGCTGGACCTCTATGCGGCGGCCATGGCCGATGCGCAGTTGCTCGACCGCGCCGCCGTGTCGCCACGCGACGACCGCGCGCTGACACTGGCCAGCCGCGAGCAGGGCGCCGATGACTGGCTGGCGCGCAGCTTGCGCAGCGACGTCGATGCCCTGTATCGCCAGCGCAATACCCACGTGACCCTGATGCATGACTACGGCTGGCGCGAGGATGACGGTACGCCGGGCACGTCCGAGCTGAGCACCCAGTCGACCTTGTTGCATGTCGATACCCCCTGGCAGGACGGCACCGCCTTTGCGCGGGTAGAACGTATCGGCATGGATGCGGGCTCGTTCGAGCAGAACGATCAGGGGCGTTACACCCCCGACTTCGGCAGCTGCCAGTTTGTTGGCCAGACGGCTGACGGAACATCGCTGCCCGCGTGTACGGGCGGCTCGCAGACAGCCAACGGCAGTGTGCTGGCGCTGGGTTGGCAGGGCAGCCGCTGGGCCTTCGACCTGGGCACCACCCAGGGCTACGCAGTCAACAACTGGCTGGGTGGGGCAACGGTCAACGGCGACCTGGGCCAGGTCGGCTGGTCACTGACCGCTTCGCGGCGGCCAATGAGCAACTCGCTGCTGTCGTTCGCCGGGGCACGTGACCCGGCAACCGGCGTGCGCTGGGGCGGGGTCACGGCCAATGGCGGCACGCTTGGCCTGAGCTGGGACCAAGGGGGCGATAACGGCGTCTGGGCCAGCCTGGGGCACCACTGGCTGTATGGCGAAAACGTCACCGACAACCAGCGCACCCGCGCCATGGCCGGCTACTACCACCGCCTGGTGGAGAAAGCCGACGAGCGCGTACGCGTTGGCCTGACGCTGATGCACTGGCGTCACGACAAGGACCTGGGTGGCTACAGCCTGGGGCAGGGCGGCTATTACAGCCCGCAACGCTACACGTCGGTGGGCGTGCCGGCCAGTTACGCCTGGCGCAACTACGACTGGTCGTTGCTGCTGGAAGGTTCGGTCGGTTGGTCCCAGGCCCACAGCGGCCGCAGCCGCCTGTACCCGGACGCGCACATTAACCACAAGGTACTGGCGCAGTATGACGTGCGCTCGAACATCGATGCCATGAACGACGCCAGCGACAGCAGCGGCCTGGGCTACCGCCTGCGCGGCCTGTTCGAGCGCCGCCTGAGCGACCACTGGGTGCTGGGGGGCGGGTTCGATTGGCAGCACAGCGATGACTATGCTCCGAGCCATGGCATGCTGTACCTGCGCTACCTGTTCGAGCCGTGGCGGGGCAACCTGGCGCTGCCGGTGGCGCCGCTTGAGCCGTACAGCGAGTGGCGTTGAGGCACGCTGCCCCTAGTGTGGTGTTTCGGAAACACCACACTAGGGCGACCGTACACCAGGGATGCGCTACTCAGCCGTGCGTTCCAGTGTGCGGTCTTCGCGGACGAATGCAATGAAGCGCTGGCTTGCCAGGGCCAAGTATTCACCGCGTCGCCAGCACAATCGAAAGTCCATGTGCTGCGCGGGTTCGAAGGGAATGCCGACTAGCCCTGGTGTGCATTGCTGCACCGAACGCAGCAGGGTGGCAATACCGACGTTGTCTTGTGCTGCCTGGATCACCAGCGAAACGAAGTTGCTCTGCAGTGCAGTCCGGTAGCGCACGCCCCGCGTGGCGACGAATGCGTCGAGCATGTGCCGTTGCAGGAATGTGCTGTCGAATACGGCCATTTCGACGTCCTGCAGGTCGCCAGGTTCAAGATGGGGCAGGGTGGCCAGGGGATGGTCCGCGTGCATGCACAGCACCATTTCATCCTTGCCCAGCAGCACTGACTCCCAGGACGGGATCACGCGCCGCGACTCGAGCAGCGCCACATCGATTTCACGCCGCTCCAGGCGCTGGCTGATGTCGTCGGCGCTGCCTTCCAGCACGGTCATGACAACGCCTGGGTAAGCCTTGCGAAAACTACTCAGCAGCCTAGGCAGATAATAGAGGCCGAACATCGGCGGGATACCCAGGCGCACCTCGCCGCTTTGCAGGTCCCCCATGTCGCGCAGTTCTTGGCGAGCCGTGTCCAGTTCTCGCAGCACCGAATCGATGCGGGCGAGGAAGCGTTCGCCTTCTGCGGTCGGCACTACACGGCGGCCGGCGCGGTTGAACAGCATCATGCCCAGTTCTTCCTCCAGGCGGGTAATCGCCATGCTCAATGCCGGTTGAGCGATGTGCAGGCTTTTCGCAGCCTTGGTAAAACTGCCCTGGCGATTGACCTCGACGCAGCAGCGTAGCGCTTTCAGGTTCATGCCACTGCTCCATAACAAAATGTGATCGAGAGTATCATAACAATATATTTTTCATTATGAACAAGCCTGTCTAGGATGTGCTGCTCAACCACCAGGGGCCGCATGATGACCATCGCTTTTATCGGTTTGGGAACAATGGGGCTGCCCATGGCAACCCACCTGCTCAGCGCCTACCCGGGCTTGTTGGTGAGTTCTGCCAGCGGTCAGGCGTATGCGGCGCTGGAGCGTCTGGGCGCGCAGCCGACCGATGAGCGTAAGGCCTTGGCCGCTTGCGACACGGTGTTTCTCTGTTTGCCCGATGACCAGGTTGTCGAGCAGGTGCTGTTTTCTGCCCAGGGCCTGGCGCAATGGATGCGCCCTGGCAGTACGGTGGTCGATACCAGTACCCTCGGGTATGCCCAGACCCTCGACATCGCGCGCCGCCTCGCCTCGCTGGGCGTGCGTTTCATGGACGCCCCTGTCTCGGGTATGGCCCAGCGCGCTGGCGACGGCACGCTTACCGCCATGTGTGGCGGCCAGGCCGAGGTCGTTGAACAGATGCGTCCTTACCTGCAGACCATGGCATCGACCATCCTTCATATGGGCCCGGTGGGCAGCGGCCAATTGGCCAAGCTGATCAACCAGTTGCTCTACAACATCAACATCGCAGCACTTGCCGAAATCCTGCCCATGGCCTGCAAGCTGGGCCTGGATGCCCAGCAGGTCAGCCGCGTGGTGAACACTGGAACCGGGCGCAGCCACGCTTCGGAATACTTTCTGCCGCATATTCTGGCCGGCAGCTTCACCAGCAGCTACCCGCTGCAGGATGCCTACAAGGACATGCGTCACGGAGCACAGCTGAGCGCCGAGATGGGCCTGCCACTACCGGTGTTGGCGGCTGCCACCGCGACCTACCAGACGGCACTGCTGCAAGGCCATGGCAGCCAGGACAAAGGCGCCATGATCAAAGTGTTCGAGGCGCTGCTCGATGTGCAATTCCGTACCCCACCTGCAACCCATTGACCCGCCCACTCAGCCAGAGGCCTTGATGACTCCTTCGACGTTCACGCCCCAGCCAACCGCCGATGCCCTGTTGCGCGCATGGCGCAGCGGCGACCTTCTGCAGTGTTTGCCCGCGCACCTGAAACCCGAGACCCTCGAGCAGGGGTACGACGCTCAGGATCGGCTGTTCAGTACGGTGGGTGGCCAACGTGTCGGTTGGAAACTTGGGGTAGGCAGCCCAGCGGCCATGCACGCCGGCAAGCTGACACGGCCGCTGGTTGGGCAACTCGATGCTGCGCGCTGCCACCCAAGCGGGGTCAGGGTACCGTTGCCGGCGCTGACGCCGGTCACTGTCGAATGTGAAGTCGCGTTCGTGCTTGACCGCGATGTACATCCTGAACCGGGGCGTGCACCGACAGCTGACGATATCCGTGCCACCTGCGTAACCTTCGAGGTCGTCCGCTCACGCTTTGTTGATCGCAAAAGTGTCGGCTGGCCGAGCTTTGTGGCCGACAACGTCGGTTTTGAAGCGCTGGTCATCGGCGAGCACATTTGCAGTGGCATCGACGATAGATTGCTGACTGAACTTGCCGCGACCGCGGTCGTGCATCTGGATGGCGTGCCACGGGCGCGTGGTTTGTTCGGCGATGCCGCGACAGACCCGATGCATTCGCTGGCAGCGTTGTATGCCCATGCGGCTGAGCGCGGGCAGGTTCTGCGTGCGGGCGATATCGTCTCGACAGGCGCCATGTGCGAACCGTTCGACCTGGTTGGCACTGGCCATCATGTCGCGGTGAAGTACTTTGACAAGGAACTGCTGTTCAGTGTTTAGCGGCCAAACTGCATGAGGCTTCACTGATTGCCGATAGGAATACCCTTCGATGCTTTTAGACACGGTCTTCGCCTGATCTATGCTTGGGGCGGAAACCTGTTATCGATCAAAGACTGTTGAGGCCTCGCACGTGGGGCAGGAGCAAGGATGGCCCAGTCAAAGAAAATCAGCGTCATGCTGTCCAGTCGCTGCAACGACCGTTTTCCCGCTGGCAGCGATCAAACCCTCAGCAGTATCCGCGCGCAGCTCAAGCGTGAGATAGAAGGCACGACGCTGTTCGGCAAGCAACTGTTCGAAGTCTGGATCAACGAAGATGCCCCCCCAGCCGATGGCATGCAGGACAGTTGGGACGCTTGTTTACAAGCCGTGCGCGATTGCGATGTGCTGTTGGTGCTGTCCAATGGCAATGCCGGCTGGGCCAGTGGTGACGGTGACATCGGCATCTGCCATGCGGAGTACATGGAAGGGCTTGCCACCACGCGCGGGAAGGTGCGCTTCATCGCCATGCCGAATATTCCGGTCGGTGATAGCCGGGAAGCTGAGGCAGCACGTAATCAGCGCTTCCAGGCGTTTATCGCGCAACAGACCCCGTTCAGGGGGGGAATGGTCTCTACCGTCGAGCAGTTGCGCGACCGCGTTCAGGAAGCGCTGCTCGACGCGGTGGTGGTTCTGACCCAGCGTGGGGTAACCGCTGCCGCTTCGAGCCGCTTCGACATGGGCCAGGCGCTCGATTGGACACGGATGGACTTTCGTCAGCGCAAACGCGCGATGGAAACGGTGTTGCTGCAGGCGCTTACGGGTGGCGAAGCCCCTGTGGGCGATGCGTATGCCATTGTTCCAATGGCCGACGTGAATATCGCTGTGTTTGTCCATGCAATCCCGGCTGCGTTCACCGTTGCCGCTGCGCGTGAGTTGGTGGGTAAACCCTTTCTACGTGACCATGAGCATGCTCATTTATTGCAAGGCGCGCATGGGCCGTTGCACCTGATTGCCTGCCATCGGGGGGCTACAGAGCATCAGGCCACGGCGTTGCTGGGCTTTGCTGATGCAACCGTGGTCAGCGGACCCTTCGGTGTGTTTGTCGCCGATGATGTACAGAAGGTACAGTTTGCCTTCCTGGCCAACTGCCGCGATGCGTCGCAAACGCGCCATGCGCTGCAGCGCTTCAGAGAATGGCTGGACCAGACCGGTGAAGCGCAGAGGCTGGCCAAGAGAGCCGTTTCGCGCGCCAGAATTGTCAGCGTTATTGCTGCCGAGCTTGAGGGGAGATAACAGGGATGTCCAAAGCACGCTTTACCGTAGGGCCGGTGTTGTCTTTTCGCGGCGTCAGTGAAACCGGGCAGTGGCAAGTGACTGCGTTGGTCGGGGTTGCACAGGGTTCTGCATTCCCCGCGCTGGTTATTGAAGGGCGGGCATGCGCTGCGCCGAAGGTGTTGCTGGAGCATGGCAAGGAAACCATCCTTCGCTATGACCTGAGTTGCGAGCAACAGGCCCAGGAGCGAACGGTGCGATTTGGTGCAGCGCAGGGCGGGCCGCAATGGGAGTTCTCCGTGCCCGGCCGAGACTATGCGCCGAGAATGGCCTACGTCTCTTGCAATGGCTTCTCCGACCCAAGTGGCATGCGCAAGTTGGTGCGCCCTGAAAACGCCGTCTGGGCTGACCTGATCAGTAACCATGACAGTACGCTGCGCGATGCAGGTTACGTGCTGGACAAGGAGCAGCTTTGGCACGAAGCCCGTATCCATGACAAGGGCTTGAAGCGCTTTCAATTGCTGTTGATGGGGGGCGATCAGATTTACTTCGATTCGATCTGGGAAGATAT
Source organism: Pseudomonas sp. Irchel s3f19 (assembly GCF_900187555.1). Lineage (NCBI taxonomy): Bacteria > Pseudomonadati > Pseudomonadota > Gammaproteobacteria > Pseudomonadales > Pseudomonadaceae > Pseudomonas > Pseudomonas sp. Irchel s3f19. The sequence continues at coordinate 38,606 of NZ_FYDW01000007.1, read as the reverse complement.
AACAGCGCTCAAGAAATGGGTCGGGCTGTCGCGCAAGGAGCAGTTGGCATTCAAGGTAGGTGTGACGCTGGAGAGGGAGATCGAATCTTACTATTTCGGGCTCTATGCCAAGCGTTGGCTGCCGGATACTCGGCGTGACTGGGGCCAGGCCAAGCCGAACCTGGATGCCGCTGATGCGATGGCGAGAATCCCCACGGTGATGATGTGGGACGACCACGACATCTTCGACGGCTGGGGGTCTTACAGCCCCGCCATGCAACACTGTGAGTTGTTCCAGGTGATGATGCGCCACGCGCGCAAGGCGTTCTGGGTGTTTCAGTTGCAGCATGCCCTGGATGACTTGCCGCCGCTGCAAGGGCTGAAGCGTGCAAATGTTTCCCAGCAGGACCCTCAGTACGAGCCGATAGCATGGGGCACATGGCTGAAAGGGGACCGTTTGGCCTTGCCACTTCTGGATGGCCAACCGGGCTTCAGTTTCGGCTTTCACATAGGGCCGGTATCACTGTTCGTGGCTGATTTGCGCACCGAGCGTTCACGCACCCAGGTGATGGGGGCCGCGACGTGGGCTGCCATGCAGGCTTGGCTCGGCACACTGCGTGACGGTGAGCCTGCCCATCCGGGGAGCAAATGCCAGCACCTGATGTTCATGTCCTCGGTGCCAGTCGCGCACCCCAAACTGTCCCTGGCTGAAGGGTTACTCGATACCTTCGGCCAGGACCATGTGCTCGACAGCAATGCTGACGACCTCAAGGACCATTGGTCGCACGGCGATCACGAGGGCGAGCGCAAGCGCCTGCTGGAATCGCTGACCCGGATTGCCGAGCAGAGGCTGCTGCGGGTATCCATCGCTTCTGGGGACGTGCACGTCGCGGCGTGGGGCAGCTGTTATCGCCGAGACATCCCGCCGACCTCGAACTGGGCGCAGATTCAGCAATTCACCTCGTCGGGTGTGGTGCATCCTTCGTTGATCGGCGTGGCCGAACGGCTGTTTCTGCAGTTGCTGAACCATACCGCGAGCAAGGTCCAGTCCATCGATGTGCAGCACTGTGTCGAGATGATGCTGTTCCCGGGGTTCAATCGCTATGTGATGCCATCCCGGAACTGGTTGGCGTTCGAGTTGGACATGGGCGGTGAGGCCGGTAGCAAGCTGTGGGCGACCTGGCGCTGTGAAACGGAGGCAGGGTTTTCCAACCACCTGCAGGCGGTGCATCCGGCTCAGAAGTAGAGCGTGCCAACAAATCCTGGCCTCAGTGCAGCCGATAGGCATCCTGCGCCATTGCGAGCATCAGATTGGCTCACTCGGCTTTACCCTGATCAGACCAAGGTCGGTGTTTGGGGGCAGGCGAACGCCCGCCCCGCCAGATCAATCTACCCGCACGAACACGTTCTTGGCCATGTCACTGCCACCAACGGCTTCCAGGCGCTTGCCGCCATCCAGTACGCGAACGTTGATCAGGGCTACCCCGTCCTTGTTGCGAGCAGTGACCACATCATCTTTGCGCTCCCACTCGTCAACCTTGACCTTGTTGCCGTTGGCGATGATGTAGTCGCTCGAGAACTCTACCGTCTGCTTGGGACCCTGGAAGCCCATCACGGTGGTGGTTTGTTCGTAAGTGCCTTCCAGCGCGTCGCCGCCGCAGCCGGCCAGTACGCAGAACGGCAACGCCATGAGCACGAATTTGAGTTTACGCATGAGATTTCCTTATCGGTTGGTGGTGATGTCGGCGGGTCAACCCATGGCGGCCGTTGATTCAATCAAGACCCGCCATGCGCTGCCTTACAGGGGGCAGAGCTTACCTGAGTGACGCCGAGGTATCACGAAATGTCATCAACGCCTCTCACTAACGCGCACGTGGCCCAGCTTGGCCAAGTAGAGGCGCCCGGGGATTCCAGGCGTCATACGGGCAGGGTGGATTACCTGAACAGCGGCACGCCGCTGAGCTTCTGCAACTCGTCGAAGTCGATGTCGGCGCAGATCTCTATCACCTGCAGCCCATCGGACGTCACCTCCAGCACGGCCAGGTCGGTGTAGATGCGGCTTACGCAACCGATACCGGTCAGCGGGTAGGTGCACTCGGGCACGAGCTTGCTTTCGCCGGACTTGGTCAGGTGGTCCATCATCACGAACACTTGGCGGGCGCCCGTGGCGAGGTCCATCGCACCGCCTACAGCCGGGATCGAACCTTCGGCGCCGGTGTGCCAGTTGGCCAGGTCGCCCTTGACCGACACCTGGAAGGCGCCCAGTACGGCGATGTCCAGGTGGCCGCCACGCATCATCGAGAAGGAGTCGGCGTGGTGGAAGAAGGCGCCGCCGGTGAGCAGGGTGACGTGCTGCTTGCCGGCGTTGATCAGGTCATCGTCTTCTTCTCCCGGCGCAGGGCTTGGGCCCATGCCCAGCAGGCCGTTTTCGCTGTGCAGGAATACTTCCTTGTCGCCCAGGTAATTGGCCACCAGGGTCGGTGCGCCGATGCCCAGGTTTACATAGGCGCCTTCCTGAATGTCTGCGGCCACGCGCTGGGCCATCTCGGTACGGGAGAGTTTTCGGGTGATGGTCATGGCAGGCCTCAGACAGCGTTGGCGATCGAAGAAGCGGCAGTGCCGGAGACGGCGACCACGCGCTGGACGAAGATACCCGGGGTGATGATGTGTTCCGGGTCCAGTTCACCGAGTTCGACGATCTGGTCAACTTGGGCGATGGCGGTCTTGGCGGCCATGGCCATGATCGGGCCGAAGTTGCGGGCGGCCTTGCGGTAGATCAGGTTGCCCCAACGGTCGCCCTTGTGCGCCTTGATCAGCGCGAAGTCGGCGTGCAGCGGCATCTCCAGAACGTACTGGCGGCCGTCGATTTCACGGGTTTCCTTGCCTTCGGCCAGCAGGGTGCCGTAGCCGGTCGGCGAGAAGAACGCACCGATGCCCGAGCCCGCAGCACGGATACGCTCGGCCAGGTTGCCTTGCGGTACCACTTCCAGCTCGATCTTGCCGGCCCGGTACAGTTCGTCGAACACGTAGGAGTCGGACTGGCGCGGGAACGAGCAGACCACCTTGCGTACGCTGCCCGCCTTGAGCAGCGCGGCAAGCCCGACCTCACCGTTGCCGGCATTGTTGCTGATGATGGTGAGGTCGCGGGTACCGGTGGCGATCAGGGCATCAATCAGTTCAGACGGCATGCCGGCAGTGCCAAAACCACCGACCATGATGGTCGAACCGTCGGTAATGCCTTCCACCGCGCTGGCGATGGACTCAAACGTTTTATTGATCAAAGCGAGCTCCTGGTTTTTCCTGGAGTGTGGGTTATCGACCTTGTCTTCGCGTGGCGAAGCGGTGGGCCAATCAGCACCTAGGAATTGTTGGGTGACTGCGTACTAGCGTGCCGCAAGATCGTGCACAAGTAGAGGGAGCTAAGCGGATTTTGTGCGATTATCGAACTGTTGTGCGATGTGTGAGTCGTGATTGCCCGGGCTGTGGTGAGCCCTCAATCTGCTTGTCGCCTGCATGCGTACAGTAGCTATTGAGCTGTTTGAGCAGCGAAGTTCGCCCTTTGCCAGGGAGCGCCGTCGCCAGGTCATAGAGCAGGCTCCTGCAGTTATCGGGCAGAGAGGCAGGGCAGAGAGGCTGAAGGGACATCCGGGGCCTCGTTGGAGCGGTTGGGCGTTTGTACGTTATGCCGATTCAGAGGCTGTCCGGGTCGCCAAAGAACATTTTGATAGGGCTCTAGCGCGGTACTTCTCGTTAGCGAAAGCAGAAATGTACCCCCAGAAATACCCCTTGATATCCCCAACAGGATGCACGATGTAAAATGGCGATTTTTGACGCTGCCGAGGTGGCGTACTCTGGCTTTGTGTACCCCATTGCGGACTATCTGTGGCTCAGTGCAGATCGACTTCCTGGCCTTCAACCTGCAGACGCCAAAACACGTTGCACCAGATCGTCTTTATGTCCCTGTCGGACAGGCGGCCCCGCGGCATCAACGGAAGGAACGAACATACCAGCACTTCATTTTCTGCTGATCGCGGTGAACTGCCGTGTCAATCTGATACCAACAACGTCTCGATCACCCGATAAACAGCGGCCTCCATTTTTTCATCCGCCAGCAGCGCCTGCGCCACTTTACCCGCCACTCGCTCGAACTGCGGATGAGCCACAACGTTTTGGCCGAACTCCCAGCGCAGGATTTCCTGCACGGTTACCAAAGGTGCGGCCTGCTGGAAATCGCCGGCACTTTCTAGCAGGGTGGTCAGCCGGCTACGCAGCCGTGCCCGGAGAACCAAGGGGTCTCGGCCCCCCGGCTTTGCCGGGACAGGGTGGTGCTGGCTTCCCGTCGAGGCGATTTGGGTATTGCTGCTGCCCTGAGGCGCAGGCTTGCCAAGGGTGGCGAGCAGCCGCGTCAGGCGGGTGCGATCAATACTGGACATCAGGGCGTCTCGCCCACATCCCGGTAGGCACCGAGGAACACCGGGGCGTTATCCCCGGCAGATGCGAGGTCGGCCGTTAGCGGAGCGTAATCGGACTTGAGTGTCGCCAGTACGCGGGTCATGTCGTCTTTGAGCGATGGGTTTTCGCAGGCCTGCAGGCCGCGCTCTAACTTAATGATTGCGACCTGCAGGTCTTCGTCGATGAGCGAGACATAGGCGTGGGCGAAGGACCGCAGGCTTTCGTCGAGGCTGTTGGCGGACAAACGCTCGAATGAGCCGCGAGCCTGCTCCGGGGACTGTTGCTGGAGGTACAACAACCCCATTTGGAAGCGAGCCAGGTCCATGCTCGGGTTTAGCTCCAGCACCTCAGCCATGCAAAGGATAGCCCGGGTGAACAGGCCGAGCTCGGCGTATTCGGCAGCCTGGAAGTAACGCACCTGCGGGTTGTCCGGCTCCAGCTGCAGAGCGCGCTCCAGGTAATCGAGGGCGGCGTGATGGTTGTTTTCCTGGCTGGCGTGTATGGCCAGGTGCAGGTATTCGTTTGCTTCCAGCATCAGAAGGCTCCAGGTGATGCGGTTCAATGATGATCGGGGCGGGTGCGGCCACGCTTGTCCTGGTGCTCATGCAACCAGCGTTCAAGCAAGACCTGGCCGTTGTTTTGACCGTCGGGCGAACGCTCCGCCAGTACCTGGTGCATCAACGCCATCGCTTGGTCGCCGTTGTCGGCGCGCTGCAAGAGCAATATTTCGGCATAGCGCGCACTGAGGCTGTCGGGCTTGAGCTTGAGGGCGCGGCGGATGCCAATGCGTGCCTCGTCTTCCAGGCCGTCGATGACGTCGACCACCGCCAGGCCGCCATGGGTCTCGCCGAAGTTGCGATCCAGTTCATAGGACTTGAGCAAAACTTCACGGGCGGCAGCACTGTCATTGCGGAGGATAAAAATCCAGGCCAGCAGGTGCCAAGTGCCGATATGGTCCGGCATGAACTCGACTGCCTTGCGCAAGTGCTCCAGCGCCTGATCAAACTGCAGTTCGTTAAATTCCAGCTGGCCCAGGCCAGACCAGGCGCGACCGCATTGGGGGTGGGCATGGACAGCGTGCTGCCAGGCGTTGCGCGAGGCGGCGATATGGCGTTGCTCGAAATGGGCAGAGGCGCCGGCGATCAGGGCGTCGAGCTGGTCAGGATCGTGGACCAGCACTTCCTGGGACAGGTTCAGGGCGCTTTCAAGGTTGTCGTTTTCGTAGCGCAGCAGCGCCAGCAGGCCGCGGGCTTCATTGTTCTGTGGTTCTTGCTCCAGGGCCAGGACTGCCAGTGGCTCGGCCTCTTCGGTCAGTTCTTGATGGTGCAGGGCGCGGGCATGCAGGAGCAGCGCGGCGCTACTGTCCTGGGCACTAGGGTGGTGCCCGAAGAGGTCGGCGGCAGCCATGTAGTCGCCACTGTAGAAATGCGCGAAAGCGGCGTTGTAGATAACCGCTGGATGCTCGATACCGGCCTTCACCGCCTTGTCGCCATAGGCCGCTGCGCAGACGAAATCTTGGGCCATCAGCGCCAGGTGCAGGGCCAGGGCGCAGAGTTGCGGGTCATCGACGGGGTGCTGCTCAAGGTGTTCGAGCAGGCGCTTGCCATTGCCCGCGTCACCTGTCTCGATCGCCAGGTTCAGGGCGTTTGTCAGCAGCGCCTGATTGGCCGGGTCATAGCTCAGAAAGCCAAGTAGCCTGACCAGTCGGTCCTGCTTCGAAGAAAGGGTATTGGAGGTCATGGTCCTGGCTTCGCGGGTACGGATGAGGGCGATTATCACCGTGCTGCAGGCCGCCTGTCATGCACGAAAAGGCATATCGCCACTTGCGGCAGCTTTTTTTTCTTACCCCCTAAACCTTTGCCCAAATCCGCGCATAACGCAGACAGAGAGGCGCTCTGCACAGGCAGGCAAGGATTTTCGGGTCGCCCTTGGCCCACTGAAAAAAAGGACTGAAACAATGGTTGCAGTGGTCGCCGGCAATGGGCTGGGGCTGTTCAATACCTCGCTGAACATCCTCGGCGCGGCCGCAGGTGCGTTCGGCCAAGGTAACCTGGGCCAGGCCGGTGGCAAGGCCTGGGTGAATGCCAGCACTGGCAACTTGATCCTGCGTTTCACTGACGAGCAACTCTCAGGCCTGGGCCAGGACCTCTTGCATACCCGTACCTACAATGCCCTGGGTGCACTGAATGATGCCGACGGCGATGGTTGGCGCTGGGATGGCGAGCGCCGTCTGCTGCTCTCCGGCACGGCGCTGGCCGTCGGCAGCAGCCTGACCCGCACCACCGGTGACGGCCATGAGACGGTCTACGCCTGGAACGGCACGAGCTACCAGTCCACGGAAGGCGACGGCGCCCACGACTTCATCCGGTGGGACAGCAAGACCAGCGAGTGGTACTGGACCGACGGCAGCACCCGACGCGTGGAGCGCTATGACCGTGAGGGCCGACTGGCCTCGGTGCGCGATAGCCAGGGTACACTCGTCAGTTATGGTTACCAGAACGGCAGGCTCAGCAGTGTCAGCGACAGCTCGGGCCAGGCGCTGGTCATGGTCTATAACACGGCGGGCAAGCTGGAGCGCCTGGATACTCGTGCCCTGGCCAACGGGCCACTGACCCGCCAGGTGTACTACAGCTATGACAACCATGGCCGCCTGACCCGTGTCCAGACCGACCTGACACCCGACGACAACAGCGTCGCCGACGGTAACGTCTATAGCACCAATTACACCTATGACGGTAACAGCTTCCGCATCGCCAGCGTCAGCCAGAGCGACGGCAGCACGTCCAGTTTTACTTATGAGCTGGTGGGCAGCGAGTATCGGGTCAAGACGGTCACCGATTCGTCCGGCACCACGGCATTCAGCTATGACCTGGCCAGCCGTCGTACGGCGGTACGCAATGCCCTTGACCAGGAATGGGGTTATGTCTACGACGCCAAAGGGCAACTGACGGTTGTCCAGTCGCCCGCCGAAAACGGCCAGGTCTTCCAGACCACCTACGCCTACGATGCTGCAGGCAATGTCATCAGGGTCAATAGCAACGGCAGTGTGCTGACCTATATCTACGATGAACGTGGCAACCGCATTCTCGAGCGCGATCCATCGGGCGTAACCGTGACGCGCCTGTTCAGCGCAAGCAACCAGTTGCTGAACGAGATTCGCTACAGCCTGCCGTCGACCTGGAATGTCACCAGCGGTAGCTGGGACGAGCCGCCTGCCAGTTCGGCCCAAGTCACGCGGCATGTCTACGACAGTGCTGAGCGCCTGCGTTTCGTAGTCAGCGCGGCCGGCAATGTGGTGGAGTTCCGCTACGATGCCCGGGGGCTGCGCACCCGGGAGATTGCCTATGGCGACCTCGCCTATCCGCTTGCCAGCCTGGCGCCTGCGGCCACCCTGAGCGAGGCAGGGCTGGTCACGTGGGTTGCAGCACGTGACAAGACCCGGGCGCATGTTACCGAGATGACTTGGGACTACCGTGGCAATCTCAGCCGCCGCGTGCTCTACGCCACTGTCGACGCTAACGGCAACGGGGTAGTCGATGGCGCTGCGCAGATCACCGAATATGTTCATAGTGCCCACGGCCAGTTGCTGCAAACCCTGGCCGTACGCGGCAGTGCACGGACCAGCAAAGTCCTGCTCGGTTCGACCACCTACGATGGCATGGGCCGGCTGCTGGTGCAGATGGATGCCGATGGCACTCGCACTACCGTCTACGACAACAGCAAGCGCAGTATCGCGGTGACCACGGCAAGCGGCCTGACCCTGACCCAACTCTACGACACCCGTGGGCGCCTGATTGCCATCCAGGAAACTGCCACTGCCACCCCGTCGCGTACTACCCGCTATTACTATGACGCTGCAGGGCGCCTGAGCATGAAGCAGGAGGCCAGCGGCGTACGCAGTTATCGGTTTTACGACCAGCTGGGCCGGCTCGCCGCCGAGGTCGACGGCGCGGGCAGCGTCACGCGTCATACTTACAATGCCAACGACCAGCGTCTCGTGGCGCTGCACTATGCAACCCTGGTCGACACCAGCACCTGGTTCAACGGTACTGCGGTAACGGTGACGCTGGCTCAGGCGCTACCGGCTACCAACTCTACAGACCGCCAGGAACGTTTCACCTACGACAAGAGCGGGCGTATGGCCAGCAGCATCAATGCTGCTGGCACGGTGACGAGCTATACATACGACGGGCGTGGCCAACAGGTACGCCAACAGACCGGCGAGCGTGTGATTCGCACGTTCTACGACGCCGACGGGCGCGAGGCCGGGCAACTGGATGGCGAAGGCTATTTGCGGGAAAACCGCTACAACGCCGCCGGCCAATTGCAGCAGGTAATCCGCTATGCGGCCGCGACCAATAGCACCTTGCGCGCTGGCGCCGGCCTGGCCGAGCTGCGTCCGGGTAGCGCGGGCCTTAGCACCTGGTACTTCTACGATGGTGCGGGGCGCCAGGTAGGCAAGGTCGATGAGCGTCAGTTTGTCAGCGAGACTGTCTACGACGAAGCCGGCAATGTTCAGCAAAGCATCCTCTATGCCAAGGCCCACACTACAGCGCTGACTGCCGCAAGCAGTCTTGCCACGGTGCGCAGTGCCGTGGCCGAAGGCGGTAGCCAGGTGGAGACGACGGCTTACGACGCACTGGGCCGGGTGGTGCGACGTACAGCGGCGGACGGTAGTGTCACCCTTTTCGAATATGACGTCGCTGGACGCCTGATCCGGCAAACCACCGCCGCGGGTACCAGCGAGGCGCGTAGCGAGCGTACCCGCTATGACGTTTTCGGTCAGACCGTCGGCAAGCTGTTGGGTGAAGCCTCTACGCGGATCACCGCAGGCATGAGCGACGAAGAGATCGCCGCAGTCTTTAGCCAGTACGGCATGACCTGGCGTTACGATAGTGCAGGGCGGGTGGCCAGCGTCAGCGATGCCATGGGTAACCGCACGCTCTCATACTATGACGCCGCCGGGCGCCTGACCCGGGTGATCAATGCCCTTGGTGAAGTCAGTGAAACCCGATATAACGCCTTCGGCGATGTCATCGAGCGCACGCAATTGGCCAACCGCCTGGCACTCGGCAGCCTGGCGAGCCTGAGCGGAGGCCCCGAGTTCCTCGCCCTGGATAATCTGGTGGCGGCCATCCGCAACGCCGCCAACGACAGGCGCAGCAACCTCACGTACGACAAACGGGGCCTGTTGCTGATCAACAAGGACGCCGAGGGCTTCGTCACCAGCCATCAGTACGACCAGTATGGCCAGCTGCTGCGGCAAGTCCGCGGCATCGCTTCGGGGCGGACGCTGACGACTGCCTTCGCCTATAACCTGCGCGGCGAACAGGTTAGCCAGACGCGCGATGTGGGTGGCTTGAATCTGGCTGACAGCAGCAGCTACGACGCCTACGGCCGGTTGGTCCGCAGCGTCGACGCGGGAGGGGCCGTCAGCAGCACCGAGTACCTGGACAACGGGCGCAGCGTAGTGGTCCGTGACCCGTTGAACCGTACCCGACGCAGTGAATACGATGCCTTCGGCCGGGTGCTCAAAGAAATCAATGCCTTGGGCCAGTCCACGCTCTACGCGTATGACGACGCCAATCGCAGCATCATCGTGACTTTGCCGGACGGTGCGCGCATCAGCACCTGGAAGAATCGTCACGGCGAAACCATCAAGGTAGCCAATGGCAATGGCGAGATTACCCAGTATGAATACAACCGTGATGGTCAGCTGACCCGGACCCTCAATGCCCTCGGCCAGGTAGCCGACATCAAGCGCTATGACGTGGTCGGGCGCCTGAGTGAGAGCGTGGACGCGCGTGGGGTGATCACGCGCCTGTCCTACGACGCGGCAAACCGAGTGGTGCAGCAGAGCGTCGATCCGAATGGCCTGAACCTGCGCACCACCTACGAGTTCGATAGCGCAGGGCGAAAGGTGCGCGTGGTGGAAAACGCCGGCACCACTGCCACCCGCACCACCGAGTATCGCTACGACCGCAAGGGTCAACTCAAGCAGAGTATCGTCGACCCCGCAGGGCAGAAACTCAGCACCAGTTACAACTACGACGGCACCGGCAATGTGGTCAGTGTCAGCCTGGGCACGGTCGCCAGCCCGGCCCAGCGGGTCACCCAGTATGTGTTCGACAACCTTGGCCGGCGTATCGAAGAACACGTCGATCCGCAAGGCCTGAACCTGTTGACCCAGTATCAGTACGACCATGCCGGTCGTGTTACGCGGCGAACCGATGCTGGCGCGGGCACTACCGACTACGTGCATGACCAGGCCGGGCAACTGCGCTTTACCGTGGACGCGTTGGGCTACGTCAGCGAGCGTGTTTATGACGCCGCGGGTAATCTCGCCCAGGAGTTGCGCTACAGTAATGCGCTGCAGGGGGCGCGGGATGCCGCGACGTTGCAGACGCTGTTGGCGCCTGCGGCCAGCAATACCCTGAAGCCGACCTTGGTCGGGGCTGCGGACCGCCGCAATCGTTACACTTATGACGCCCTTGGGCGCCTTAAAAGCGTGATTGACCCCGCCGGCTTCAGCGAGTCGTACACCTATGATGCTGCTGGCAATCGCATCAGCCTGACCAACAAGAATGGCCAGGTATGGAACTACCGCTACGACAAGCTCGGTCGCCTGTTCGAGGAAATCACCCCGCCGATCTGGATCACCAAAGTCGACGTCGCCGGCGTGGTCAGCGGGCTGGCAGCGTCGCTGGTCACCCGCTACAGCTACGATGGCCTGGGCAATATGCTTACCCGTAGCGAAGGCCGCCTGCGTGCTGATGCCAGCAGCGATCCGGCACTGGACGACCTGAGCCAGGCGCGGACCAGCAGCTACGTCTACGATGCCCTGAGCCGGCAGGTTCGTGTCACCAGCCCGGGTTGGTACAACAAGGCTACAGGGCAATACCAGCAAGCCAGCGACGGTACGGCCAATACATTCCAGGTCACCACCGAGGTGAGCTACGACGGCCTTGGCAATGCCGTGCGCAACCGGGTGAGGATCAATAACAGCGGGGTTGCGGCCAACGACTACGCCGACAGCTACAAGGCCTATGACGTACTCGGGCGGGTGCGCTACGAGGTCGATGCGCTCAAGGGGGTAACGGCTTACGAATACAACGCTTTCGGCCAGGTTACCTTGACCCGACGCTATGCCACTGCACTGGCTGCTGCGGTCCCGGCGATCGGCTATTTGCAGCCTACCGACTTTACCGCCAAGGCACTGCCGGCCAGTGCGGGCAATGACCGCACGCTGGTCACCCGCTATGACCGTATCGGTCGCAAGAGCGAGGTGCAGCAGGATTTCGTCAACCTCTACAGCTTCACGGGGAATGCTGCCACATCAGCCGTGAAGAACGTCGCACCGACCCGGGTCTACAGCTACAACGCCTTTGGCCAAGTGATCCGCGAGACCCTGGTGGCGCGCGACAGCACCGGTGCCTCGGTAATGGCGCAGATCAGCACGGTCCATTATTACAACTCGGCCGGCCAGCGCATCGGTACCGTCGATGCACTGGGTTTTTTCACCCGCATGGAGTACGACGGCAACGGCAATCTCAGCCGCCGGGTCGAGTACGCCACGGCGTTGGCCAGTTGGAGCGAGACGGCCATGCCGGTGGCCAAGGCCAGTGGCAATGACCGCAGCCAGCGTTTCGTCTACAACGCTGCTGATCGCCTGGTGCAGACTGTGCAGGAGAACGTCACCTACTGGCGGCAGAGCTTCGCTGCTGGCTCCACCCGGGCGACCATGACCCGACTCACGGGCGATGTCATCGTTAGCCGCAATACCTACGACGGGGTTGGCAACCTGCGTACCCTGACCGATGCGGGGGGCTACGTGACCACCACCGAGTACAACGCGGCGGGCCAGGTGGTGCTGGTTACCGAGCCGGCGCGGTCTGCCGCCAAGGCCGGCGCAGTCAGCCCTTTCGAGACACCGGTCTCGGCTGCACCGACCACCCAGTATGGGGTCAACGCCTTCGGTCAGGTGGTCTACGAACAGCGCAGCGCCGGGGCAGGGCAGGTGGGCTTGACCCAGATCACACGCAGCCTGTACGACGCCGCCGGGCATCTGGTCCGGGAGTACGATGCTGCAGGTTCCGCGCAGCAATTCAAGGTGGATGTCGCTGGGCACCGCCTGGAGGAAACCCGTGTGATCAGCACCAGCCTGACTGGCTGGCGTAACAATAACCAGACCTTGCGCCGCAGCTACGGCTATGACCGCCTGGGCCAGCAGGTCGGCACCACGGACTGGTACACCGATAATGGCGTGCAGAAAAGCACCAGCAACACGGTGACCTACAACCTGTTCGGCGAAGTCACGGCCGAGTTGCTTAACGGCAACTACAAGGCGCGCTACGAATACGACCGGATCGGTAATGCGTTCCGGCAGACGAATGCCCAAGGGGTGACCCAGGTCGACTATGACCTCACCGGTAAAGCCAGCCGCAGTGCCCAGTTGGGCATTGTGGCCAGCGCGACGGACGATCGTGTCACCTTTTTCCGCAACGACCTGCTCGGCCGAGCCATGGAGCAGCATCTGCCTGCCTTCGAGGCCAACGTCAATGCTGACACACTGAACAACCTCACGTTGACCCGGGTTACACCGATCATTCGCCTGGTCAATGATCGCTGGGGCAATGTGCTGAGCCGTACCGATACCCGCGGCAAGGTCACTACCTATAGCTACGATCACAACAACCAGGCGCTGACCGAGACCTTGCCGGTTACCGACATTCTGCGGGAAAACGGCACCAGCTACCGCGCCAGCCTGATTCACGAAAAACGCTACGACGCTCTGGGGCGCCTGCTGGAGGAGGCCGACCTCGTAGGGCCCTACACTGGCGTCACGAGCAGTAGCCTGTTGCGCAGCCGCCAGCATGTGTACAACCAAGGCGGCGACCTGGTGCGCGACATCGATGCCCTGGGCGCCGTGCGCTCCTACGCAGTGGACGCCTATGGCAACCGCGTCGGTACCCGCGATGCCGTGGGCGTGGTCACCTTCGACGAGTACGACGCCATGGACCGGCACACCCGCCACGGTGTGGTACGCAGCGGGCAGAAGGTGGTGCTGCTGACCAACCAGTACGACCAGGCAGGCCGTCTGTACGGCGAGATCAAAGGCGCTACCACGGTTACGGAAACCCTCACCGGCACGGTCAAAGCCGACTTTACCAGTGCCGTCGCCGGGGTGGCAGGCAATACCCGTTTCAGTCTGTTTGACGAGCGCGGCAACATTGTTGCGACGCGTAATGAATCGAACATTGTCAAGTCCTACGTGTTCAGCGCGGCCAATCGCAAGGTGGCGGAAGTCGATGGGCTGGGCAACAGTTTGACGTGGACCTACAACGAGGCGGATTACGGGCGAATGGTGTCCCGGGCGGATCTGTCGAAGCAGGTTACCACTTATACGTATAACGCCTTCGGCCAAGTGCTGACGGACAGCATTCCTGTCTATTTCGAGGGTTCATATCTAACCACCTATCGTAAGACCTTCGATTATTACGGCAATGGCTTGCTCAAAAGTATCCGTGATGAAAATACCGAGCAGATCTACAGCGTTGAGTGGTCGGTCGAAAACTACCAATACGACCAGGCAGGACAACGCGTACGGGAATATTCCCAGTCCTATTACAAAGACAAGATCTTGTCTTTCGCGGCCGTCAGCGGTCAGGCCGATACACGCTACAAGCTTGATGAGGTTGGCCGGCTTAAAGAGGTCAAGAGCCCAGCGGGCACGGTGGCTGCCGGAGCTTTCTCGCCATCTCAGGTTGGCACCGCGCGCGTCGATGCATTGCGCTATGACTACGACGAGCTTGGAAATCGTCGTCGCAGTTACATGGATACGACCAACCAGTCGGGCGCCAGAACGGTTATCGACGATTGGTACAAGTACGACCTGGAGGGCAGGGTACTTATCGGCAGCGGTTATCTGAGTAATGGCAAGGTGGTTGCCGGCAAGCTGGCGGGCAAGGCCAAGGGCTATGCAATAACTTACGACACCGCTGGCAGGCGGTTGTCCTCCGAAACCTGGAGTACCTCGATCAGCGGTGGTGAGCGCTATGCCCGCGATACATACCGCTACACCGATATGGGGCAGGTACTGGACGCCAGCAGCGGGCTGCTGACCCGTGCAGCCGGTGCCGACACTGCCGGGGCCGTCCAGGTGGCGGATGCCGGGAAACTGCTCTTCAGGAACACCTACGACTCCTTGGGGAATCGCTCCAGCCAGATGTCCTATAGCAACGGCGTCGCGGTGGAGCGCAGCAGCTACGCCTATCGTGGCGACGGCCAGTTGGTCGCCCAGCTGGTCTACAAGATCGCCAGCGGCGTGGAACGCAAGTCGCAGGCCAACTACTTTGGCGAAGCCGGGATGATCGATGCCGCGGGCAACCAGGCGTCTTATCGCTATGTCGTGTATGCGGCCAACGGCACTACCGTCAGTTACCGGGGTACCTACGTCCGTAAGTTCCTGGCCGGCGATAGCTACAAAGAGACGAATATCGAGGTCACCACCAATATATCCAGTACCCCGGGGTGGACCTCGACCACCTTCGATGCTCGCGGCAATGCAGTGTGGGTAATGACCTACAACGGCTCGATCCTCAACCAGAACTTCACGTCTAACAAGGAGGGTATGCTAACCACTCGCGTCGGCACGGACAGCCAACGCAACCAGAGTTATCTCTACTATCAGGGCGCTGCCCTGGCCAACTACGGCAATCTCAGTGCAGCGCAGATCACCGATACCCTGACCCCTATCTCTGAGGAGTACCCGAGCCGCACGCCGGGCAACTACGTGGTCAACCAGGGCGATACCCTGGCCAGCATCGCCCAGGCGGTCTGGGGTGATTCGAAAATGTGGTACCTGATTGCCGATGCCAACGGCATCGACCCGGCCAAGACACTGGTGGTCGGCGACAGTATCCGCATCCCCAACGTGGTCAGCAGCACCCACAACGACGCAACCACCTTCAAGCCGTACAACGCCAGTGATGTGGTTGGCGATACCACGCCGAAGCCGGTATTCCCGCCGCCACCCAAGCCGAAGAAAAAGAAGTGCAACGGCCTTGCCAGCGTGGTGATGGTAGTAGTGGCGGTGGTGGTAGCGGTCTATACCGCCGGTGCAGGGGCAGCTGCCCTGGCCTCGGCGTCCTCCGCCACGGTGGGTGCGGCCGGTGGTTATGCGGCGGTCGGAACGGCCGCGTTGACCGGTGGTGCGATTACCGGGGTCAGCACAGGCGCCATGATTGGCGGCGCGATAGTGGGCGCCGCAGCCGGCAGCGCGGCGGCGCAGTTGAGCGGCATGGCCATGGGCGCGGTCGACAGCTTTTCCTGGGGGCAGGTGGCCGCCAGCGGCTTGACTGCGGGAATTACAGCCGGTGCGGGGAGCCTGGCCCGCAGCGCCCAGGCCGGCTCCTGGGCACGGGCCGCCGCCGACGTGGTCAAAGGCAAGGACGCGCTGGGTTATACCGCGCTGGGTGTCTTCAACTACGCCAGCAGCCAGGTCGCCAACCGCATCGTCGGCCTGGACAGTACCTTCAGCTGGGGTGGCATGGCGGCCTCGGCGCTGGCGGCCAATGTCAGTGGGCAGATCGTGCAGCCGGGTGTAGGGGGCATGGTCGTTAGAGGCCAGGTCGCCGCTCACGCCAATGCGTTCATGAACGACAAGTGGTTTGGTGGCGACAAACCGGATTACTCCAGGGTTGCGGCGGATGCCTTTGGCAACGTCCTGGCCAACTTCGCCTTCGGTGCTGCCGACAGCTTCCGCACCCAGGCCGCTCGGTACGGCTCAATGGCTGCGTCACTTGCGGACGGGCTGGTGGTGGAACTGCCGGCAAGCCTGGTAACACCGGACCAGCAGGAACCTCTGTTCGATTTCGATGCCGGTAACTACCCCTGGGTCGCCGCTGGTGCAAACGACATCACCTATGAGGCTGCACCGGACACCCCCACCATTAGCTACAAGACCCTGTTGAACGTGTCTGGTGAAGCCCGCACAGCATTGCGCGCTGTCCTCGATCCACGGGTCGGAGCTGCCGACAGCCAGGCAGAAGCGCTGTCTTGGCGTGCCGTACGCGGGGTTTCCAATGCGGCGCTGGACATGCTCGACAGCACGGCGATAATGGCCGGGTTGGTGACCGATGCACAGCTCCGCGACCAGGCACTGGAAGGCTTGTCCCGCCTGGGCAGCGAGGTGTTGAATGACCCACAGGGTGTCTTCGACAGGACAGCCAGCGCGGCGGATCGCTACCTGACGCAAACCGAGGGTGCGCAGATTGCCGAGGATGGCCTGCGCATGCTCACCAGCACCCTGGCCGGTGGCCTGGCCTTGCGGGCGACCACTGATGCAGCGCGCTCGACGGTGCGGGCGGGGGCCAACTACTATCGTAATTCGGTGTACGTGCCACCTCCAATGTCACGCGGTACCGTATACGGCGGGATCTTTATCCCGAGCCTTGGCAAGCGGATTACCACGGTCACCAAGGCGATGAGCGACAGGTTTCAGGGCAATGGCTACCTAGATCCGATGGAAAAACACAAGTTCATTGCGCCATCTGCTGGTCAAGTGCTGGCGGTTGATCATATTTTCCCGGTTAGCAGGATTATTGAAATGGATGGATTCGATAGACTCACCCGATCACAGATGACTGACATTATTCAGGACCGTGTCGGGCTTGGAAATCTGCAGCCGCTGCCGCAGTCGCTCAATGCTTCGAAAGGCGCCAACCTAAAATGGGAGACTCACCGTGGTCAAGGGCTGAATACAACATATATCCGCAATTTACAGGATACGCAGATGCTGTTGGCGGAGAAAATCGAGAAGCAGATACAGGCTTTCCTAAAACTGAACGCTGGAGGCATTTGATGCTTGATAAGACTATGTATGATCTGGTCTGCACGCGGACAGTCGATGTTGGTGATGCCCAGCGTCAGCGGCTGAGCAGCGTGGTGATCGATAAACTAGGCGCCTCCGTAGATGAAATGTTTCCTGGCTTTGCTGCCGCCTTTCCTCGTACAGTGGCGGCGATCAAGAGTGAGTACGCGGTGCCGATAGTGCTGTGCAGGCGTTTTCAGGGTACTTGGATAGCATCGCTAGCGGCTGAAGGGCGCGCACTGAACCTGTTCTTCTATTTGATTCCGGAAACACTTGTAGCAGAGGGGGCAGAGTTCGAAAGAAAATGTGCGATGCTGCCGCCCCGTTGGAAGGAACTGTATCGCTATTTCAATTCTTTCATGCTGACCGAGGATTCCTATCTGTCCATTGATTGGACCAACACCCCGTTTTCCTACAGCGGACGTCTGTCAATCGAACGCTATCGAGTGTTGCGTGGGGTGAAGAAGGCCGTGATCAGGGATTTCGTCAAAAGCATCCAGGCGAACTCCGAGCACTATTTGCGTTGCTGGCTGTTGACTGATGCGGGCGATGCCCTGTTTCTTGACGAAGAAAAGCGCGATGGGAAGGTCTATCACGTCCAGGGCGATAACTTTGCTGATTATCGTCTGCTCGATGATCCAGAAACCGTCCTGGACAATTACCTGGCGCATTACGTGACGACGCAATCTCCGGCGGGATTCGACTTCAGGGGGTAGGACTCGATTCCCCAAACGCCTAACAGCTGACAAGGTACATAAGTACGTTGAGCAGATTGCCTAGATGAAAGTCGGTTACCAGTGGCTGGTTTGTTGGCAGATGCATCAGTAGAAGTGCGCTTTTTTACGTCACTTCCCTGCCGCAAACCTCACCACTCCCACTCTATCCCCCCGACCTCCTCATATAGCTCCCTGATCCGCCGCAACGCCTGCCCATGCAACTGCGACACCCGCGCCTTGCCCACCCCGAGCAATCCCGCCAGCTCCACAAAGCTCATCTGCTGGTAGTAATGCCCGACGATGATCTGCCGTTCCCGCTCCGGCAGGCGCTCTACCAGCAGGCCGAGGCTTTCATCCTTGTCTTGCTGGACATACGCGCTGAGAGGGTTGTTGTCTGGCGGTTCTTCATCGATCACCCCCAGTTCAAGGAAGTAGCCGAAAGCGAGGTCGACGGCGTTGTTGACCACCAGCTCGAAATCGCTGTCGGTGGCGCCGAACCGCTGCTCGCTGCCGATGCCTTCCAGGCGTTCGCGGGCGATTGGGCGCTGATCCTTGATATAGGCAGACAGCCCCTTGAGTACTGCGCCCTTGAGGAATGGCTCGGCGTAGGTGCGAAAGCGTACCTGGCGCAGTGGGTCGAAGCCGTCGATGGCCTGCAGCAGCCCTTGGGAGGTGAGGCTGAGGTAGTCGTGCCATTGCGCCAGCGGGTGCGGATAGCGGTTGTAGTAGTACCCGGCGACGGTGCGCGACCAGGGGCTATGGAAGAAGAACAGGCGTGTGCGGGTGTCTGCCTCACGCAGGCACAGCCATTGCTGCCAGAGCAGGCGTTCTTCGTCACTGAGCACTTGCGGGTTGTCCATGGACAGCTCACACCACGCTGCGCACGAGCGTCTGGGTTATCAGGCCCCAGCCATCGATCAGCAGAAACAGCATGATCTTCAGCGGCAGCGAAAGCGTGATCGGCGGCACCATGATCATGCCGAGCGACATCAGGATCGAGGAGACGATCAGATCGATGATCAGAAACGGCAGGAAGATCATGAAGCCGATCTGGAAGGCAATCTTCAGTTCACTAAGCATAAACGCCGGCACTAAGTGCACCGGCGTGAGTTCATCCACCGTGGCCGGCAGCGGTGCCTTGGCCAGTTCGTGAATCAGGCGCAAGTCGGATTCGTGGGTCTGGCGCACCATGAAGTCGCGGACCGGAACCCAGCCTTTCACGGCGGCCTGCTCAAGGGTGGCCTGCTGCTCGAGAAATGGCTTGACCCCGGCCTGGTAGGTGCTCTCCAGCGTCGGTGCCATGACGAACAGGGTAAGGAACAGGGCCAGCACGATCAGCACGATGTTCGGCGGCGTTTGTTGCAAGCCGAGGGCGTGGCGCACCAGGGACAGCACCACGATGTTCCGGGTGAAGGTAGTCAGGGCGATCATGCCAAAGGGCAACAGCGAGAGTAGCGTGAGCATGGAGAACACGCTGACAGGCGAGCCCAGGGACGACGCAGCGAAGCTGTCCCAGGGGGCGTTGACGCCAGCAGCCATGGACGGACCGGAAACGAGGCAGAGCAGGGCAATCAGTTGGGGGCGGCTGAACATGACGAATCGCTGGTTGGTGGGTGATCGGGAAGAGGCATGGCAGGCACTCAGTCAGCAAGCGTCGCCGGCGCCGGGCCGGACAGGCGGGTCACCGTCGCGCCGGTCGGCGTTTCGGTAATCAGAACTTGTTCGTTGGCGGTCTTGACCAGGAATACCCGGGTGCGCGGCGACAGGCGCAGGTTGGCAATGCAGTGCAGCCCCGCCTGTTCGTTGCGCGCGCCGATGCCCACGTTGCCGCGCCGGCTGTACCAGCGCAGCACCACGTAGGCCACCGCCAGCAGCAGGGCGGTGATGGCCAGGGTCTTGATGATCAGCATCAGCGAGATGGGGTCGTCGTAACGCAGCGGCAATGGCGGTGGCGCTGCGAGTTGGTCGGTCACTGTGCTCACAGGATTTCCGTCAGTTGCAGGCCGAAGTTGTCGTCCACCGCCACCAGGTTGCCGCGGGCTACGGCTTTGCCATCGAGGCTCAGCCGCGCCGGCTCGTTGACCTGCTGCAGCAGCTTGACGATATCGCCGGCCTTCAACGCGAACAGCTCGTCGACGGTCATTTCTGCCGTGCCCAGCTCAACGCTGAGCTCTACACGAACGTGCTTGATCAGGCCCAGATCGCGCTTGATGAGCGGTGCAAGGGCGCTGTTGTTGACGGGCTGGGGTTCTTCCAGCTCGATGGCATCGATAACGGTGGTCATGTTGGTTTTCTCCGCGAATTCAGGGAATCAGTTGCAGCGCCAGGCATTCCTGGCGGCGAGCCAGGTAACCGGTCGCCAGGGGGGCGCCCTGTGTGCTACTCAAGGTCAGGGGTTGATCGAGGCGGGCGTGCGCAAGTAGCACATCACCAGGGTTCAGGTCGTTGATATCGCCCAAAGCCAGCCCTGCCAGGGGCAAAGCCAGGTTCAGGCGGATCTTTGCACCGCCGATAGCGTCCTTGCGCGGCGTCAGTGCGGCAGGCTTTGCCAGGGCCGGTAGCGCCGGCTCCAGCAGCGCGGCGTCCACCAGACAAAGCAGTGCTGCATCGGCGAGTTCGATCTGCAACCAGAGACGGGAGCCGAGGACTGCGCCGGGCGCATCGGGAGCTTGATCGTCCAGTTGCTCGACCGGCGCCTGGCCGAGGCCCTGGAACAGGGTGTTGACCAAGGCCAGGCGCGCCTGTGCAAGTACATGGCGGGCACTGGCGTCGTCAGGCACTTTGCCGGCCTGGGTGGCGAATACTGCGCGTTTCCAGCTATCGGCCCGCAGACCTGCTATGTAAAGCGCGCCATGGGCACCTTGTGCTCGCTGCCAGGCCAGGTCGGCAGCCTGTTCATGGTTGGCCAGTGCCTGTTCGGCGTGGCACTGGATATGCCAGCGCTCACCGCCATAGAAGCACCATTGCCCACGCCACTGTTCGACCTGCTCTGGCAACACCTGGCGCGCCATGGCTAGGCGGCTGGTGCCCAGAAAACCTAGTAATCTCATGTTTCAGCCTCCGCGGGTGCCGTTGTAGAGCTGTTCGATCATTTCATTGGAGACGGTCATCACCCGCGAACTGGCCTGGTAGCCCCGCTGGATGATCAGGATGTCGCCGAATTCCTGGGCCAGGTCGACGTTGGACAGCTCCAGGTAACCGCCCTGGATGCGCCCCAAGCGGCCTTCGGTGGCGCGGCCGAATTGCGGATGCATGTAGTCTGGGCTGCGGTACAGGGCGTTTTCCCCGGCAACAAGTGCTGCGCTGTCGTCGAAGTCGGCAAGCACCAGCTGGCTGCCGTCGCGCTTTTCGCCGCTGGCATAGGTCAGCTTCATCACACCTTTTTCATCGAACGCATAATTGCTCAGGCCGGACACTGCGCTGCCGTCCACCACCCTGGCGGTGAGGGTATGGCTTGCCCCGCTGGCGACCTGGGAAGCCAGGTTGTAGCTGCCCGGCGTACCAAAATCGAGAACGATGGCCTGGCTGCCACCGTTGCTGGGTAGCGGTACCGTCAGGGTGTTGAAGCCGACTGCGGGGCTGCCATCGATGCCGAAGGCAATGCTGCCGCTGGTCAGCAGCGTGCCCTGGGCATCGCTGACATCTACCTGCCAGCTGTTGCCGGAGACCGAGGTGGCTTGCGGGGTGAACTTGAGGGTCAGCTTCTGGCCAGAGCCAGAAGCGTCATAGACCACGATATCCTTGATCTGGTGGGTCGGCTCGGTGCTACCGCTGCGGGCCAGCGTGCCGATCATCTCGACTTTGGTGGTAGCTGTTGGCGGCAGGGCCCGATGCGCGTTGATATTGATGTCGCCACGCTTGCCCGAGGCATCCACACCCTGCACGCGGAACTGGCTGACGGAGTCCACCAGATAGCCGTCTTTATCGATCTGGAACTGCCCGGCGCGACTATAGAAAAGCTGCTGGTTGCTGTCGTGCAGGACGAAGTAGCCGGCACCGGTGATCGCAGCATTGGTGTCGTTGCCGGTTTGTCGGGTGTCACCCGCCTTGGTCCGCACCTGCGTGCCGGTGATGCCAGCGCCCAAACCCTGACCGTCCTGGCCGTTGACGCTGCGAAAGAAGGTATCGCTGCCGCGATAGGCCGGGGTATTCATGTTGGACACGTTATTGGACACGTTGTCCAGGCCCTTGGAGAACGCCAGTAGCCCGCTCAGGCCATTGAAGAATGCTTGCAGCATCATGCCTCCTTAGATTCGCACCAGTTTGACCTGGGCCATGCGTACGTCCGGCAGCACGTTGCCGTTGCCGTCCTTGATGCTCAGCACCGGGCCGGATAGCGAAAAAGCAATCGACGTCACCGCGCCAATTACCGATTCGCCGGACTCGGTAGTTACCTCCACCTGCCGCCCGAGCAGGCCGATGGATTGCGCGGTAGCGTTCAGGGTTACCAGGTTCTCGGTGTTCTCGTTGGTGACCCGGGTCTGTTCGAGGTTCGCGAACTGCGCCATTTGCGCCAGGAACTCACGGTTGTTGATCGGCTCAAGCGGGTCCTGGAAAGTCAGTTCGGTGAGGAACAGCTTGATGAAGTCCTCCTGGCCCAGGCGGCTCTGGCTCAGCTCGGAGGTAGTGGAATTCAGGGCATTGCCAATTGCGTCGATGGCCATTTCAGGCATCTCCTTGCAGGCGTGAATGAGGTTGCCGTTGCCACACAGAGTGACCGTTGATCCAGATCCGTTGCGTGTCGGCGCCACTGCTAGGCAAGCGCCGCAGCAGTTCGCCAAGCAGCGTGGCCTGTTCCTCGGCGTTCAGGTGATGGTCACGGATCAGCAGCTCCACCCCATCGCCTCGGGGCAGCAGCAAGTAGTTGCGTTGTGGCCAGCGGGCGTTGTGCCAGGCGCCGAAGCCTTCGTTGAGGCGGGCCAGGGTTTGTTCGCCAGAGCCCGTATCGGGTATGACCGGCGCCCTCACAGCCTGGTAGTGGGTTGGCGCTGCGGCAGTAACGGACGTGGGTGCAAGCGTCGTTGATAACAGCTGCTGCGTGTCGGCGGCGTTCGCCGTGGCGACAGAGCCATTGGCCCGGTAGGCCGCCTCGACGCTGGCCAGCAACCCGGCAGGTACATGGGACAGCCGTGTGCCGGCCTGCAGGCCGAGGGTATAAAGTTCAAGGCCGGCTGCGGGGTCGACCCTGACCGGCGCAGACTTGAACCCAGGTATGTTCGCATCTGGCTGTTGTCCCTCCAGAAACGCCTGATTCCCCAGTGGCGCTTCGTTCTGGTCTGCAGGTTGGTGTCCTGCATCACCCTGGCGCGGCGTGGACTGCTGGTTCAGACCCAGGCGCTGCTTGAAGTCGCTGGTTGTCGAAGTCGACGTTGTGGCTGTCGCAGTCGTATTCTGTGCCTGGCTCCACAGCGATACCGAAACCTTAAAGTCCATGGGGCTGCTTCCGTGGTAGCCAACTGTCGAAGATATCCAGCCTCTCGCGTTGCTCGGTGTGCTGGCGCAGGGCAGTGGCCAAGCGCTCGAAGGCCTTGGTGGCGACATCCTCCGCAACCTTGGCCGCGAGCAGGTCGGCCAGCGCCTGTTCCTGCGCGGCCAAGGCCTCGGCCGTGGCGTGGCGCCAGTCATCAATGTGCAGTTGCCCCGCCTGTTGTGCCAGCAGGCGCTGTTCGTGTTGTGCCGGGTCCAGCAACGCGCCGGCACACTGCCGCTCGCCTAGGCGGGCAAGGGTGGCGCGCTGCTGTCGTAACGCCAGTTCGAGCAGGCGTTGCGACTGGACCAGGGCTTTGCGACTGTGTTCATGGATCCGTTCGGCCTGCTCGCAGCGAATTTGCCGAAGGCGCAGGACGCCACGCAACTGGCGCAGATCATGGGCGTTAGCCGGCATGGGCAGTTTCCCGGTTCAGTTGCTGGGCCAGTCGGTAGAGGGTCTGCCAGGTTTTCTCCACCGCGCTGTGCTCGTCCAGGGACTGGGCAAGCAGGGCATCGAGGTCGGGTTTCAGTTCGATCATCAGGTCTATCAGTCGCTGGCTGCCCTTTTCATAAGCGCCCAGTTCAATCAGCGTTTCGCTGTTGCGGTACACGCCCATGGCACTGCGCACCCGCTCTATCGCCTGTTTCTGTTGCTTGCCGTGCAAGGTGCCGGCCAGGCGGCTTATGCTGTTCAGTACATCGACCGCTGGCCATTGACCGCGCGCGGCAATGCTTCGGTCAAGGACGATATGGCCGTCGAGAATGGCGCGCATATGGTCAGCCACCGGTTCATTCATGTCGTCCCCCTCCACCAGCACGGTGTAGACCCCGGTAATCGAGCCCTGGCCGCGCAGGTTGCCGGCACGCTCCATCAGCGGTGGTAGCAAAGCAAGCACCGACGGCGGATAACCACGGCTGCCCATGGGTTCGCCGGTGGCCAGGCCTATTTCCCTTTGCGCCAGGGCGAAGCGGGTCACCGAGTCCATGATCAGCAGCACCTGCTTGCCTTGGGCCCGGAACCATTCTGCGATCGTGGTAGCGGTATAGGCGGCCTGGCGTCGCAGTACCGCCGGCTGTTCGGCGGCAGCTGCGATGACCACGGCTTTCTTCAAGCCTTGCGCGCCGAGGCTGTCGCGGATGAAGTCGCCCACCTCACGACCGCGCTCTCCGATCAGGGCGATCACGATCACCTCGGCTTCGGTGTGCTTGCTCATCATCCCCAGCAGGGTACTCTTGCCCACACCGCTGCCGGCGAAAATGCCCATACGCTGGCCACGGCCAAGCGGCATGAACAGGTCCACCGCTTTCACCCCGGTAACCAGCGGCTGGTCGATGGGCGTGCGGTGCAGTGGATTGATCGGTGTAACCAGGCGCGGCACGGCTTGCAGGTCCTTCGGCAGCGGCATGTCGTCGAGGGGCTGGCAGGTCGCGTCCAGTACCCGACCGAGCAGGCCTGCGCCCACCGGTATGCTCCAGGCCTGGCCACGGGCCAGGACCTTGCTGTCCAGGCTCAGGCCTTCCACAGGCCCGAAGGTCATCAACAAGGCATGTGCGTCGTGCAGACCGACTACTTCTGCAGCCAGCGCCTCGCCACCATGAGCGGGGTGGATATCCACTAGTTCGCCCAGGCGCACGTCCAGCCCCGAGGCTTCCAGGACCATGCCGCGAATAGCGCTGAGGCGGCCGCTGCGCCGGCACGGGCGGGCGCCGGCCAGGCGTGCCATCAGGCGTTGTTCAACCAACTGCCACACGGTCGTCTCCCAGCAGCGCCTGGCGCAGCGCGGTCATCTGTGTGTCGAGCCCTGCATCCAGGTGGCCCAGGGCATGTTCGATGAGGCAAGCCCCTACGTTGGCGGCAGGGTCGACCTGGTAGGCTGATAGCGTGTGTTCATCATCGAGCAAGCTGCGCAGGCGAGCGTGATCGGCGCTGCTGACGCGGATGCGTAGCGGCGCTTTCAGGCGGTACTCCTCGATGGCGTGGGTGGCAAGGGCCGCCACCAGCGTCGTGCTGTGCGCCTGCTGACCGAGCAAGCGGGTCGCCACGCTCAGGCCCAGGCGCGCGACCACTGGCTCCATGGCCTGCAGCAAGGTTTCCCGCTGCTGTTCCAGGGCACGGGTCAGCTCAGCCACCTGTCGGCGTTGCTGCTCCAGGGACTTGTCCAGGGCGGCCTGCTTGTCCTGCCATTCGCGGCTCAGGCGCTGCTGGCTCTGCGAGAGGGCTTTGGCACTTTCTTCGCGGGCTACCGCCAGGCCGCGTTCGCGGGCCTGTTCTTCCAGTTGCGCGAGTTCGGCGGCAAACGCCTGGCGCAGGCCATCGAGGGTTTGCTCGCGGTTCTGTACCTGCGCCTGGGCCGGCGTCGCTGATTGCGGGCCAGGCAGCCGACGACCACCGCTACGTTGGTCAGGTTGGCGCAGGACGGAGCCGATTCGAGGTTGCTGCTCAGTCATGGGCACGCTCCTCGGGTTGCAAAAGCAGGCTGACGCAGCGAGCCAAAGCGGGGGGCACTGTTTGCGCAGCAAAAGCCGTATCCCACCGGCGCACGGCCGCGCTTTCGGGCAGGGCCTCGAGCAACTCGTTGCGCATGTCCCTGTCTTGCAGTTGCAGGGCCAGAGCAGCCCATAGCGGGTGTTCAGCGCGTGCCAGAACCGTTGCCCAGACGTGGTTTGCGCTGTCCGGCACAGGCCGTGTCACGCCCTGGCTGGCTATCTCGGTCATCACCGCATTGACCACCGACGGATCGCTGGCCAGGCCCAGTGTTTCGATTTCCTGCAACAGTTCGTTGAGCCGTAGGGCGTCGTCGTCATCGAGCTGAGCAAGGATCCAGGCGCGGTCTTCGGCATGGACGCATGCCAAGCGGATTGCCAGTTTGCGTAAGGGAGATGGATTCATGGCTTAACGAACCTCTGCCAGCCAGCGGCGCAGATCCACCAGCAACTGTTCCCGCTCCACAGAAGTCAGTCGCGGCTGCGCAGCCGCCAGAGGGCGGCGGGCGCGCTTGCGCACGCTCAGCCATAGGCTAAGCAGAATCACGGAAAGCAGGCCGGCAGCGGCCGAGACGGCCCAGCGCAACCAGGGCGTTTGCGCTTCTGGGGTGGCAACCGGTTCGCTGTTGGCCACGATGGCAGTGGGTGCCTGCTGCGCAGGTGTGACTGTGGCGGGCGCTGCAGTGGCTGCCGGGGAACGCGGCAGATAGGCAATCACCAACTGATCGCCGCGCGTCGTGTCCAGGCCCAGGGTTGCCTGCAGCAAGTTGCGCATTTCCTTCAAACCGGCCTCGGGCTGCGGCGCGGCCAGCACCACACCGACGCTGATGCGCTCGATGCCGCCGGCGGCGTGCTCGATCTCCGCGCGCTCTTTGCCCACCATGAAGTCACTTTCTCGGGTGCTCTGGCGCCGCTTGCTGTCGCTGCTACCGCTGGCGCTTTCAGTGGATGTGACTTCCCGCGAGCGTTGCAGCGCATCGCTGCCGCCGCCTACGGGCAGCTCGCGCACCGATTTGACCCGGTCGAAGTTCAGTTGCACACGCACAGAAACTTCGGCAGCGTTGTACCCCAGGGACCGGGTGAGCAAGGTTTGCGCCTTGCTCCGTAGGTCCTGTTCGACCTGGGCGGTCATGCGCAGGTGCTCCGGTTGTGCGGCACTGCCGTCGGCACTGCTGAGCAGCAGGCCGTTCTCATTCAGCACCACGACGCGCTCGGCACTCATGCCTTCCACCGCCGAGGCCACCAGTTGCTGGATGCCGCGCACGCGCTGGTTGTCGAGCACTGCGTCGGGCTGCAACCGCAACACCACCGAGGCCTTGGCCGGTTCTTCCGCCTGACGGTACAGGCCGCTTTTCTTGAAGGTCAGGTGGACCCGGGCATGCTGCACTTCGGCAGTACCCATCATGGTCCGCGCCAGCTCTCCTTCCAGCGCACGTTGATAGTTGATCTTCTGGCTGAACTCGGACATGCCGTAGTCGGCCTGGTCGAACAACTCGAAACCCGTGCTGCCACGTCCTGGCACGCCGGCATCGGCCAGGTGCATTCGGGCGGCGGCGACGGTGTCTTCGGGAACTTCGATCACCCCTTGGCGGATGCGATAGGGCAGCTGCCATTGCCCGAGGGTGGCGAGGATTGCTGCCTGGTTGGCTTCGCCGGCGTCCTTGTACAACGCCGCCCAGGTTGGCCGAGTCAGCCACCATAGCGCTGAGCCGAACAGGACGATAATGATCACCAGGCCGGTGAAGAACAGCCCGGAACGGCCGGTGAACAGAGAAGACGGGGTGGTATTTTCCATGATTCAGATCTGCAGCCGGGTCAATTCCTGGTAGGCGTCCACCAGGCGGTTTCGTACTTCCACGGCCAGTTGCAGGGACAGCTTCGCCTGCTCCATGGCCATGACCAGTTCATGCGGGGAAACGTTCTCGCCAACGGCATAGGCCGAGAGCAGCTCGCTGGCCTGACCGGTCTGTTCGCCAAGGGTGGTGGCGCCAGACTTGAGCAAGCGGGTGAAATCACTGGCGGCGCTTTGCGCAGTGGCTTCCAGCGGCATCACGGATTCCTTGGCTTGCGGCAGCCACTCGATGGGGTTGATCGCACTGGTCATGTCACTTTCCGATCTCGAAGGCTTTCAGGTTCATTGCCCGCAGCGTGTTGTAGGCACGGATATTGGCTTCATAGGCACGGGTTGCGGAAACCAGCGTGGCCATTTCCAGCGCGGGTTCCAGGCGCGGGTAATGGACCATGCCGTCGCGGTCGGCCAGGGGGTGGGTGGGGTCGTGCTCGACCCGCGTATCATTGCCCCGCTGGGCCTGCACGTTGGCTGCGCCGATACCGATCTGTTCGGCGAATGGCGCCGGCGCTGCGACCCGTAGCAGCGGCGAGCCCTCGCCAGGACGTATGGCCACGTTAGCAATTGCCAGGTTGTAGCTGGCTACTTCGGCGCGGGTGCGCTCGTAGGCAAGGCTGGCGCGAATCACTTCGCTGACGTTGTCCAGCGGCATGGTCAGCGCCCTCCCTTGATTGCCAGCTGCATCAGGCCGAACTGGCGCGACACGCCTTCCGCCAGGGCTTGAAAGCGGCCGCTGGCGGCCGACATTTCCGCTACTTCGCCGTCCAGCGTGAGCGCAGAAGGGCTGGCACTGTCGTGTAGATAAACATCCAGGTCCTGGCGGGCCAGAGCATGAAGATTCTGCACAAACAGGCTGCCGTCATGCTGGCTGCCGCGTGCGGCGGCCAGGGCCCCGGCGACATCCACACGCATGGCCGTGGCGCCGGGCACATTGGCCATGGCGATGTTGTGCGCCGCTACCCGGGCGCGCAGTTGTTCGAGATTCATGGCGAGACGCACGGCGTCCACCGCCAGGCCCATGTCTGCAGACATCTGGACTCCTTATTGAATGATCAGATCGGCATGCAACGCGCCGGCCTGCTTGATGGCTTGCAACACGGTGATGATTTCGCGGGTGCTCAACCTGATCCGGTTCAGCGCCTGGACCAGGTCGCCGACCTTGGCGCCTTCGGCCAGTTGTACCGGCGGATACTGCTCTTCATGGACATCGATTTCGGTATCCGGTACCACCACGGTGCTGACGTTTGCGCCCGGTCGGATTAGCGCCACTGGCTGTGATACCTGGTACTTGGTGCTGATCATCACGTTCAGGTTGCCCTGGGAAATGTTCACCTCGCCGATGCGCACATTGGCCCCGGCGACTACCGTGCCGGTGCGCTCGTTGACCACCACACGGGCTGCGTAGTCCGGGTTGACCGAGAGGTTCTCGAACTGCGAGATCAGGCGTGGCACGGCGGTCCCGGGCAATACCGGGATTTCCACCCTGGCCGCATGGACCACCCGCACGCCGGGCAGCCCGCCTTGCACGGTGAGTGTGTCGGCAATGCGCTGGGCGGTGGTGTAGTCCGGGTCGTTGAGAATCAGCACCAGGTTGCGTGGTGCGCGGTCTTGCTCATTGAATACCGAGCGTTCGATGCTTGCTCCACGGGGGATGCGGCCAACCGTGGGGTGGTTTTTCTGCACCGAGTTGGCATTTGCCTCGAAGGCGAAACCGCCAACCGAAACCGGGCCCTGGGCCAAGGCGTAGAGCTTTTCGTCCGGGCCATACAGCGGGGTCATCAGCAGCGTGCCACCGAGCAGGCTGCGCGAGTCGCCCAGGGACGAGACCGCAACATCGATCTTGTCGCCGGTCTCGGCGAACGAGCGCAGTGTGCCGGTGATCATCACCGCCGCCGTGTTGCGGGCGTTCAGGTCGCTGTCGGCGACATTCACGTTGAAGTTCTTCAAGGTATTGACCAACGCCTGACGGGTCGCCCGGTTGCGCTCACTGTCACCGCTGCCCGCCAGGCCTACCACCAGGCCGTAGCCAATCACCGAGTAGTCGCGCACGCCCTGGATGCGCGTCAGTTCCTTGATGCGTACCTCAGCCAGGGCGGGTAGGCACAGGAACACTGCGGCCAAAATTGCCATTAGCGATTTCATAGAATGCGCAACCACTTCATGATTCGGAACACGATGTTCTGTTTCTGCGAATCGGCCACCACGCCATCGCCGAGGATGTCGATCTGTGCATCCGCAAGGCGATAGGAAAGGACCGTGTTGTTGTAATTGATGTCATCCGGGCGGACCAGGCCGCTGATGCGGATCTGCTGCTTCTCGTCGTTGACGGTGACCAGTTGCTCGCCGCTGACGCGCAGCAACCCTTCAGGCAGCGTGTCGATGATGCGTACCGAGACATTGGCACGCACCTGACCGCTGCGGCTGGTTTGGCCAACGCCGTTGGTGTCGCCCTGCAGGCCGAGGGACGCTTTGCTCGAATGGCTGTTGACTCCGGCCTTGCCGGAAATGCTGGTCGAGCTGTCGGCACCCGTACCGGCGGCACTTTGCGCATTGGTCGACTCCATCACCAGCACGGTGAGCATTTCTCCGATATGGTGGCCGCGGCGGTCACCGGTCAGGGCCCGGTAGCTGTCCGGGTTGACCAGACTCTGGCCCTCGGCCAGCAGCGGCAGGCACAGCCATGCCAGGCCGCAAACTGCCTTTTTAATGTTCCACATGTACTTCACCCTTTGCGCTGACCACCGCCATCATGCTCGACTCGGCGCCGTCAACCAGCACCGGTACCCGCTCACCGAACTGGCCCTGGCGCATGACTTTTCCCTGGGTCTGCAAACGCAGGCCTGGCCCCTGTACCACCACGTTGACCACGGCGTTGCGCTGAACCAGCGGCTCAGGCTGGAGGTGGCGCTTGAGTACTGGCGCGCCGGCGCGGGTAGCCTGATTCAGCCAGAGCCCGTCGATTTGTTGCGCCAGGTCGAGAGGCTGCAACTGCAGCGCTGCAACGTCGATGCGCGCGCGGCGTGGCTGGGCGTCAGCCAGTGCCCGCTCGGCGTGCCCGTCGCGGCCATACACCCAAGCTTCACGCCAGGCCCGGGCTTTGAACCATAAAGTCTGGGTCTGGCTCGGGCCGCCCGTGCAGGGCACGCCCTCAAGCTCCACTGCCAGGCGACTGCGCAGGCTTGGCCCAAGCAGCCGCACGCGGGGCGCCGCCAACGTCGGCAGTGCACCAATCGGCGTCAATTCCAGCTGTGCGCTGTCCAGCGCCAGGCCCGCACGGACCTGCACATCGATGCGTACCAGCAGACGCTGTTGGTCGTCTGTATCGCAAGCCAGGGCGGGCGCGCTGAGGAGTAGCGCAAGCAGGGCAGATCGGCGCAGTTCCATTGTTCAGCGCCGCAGGTTGTTGATGGTTTCGAGGATCTGGTCGCTGGCCTGCAGCAGCCGTGCGTTCATCTGGTAGGCACGTTGGGCCAGGACCAGGCTGGACATCTCGTCGATCAGGTTGACGTTGGACATTTCCACATAGCCCTGCAGCAGCGAGCCCAGGC
The DNA here is from genome assembly GCF_900187555.1 of Pseudomonas sp. Irchel s3f19. NCBI lineage: Bacteria > Pseudomonadati > Pseudomonadota > Gammaproteobacteria > Pseudomonadales > Pseudomonadaceae > Pseudomonas > Pseudomonas sp. Irchel s3f19. The sequence goes on along the minus strand of NZ_FYDW01000007.1, from coordinate 7,238 downwards.
CGTCGCGGCCGGGTTCCGCGTACAGCGCCTCGCCGCTGGCGGCTGTGGGGCGGTAAAGGCCATCACTGAGCTTGGCCAGGTTGTTGGCGCTGGCGAAGCGCACCAGTTGCAGTTGGCCGATGGTGATGACTTCACCGGTCTCGGTGAGGGTCGCCTGGACCTGCCCGGCCTGGTCGATCACCAACTTGCTTGCGTCAGGTGGCACGCGCAGGTCGGAGGTCAACACCTGGCCACTGGTCAGGGCAAGCTGGCCGTTGCTGTCGAGGTGGAACCGCCCGGCGCGGGTATAGGCCATCTCGCCAGTGGGTAGGGCTACTTCGAAAAAGCCGTCACCCTGGATTGCCAGGTCCAGCTCGTTGCCGCTCTGGCGCAGTGTGCCGAGGCTGAACACCTGGGTCGTCGGGGCCGCCTGGATACCGGCACCTGCGGTGAGGATTTCGCTGGTCGCGCCCGTTTCGTCACGGGTTGCGACTTCACGCACGCGGTCGTGGAACTCTACCTGGCTGCGCTTGTAGCCAAGGGTCTGCATATTGGCGACGTTGTTGGAAATAGTGTCGATCCAGTTCTGGTTCGCCGTCAGGCCGGAGCTGGCGATGCTCAATGCGTCGATCATGTCGTGCTTCTCAATCCTTTCCCAATTGGTTGATGCCGGTATCGAGCAGGCCGTCGTACACCGAGAGTGCGCGCTGCATGCTTTCCACATGGCGGGTGACTTCCATGATTTTCACCATGTCATTGCCCAGGGCCACATTGGAGCGTTCCTGCACGCCTTGATGAACCACGTAATCCTGTGCCGGGGCCATGCGGCCGGTGTATTGGTAGAGGCCGGCACCGACGGCGGTCAGCCGTGTCGGGTCGCTGATCCGCACCAGGTTCAGGCGAGCCACGGGCTGCTCGTCGAGAAGCACCTCGCCACGGCTGTCGACCTTGAGTACACCGGTGTCCACCTGCAACGGGCCACTGTCGCCAAGTACGCGCAGGCCGCTGGCGTTGACCAGATAGCCGCTGTTGTCGACATGAAAACGCCCGTCGCGAGTCAGCAGGGTGCCTTGGCCATCCTGCAAAGCGAACCAGGCCTCGCCTGTCAGGGCCAGGTCGGTAGCGGTGCCTGTCTGTTGCAGGGCACCCCCTTGCAGGTCGAAGCTGGTGCGGCTTGCAATGCTTTCCAGGCCTTGGCTGGCACCCGTGGGCGTACTCACCGGGGCTAGCACATTGAAGCTGTGGCTGGCGCGATAGCCCGGGGTATTGGCGTTGGCGACGTTCTGCGAGACCGCGTTCAGGCTATCGATGTCGCGCTGGATAACGCCGGCCAGTTGCATGATCAGATCGCTCATCAGCTCTCCTGACGGGGGAAGTTCGGTAAATCGATCATGCCCGCCGAGACCACCCGGGCATGCTGACCAACCTCATTGACAGACAGCACGGCCAGGTGCGGAACTGCACGGGCCATGAAGGCACGCAGCACGCGCCGCAGCGGCGCTGCGCAGAGCAGCACCGGCTGCTTGTTGGTACTGAGCTGGCGCTCGGCTTCGCGTGCCATGTTGCCGACGAACTGCTCCAGCTCCCTTCCCGGTAACAGGGCGCCCGGCAGGCCGTCTCGGGGGCGGGTGGCGGCCAGCATGTAGCCTTCAAGTTGCGGGGCCAGGGTTAGCACGTTGAGTTCGCCATTCTTGTCCAGTAAGCGCTCGTACAGTGCAGCGCCCAAGCGTTCGCGGACCTTCTCGGCGAGGTCCTCGGCGTTTTTCTGGGTACGGCCGGTGTCCACCAGCACCTCGAGAATGGTTTCCAGGTTGCGGATCGGTACTTGCTCGCGCAACAGCAGTTGAAGTACACGTTGCACATCCGAATAGCTGAGGACCTGTGGAATCAACTCGTCTACCAAACTGCCCAGGGCATCGCGTTTCTTCTCTACCAAGCGCTCGGTTTCGGCGCGGGTGAGGAAGTCCGGGGCGTAGCGCCGGGCGAGTTCCGACAGGTGCGTGAGCAGCACGGTGTCCGGTTCCACCAGGGTATGCCCGGCAACACGTGCCTGGTTGCGTTGAGCCGGGTCAATCCACAAGGCGGCAAGGCCGTAGGTGGGTTCGCGGGTGAGGCGACCTTCGAGGGCCAGGGTTGCATTGCCAGGATTGATTGCCAGCAGCTTGTCGAAGGCCAGCTCGCCGTTGGCGATGACCGCACCCTGAACACAAACCTGGTAGGTGCCGGGGCCGAGCTTTTTTTCCACATGCACGTGCAGTTGCGGCAGGGCAAAGCCATAGTCGCGGGCAAACTGCTTGCGAAGGTTGTCTATACGCAGGCTCAAGGTGCTGCTGACCGACAACACATTACTGGCAAGGTCCGCACTTAGGCGCAACTCGAAAGGCTGGCTGCTCATCAGGGCATAGATGTCCTCCGTCTCGCTGCCCTGGGCCTGGTCGACCACGCTACTGCCCTCGCTGTCATGCTCGCCCACCGTGGGGCGCTTCCTGCGCCAGGCGAACCAGGCGGCTGCAGAAAACACCAGGCACAGCAGCAACAGCGGCAGTATCGGCAGGCCCGGCATCATCATCAGGAGCAGGGTGACCAACGCCACGACCAGCAGGATCTTCGGATAGGCTGAAACCTGGCGGCCCAGTTCCTGGCCAAGGCGCGCGTCGGTGGCGGCGCGGGTAATGATGATGCCTGCGCCGACCGCAATGATCAGCGAAGGGATTTGGGTGACGATGCCGTCTCCAACGGTCAGCAGGGTGTAGTGATGAAGAGCATCGCCCCAGCTCATGGACTTTTGCAGCAAACCCACGGAGAGGCCGCCGACGATGTTGATGGCGATGATGATGATCCCCGCCACAGCGTCGCCTTTGACGAATTTCGAAGCGCCGTCCATCGCGCCGTAGAAGTTCGATTCGCGCTCCAGCTGGCTGCGGCGCTTCTTCGCTTCGTCTTGATCGATCAGCCCCATGTTGAGGTCGGCGTCGATACTCATCTGCTTGCCAGGCAGCGAGTCCAGGGTAAAACGTGCGGCCACTTCGGCGACCCGTTGTGCACCGCTGGTGACCACTACGTATTGCACCACCACCAGGATCAGGAATACCACGAAGCCGATCACATAGTTGCCACCCACCACATGACGGCCTATGGCGCTGATCACCTGGCCGGCATCTCCGTCGGTGAGGATGAGCCGGGTAGCGGCGATGTTCAGCGACAGGCGGAACAGCGTTGTCATCAACAGCAGCGATGGGAAGGTGGAGAAACTCAGCGGCTTGTCGGTGTCGAACGTCACCAGCAGCACCAGCAGGGCGATGGCGAAGTTGGTCAGCAGCAGCAGGTCGAGCAGCACCGTGGGTATCGGGGTGAACAGCACCAGAAGAATGCCGATCACGGCGATTGCCAGCAGCAGATCGCTGCCTTCATTCATGAATCGGGACCAGATCGCTTTCATGGGGTCATGACCTTGTTGCCGGGCACGGAAATGATCCACCGGTATACCCGGGCCACTTCGTTTTGCGTGATATCAGGAATGGCTGCATCGAGTTGGGCCAGGGCGTGCAGGCTACGGGCCAGGCCTGGGCGGCGCAGCACCGGCACCTGGTGCTTGCGTGCCAGGCCGCGGATACGCAGGGCCAGAAGGCCGCGGCCCATGGCTACCACCACCGGTGCGCGCATGCTCGCCGGGCGGTATTGCAAGGCGACGGCGTAGTGGGTCGGGTTGGTGATGATCACATCAGCGTCTTTGACCTTGCCCAGCGCGGCGGTTTTCTGCAGTAGCTCCTGCTGGGACTGACGTCGGCGCGAGCGCACTTCCGGGTCACCCTCGCGGCGGCGATGCTCATCCTTGACCTCGCGACGGCTCATGCGCATCTGCCGGGCGAAGTCCCGACGCGAGTACCAGATATCGAACAGCATCGCTGCCGCCATCACCATCAGTACGGCGAAGCCCACTTGCATCAATAGCCCATGCATGGCCGGGGGCAGCGCGAGCGGGGCGAGGGTAGCGAGGTCGAGCAGTTCTCGTAGCAAGCCCAGGAACAGGTAGTACAGTGCCAGCGAAAACAGCACGCCTTTGGCCAAGACCTTGAGCAGCTCTACCAGCATGCGCCGGCTGAACATGCGCTTGAGCCCCTGGACCGGGTGCAGGCGCTTGAAGTCGGGTTTGATCGGGGTGAGGGAGAATACCGGACCGTTGAAGATCAGGTTGGTCAGTATCGCCACCAGCACAAGCGCACCGAGCAGGGGCATCAGCGCATCAAGCAAATGGCGCAGGCTGTGGCTGCCCTGGGCGGACACGTTGCCCCAGTCTTGGCCGAGGCTGGCGGCGTTGCCCAGCCACCAGTGGCTGTGGGTGGCGATAACGCCACAGAGCTCGCGGACGGTGGCTGAAATTACGAACAGGAAGCTCAGCAGCATCATGAACGAAAGCAGTTCCGGGCTGCGCGCGACTTGGCCTTTCTTACGTGCCTCATCAAGCTTGAAAGGCGTGGCCTGTTCGCTTTTTTCCTGCTGGTCGCCGCCGCTCATGCGCTGGCCCCCGGGACGTAAGCGAAGTGCAGAGCCTGCTCGAGCAACCGCGGAAGGCGCTGGACGAGCAACGGCAGGGTCAGCAATACCAGGAACATGCCCATGCCAAGCTTCACCGGAAGAGCCAGGAAGTACACGTTGGCTTGAGGCATGGAGCGCGACAGGAAGGCGAACGCAGCATCGATCAACCACAGCCCGACAATAATCGGGCTGACCAGCAGAAAGGCGAGTAGGAGCTGGCGCGTCAGAATGCCAGCCAGCGAGATATCAAGCAGCCCCACCGATACCGAACCGGGTGGCACCGTTGCGAGCAGCGCACTGAACACCCGCAGCAGGTCATGGTGCAGGTCGAGGCTGACGAACAATACCGCCAAGGTGAGGGTCAGCAGTTCCGAGACCATGCCGCTCAAGCCTGTTGTGCCTGGGTCGAAAACCCCGGCGGCATTCAGGCCGACCTGGGTGTCGATCAGCTTGCCGGCCATGTCCAGCGCAGCATGGGCGGCATGGAGGGCAAAGGCCATGACTGTACCAAGCAGCAGTTCGCCGGCCAGCACAAGTACGGTGACTCGTGGCGCCGATGCTGCCGGTATTGCACTGGCGATCACTGTTGCCAGGGCGAGGCTCAGCAGCACCCGGACGGTCAAAGGGATGCGTGTGAAAAACAGGATGGGCGAAGCCACCATCAGCGGCAGCAGGCGCACGGACAGCAGTAAAGCATTGACGAAAAAGGAGCTCGACACGATATAGCAACGTCCGTATTGCGAAGGAAGGCGAGGGCTAGAGACTGGCGGCGCGGGTGATGACGCTCAGGGCGAATTGCCTGAGCAAGCTCAGCATCCAGCCACCGAAAACCAGCAGCATCACCACGCTCACGATTAACTTCGGGACGAAGGTCAGGGTCATTTCCTGGATCTGCGTAGCGACCTGGAGAATGCTAATCAGCAAGCCAACGATCAGCACCGCCAGCAGCAATGGCGCGGCCACCATGGCGGCGGTTAGCAGCGCCTCCCTGAGCGCCTGTAAAACGAGGTCTTGCGTCATTGCTAACCTTGACACGGCCGTTGGCCGCAAGCGGAGTGCGGCTGAGACTACAGCCTGTTATAGCATAATGCCATTATTTGCGGGCGGCATGATATAGATGTTTGGGGTAGTTACGCAAGGGGGTAGCTTTAATTTGGTGCAGCGCGCTTTGGGTGGCCAGTGGTTTTTGGTAGCCTTAGTCTCCGTAGTGACGGACAACCCACGTATAAGTGTCTTCAGCCTTAAAATATTGGCCGATGGTATTGGGGCGGATCTGAAGGTGAATCCGGTCATATCTAAAGACGCGAAGAACACCACAATCAGCATTCGATGTGATTGTGTCCGTCTGATTTGAGGGGAGAGTATTTCTGGACTCGATGTGCGATTCAAAGACTCTCAGGGTCCCCAAAAAAATTTGGCCATTCATATAAGTCAGATGGTTATGAATGGGGAATTGGTTTCCACCAGATGTACCCATTTTTACAGCAGCTACGAGTGGATTACAGTGGATACACCGGGGGCGGGGCTGGCGCGAAACGTGCAATCCCTCACCCACTTGCGCCATTTATGCTTTGGGCTCGTCCCAGTCGCTACGCGTTGCAGCAGTCAGCGCACCCCAGTCATCAGGAGGGTTGCCGCAGCCCAGCATCTTCTCGAATACGGCGTAGGGATCGGATTTGCTGCCTGCGGACCTTAGCGTATTTTCGTCGTTGACCCATGCATAGACGATGACCTTGGACCTTGAGTCGTAGCGAAAGAACAGCCGAAAGCACCTGCCGATTTTTGCACGGCGCCAATGTCGGTACGCGGTGCCCAGCGTATTCCCTTGGCGGAACTCATCACGGCCCGGATCGGCAGGCACAGCCTCCATGATCAGATGGCTCAATGCCCGAAGCAGCTTGACGTTGGCGTTGCTTTCAAAACCTTGCGGGTCGTTCTGCTCGGCCCGGGCGGCGGCTTCTTGCAATTTGCGTAGCTGTAAAGTCACACCTTCATGGAACAACAGTGTCCAGCCATGTCGCAGCATCAGATCGCGACCTCACCATCGATATCTTCGTCCAGGTTTACGGAGTGGTTTGCGTTGGCGAGCATGGTTTGCGCCAAGTCTTCCGGCAGAGTGGTGAGGTTGCGGCCGCCTCGGATATCAGCCTCCAGCAAACCCAGGAACGCACCGATGGCAGGGTCTTCGTGGGTGGTTTCTACGCGGCTGACCACGATTTCACCTCCGCGTACGTCGAATGCAATCTTGCCACCAGTGTCAATGCCCAAAAGCTGGCGAACGGATTTGGGCAGTGTGATCTGCCCCTTCGAGGTCAATGTGGCGATTTCGTGGATGGCAGGCATGAGCGTTCTCCCGGATGTATTGGTTGAAGGGTAAGGAAAAATCCTTACATGGTCAATCTTGGTTTTCTGCTGATCAAGCAAAGGTGTGGAGGACGCTCAATAGCGCCGCGAGATGAGTTACACAACTTCCAGAGACACGATCCCTTGCACGCTTGACGGATCGAGGATCACTATCAGCGAGTGTTGCTTTGTCTAGTGTGGTGTTTCACAAATACCGCTGAAAATCTGAGCTAGGCTCTGTAGAAGCCAACTCTCCAAGGGCATCGACATGGGCCGACCAGCAACCGTCATTACCCTTTCCGAAACTGAAAAGTCGGAACTGCTACGCCGGATCAAACTTCGCAAAGGCGCTCAGGATGCCCGCCTGCGCGCAGAGATAA